>CAVIJO010000007.1:0-47771 GCA_963643445.1 Candidatus Methanomethylophilaceae archaeon
AATGATTGCGAGGATGGCTGCGCCGACGTAGATGAGGATGTTGGAGTCGCCGTCATCACTGCCCATGTTATCAATAATGGTGGAAACATAGGCCTGAGTGCTGCTGGTGGGAAGAACAGTCCAGTAACCCCATCCGCTGTCGTAATACTTCGAGGCATCGGCTCCGGCGGGAGCGGAGAAAAGGTACTTGTCGAAGACGATGGAAACCACGCTGCTCTCGGCATAGGTGGAGGTGGATTCCCATGCGGTGCCATTCGTGTAGTAGAGAGCGAACGTGTAGTAAGGATCAGTTCCGTAAGAACCGGAAGTGGCATAGGTGACCCCGTCGGCAGTGATGGAGTTGAACCACCCGGTCTCGGAGATGTCGTACCCCAGGCCCTTGGCGTCGAGAGCGTCTTTGACGGCCGTTATGAAATTGTCCTTGGTGATAGCGGTCGCAGATCCAGCGGACAGCCATGCGGAATAGCTGTGGGTTCCGTCGTTCAGCTGCAGGTTGAAGGCCCATACATCGTAAACCGGAACACCTGGGAGAACAGTCCAGTAACCCCATCCGCTGTCGCAATACTTCGAGGCATCTGCGGTGGCAGGAGCAGAGAACAGGTACTTGTCAAAGACGATGGAAAAGGTGGTTCCCTCCTTGTAGTTGGAAGTGGCCTTCCACTCAGCTCCATCGGAGTAGTACACGGCGAAGGTGTAGTAAGGATCGGTTCCGTAGGTTCCGGAAGTAGCGTAGGTGACATCGTTGACAGTAATGGAATTTACCCATCCGGAGTCGGTGATGTCGTACGTAAATCCGGCATCATCCAGCGTCGCTTTGAGGGCGGCTGCGAAACTCTCGCCGGAGTGGGAACCGATCCATGCGGAATAACTGTGGGTTCCGTCGTTCAGCTGCAGGTGGAATTTGTATTTTCCATCACTGGAAGAATCAATAATGGTGGAGATGTACGCATGAGTGCTGCTGGTGGGAAGAACAGTCCAGTAACCCCATCCGCTGTCGTAATACTTCGAGGCATCGGCTCCGGCGGGAGCGGAGAAAAGGTACTTGTCGAAGACGATGGAAACCACGCTGCTCTCGGCATAGGTGGAGGTGGATTCCCATGCGGTGCCATTCGTGTAGTAGAGAGCGAACGTGTAGTAAGGATCAGTTCCGTAAGAACCGGAAGTGGCATAGGTGACCCCGTCGGCAGTGATGGAGTTGAACCACCCGGTCTCGGAGATGTCGTACCCCAGGCCCTTGGCGTCGAGAGCGTCTTTGACGGCCGTTATGAAATTGTCCTTGGTGATAGCGGTCGCAGATCCAGCGGACAGCCATGCGGAATAGCTGTGGGTTCCGTCGTTCAGCTGCAGGTTGAAGGCCCATACATCGTAAACCGGAACACCTGGGAGAACAGTCCAGTAACCCCATCCGCTGTCGCAATACTTCGAGGCATCTGCGGTGGCAGGAGCAGAGAACAGGTACTTGTCAAAGACGATGGAAAAGGTGGTTCCCTCCTTGTAGTTGGAAGTGGCCTTCCACTCAGCTCCATCGGAGTAGTACACGGCGAAGGTGTAGTAAGGATCGGTTCCGTAGGTTCCGGAAGTAGCGTAGGTGACATCGTTGACAGTAATGGAATTTACCCATCCGGAGTCGGTGATGTCGTACGTAAATCCGGCATCATCCAGCGTCGCTTTGAGGGCGGCTGCGAAACTCTCGCCGGAGTGGGAACCGATCCATGCGGAATAACTGTGGGTTCCGTCGTTCAGCTGCAGATGGAATTTGTATTCCGCACTGCTGCTCTGGCCGTCGGCCGCGGAATCGTCGCTGTCCGCCATAACTACGGCGAACGCGGAACATACCATGACCGCAATAACGGCTATTGCAAAACCTTTCATTTTAATAGTGCTCATTTCAAATCACCAAATACGGCGCACTTAACGCCAGCTATGTGGATTATTGTCCCATACGTCCAACTAGATAAATAAATGTACTTGCCGAATCCAAACCGAAAACGAGGTATGGAATCACAGATCCGCAGGCAAATCGCCCGAAACCGCTGTTTTCGCAAACCTGCCCCCGCCATGAGACGGATGTCATCCCGCATCGGCACGGGCCCGTACCGACCCTGAACAAAACTTTATAATATGACTCACGATGGAGCACGTATGCAGATTTACGTTGTGAGCAGGGAAGGAAACACCCTCAGGCTGGGCCTCAAAAACCACAGCACCACAATCATTGAGCCCATCATCGGCGAACTCAACGCAGATGATGCCGTCGAGTACTGCAGGTACATCGTCGACCACCCCGACCTGGACGACCCCTACCTCGAGATCAGGGTCCGCTCCGGAACCCCCGAAGAGGCCCTGAAGAGAGCCTCTGCTGCGGTGGGGGACTACTTCTCCTCCGTCTCCGAGTGAACCGATGTCCTTCAGAAAGTGCACGACTGCCGAGAAAGACATCGGCATGCTGTACTATCTCACCGATACCGACGGTACAGGCGGACGCATAAAGGCCAGGGCGGAAGACTTCGTCGTGGACGAGGTCTCGGAAGGCCCGGAAAAAGCGGAAAACGGAAAATACACCATCGCCGCCGTGAAGGCCGTCAACTGGGAATCCAACCGCATGATCCGCCTCCTCGCCCGCGAGATGGGCATCTCCCGCGAACGGATCGGCTTCGCCGGCACGAAGGACAAGAGGGCCGTCACCACACAGCTGATGTCCTTCGAGTGCCCCCCTTCGCAGCTGGAGAAGGTCACCCTCAAGGACATCGAATTTTCCGACATCTACACCGCCAGGAGGGGGATCCGCATCGGAGACCTCACCGGCAACAGGTTCGGCATCAGGGTCACCGGTTGCGGGAAATCCGAAGACGAGATAAGGGATATCGCCGACAGAGTGAAAACCCATATCGGAACCGAACGCGGATTCCCCAACTACTTCGGCGTCCAGAGATTCGGCGTCGTGAGGCCGATAACCCACCTCGTGGGCGAGAGGCTCGTCAGAGGGGATATCGAAGGAGCGGTGAAATGCTACGTCTGCGCCCCCTCCTCCAACGGCGTCCGCGACGGAAAGGCGGAGGCGTGCAGAAAAGCCCTGTCCGAGACCGACGACTGGGCATCCCTTCTGAACACCGTCCCCGACTCCATGGGATTCGAGAAGATCATGATCGGCCACATCGCCGACCGTCCGGGGGACTGGAGGGGGGCCGTCGCGGCCATGCCGACGAACCTCCAGATGATGTTCGTCCACGCCTACCAGTCATATCTTTTCAACATCATGCTCAGCAGAAGGATGGAGAAGGGGCTCCCTCTGGGCCGTCCCGTCACGGGAGACGTGGTCGTCCCCCTGGGCCCCGACATGGTCCCCCTGCACGGGCAGAAGATCGTAGCCACCGCGGGGAACATCGACCTAGTGGAGAGACAGGTGAAACTCGGCAGGGCATTCGTCACCGGATGCCTGTTCGGAAGCAATTCGGAATTCGCCGAAGGCGAGATGGGCGAGATCGAGAGATCCGTCATAGAGGAGAACGGCCTCGAAACGGATGACTTCGTCATCCCCGGGCTCCCGCACTGCAGTTCCGAAGGGGACCGGAGGGAGATCCTCTGTCCCGTGAAGGATCTGTCCTACGGAACGGATCCGGACGGTTATACTGTATCATTCTTCCTTCCCAAAGGCAACTATGCGACCTGCCTCATGAGGGAATTCATGAAGTCGGAGATCACCGACTACTGAACCCCCTTTTTTACGGAAGATCAATTCACCTGGGACATTATCATCCTGGCGCCAAACACTCCCACATTCTGGTCGAGCATGACCTGCTCCGTACCGTCCTTGGGGGACACGTTCGCGCTCAGACTGACGTATTTCTCCGGGATCTCCCTGGGAAGTTTGGACCTGCGACAGCTGTTCATGTACGCCAGGAGGACCTTCGCCTCGTCGGCGTCCCTGGCCCCTCCGGCCACGTACGCTGCCTCCACGGAGACGAGCTCCAGATCCTTGTTCTTGCCTCTGGCTATCACGTTGTGGGACAGGGTCTCCATCCTGTCGAAGTCGCTGGTGCCCGGAATGACGTCCCCGTAATCGGGGATGTCCTGCAGATATGCGACGGCCTTCTCGGCCGCCTCCTCCTCCAGCCCCATGGACTCGAGGACGTCGGGATCGCTGCATTCGGCGCCCAGCATATATGCGCGCCTCATAATCCTCTCGGCGTTCCTCTTGACCTCCGCGGGAACCTCCTCGACGGATTCCTCGTCGGGATACAGACGGGACCTGATGTTGTTCGCCTCGGTCCTGAGACCGACGCTGTTCAGGGCGGCCATGACCGCCCTGCAGTCGTCCTCCGACGCATCGTCGTACCTGACGAAACTGGAATATGCCGCATTCACGCCGTCCCTGTCCTTCATCGCCTGTGCGATCCGGGCCAACACGGCGAAGGATTCGGCGCAGGGCTGGCTGTCGATGGACGCCCTGACGGATTTCAGGGCGCCCTCGTAATCCCTGTCCCTGAGCTGCATATCGGCGAGGCGCCTTCCCGCCTCCGCCTCACGGGGGTCCAGCATGAGGGCCGTCTTGAAACTGCCCATGGCGGCGTCCTTGGCGCCCATCTTCTCCTGGACGGAGCCGAGTTTCACGTAGATGACGGCACTCTTGACCCCGTTCTGTATGGCCTTTCCGTAGGCGTCGACGGCGCCGGCGAAATCGGACTGCTCCGTGCGCAGATCCCCCGCGGCGGCGTATATCGTCCCATTCGTGGGGTTCCTCATAAGACACTGGGACAGGAACGCCTCGGCAATCCTCACGTCGCCCGTCCTGCGGTAGACCGAGGCCCTGAAGAGGATGTAGTCGGTATTGTCGGGGTCGGCGGCCATGGCGCGGTCGGCCATCCTGCCGGCGCCCACGGTGTCGCCGGCGGCCAGCAGAGACCTTGCGACGGAGATGATGGAATCCGGGTCCTGCATAGAGCCGGCCTCCGCCTGCCTGCGGTCCCCTCCCTTCCCTTCCTCGGAATCCTCCTCGTCGAGAGCGGAGTAGATCGTGGCGGCCTCCTCCCCTCTGCCGGTCTTGTAGAGGGCGTCGGCGAGGGCGCGCCTGGTCTTCCTGTCGTAGGGGGACGTCTTGAGGAGCCTGCGGCAGACGGAGATCACGGCCTCGCTGTCGCCCATACGGACGTACAGATCCCTGGCAGCGGCCATGAGGCGTTCCGAGTCGGGGTTGTCGGCCAGGGACTTCTCCGCCAGCTTTTTGGCGCTGGCGTAGTCCTCTATGCGCATGTCGGCCTGGACGATGCAGCTTATGACGGTGTCGTCGGGCTCGCCCTTCTTCATGATCTTCTTGCCGATGTAGATGACGTCCTGATATCTGCTGGCGGCGAGGCATATCTTCAGCCTCAGCTTCATCAGCCCCTCGTTATCAGAATCAGTGGCCTCCGCCAGATCCATGAAGCTGAGGGATTCCTCGAACCTACCGGCGTCCGCGAGGATCGCCGCCTTCCTGGCGAGGGCGTAGGACGACCTAGGGTCCAGCTCTATCGCATGGTTGAACGATTCGACGGCGCCGACCCTGTCGCCCTTCTTCTCCTGGATGCACCCTTTGGAGATCCAGTACCTGGGTTCCCTGGTATTGAGGAGGACGGCCTTGTCGTAGGCGCCCTCGGCGGACTCCAGATCGCCGAACGCCTCGTCGGCCATGCCCTTGGAGTGCCAGATCTCCGCCTTGGGCTCCAGGGCGGCTGCGGATGCGAAGGATGCGGACGCCTTCATGAAATCGCCCTTGGCGTACTCCGCATTGCCCCTGAGCCTCCTGACCTCGGCGAGGGAACCGAACCTGCTGTCGCTGTCCGCACAGAGTTTGATGACCTCGGAATACTTCTTCTCGGAGAGCAGGCCGGAGATGAGTTCGATGAAATCGTCCGCCCCGGAGATCGAGGGGATGAGGTTCGAGGCGTTGGTGGAGGAACGGAGCGCCTGTTCCAGTTCGATCTTCGAGAGATTGTCGGCCGCCTCCCTGTTCTGGGGGTCGAGTTCGAGGACCGCACGGCACACGCCGACAGTCTTCTCGTTGTCGCCCAGCTCGCGGTACGCCTCCATGAGCACCAGCAGGCCGTTTATGCAGTTGCTGTCGTATCTGACGGACTTCTTCCCGTAGCGGATGGCCTTGAGAGGGAGTCTGCCGGCCAGCATAACCCTGGCCATCTGTGCCAGGAGTTCCGGGTCCCTGCGGTTCTTCTGAAGACCCAGACGGACGTACTTCTGCGCATCCGGCAGTTTCCCTTCGGATATCAGCACGCGTGACATGACGGCGCATGCGGGTCCGTCCCCCGGATAGGTCGTGAGGATCTGCGAGGCGGCGATCCTCGCCTCCGCGATGTACGCCATGCGCAGCAGGGCCCTCGCCGCATAGACGTAGTCGTCGTAATCCGAGGCCTCCGACCCCAGGAACTCCTTCATAACCTGCAGGGCCTCGTCGTTCCTCCCGATGCCCATATACGCATCGATGAGACCCCTGGCCACGCTGGGCGACTCGGGATCGTACGCCTCGGCGTTCCTGTAGTGTGCCAGCGCCTTCTCGTAATCTCCGTCCTCCGCATAGGATTCGGCGGCCTCGCAGATGACCGCCACATTGCCGGGCATCGCCTGGCAGGCCGCCTCGTACATGTTCTGCGCAGAGTGCCAGTCCTTCTCGCACATCGACATCCTGGCCGAGAGGAGACAGTAGCGGGCGTCCTTCTCCCTGTATCCGCGGGACGCTATGAGGAGGCTCGTGGCGGTCTCCCTGCTCCCCATGTACCACTCGCGGTAAATCCTGTAGAGGTCGTGTTCCGCGGAGTTGTTGTCCGGGGGTTCCTCGGGGGTCTTGCCGGCAGCCAGCATCTCGCAGGCGCGGGCGTTGGACCAATCCTTCTCCGGCACCAGTTCCGCCAGCATCTCGTAGGCCTTCGGATTGACCGGATCCGAGAGGATCGCCGTCTCCAGACTCTCTATGGCCTCCTTCTTCCTGCCGAGGACGAGGTCCGCCTCGGCCTTGACGATGTGGAACAGGGGGACGTCGGATATCGCGTACTCCCCCGAATCGCCTCTGAGGGCGGAGATGTACTGATACGCCTTCTCCCCCTCGTTCTTCAGGGCGTAGCATTCGGCGGCGATCAGGGAGGGGCGCGTATCCTGCGGTCTCTTCTTGGCGACCAGTTCCTCCACGGCCGCCTCCCAGTCGTCGGTCCCTTCGGATGCGACCTTCCTGATGAGTTCGGTAAGAATTACAGAGTGCACCTGGCCGTCGCTGCCGAGAATCTTCTCCACGGCCGAGGACAGCGCTTTGAGCCTGTCCTTGGCAGAATCGATCTTCTGAACGGCCTCCCATTCCTCAGTCTCCAGTTTGCTTCCGAAGACCGGCCTTCCATACATGGTGGTGCATACGCCCTTCATAATTTAATTTATGCGACAAGTCGGGCGCGCGGAGGAATATGACGGATGCGGCCGACGGTTTCGGACGCCGACCGTGGGTAACCGTTATATAGGTCATCAAATTATCAGTCTCCCAGTGCAACCGTAATCTAGCTGGTCAGGATTCAAGCCTTCCAAGCTTGCTACTCGGGTTCGAATCCCGACGGTTGCACCAATCTTCTCTCGGATTCGATTGGATTGCATCTGCATTGAGTCCGCCGTATCGGTCCGAAAATCATCACGGCCCCGCCGTTCCGGGACCGGCCGGTATGAAAAACTGTGCGGGCGTTCCGGCTTACCCGGACCTTCCGAAGGGACCGAATCCCTTCCTCGGCTCCGGAGGATCTTTCACGAGGATGTTCACGAACACGCCGCCGTGCCCGTAGAACCTCACGCTCCTGCGGTCCGCCGCCACCACCGTGTACACCATATCGAAACGGAACCCCTGGATGAACTGACGCGGATCCGACGGGAGGACCGACGCATGGGGAACCGGGTCCCCCTCCATCGTCTGCACGGTCAGGACGAGGTTGCGGTCCGCCCCCCTGAGGCGGACAGAGACCTCCGTGTCGACGGGACCCGTGGGCATCACCGTCCACCGGGACCTGTCCAACAGGAGATCCAGATCCGCCGGGGCCATGTATACCCTGCTGTCGGCGTGCAGCATATCCTCCAGATCGTCGAGGTTCTTGGCGATCCTCCCCGTGGGGAAAGGCACCCATATCCCTTTCTGCAGCAGTATCCATGCGTAGACGGCCTGGATGAACAGCATCGGGAAGGTGGACATATACTCCTTCACGATCTCCAGCGTGGGTTCCTCCGAGTACCACTGCAGGAATATGGGAATCGCGGTCATGAGCACCTGTATCCCTATCAGTATCAGCAGTTTGAGGACGACGTTCCTGAATCCGAACAGGTATGCGACAGAGAACGCCATCTCGGCGATGCCCAGGAGGATCCCGAAGAATCCCATGAAGAAATCGGTCCCCATCGACTCGTCCTCCATGAAGAAGATGTTCTGCAGGATGCTTGCGATACCCAGCGCGATACCGCAGAGGTACACGCCCCTGCGGCTGTCCATGTCGCGGCTCGCGGCCAGCCTGATGCCGAAACAGGCGATCACGACGTAGGAGGCTTCGATCATGACGGGCTTGTGTTCCGGTGCGAAGGAAAGGGAGTTGAGGTAGACATAGTAGATGCCCGCCACGATCATCGCGACGCCGAGTATGAGGACTATCGGCACTCCCTTCACGGTTATGACGGGCTGCTTCATATCCCGACCCCCTCGAACTCCGGGTCGTCCACGGCAAGCTGCATGCATATGCCGGACCTTCCGAACATGCGGACGCGGCTGCAGACCGACGGGTCGCCGTCGGTATAGACGGAGTCCGCCTCGAACCTGTACGCCTGGATAACGGTGCCGTCGAGATTGTCGGACACGGTGAAATAAAGAGAATCCGAACCCTCCCACTTCTGTACGAGCACCTCCGAACTCCCATCCCTGTTATCCATGGTGAATCTGAATTCGCACTCGGCGGGACCCCCGTCCGACACCGGGGTCCATGCGGAACGGTCCGTGAAGGCGGCCGCCAGGATCTCGGCGGTCTCGCGGGATATGCAGACCTCCGGATCGGTGAAGTGAGTGCATCTGAGTCTGTTCAGCGCCTCGTTGTGTATCTCCAGTATGTCGGATGAACGGAGGGGTTCCGAATCCACGATGCCGATGAAGACGGCGTACATGACGCACATCACCGCTTCCCCGGGAGCGACGGTGATACAGTCCTTGATGGACAGCCCCATACGCATAAGCATGATGTACTGGGTCAGATAGCACATGAGAAGCAGGAACGTAGAGAACATGACAGTTCTGCGGCCCCTGCTGACCCCCTTGAGATAAGAACGCCCGGAGACCATGAGATTGAGTCCCAGGACGCACACCACGAGATATCCCAGACCTATGGCGCTGCCGGGCTCCACATAGGGGGCGGCCGATATGAACCTGTGGAAACCCAGGGCGAGGGCGTAGATCCCGACCGAACGGAGGAGATTGCGGTTGACGTCGGCGAGGATTGCGATACCTCCGACCAGCATCACGATGTAACTGAGCGCAAGCGTCCATGTGAGTTCTATGAACTCGTCCGTGTATGCAGTGGCCAGTTCGACGGCCGCATAGATGGCCATAAGACTCGCCAAAGCGAAATTGGAGAAATCCAGGAGTATGTCCGCGAAACGATGCACGTACCGGTCCAATTCCCAAACGGATGCCGCGCCCATGATGTTCGCACACGCATTCCCGACATCCATAATATGTTTACTGCCCGGGGAAGGTCCCCGGGCAGGGGTGTTTCCGCCCCTGCGGGCGGATAATATATTTGAAGACTCAGGCCGCGGCCTTCCTCGCACGCATGACATACACGCCGGCGAGCGCAATGATCGCAATCACGGCGACCGCACCGACGATAAGGAGGGTGTTTCCGCCCTCGCTGCCGTCATCGGAATAGGGGTCCGATGAGACATAGAAGTACGAGAAATTGTCGGTGGTGAAGGAGAGGTATTTCTCTCCGTCGATCTCGATCTCCTTGGAGGGGATGACCGAGGCGACTCCTCCGTCGTTCACGTGATACAGGACGTTGCCGGAACCGGACACGGGGATGTAGGCCGTGTAGTCCATCATGCCTGCGTGGCTGAAGTCCAGAAGGTATGCTTCGCGGCCGTTGTACTCGGTCTTCTGGGAGATCAGAGTGAAGAGATAGTCTGCAGAACTGTCGGCAGCAATCTTCCACTTGACTCCGGACGGGGTCTTGACGGTCACGGACTTGTCTTCGGCGGAATGGTTGATCGTTGCCCTCACCACATCGGACGGGGATTCGTAATCCTCCGTCAGGGCGTCCTTCACATCGGTACCGTAGCACACAGTGAGATACGTATCGGCGGTCCAATGCAGGGGGGCCACCGACATCCACTGATAGCTGTCGCCAAGTTCGATAATCATGCCGACCTTGCTGCCGTACTGATCGACGACGAACAAGGGAATCCCGGTTTCCGACGAATCGAGAGTTATCTCTTTGGTGGGGTTTCCGTACGTGAATGTATCCTTTTCCACTCCGTTGATGAAGATCTTGTAGGTCAGAGGATCGGAAACGGTCGCATAAAGTCTGGATATATCTTTGGACTGCGGGGTGAAGGTCACAGTATTCTTTTCCGCATCGTAGTCGAATCCGCTGCAACTCTCGACGGTCTTTCCGCCGTATCCCGCTGCAGGGACGATGGAGAACGAGGGTTTTCCGTCCGTGTAGGTCACGCCCAGGTACCCGTTGTCGAAGTCGGACTCCACCATGTAACCGTTGTCAGCATCGGCAAAATACATTCCGCTCGCAAAGGAACCGGTGATCTTCCCCCCGGCCTGCACATATACGTACTCGGTGATGAGGAGGGAGTCCCCTTCGAAGGACAGGACTGCGTCCTTGGGTACGATCTGTATCTGGGTCAGGAGTATGGGGCTCAGGGCGGAATATTCTCCGAGTTCCCGGACGCTGACGTTTCCTCCGTTGACCGTCACGGTCCTGCTCTTCCAGTCGGAAGACAGTTCGAAGATCCTTCCGCCGGTGAGTTCGATCTTCGCATCGACACTGCCGAGGGAGGAACTGCTGCCTGCGGTCCCCTTCAGATTCTTCACGGATATGTCGCTGTCTACGAAGCCCATGTATTTCTTGCTGCCGCTGTAGTAGGGGCCCTTCATGGATATCTCGTCCGCGGAGAACTCCCCTCCGCTGGTGACCCTGAGGGATCTGACGGCGGCATCCGCACCTGACATCCCGGCCTTGATTGAATCGGCGGAGACGGTCGAGCTCATGCGGTTCTCACCGAAATCGGCAGTCGCCTTCGCACCGCTGATGGATATCATCATCATGCTGGACGATGTGTAGCCCTTGAGATAGAGGTCGAGATCTGCGGATGCCTCCGGGATATTGAAAGCCTTGAGTTTCACGCACTCGGCTCCGCCCTCCCCTCCGGCGGTGTAGATCTCGGTCGTCATGTCTCCTTTGACGGATCCGCCGATGCCTGCATCTATCTTGTCGAAGCGGAACCCGCTGAGATTATCGGTGCTGCCGGAAATGCTCTTTACACGGAAATCCGCGGAAATGTCGGTCTTGATCTCGCTGTCCGTGGCGGAAGCCTGCTTCATCGAGAAGCCTGCGGAGATGCCGCTGACAGCAATATTCGTGGTCGCCTCCTTGGGAAGCGAGACATGGGCCGATGAAATGCGGGTAAGGTCCGCATTCGTGTCGAAAGTGACGGAATCCACTCCGAATTCCGCAGTGATCTCCGATACGGAGGTCAGGGAAACGAGCTTGTCCAGTACGGTGTATGCCGCTTTGTAGACATCGTAGGTGCTGTCGCTCACGGAGTAGAGGTTCTCGAATCCGCTTATGGGATCGGCGATGAAACCGTCCATGGCTTCGGCGAAATTGACGGCGTCCTCGTGGTCCCATATCACCCAAGCGCTGTCGACAAGTTTCTCGATATAATCGAACGTGTCTTCCGCATTCTTCACGTTTTCGGGGATCATCTCATTTTCCTTGGGTATCTCGGACTCGACGTGGGTCAGAGTCGACATCTTCATCAGATCCGAGAACCCGGCCTGTGCGCCGAGAGTGAGGCTGATGCCCTTGACCCCGGCATTCCAGAACATACCGTCCCTGTCGGCCGCATCGACGGAGATGCCGCCTACGGAGAATTCCTCGGAGAAGGACAGTTTGCCCGAAGAAAGGACCTCTGCGGAGAACTTCTCCTCCAATCCGTCCACGCTGACATTGAGCTTGGTGTAGTCCTTGGCGAAATCGGAGAGATCGAGGCCTCCGGACATGCTGGCGGTCACGGCGATGCTGCCGCTCTTGAAAGTGATCATGCTGGGATCGAATCCCGACAGGTCGAGTCCGGCCGTGGAGGTTCCGTTCACCTCGGGAATAACGACCGCGACCTTGACACCCGCATCGAGGCCTGCGGTGAGGGTGAGTCCATCGCCGACCGCGATCTTCAGATCGGCATCTGCGGACAGGGATATGTCGGCGGACGTGCCGACTTTCAGTTCGAACGAGGCGGTGCCGCTGCCGGTAAGGGTCGCGGTCTCGGTGGCGGCAGCTCCGCCGCTGCCGGTCTCTCCGGTCGGGAATGTGACGGAAATGCCGCTGAACTTGTAGGTCGCCTCGATCTTCGTCGGAATACCTGCAACGGAGGCGGCGCTCACGGAGATTTTGTTCTCGCCGGAGGTTTTGAAGGTTATGCCGTCGGATCCGAACTCCGTCTTATCGTCGAATGCGATAGTGATCGAAGTACTCGCCACTTCCGTTACGGTCGTTGCGGAGTATTTTCCGCTGAAGGAGACCGCAGTATCGTCATCGAACTCCTGGACAGTGAATTCCTTGCCCATGACGGACACGGCGAGGGCGGAACCCTCTTCGAACTGGAACACGTTCTGTCCGGAGGCGACCAGAGTGAGTTCCAATACACTGAGGACAAGTTCATACCCTTCCTTGACGTGGATGAAGCCTCCGTCTTTGAAGGTGTACGTGCCGGCCATAACGTTGTCTTTGCTCCCATCGCCTATGATGATCTCTGCCGAGATCTCGCCGCCGGCAATGGAGTCTCCGCTCCCTTCGTACGAAGAGCTGCCGGAAAGGCTCAGACCGGAAAGTGCGGTCAGCACCTCCGAATCCGGCAGGGAGACATAGGTCACGGCGTCGGCCGCCGCGTCCCCCTCTGTCCCGTCGGACATTATCGCCGCCGACGGGATTACCATGCACAAGGCGACCGCGAGGACCGCCGCAAGTGTGTATTTCGCTTTGATTCTGATTCCCCCTGAAAATATCAGTCACCCGTCCCGAGGGACGGAATTGGTCGGATAAGTGAATCGTCTGCGCAATATATAACTGTATTTCCAGATGTACTAAACACCGAGTTCCTGAACGGCAGACCGATCCGAATGCCGCGGATCCGTCGCCGGCGGCAGCCGATCTCGGGGTCACCCCCGAGATGCTTTCGGACGGCCGCCGCACCCCGGGATTCCTGTTCAAGGCCCTCTGGAAAGGGACCTGCGGATCTGCGCCGACGCTCGGCGGAACGCTGGGACATTGCCGCAACGGGGACGGCGGGAAGATGAATGTGGTCGTGGAACTTCCGGACGGCAGAGGGGTGCGTCGAGAACGAACTGACCGATGTCAGGATAGAAAGGGGTGCAGGGGATCTTCTCAGGATCCGCTATCACATCGGAAAGAAAGGCGGGCGCACGCCGGCGGCTCACGGTCCCAGCATACATATGGGGACCACATACACCCCGTCGGACCTGCAGTAGGAACATCCTTCGGTGCCGCTTATGACGCAGAGGAACAGGGGAGGCTCCGCACCGCTCTTCCGTATGAACGCATCGACGGCGAGCAGGTTCTGCGCGGCCTTATCGGTCTGATCGCTCCCGAGCTTGATCTCGAATGCTCCCCACCCTTTCCCGGGTATCTCCACCACTGCATCGATTTCCCTGCCGCCGTGGTCCCTGTAGTGGTACAGTTTCCCGCCGAATGTCTGGGCGTAGATTCTCAAATCCCTTTCGCAGAGGGCCTCGAACAGGAATCCGAAAGTGTCCAGATCCCGTTTCAGGGATTCGGAATCCAGACCCATCGCGGCGGCAGCGAGGGAAGGGTCCGTCAGATGCCTCTTCGGAGATTTTCCGACCCTTACGGGCGACCGGTAATTGGGCGAGAATGCAGGCTGATCCTCGATGAGGAACAGTTTTCCGAATAAATCTATGTATTCCGAGACCGTTTCATCCTCGACCTTCTCCCCGCTGAATTCGAGGATATCGGAGGCGATTTTGGATTTGGCCGCCATCGTACTCTCGTTCCTCGCAAGAGATGCGAACGTCCTCCTGAGTTTGTTCACGTCCCTCTGTTTCCCGCCCGCCTTCTGCGAATCGACCTCGCATATCCTGGCTATCATATCCTTCAGGACGAACGACGCCTCCTCCTCTTCCGTCCCGAGGAGATTCGGCCATCCCCCGCGGACAGTGAGGCGGATGAGTTCGTCCAATGTACGGGCCGTACCAGTCACGGCACCGAATTCCCCTCTGAACATCCCTTCGAGGGAAACTTCCCCGGACGAATCCCCCGACTCGGACAGGGACATCGTATACATCCTCACCGACACGATACGCCCGACGCCCGAATGGATCAGTTCGGATTTATCCGCAGACGAGGAACCGCACAGTATGAATCTCCCGCGGCGGCCTCCGCCGTCCACGGAAAAACGCACGGCGTCCCATATCCCGGAGACCTCCTGCCATTCGTCGATCAAGTGCGGCTCCGGCCCCTCCAATGCGGCCGTCGGATCGATACCTGCTACCCTGCGGTTCATGAAATTGCCGCTGGGATCGACGAGGGAATATTCGCTCTCGGCCGCATTCCTGGCACACCATGTCTTGCCGCAGGATTTCGGCCCTTCGATGACCACGGCGCCGGCGGCCCTCAGACCTGTATTCAGCTGTTTCTCCGCCAGTCTGCTGATGTATCCCTCGGGCGTAAGCGTCATTGCTGTCCGATGCAGGTATCGGTATTTAAACAACCCGATGATTTCATCGGTATCAACCCGATGATTTCATCGGTATCAACCCGATGATTTCATAAATCGCCGAATCCCCGGAACTCCGGCCCCGCAATTCCTGATATGTCCCGCATCCTGCCTGTCTCCGCACATTAACACGGGTTAACGGATATTGTTTATACCGTCATCCCGATTCCGGCTCATCCGCGGCAGGTCCGTGCCTTCCGCAAAATAAGGAGTATACCGAAATGGCAGAAATGCAGACACTGTTCCCGTTCGTTCGCATAGTGAAGCAGGAGAAGATGAAGAAAGCGCTTCTCCTGAACGTCGTGGACCCCAGCATCGGCGGGGTTCTCATCAAAGGCGAGAAAGGTACGGCCAAATCGACGGCCGTCAGGTCCATGGCCCAGTTCCTCCCCGAGAGGCCTGCGGTGAAAGGGTGCGTATACCGCTGCGACCCGCGCTACCCCAAGAGGATGTGCGCGGAGTGCCAGGCGAAGATCGCCGGCGGCGAGAAACCGGAGACAGCCACCGTTCCCATGAAGGTCATCGAACTCCCCCTCAACGCCACCGAGGACAGGGTGTCCGGTACCCTCGACCTCGAATACGTCCTGAAGACCGGCAAGAAGAAATTCGAACCCGGGGTGCTCGCATCCGCCAACGGCAACATCCTCTACGTCGACGAGATCAACCTTCTGGACGACCACATCATCGACCTCCTCCTCGACTCCGCCGCCATGGGCGTCAACTACGTCGAGAGGGAGGGTGTGTCCTTCTCCCACCCCGCCCGCTTCGTCCTCGTCGGTACCATGAACCCCGAGGAGGGCAACCTCAGACCCCAGCTCCTCGACAGGTTCGGGCTGTCCGTGGAGGTCGAGGGAGAGGACAGCATCACCACCAGGACCGAGGTCATCAAGAGGAGGCTCGCATTCGATGCGGACCCCGAAGGATACATCGAATCCTGCAGGGAGGAGCTCGGTGCCCTCACCAAGCAGATCGAATGTGCCAGAGGTCTCGTTTCGGAGATTCCGATCGACGACAGGGCTGTCACCATGGCCGCGAGGCTGTCCATGAAATTCAACATGGAGGGACACAGGTCCGACATCACCCTCATCCGCGCCGCCAGGGCAAACGCCGCCCTCGCCGGAAGGAAGGAGATAACGAAGGAGGACATGGAGACCGTCGCCCCCCTCGTCCTCGCCCACCGCGTCAAGAGGAACGCCTTCGACAAGACCAAGTTCGACGAGAGCGAGGTCAGGGAATGTCTGTCCAAACTGTGAACAGCCTCCCTTTCTCCGCCATATACGGGAACGGAAGCGCCAAGACCGCGCTGCTGTGCGCGGCCGTCAACCCTAAGATAAAAGGGGTGCTGATCAAAGGTCTCTCCGGCACCGGAAAGACGGCGCTGGCACGTTCGGTCTGCTGCATCGATCCCGGAAAGAAGGTCGTCAACGTGCCGCTGAACGTCACCGACGAGCAGCTGTTCGGCGCCATCGACCTGGAACTCGCCATATCCGCCGGAGAGGTGAAACTGGGCGAGAGTCTCCTCATGAGGGGGGACGGGAACTACGTCTACCTGGACGACGCCGACCTCTTCGACGCCAACGTCCTCACCGCCATGCTCAACGACATACGCGACGGAAAGGTGTGCATAGAGAGGGAGAACGTGTCCGCATCGTACGAATGCGACACCACCGTCCTCGCCAGCATGAATTCCAACAGGAAATACATCGACAAGCACGTCCTCGACTGCTTCGACATCTGCGTGACCATGCGCAAACCGGAGAAATCGGACGCCTGCGAGGAGATCATCAGAAGGAATCTGTCGTTCTACGACGGTGCGTTCCCCTCGGAGGCGGATTACATCGGAAGCGATGCGGAGACCGCCGAAGCCGTCAGAAAGGCAAGGGAACTCCTCCCGAAGGTGCACCTCGCCCAGAAGCGTATGCGCGACATAGCCAGGATCTGCAACGCCATAGGTGTCAAAGGGTGCAGGGGAGCCATCTCCACCGCCCACACGGCCCGCGCCCTCGCCGCCCTTGCGGGAAGAAAGCGTGTCACCGATGCAGATGTGGCACAGGCGGCGCTCCTGTGCCTGGAACACAGACGCACCAAACGCCGCGTCAGGAAGGAGAAGAAACAGTACAACGCCCTCAGCGACGGCGTGAACGGCATCGGCGGGATCAAACTCTTCATCCACGACGAGAGGGGCGGCACCGCCGAATCCAGGATCGTCAAGGGCATCAACGACTCCGACGTCACGGTGTCCCAGGTGGGATCCGGCGAGGCGTTCGTCAAATCCGACGAGGTGGACGACGTGGTCGCCGTCATAGGAGACACATTCGAGGCCATCGACCTCCTGGAGGCCGAAGACAGCAACGGATCGTTCTCCGGAGACGACGTCGCCAAAAGACGCTACGTCGAAAGTAAAGACAGGAACGGGAAGTACATCAAATCCCGCGTCCCGAACAGCGGATACCCGGACATTGCATTCGACGCCACCGTGAGGGCCGCCGCCCCGTACCAGCGCAAACGCCGCACGCCGGGGGAGACCGGAGTCAAACTGGAGAAACACGACATAAGGGAGAAGGTGAGGCAGAAACAGGTCTCATCCACCTTCCTGTTCCTTCTGGACACCAGCGGTTCCCTGATCATCCGCAACAGGATGAGCAAGGTGAAGGCGGCCATGATCTCCATGCTCAGCACCCACTACGTCAAGAGGGACAGGGTGGGACTCATGACGTTCAACGAGGAATCCATAGAACTCGTCCTCCAGCCCACCAGGGCCGTGGAGCAGCTGGAACCCATCATCGACGCCATCGCCGTCGGAAGAGGCACCCCTCTGAGTGCGGCCCTCGTGAAGGTGTACGAGTACATGATGCCGTACACCCTCAAACACCCCGACGAGAAGTGCCATATCGTCCTGATCACGGACGGGAAGGCCACTCAGGCCATGGACAGTTACAGGGACCCGATAGAGGAGGCCCTGGACATCTCCAGGAACGTGAACATTCCCAACTCCGACTGGATCGTCATAGATTCCGGGCTCGGATACACCAAGAACGACATCCCGAAGACCCTTGCAGAGAACCTCCACGGGAAATTCTTCCTGCTGGACGACCTCGAGGTCAAGGACGACAAACCCAACATCTGGAAAGGATGGTCCGCCACCTACACGGGCGTCGTCGATCACCTCAACAGGTGACCCGTGAGGGGAATTTCCGCACATCTGGCACATGTGTGCGGACCCCTCACTACCGTTTTATATCCGATTCCGGATGTCAACAGCATATGGAATCCCGTGCGAGATCAGTGAAAGACATCGCAGTCGGAATCATCGTGGGCATCGCAGGCATGCTGCCCGGGATCAGCGGAGCCGTGATATGCGTATGCTTCGGCATTTACGAACGCCTCGTCCGCGACTTCGCCCTTCTCCGCGTCTATCTGAAGAAGGATTTCTGGTTCCTCGTATGCCTCGTGGTGGGGGTGTTCATAGGCACGGTCGTCGCCGCGAAGATCCTCTCGGGCGCGATGGACAGCTATCCCACGGAAAGCCAGTTCCTATTCGCAGGACTCATCGCCGGACAGATCCCCGCCGTTTACCACATGACGGAACCGAAGAAGGGCAGATGGACCGGGTCCAACAGGGGTGCGCTCATCCTCGGATTCGCGCTGATCGCCGCGATGCTTGCGATGTACTTCGCCGGGAGCGGGGACGACATGTCACTCTCCGGCGGCCTCGCCGGAACTGCCGTCGCATTCGGGATCGGGATACTCGTGGCCGTCTCTGCGATGGTCCCGGGAATCAGCCACTCCACGCTTCTCATAGTGCTGGGTCTTTTCACCCTGTTCACCGACACCGTCGGAAATCTGGATATGGAGTTCCTCCTGCCCATGGCCGCGGGAGCCGTCGTAGGGCTGCTCGGATTCGCGAAGGCCGTCCACTATGCACTGGAATTCCACCACAGGAGCACGTCCTTCCTGATATTCGGACTGACCGCCGGATCCCTCGTGATGCTGCTGATAACATCGGTATACGAGGCTGCCGGATGGACCCACATAGCGGCCGGCATAATCACGTTCGCAGTCGGATTCGCCATAGGCATATGGTTCATGAAGAAAGGTGCCGAACAGGAATCCGCCGGATCGGAATGAGGTCGGAAACGGTTTATCCTTCCATCCGCATTCTTCCCCCGATAGGATATGTTCTGCCCCAAATGCGGATGCATGCTGCCGGACGGAGCCTCCGTCTGCAGGGAATGCGGATGCAGGATAAGGAAAAGCGACAGGAGTTCCCTCGGCGAGGAACAGCCGGTCGGCCCTCATGGATACGGGGACCGCAGTCCGCGGGCCGTGAGACACTGGGTCTCGATAGCCACGGGGACCGCTGCCGCCCTTGTAATGATCGTATCCGTCTTCATGGAATGGCTGAACCCCGGGATGACGGGATTCGGGATCGCTGCGGACGGATATCCGTCCGGGGGGATCGCCGTACTCCGTGCGGTGCCCGTAATAGTTGCGGCCGTCGGAGCATTATCCGCCGTCCGTTTCGTATCCGCGGCACGCCTGGCGTCTGCGGTATTCCCGCTGGGGATGGTCTGCGCCGCACTCACCGTGATCCTCTGCGCATCCGGATGGGGTTACGGGTATTCCGCCGGAACGGGGACATATGTCGCAGTACTGTCGTCGTGCATCACGGCGATGATAGGGCTGAGAACGACAGACCTCTGATGTCCGGGATGTAAAATTGGCCCGCGCGGGAAAATGGGATAGGATGTGGATGCGCGGGCCGAGGTATGAGCACTGGTTGGGGGATGCTCTTTTTTCCTCTGATTACTCCATCTCCGGGAGGTTATTTAAGCCGAATGGGGAGGGGTGGCCGAATCTGACCGATTCTGACACAGGACTCCGAATCTGATATTCAGCAGGCATGGCGCATCTTCACGGCGATGCCCCTCTTCATCTGTTCCATCTCTTCTCCGCACATGGCGGCGACGCCGACTCCCTTCACCTTTCCGTTGCACACGGCGATTGCCTCGTCCCCGATGCGGAGGCTGTGATCGGCCTTCTCCACACCGACGGCGAAGAGACTGCCCTTGAGCTCGAAATCCTGTATTTCAACGGTGTTCTTCCCGAGTCCCGCAACGATCTCCGCACCCTCGAGGGTGAGGGAGAACATGCCTCTCTCTGGCGACATCATGCACAGCTGGGTCTTTTTCTTCCTGTCCTCCGGATCCTCGCGGAAGACTTTCCAATAGGGGAACTTCCCGATGCCGTAGGTGTTCTCGTCCATTATCGCGTCCGCGGCATCCTTGCCGAACTGGAAGGAGAGGACCGAACGCACGGCCTCCCTGCGGTCCACCAGATAATCGACCGCCTCCATCCCTTTGGCCGCATCCCTGAGGGCCCTGTCGAGGTTCTCGAGGGACTTGGGGGACACGGGGTCGCCGACGACGGTCTCCGCCATGTCGCCGCAGATGCCCTCCACCAGCTCCGCATCCTCACCCAGGTGGCATACGACCTTCTCGTAATGCCCTTTCTCCATGAGTTCCTTCAGCATCCTCCGGATGGTCGCCTTCTCCTCGCATTTCCACTCCCCGGTAACGGGGATGTCGTAGGAATTGGCAGGATACATCGCATCGAGTTCCCTCGGAACGATACCCAGAGGAGAGGTCACGATGACCTCGTGGACGAGGGTGTCGTGCTGCGCAGTGTGTATCGCAGAGGCGAAGAGCTTGTGGGTCTTGGAGGTGTGATAGGGTTTCTTGGCGGAGCACGGCAGAAGGAGGAGGATCTTCTTGTGCGGAGGCACGGTGTACCTCTCGGACAGCATCTTCTGATATCTGGCTATGTCGGGTCTCCTCAGGGCCTGCGTCGTGTTGCAGGAGAATCTGCACCCGACGGTGGAACAGCATTCCTCCTGGTATCCGTACCCGTCCGCATCGAATATCCTGAGGGCGGCGACCTCTCCCGCGGAGGAGAACGACCTCTGATCCACCAGCTCCCTGAGCCTTCCGGCACCGATGAAACGGACGATCTTGCCGATCTCCCCGTCCATCTCGGATACATTGTCCCCGGAACAGTCCGCACCGGCGGACACCCTCCCTTCGGGGATGAGGGAGATCCCGTCCGCACCGGCGGCCCTGCAGAACGAGTCGTCGACGGCGTCGACGCCCATATACACCAACAGTGCCAGATCGGCAGGTTCCGCTATTCCGCACATGATGAGGAGCCTGTTGAAACCCGCGATCTTCCTGGCCTTCATGACCTGGTCCACGGTCCTTCTGAAGTCGCCTTTGACGTCGAAGGCATTGGGGATGACGACGGCCTCCGAATCCTCGGGGATTGTCTCGTCACCGGTGAGCGGGAGTCTGAGGACGGTGATCCCGTTCTCCGTCCTCGGGGGCACGGATATGCCGGAGGCGGCGGACGTGAGCAGACCGCAGTCCAAACGGACGGATGAACCGAGGATGCTGAGCGTCCTCCCGTCCTCTCCGACGGAGATACCCGTGTCTCCGGACACGCCGGTCTTCAGGACACAGGGTGTCCTGAGACATCCGTCCCCTTTCCTGTATTCGCAAATCCTTCCCCGCTGGGACCTGCCCACGACATCAAGCATGGGGACTGCTAACGCCCGTCGGTATAAGTAAGTCGCCCATGGGGTGCCACCGGCGGCGGAAACGGCCGGCGCCCCGTCCGCATAACAGTTAATATCTTGGGCGCTTATTGAGAACCATGGACTTTTATGACAAGGACCTCGTATCCATCCGGGACCTGACAAAGGACCAGATAGAATACATTCTCGACCTCTCGAAGAAGATGGTCCCCTACGCCCGGGGAGAAAAAGTCAAACGCGCCCTCGACGGCAAGATCCTCGGAAACCTGTTCTTCGAACCCTCCACCCGCACGAAGCTCTCCTTCGAGAGCGCAGCGTACAGACTCGGCTGCGACGTCATCGACGTCTCGGAGATGTCCATGACTTCCATCGCGAAGGGGGAGACCCTCGCGGACACCATCAGGATGGTCGACGCATACTGCGACGTGATCGTCCTCAGGCACCCCTTCGAGGGCGCTGCGAGACTGGCGGCGGATGTTTCCGAGAACCCTGTCATCAATGCGGGCGACGGTGCGGGTTCCCATCCCACGCAGATGCTCCTGGACCTCTTCACCATGAAGGAGGCCAAAGGTTCCCTCGACGGACTCAACGTCACCATGGTCGGCGATCTGAAGTACGGGAGAACCGTCCACACTCTCGCACAGGCACTGACGAACTTCGGGGTGAAGCTCACCCTCGTGGCCCCCGAATCCCTCCAGATGCCGCAGGACATCGTGGACAGACTGAAGACCGACGGCTGCGTCCCGAAGAAGACCAGCATCCTCGAGGACGTGATCGGGGACACCGACGTCCTCTACGTCACCAGGATCCAGAGGGAGAGGTTCCCCGACCCGGCGGAATACCAGAAGGTCGCCGGGACATACAGGATCGACAATGCGATGCTCAGGAACGCCAGGGACGACATGATCGTCATGCATCCCCTGCCCAGGGTCAACGAGATCGCCACGGAGGTCGATTCCACACCCCATGCGAGATACTTCCAGCAGGCGTTCAACGGGGTTCCGGTCAGAATGGCCATCCTCTGCGCCATCCTGGGGGGAGACATATGAAGGAGATAGCCGACATCAAGATCCCGCCGATCAGGAACGGCACCGTCATCGACCACATCGAGAACGGCCAGGCGCTGAATGTCCTGAAGATCCTCGGAGTCAACGAGAACAACATCGACTCCGGGATCAGCATCGGCATGCACGTACCGACGACGAAAGAGACGAAGAAATGGAAGGACATCGTGAAACTCGAGGACATGGAACTCGACGAGACGACCGTATCCAAGATCGCCCTCATCGCCCCCGATGCGACTATCTCCATCATCCGCGACTATTACGTGGCAGAGAAATTCGACGTCGAACTGGGAGACAAAGTCGTGGGGCTCGTCAGATGCAGCAATCCCAACTGCATAACCAACAAAGGCGAACCCGTATCGCCCCAGTTCTCCGTGGAGGACAGGCATCCTCCGCGGCTGAGATGCGTCTACTGCGACCGCGTCCTCATGAACATATCGGACAATCTGATCTGATAGCATGAAGATGATAGTCGTCACCGGGATGCCCGGTGCCGGCAAGGAGGAGTTCCTCGCGGCCGGCAGGGATGCGGGAGTGCCGTTCGTGAGGATGGGCGACGTGGTGAGGGACGCCTACGCCGCATCCGGCGCGGAAAAGGACGGGCTCTCCGTGGGTCAGTTCGCTGACCGCGAAAGAAAGACCCGGGGTGCCGACATATGGGCCAGAAGGACGGCCGAGAGGACCTTCGGCGACATATTCATCATCGACGGATGCAGGAGTACCGACGAGATAGATGCATTCCGTTCCCTCGGTGCGGACATACGCGTGGTCGCCGTCCATGCATCCCCGACGGTCAGATACGGACGTCTCGTGAAAAGAGCCAGAGAGGACGCCCCGCACAACAGGGAGGAGTTCGAGACCCGCGACAGACGCGAACTCTCATGGGGTTCCGGGAACGCCATCGCCCTGTGCGACTACATGATCGTGAACATGGGTTCCCTGGAGGAGTTCCACATGAAATCCGCAGCCCTCCTGAGGTCCCTGAGATGAGGTTCACCACCGCCCGCCTCTGCGGCGGCAAAGCCGTCATGGCCAT
This sequence comes from Candidatus Methanomethylophilaceae archaeon, assembly GCA_963643445.1. Taxonomy (GTDB): domain Archaea; phylum Thermoplasmatota; class Thermoplasmata; order Methanomassiliicoccales; family Methanomethylophilaceae; genus Methanomethylophilus. The sequence goes on from CAVIJO010000007.1 coordinate 23,726, forward strand.
ATCCGCAGATATTATGAATATCGATCTGGCACATGCTGCGGAGATTCTCGAAGGCGAAGGCTGCAGAATAAAAGAGAAGGATGACATGCTTCTGGTCTTCGAGTGGAACGGGATGGAAGTCACGCTCTACCCCCAGGGCAAGGTCATGTACCTCCCTCAGACGGACAGGGCCCAATGCATATCCGATGCGACGGCACTGCTCGAAAAGATCCGCTGACACGGCCTTTCCATTATATATTCCGATAATATGCCTGATACATGGACGAACTGACCGGAACTCTTCTGGCGGTATGTATTGCCGCCGTCCTGTCCCTGGTGGCCCGCAAAAAGGGATTCCTCACCGACTCCGGGATAGCCCTGTCGTTCGCATCCGCTGCCGTAATCGCATTCTGCGGCGGTTTCTGGTGGTTCGTCGCATACCTGCTCTTCCCGATACTCGGATTCGCCGCCACGTTCACGAATATCAAGAAAAAGAAGGATCTGGGTCTTCAGGAGGGACGGTCGGGGGAGAGATCATATGCGAATATAATCGGGGTCAGCACCGTCCCCGTGGCGATTTCCGTACTGTATTGCGCCGGCGGCTGTACGTCCCAATGCCTTACCGTCGCGTTCCTCTCCGCCGTATGCGTATCCCTGGCGGATACGATATCCAGCGAGATAGGGGTGTTCGACAGGAATGTGTGGATGATCACCACGTTCAAGAGGACCGAACCCGGGATCAACGGCGGAGTTTCCCGTCTGGGTCTTTTGAGTTCGGCCGCCGTCAGCGCCGTATTCTCGGCTGCGGTGTGGTTTATCACGGACTGCGGTCCGCTGCTCTCGGCCCTCATCATATGGGTCTGCGGAATGGCCGGCAACCTCCTCGACAGCGTCGTCGGGGCCGTGTGGGAGAACAGAGGGAAGATCTCGAAATACGGCACGAATATGGTCACCGTTCTGGCAGGAGCCGTCATCGGATTCATCCTGTGCTGTCTGTTCCTGTGAATCGATCGGATTACGGACACGGCCGCATCCGCAGAATTTGGTATCTGATTATTTTCGGCCCCGGGACCGATATCCCGGAGGCCGAACTACACCGGCCGGGTGGCTCCCTTTCGGGGACCCGGTCGACCTCTTTCAAAGATCAACTTATAGGTACCTCTTATGAGATATCAATCGTGATCTCAATCCAAAGGATCCTGATCACGACACGGAAACTGCATTTCCGGCGTTCGGTTCTGAAACCAAACGTTTTATCACCTCCCGCCGGGCGGTTCCGGTGTGCCGAGGCAAGCAGTCCGGCACACCGGACTTCCCGCACTTCGGCATTATGCATTACTTCCGCAGACCCTCTTTAAAGTTTGATACTGCATGTAAACTGCATCGGCACGGGAGACATATCAGATGCTCCCGGACGGCTGAAAAAGTGCCGCGGTTGGGGAGGGTCCGCGGCGGACCCTGTGAAATGTTTTACGGATCAGAGTCCGCAGAGCTTCAGAAGCTTCTCCCACTTCTTGTCGACGTCCTTCTGGATCTCTTCGACGACGGGAGCCCACCTCTCGTCCCTGAGGTGCTTGAACCTTCCCTGGGACTCGAACCAATCGGTGATCGGCTTCTTCTCCGCCTTCCCGTCGGCGATCCTCCTGCTGTCCGCAGACAGGGAATACTCGCCGTCGACGACCTCGTAAAGGGGCCAGACGCAGCAGTCGACCGCCAGCTTGGAGATGGCGATGGTGTCGCTGGGGGAGAACCTCCATCCCCTGGGGCAGGGGGAGATCGCATTGATGAAGGACGGACCTCCGCACTCGAACGCCTTGCGGGCCTTGGTGACCATGTCCCTCCATGCATAGGGGGCGGCCTGTGCCACATAGGGCATGTTGTGCGCCACCATGACGGCGGTCATGTCCTTGGGATATTCCTTCTTCCCGTAAGACTCGGCGCCGTTCCAGGAGGTGGTCGTGGACGCTCCCTTCTCGGTGGCGGAGGACCTCTGGATACCGGTGTTCATGTAGGCCTCGTTGTTGAAGCACACGAACAGCATGTCGTGTCCCCTCTCCATGGCTCCGGAAAGGGCCTGGAGACCGATATCGTAGGTGGCTCCGTCTCCCGCGAAGTTGACGAACTTGATGTCCTTGTCGATCTTGCCCTGTCTCTTCAGGGACTTGTAGGCGGTCTCGAGGCCGGCCGCGCCCGCCGCACCGTTCCCGAAGGCGGTGTGGACCATAGGCACGTTCCAGGAGGTGTACGGGAAGATGGTGGTGGAGACCTCGAAACATCCGGTGGACACCGAGACGGCCACATCCTTCTCCGTTCCCATGAGGATCTGCCTCGCGATGATGGACTCGGCGCATCCTGCGCAGAGCCTGTGCCCGCTCGCGAGCCTGACGGGGATCTTGTTGAGTTCCTTGAGTGAAAGTCCGCTCATTCGTGCACCCCCACGAAGTTGACCTTGTCGGCCTTGCCTTCGATCACCTGCTTGTAGACTCCCATGAAGTCGGACACCTGGGTGTCGGCTCCTCCGAGTCCGTAGATGAAGTTGTACATACGGGGCATCTTGTCGTTGAGGGTCGCCGCGGCGCAGACCTCGGGGAACATGGGGCCGTAGGCTCCGATGCTGAGGTGCCTGTCCATGACGAGGACGCTCTTCTTGCCCTTCATAATCTTGGCCAGCTGTTCCGCGGGCCAGGGCCTGTAGACGCGGGGCATGCAGACTCCGACCTTCATTCCCTCGGCCCTGAGCCTGTCGACCGCCTCCTTCATGGTGCCGAAGGAGGATCCGAGGACGACCGCAACGGTGTCCGCATCCTCGCACATGTACTCCTCGACGAGGCGGTACTTCCTTCCGGAGACCTTCGCGAACTCGTCGAACACGTCCTGTGCGACTCCGGCCGCCTTCTCCATGGCGAGGACCATCTGGTACTTGTGGGGGAAGTAGAAGAGGGGCCCATCCATCAGGTTGTGGGTGGTCGGATGGTCGGTGTCCAGGAGAGGGTGCACCGGCTTGAAGGGTCCGACGAAGTCCTTGACGACGGAACTCTCGAGGGGGGTCATCCTCTCGATGGCGTGGGTCAGGATGAATCCGTCGAGGTTGACGAGGACCGGGAGCTGGACATCCGGGTTCTCGGCGATCTTGGGACCGACGATGCTCATGTCGTAGGCCTCCTGGACGTTCTCGCAGAAGAGCGAGAGCCATCCGGTGTCCCTGGCGGACATGACGTCTCCGTGGTCGTTGTTGATGTTGATGGGGCCGCTGACGGTCCTGTTGGCGACCGCCATCATGACGGGGGTCCTCATGGATGCGGTGATGGGGAGCATCTCCCACATGTATGCGAGTCCCTGGGACGCGGTTGCGGTGAAAGTCCTCGCCCCTGCGGAGCAGGAGGTGGTGCAGAGGGTCAGCGCGGAGTGCTCGGACTCCACGTCCACGAACTCGGTGGTGACCTCGCCGTTGGCGACGTACTTTGCAAAATCCTCGACGATGATGGTCTGAGGAGTGATAGGGTATGCAGCGCAGACATCGGGGTTGATCTGCTTCCAGGCGAGGGCGACTGCGCCGTCGCCGTTGATCGCGATGTCCTTTCCGACCTTTCCGCTCATTCTACATCCTCCTTCATGGTGATGGCCTTCTTGGGACAGACCTTAGAGCAGATGCCGCATCCCTTGCAGTGGCTCATCTTGATGCCGGTGACCTTGTCGTCCTCGGTGAGGATGCAGTCGTCGGGGCAGTAGATCCAGCAGGTCAGACAGTCGATGCAGAGGGATGAGTCGATGACGGGGACCATGGACCTCCAGTCGCCGGTCTTGAAGTTCTCGGAGTTTCCGGGCTCGATGACACGGCTTCCGATGACCATGTCCTTGTATCCTGCCATGTTAACCATTTTACTCGACCTCCTCGTAGGCCCTCTTGAGGGCGGAGAGATTCTTCACGATCAGCTTGTCGGAGAGTTTTCCGGTGAACTTGTCTGTGATGTTGTCCTCCATCTCGCTGTAGCTGATGACGGGGCGGATCTTGATGAGCGCCCCGAGCATGGCCGTGTTGACCAGGGGCTTCCCGATCTCCTCGAGGGCGATCTTGGAAGCGTTGACGGCGTGGCACTCGGCGGTGGTGCCGATGGCCTTCTGGAGCTCGGCGGGGGTGCCCTCGAAGTTGGCGAGGATGAAACCGCCCTTCTTCAGACCCTTGGCGACATCGACCTTCCCGATTAGGGTGGGGTCGATGACGATGACGATGTCGGGCTCGTAAACCTGGGTGTGGACCCTTACCGGACTGTCGGAGACTCTGGAGAATGCCCTGATGGGTGCACCCATCCTCTCCGGGCCGAATTCGGGGAATGCCTTGACGTACTTACCGGAATATATGGCGGATTCGGCGAGGATCTCGTTTGCAGTGACGACACCCTGACCTCCTCTTCCGTGCCAACAGATCTCTGTGTCCATTAGAACAACCGAATAGTGGATTTCCCCATTGGATTTAAACCCTTGTATATATTTTACGAAAATCGCAAATTTCCGCAGGACTTCTGCAGTTAAAACACACTAAAAATCGCTGAAAATACTATGTTCACAACGATTTTTACGAATTTCGAAAAGGATATTTCGGTTGGCCTAATATATAAGAATAACAGGGCGGAGAACGGGATCCCGTATCTCAGATACCTTCGATCAGGTCCGTATCGGAGGGCCACTCCCCCCGGAACCCCGAAAGGGAGAACACTGCGAACCTCACCTTCCCGGACGGGGACATCCTCCCGCCGGCGGCCCTCAGGCCCTCCAGCACCTCCGGGCCGGCGGGACCGTCGGTGCATACGCACACCGCCGCCACGAGCGGCTTCCCCGTACGGTCCGTGCCCACGAGATCCGCGGACACGTCCCTGTCCCAATACCCCCCGATGCGGTCGACCGTGAAATCCCAGTATCCCTCCGAGGACATCTCCGCCATCTTCTCCGCACATATGCTGCGGTATGCGGACGCCATGGTCTCGCGCGGGAGATCCGCACGGATGAATCCCATGATTTTCTCCGTCTCCCCTCTCTCGACGAGGTCGAGATGCGGATACACGTAACGGAACCAGAAGGCGGCCATCCTGTCCGGGATGCAGTATGCCCCCTTCTTGCTGCGCAGGGGGTCGTCCTCCGTCACCGGGACCTTCCTCTCCGCAAGACCGGCCCCGGTGAGGACTTTCAGATAACTCGTCAGACCCGTCTGCCTGAGGCCCAGGTCCTCCGCCATGTCCTTCAGTCTCGTATGTCCGGAGGCTATCGAACCGAGGATGGCAGCGTAGCTTCCCGCATCCGCGACCTCGGAACGGAGGGAGGACATGACCTCCCCGAAGAGGTAACTGTCGGGATTCAGGACCGTGTCCTCTATCGCGGAATATACGTCGCCGTACCCTGCGAAGGTCCCGATGTACTTCGGAACCCCTCCGGTGACCGAATACTTCAGGACGGCGTCCTTCGGGCCGCCGTCCCCGGAGAGGGTCCGCGATTCGGAGAACGGCAGGGGGCCGAGGAGGATCTGCGCCGAACGCCTCCCGTAGAGGGGACTCCCGTACTCCAGGACCTGTGCCGACATCTGCGGGACGGACGAACCGCAGAGGATCAGCATCACATTGGCGTTCTTCAGGACCGTATCCCATGCGTACTGTATGACCGACGGGAACGAGGGGTCCTTCTGACCGATGCGGTGGAACTCATCCATCATGATCACCGTCTTCTGGCTGCCCTTAAGGTCGGCGATCTCCCTGAACGTCCTGTTCCAGTCCCCGTCCGATGCGGCACGGAGGCCGCGGCCGAGGAAATCCGCGGCAGCCCTGCGGAAATACGCCAGATTGCGGGATGAGGACTCCTTCCTGGCCAGGAAATACAGGGAATTCGGGTGCCTCCTCATGAACTGCATGAGGAGGGACGTCTTCCCGGAGCGTTTCCTGCCGTAGATGACCGCCAGGGACGAACCGGGTGTTCTGAACTGGTCCTCGAGTATCAGCATCTCCCTGTTGCGGCCCGTGAGTCTGTCCGTATCCTTTCCTCCCGTTAAATATAATTTACAATATAATAAAACAAAATATAATAGTTGCCCAAACCTCCGGAAAAACCTCCGCAAGCCCGTTTTCCGCTTCCCAGAACAACAAAAACAGCAGAAAAGACCCGCCCGGAAAAACGCCGGTTGCAAACGCTTATATGCCGAACACCGAAATCGATATTCCTGAGAACAAAACGGGTTCTCCGAAACCTGTTCCGATCGAAGGAATTGTTATGGATAGCAGAACTGCGACCAAGAGGATTATCGATGTGAACGAGCTCCGCGTCGACGATGTGCCCATCGTCGGCGGAAAAGGAGCGAACCTCGGAGAACTCACCTCCTCCGGATTCCCCGTACCCCACGCATTCGTCCTGACCACCGTATCTTATGATTACTTCATCTCCACCAGCAAGATCATGCCCAAGATCCTTGCGCAGATCAAATCCATCGACCCCAACTCCGACGACACCCTCGTCGCGGCGTCCAACGCCATCAGGGAACTCTTCGACAAATGCGAGATCCCCAAGGACCTCAAGGACGAGATCAAGGAGAACTACAAACTCCTCCTCGGAGGAAAGAAGGGATTCGTGGCCGTGAGGTCCAGCGCCACCGCCGAGGACCTGCCCGACGCATCCTTCGCCGGACAGCAGGAGACCTATCTCAACGTCAAGGACGAGAAGGACCTCTTCGACAAGATCAGGAAATGCTGGTCCTCCCTCTTCACCGCCCGCGCCATCTCCTACAGGGAGACCCAGGGATACTCCCACGAGGATGTGAAGCTGGCCGTCGTCGTCCAGAAGATGGTCAACTCCGAGTTCGCCGGGATCATGTTCACCGTGGACCCCCACAACGGCGCCAAGAACATCATCGTCGAGGGCGGATACGGTCTCGGAGAGGCCATGGTCGGCGGGGAAGTCACCCCCGACACCTACCAGATCGACAAAAGCAAGATGGCCGTCACCGCCAAGAGGATCTCCAAGCAGACGTGGAAATACGTGCGCGGACCCCAGGGCGGAGCCGTCAAGAAGGACATCCCCGAGGACATGCAGAAAGTGCAGAAGATCCCCGACGACCGCGTCCTCGAGATCGCCGAGATCGGAAGGCAGGTCGAGATCCACTACGACAAGCCCATGGACATGGAATGGTGCATCGAGGACAACAAGGTCTTCCTCGTCCAGGCGAGGCCCATCACCGCCATCGGAACCGGCAAGGAGGACACTGCGGGCAAGGAACAGGTCGAAGGAGGGGACGTGGTCCTCTCCGGACTCGGAGCGAGCCCCGGCATGGCCACCGGGAGGGTCTGCATCTACGACGTCGGGATGAGTCTCGACGTCATCAAGGACGGGGACGTCCTCGTCACCAAGATGACCATGCCCGACATGGTCCCCGCCATGAGCAGGTCCGTCGCCATCGTCACCGACGAGGGAGGGATGACCTGCCACGCCGCAATCATCTCGAGGGAACTCGGGACCCCCTGCGTAGTGGGCACCGGCGAGGCCACCTCCACCCTGAAGAACGGGGAGATCGTGACCGTCGACGGTTCCACCGGAACCGTCTACCGCGGAGAGATCAAGAAGAAGGTCGTCTCCGAGAGTGCGCCCGCGGCGGCCTCCGAGACCGTGTTCGCAGAGCAGGTGCCAGTCACCGGCACCAAGGTGATGGTCAACATGAGCATGCCTGCCAAGGCGGAGGAGGTCGCCAAACTCCCCTGCGACGGCGTCGGACTCCTCAGATCCGAATTCCTGTTCACCAACTACATCGGGGAACACCCCTGCGCCGTCATCCAGGAAGGACGCAGTCAGGAACTCATCGACAAACTGGCCGACGGAGTGGCCAAGGTCGCCAGGGCCTTCTACCCCCGCCCCGTCACCCTCAGGACCAGCGACTTCAAGACCAACGAGTACCGCGACATGAAGGGCGGAGCGAACTTCGAGCCCAACGAGGACAATCCCATGATCGGATGGAGGGGATGTTCCAGGTACGTCTCCGACAGCTACCGCGAGGCGTTCATGTGCGAACTCAAAGCGATCAAGAAGGCCAGGGACGAGATGGGCATGAAGAACATCAACATCATGCTGCCCTTCGTCAGGACCATCGACGAGGTCAAACAGATCACCGCCATGATGGAGTCCGTGGGACTCAGGCGCGGACTCGACCTCAAGCTGTACTTCATGGCCGAGGTCCCCGTCAACATCTTCATGGCGGAGGAGTTCTGCAAGTACTGCGACTGGTTCTCCATCGGGTCCAACGACCTGACCCAGCTGACCATGGGATGCGACAGGGATTCAGACATTCTCGGCAAGATGGGCTACTTCGACGAGAGGAACCCCGGTGTCAAGGCCGCCATCAAGCACCTCATCAGGACAGCCCACAAGTACGGCAACCACGTCAGCATCTGCGGACAGGCGCCTTCCGTCTACCCCGAGTTCTGCGAGTTCCTCGTGGAACAGGGTATCGACTGCATCTCCCTGAACCCCGACACCTTCGTCAGGACCAAGAAGATCATCGCCTCCGCAGAGCAGAGGGTGCTCCTGCAGGCCGCGAGGGCAAGACTCGGATCCTGCGACGGAGACTTCTGAAACTTCTCCCCGTCCCTTCGGGGACGGGTTTGTTTTTAAAAGACCCAGATGTGAAAAACAGGTACGTCAGTCCTTCGTACCCTGTTTCTTGGAGGAAGACTTTCCTGATGCTTTCCCGGCCGGCTCCGCGACGGAGGAACCGGCCCTGCCGGACTTCGGTTTCGCGGCACTCCGGGTCTTTCCTGCGGGAGCCTTCCTGGGAGTCATCTTCCTGGTCACGCGGGGGCTCAGCGCGCTGGGGACTCCGGGTCCGGGATCCTCGTCCATGCGGTCAACCAGGATCTTGTTGATGTTCTCCGCCTGCTCCTTCGGCAGGAGCATGGTGGTGATCTCCATGAACGGATGCTTGGAACCCTCGATGATCCTGACGTCGTCCAGGGAATGCAGGCCCCACCTCTCCGCCGTTGTCTCGAGACCCAGCGGGACATCCATGTCGTTGGGTTCCAGCACGATGCACTTGAACATCTTGAGTCCCATGCGGTGGGCGGCCATGATGCGGTGGTGTCCGTCCACGACGAGATACCCGTTGTGCCTCTTGATGACTATGAGAGGTTCGTTGAGTCCCCTCTTGATCTCATACTGACGGCCGATGAGCTCGTCCATATAGACCTCCTTCTGGGTGGGGATCATCTGGTCGATGGGGATCTCCGCATTGTAGATGCGCATCGTTATGCCGTTCTGCTGCTCCATGAAGTTCTTGACGTTCATGACCTTCCCGGGGCGGGATTTCTCTATCTGGGACCTTACGATGTCGATGTTGGAGATGATGCCGACTATCCTCCTCTCGTCATCCACGACAGGGAGGTTTCTGAGTCCGTAGCGGAACAGGACGCGCATGGCGTCGTCGATGTTCATGGAGGGGATGACGCAGAGCGTACCCCTGCTCATAACGGAGCGGAGCTTCGCCTTGGGAGAATCCATGTAGCGGAGGAGCTCCTTGGCGGTGACGTATCCCAGAAGGTACCCGTTCTCCACCACGGGGAAACCGTGGAAATTGGAGTTGATAAGTTTCTCCTTCACCTCTTCTACCGTCATGTTCGGTGTAACGTACTGGACGTTACGGACCATGTAATCCCCGACCGTCGCCGTCATAACGGATGGCTGAATGGTTCCGCGACTATATGCGTTTTTATGAGGGTACGGCGGCGGTCACGCCCATGCGCTCTTCCTCTGCCTCACGAGTATCCAGATGAACAGCGGACCGCCGATCATCGAACTGATGACACCTACAGGAAGGCCGTTGGCGCCCGATACCTTTGCAACCGTGTCCGCCAGAAGTATGAATGCGGCACCGAAAGCGGCGGATGCCGGGATGAGATACCTATTGTCCGAACCGACGAATATCCTCGCCACATGGGGCCCGACGAGGCCGATGAAACCGATGGTGCCCGTGAAACTGACGACACTTGCAGTGAGAAATGATACAAGCACCAATGTGATCATCCTTATACGTCCGGCGTTCTCGCCCAGTGTCTGTGCGCTCCTGTCCCCTGCATACATGACGTTGAGTTTCCCCGCCATAAGATACAGAACAGCCACAATGATGGCACACGGGACAATCATCAGTGGAAGTGTATCAAGGGTCACTCTGCCAAGGTCCCCCACTCTCCACATATATGCGTCTGAAAGACTTTCCGAAGGTGCGGTGACCAACATAACCTGGCATACGGAGCTGAACAGGAACATGACTGCTACTCCCGTAAGAATCATAGCCGCTGGTGTCAGTTTTCTGAATTTGGACAGAACCACTATAATTGCAGTGGGAATCAGGGAGAACAGGAATGCATTCGCCATGAGTCCGACCGAGTCGGACACGAACGGAAGTATCGATACGCCTGCCACGATACTGAGGACTGCTCCGAGGAACGCTCCGGAGGAAATTCCCATCGTGTACGGATCCGCCAGAGGATTCCTGAAATCATTCTGCATGATTGCACCGGCCACGGAGAGGGCTACTCCGGTGACGACTGCACATACGGCCCTCGGGAGCCTGATGTTCCAGACGTAGTAATCTCCGTCTTCATCGGTTATGTTTCCGCTCAGATGGTCGAAAAACACTTCCAGCGCATGGGATAGACTGATATCGTATACTCCGAAACCGAGAGTAAGGAAGAACGCACCGACTGATATCAATGCCAGCATTACAGTGAACAAAATCTTCCTGTGGTTGGATTCCCTGTACTCCCTGCATAGTTCCGACGAATCCCCGATCAGTATATCACTCCCGATTTCCTGCTCTGGAGTACGATCAGGAGGAAGAATACAGGGCTGCCGATGAGGCTCATCACCACTCCGACAGGTATATCGGAAAGCTGGAATGCGACATAATCTGCAAACAGCAGGAGGAATGCTCCCACCGCCATGGATATGGGCACTACGAACTTGTTGTCGGAACCGATGACTAGTCTGACTATGTGCGGTGCGACCAGCCCCACAAACCCGATTATTCCCGTGTATGCGATGACGGCCGCAGTCATCACCGCCATAAGTGCCAGACATACGGTTCTGAATTTCTGAACGTCTATTCCGAGACTTATGGCACTGTTCTCGCCCGTTGACATCACATTGAGTTTCCTGGATGCCAGCAGTACGAAGGCCGACCCGATTACTGTGACGGCCAGCATAAGGGGGACGGATGACCATGTCATTCCGTCGAGACTTCCAACCTGCCAGAGATATGCACTCTTCAGCGTATCCGCGTCGGTCGTCACCATGACATATGTCACCATGGAGTTGAAGAAATAGGATATGGCTGTACCCAGAAGAATCAGCGTGGCAGGAGTCATGCGGATTCTTTCCGACAGGAAGATGATCATCAACGCAGGAATCATAGCACCTATGAATGCGTTGGAAACTATCCCCATCTCTCCCGAAACACTGGAAAACGATACTCCCACCACTATTGCCGCAACTGCCCCGAAACATGCGCCCGAAGAGATACCGGTGGAATACGGATCCGCCAGCGGATTTCCCATCAGTGCCTGCATGAGCGAACCGCATACCGCCAGAGAGGCACCGGCGATGATTGCCACAATGGCATGAGGTATCGCAGTACCCCAGATGTATCTGTCCGCCCACCAGAACAGGGACCTCTTCTCATACTCGTTCCCACACAAATGATTCCAGATTATGCGGTAAGTGTCGGATAGGGTTATACCCTCGTAAGCCGAGAGCGAGAACAGACCGACGAACAGGATCACACCTGCAATACATACGGAGAGGAGCATCAGTCTCCTGAGTATGAGATGGTGATAGGTGTGTATCACTTCATCCTTTGTCAAATTCCCGTCAGCAGCCATGTTATCATAAAAGATGCGGGGGAGAACCCCCGCTTGAAAGAAATTCAGGCGATTGCGTTGTTGTAATCGCTCTGGGCGAAGTATGCCAGGACTGTACTGAGGGTCTGTCCCTGCAGAGGCAGCGTACCCATATCGATGTAATCCTGGAGAACTCCGTCCGCCCATTCGCGGGAGAAGTCGTCGCCGTACATAGCGTGTGCCATGTATGCAAGCTTCACAGCTCCGGGCAGCAGGTTGTTGATATACACAAGCTTGTCGAGGAACTTCGCAAAATACTTGGTCGACGAAACTCCGCCGTTGTCATGGTCCCAGGTGTCGATGATGAGTTCTTTGGTCTTATCGGAGGTCAGACCCCAGTCCATAGAACGGTTGTTTATGACGATATCTGCATTAGTGTAATTCGCCATGGCTTCGGTGGAAGTCATCTTTGTAGAGTTCTTCGTGTACGTGGCCGCATAATCCGCATTGATAGATGCATAAGGAATGCCTCCGGCAGTGGCCGCACTGGTGTTAAACGAAGAGTTGATTCCGCACAGATAGATGAACATAGTGCAGCAGATGTATTTCTGCTTCTCAGCATCAGTCTTGGAGCTCACTTTGCTGTTTATCTGATCAACTACGTTCCATGCAGTCTGAGCATATTTCACTCCGACCTTTTCGCAGTCCTTTCCGAAAAGGAATGCGAGCGTAAGAACGGTCGTGATCTCCGCAGTGGCATCGGCGGACTCGTAGCAGATCAGCGGAATCTCTGCGGCATTGAGATCGCCCATACGCTTATCGGTAATCTGTGCCACTGCAGAGTAATCCAGCAGGAAGGCACCGACTCCGTTCTCCACTTTTGCATCGAGTGCGGTAAAGTTCGACCATGCTGTATCGCTTATCTTTCTCGACGAACCCTCAAAATCCACTGCGGCTTTTGAAATGGAAGATCCCGCAGTTGCATATTCGGAGTTGAAATATCCGGCAAAGTACTGACCTCCGTTCGCATACAGTGCGGGCATCTGGATATTGGTTCCGAAAGCAACAAGGTTTCTGAGGGGATATGTAGCTTTCACAGTAGTGGAATTGCCCTCTCTGTCAAGACAGATCACATAAACTGCAGACCCTTCCTTTCTGTCGATGAGGTCCTTCAGAAGGGCTTTGTCGGTTTCATTTGCAACTCCGTCGCCGTTCACATCGGCCAGAGGATAGGTTGCCAATTTCTCGGGGTCTGCAATGACTTCCTCCAGGATGTCCATGTCTTTACTGTCGATTGTATAGTCGTCGTTGGCGTTTCCGCGGATCTGAAGTTTTGATGCGATGGCGGCATCGCTGCTGCTTACGTCATCATTATTCAGAATCACCACTGCTCCGGCGACCAAAACAATCGCGACTACTGCGACAGCAGCAATCATTGTGGTCATTTTCTTCTCCATTTTATCACGATTCCGTAAAATCCAATGAATAATACCTTGGAATTGGTTGATACATCCAAAATGCATTATAAAACAGTTAGCATATTCATCCATATTCGATTGGAATACAATCAGAACACCTGGAACAGTACTATCGGCAAGGGCTCAGATTATTGCGTACGGATGTCCTTACGGACACGTCCGAAAACATTAGGCACAGCATCTGGAAATTTTCTGCAAATCCGAAAACATCGGAGGTCCAGTAATCCTTATATACCAAATCTCAATAGGGAGGGACAACAGTCCCGGTAGTGTAGCGGCCTATCATGAGGCCCTGTCGAGGCCTCGACTCGGATTCGAATTCCGACCGGGACGCCATTCTTCTATTCCGTTTCGATTCCGTCGGCTTCTTTTCCGGCATCCGTCTTCGAAAACAGACGACTGGGTCATTGAAAAACCGTCAGTGCGAGACCCCGTGCAGGAGCACCGTGCGCTTCCCGGTCTTACCGTCCGTGCAGAGTTCCGCATCCACCCTGAAGACCTTCTCCATGTTCCCGGGCGTCAGGACCTCCTCCGGCGTTCCACAACACATGACCTTGTGGTTGCTTATCAGTGCGATCCTGTCGCAGTAACGGGATGCCATCGGCAGGTCGTGGGAGACGATGATCACCGTCAGACCCTTCTCCCTCGACAGCCTGTATACGAGATCCAGAACCTCGAACTGGGTATTCACGTCGAGATGGTTCGTGGGTTCGTCCATAAGGAGATATCTCGGCGTCTGTGCCAGGGCCCTCGCGATGATGACCTTCTGTCTCTCCCCTCCGCTCATCTCGTTGATGCGCTTGTCCCTCATATCGTAGATCCCGACGTCCCTCAGGGCCCGGTCCACTATCTCCAGATCGGAGGCGCTGTCGCCCTCGAACTGCTTCTGGAAGGGCATCCTGCCCATGGCGACGATGTCCCTGACCGTGAAGGAGAATCTGATCTCGTTCACCTGGGGGACCGCGGCGACCTTTCTGGCTATGTCCTTCTTCGGCAGATCGGCTATGTCATCCCCGTCCACAACCACCGCTCCGGCGTCGGGCTTCAGATTGCGGTTGAGATTCTTCAGGAGGGTCGTCTTCCCGCATCCGTTGGGCCCGAGGATGCCGAAGACCTCCCCCTCCCTTATCTCGAGGGACGCCCCGTCCAGGACCGGTTTATCCCTGTATCTGAATTCGAGACCGCGTACGTCGAAGGTCATGACCAGCCCACCTCGTTCCTCCTCCTTCTGAGGAGATAGATGAAGTACGGTGCGCCGACGAGGGCCGTCAGGACTCCTATGGGGAGCACGCCGTACTGCGGGGCGACCGTATGTGCCAGATAGTCGCACAGTATGAGGAATGCCGCACCTCCCAGAGCGCTCACGGGGAGGAGCGTACGGTTGTCTGGGCCGAGGATTATGCGGAATATGTGCGGGATGATGAGCCCGACGAACCCTATCGCACCGACGAAGGATACCGCCGCGGCGGTGACCACCGTGGCCGCGATGAGGATGATGAGACGGGTCCTGCCCACCTCTATCCCGAGATCCATGGCATGGGAATCGCCTATCATGATCGCATTGAGGCTCTTGGTGTGGCACATCATGACTGCGATGCCTGCGAACACCATGGGGGCCACCACGGCGATGCCCTCCCAGTCGGCGCGGCTGAGGCTCCCCATGCTCCAGAAAACGATGTCCTCGGTCTTGTCCCCGGCGATGAACGTCAGGAAGGACACCACTGCGGACATCATCGACGAGATCGCGATACCCGTGAGGAGAAGCGTCTCGGTATGGGTGGAACCGCCCACGTGCGCCACCCCGTACACCAGGAACATGGTGGCCATGCAGGTGACGAATGCGAGGACGGGCGTGGTGAGTGCCGCCGGGATGAAAGGAATCGTGAAGAGGAGTCCGACGGCCGCCCCAAGGGACGCCCCGGAAGAAAGACCTAGGATGTACGGCGAGGCCATCGGGTTGCGGAAGACTGCCTGCATCACGCAGCCGCAGGCGGCGAGTCCGGCACCCACGAGGGCGCCGATGGCGACCCTCCGGGCGTTGTCTTCCACCTGGATGTTGTTCGCCCACGTCCCGCGACCCGTAATGACGTCTATGACGTCCCCGAACGATATGCGGAACATGCCCCACGAGAGGTCGAGCATCACTGCCAGCACGAGTATGACGGCAATCGCGGCCGTGCAGAGCAGTACCCTGTCCCTTCTTCCGTTCATACGGATTCCGTCACTTCCTCGAGCGGATAAATAACATTACCCCTGCGATGGCGGCTATGACAACCAGCGCCGAGACGGCATACACGAGGACGTTGGATCCCCCGGTGCCGCTTACATAGTACGGCTCGACGTCGCCGGCCACGGCGTCCGGATGCAGGACGTGCGCGATCGCGGCGAGACCCTCGGCCGCACCGGGATCGTAGTTGTTCCACGTCTTGAGCATCTTCACGAGACCGTGATTGCCCTGGTCCCCGCCCATGACGTCGGAGACGAACTTCTCGAACGAGCCCCCGTAGGTGTCGAAGTAGGGGCTGTCGAGGAAGATCACCGCATCCGGATATTCGGACAGCAGTTCGATAATCTTCCCTTCGTTGTAGACTGTACTCGACCCGGCGGAGACACCTATATTGTTGCCTCCCGCAGTCTCGATCAGGGTGGCTCCGATGGCCCCACTCACACCGATGCCCCATCCATTGGAGCCGGAATATCTGAGGAAGATCGCATCTGTCTTCTCCTTCCCTCCGACCGCAGAGGTGACCGTGCTGTATGCGGAATTCATTGCGGCCGTAAGCCCTGCGGTGCTTCCGGAGATCCTCTCAAGATCCTGCACACAGTTTACAATCTCATCGTAATCGTAGATACTGCCGTAGAACGGAATATACCTGAACCCGGCATCCAGAAGTTCCGCACGCAGCCCGGAATTTCCGTCCTTTCCGACGAAATCGGTCTTGTACGTAGTCAGGACGACTGTATCGTTTTCTTTGTCGAAACCGTCACTCACGGCCCCGATCAAGGACGATTTGAAACCGGATGTGTCGCCGTAGGTGAACTTATACTCCCTGGGCTTCTCGAGACCCCTGTCCTCGAAAGCCGCAGCGCCGTATTGGTCGACGGCGAAGATCTTCGACGCCATCCCTGCATCGATGAGGGTGAGGGCGGCCGCATACCCCGTCACGATTATCTTTTCCGAGGGTGCGGAGTAGCCGAAAGTCTTCCCCGTGGAATCCGTTACCGTGAAACCCGTATCCGCATCGGATGCGTCGCCTGTGGCGACGCCCCCCGACACCATGGCGGAGACGAGAACCAGTGCTATGAGCGCTTTAATCCTGACAGACATTCCGTCACAACCTGCACAGTGTGCCTTATGCACAGACGATGCTGCGGACAGATTATAAAACCTTGCACGTTTTCAATTGGATTCGTGTTACTAATTAATAATCGAACCTATTTTGAGTAACACCCGCCCAAAGCAAACCTTTAAACCCCTCATATAAATGGAGAAAATATGCGCTGGATGCTCAGGAGTAAGATCCACAGGGCCACCGTCACGGAGGCCAGACTAGACTACGAGGGCAGCATCACGGTAGATGCCGACCTCGTGGACAGGTGCGGGATGTGGGTGGGCGAGAAGGTGACCGTCGCGGTCATCGAGACCGGCGCACGCTTCGAGACCTACATTCTGCCGGGAGAGCGCGGTTCCGGGATAATCGCGCTGAACGGCGCGGCCGCGAGGCTCGCCGCCGTGGGCGACAAAGTCATCATAATGGGATACGAACTCACGGACGTACCGATCTCCGCCAAAGTGGTCCTCGTGGACAGGGACAACAGGGTGGCGAAGGAGCTCACCTACCGATGTACTGCGTCTATTCCGACGGGGGATCGAGAGGGAATCCGGGACCGTCCGCCTACGCCGTCGTCGTGACGGAGAACGGCAGGATAATCCACGAACACTCCGAGTTCCTGGGGGTACACACCAACAATTATGCGGAATACCGCGGTCTCATCGCCGGAATCTCCAAGGTCCTGGAGCTTGGGGCGGACGACGTCGAGTTCGTCATGGACTCCCAGCTGGTCATAAGACAGATGACCGGCCAATACAAGGTCAAATCCCCCGACATGCTGGCACTGTACGAGGATGCGAAGGCTCTCTCCTCCCTCATCCCCCGGGTCAGGTTCACGAACGTCAGACGTTCCGAGAGACTCATCCCCCGCGCGGATGCGCTCCTCAACGCCGAAATGGACAGGCATTCCGGCCAATGAGGGTCGTTTTTATCAATCCGCAGAGGATAATGTAACCGCATATGATGGACCGTCCCAATTCCTCCGCCTCCTCTGATAAGGAGATATGTGCCAGATTCTCGAAAGCGTACAATCTTCTGGAAAAGGACGGACACGACCCGGAGGCGATAAGTCTGCTCAGGGAGAATGTCATCAGGAACTGCTCCGCGTCGGCGGTGCTCCTGGGGTGCGTATACTCCCAGGGAACCGAGGAGGAACGCAGGGAATCAGTCAAGCTGTTCAGAAAGGCCGCCGCATTGGGGAACAGTTCCGGCATGAGGAACCTCGGCTACTGCTACGCCGTGGGGATCAATGTGGAGAAGGACAAGACCGAAGGGGCGGGATGGTATCTCCTGGCGGCGGATGCGGGCAACGCCCGGGCCATGTGCAACCTCGGGGTCATGTACGATTTCGGGAACGGTGTCGCCGAAGACCCCGAACAGGCGTTCAGGTGGTTCCTGAAATCCGCAGAGAACGGATACGCCAGAGGGATGACGAACCTCGGGGAGCTGTATCTGCAGGGAAGGGGCACCGGAAAGGACATCGAGGAAGCGGAGAAATGGTTCGTCAGATCCGGAAGTCCGCGTGCGACGTACCGCCTCGCCGAAATATACACGGAGATAAAGGACGACCCCGACACGGGAATGGAATATCTCCGCAGATCGGCCGACATGGGATATTCCAAGGCCCTCGTGAGATACGGACTCCTGACCGAGGACGATAATCCCGAATGTGCCAGAGAGATGTTTCTGAAGGCGGCGGCCAAAGGCAACGCCGCCGCGATAGAACTCCTGGAGGAACGGGGGATACCCGTCCCCGAATCCCGCAGGAAGAAGAAGTCGAAGTGACCTCCTCAGCTGCTGTGCCTGAGTCCGTAGAGGGACAGAAGGTAGAACAGCGCCCCGAACGCCAGCAGCACAAGTACCGAGATCCACGGGAACTGCCATCCCAGGGCGGCGGCCCTGATGCATTCCGACGTATGGGTCAGCGGAAGTACCTCTATGACGAGTTTCGCAGGCCCCGGGAGCGCATCCAACGAGAACATGGTCCCGCACAGGAACGTCATGGGGAGTATCACGAAACTGTTGAACAGATTCATATGGGGCAGATCCTTCATCAGCATCCCAGCCGCCACCCCGAGAAGGGAGAACACCGCACAGGAGATGACCATACATACGATGAGCATAACCGTCACGTGCAGGTCGGAGCTCATAAAAAGACCCAGTATGAGCAGGATGGTCCCGCACATCATCCCCTTGACCATCCCGAGGACGGCCTTCCCGAAGATTATCCCCGTCTTGGATACGGGACACAGCATCATCTCGTCGAAACTCTCGTAGAACCTCTTCTGCACCATCAGCTTGTTGGACACGGTGGTGAACGACGAGGACAGGGTCGTGAGGGCTATGACCCCGGGGATCACAAATGCGATGTAATCCACCCCGTCCATCACCACATCCTTCCCGAGACCGTAGCCGAACGCGATGAGATACAGCAGAGGCGTCACGAGGGACGTGGCCAAAAGGACCCAGATGTTCCTTTTCAGATAGTACATGTCGGACAGGGCCACACGGCATGTGTCGTCGAATACGTTGTTCATATCCTCAGCGCCTTCTCCAATGCCTTGGCGTCCGTCCTGCCTGTCTCCTCCAGGAACACATCCTCGAGATGGGTCCCGCGGATGACCCCGTTCCTGTCCTCCACGGTGTCGAAGAAGGCTTTCGCCTCCTCCCTCGTGTCGAAGAAACCGTATCTGCGCCTCCCGTCGTCGGAGTCATATTCCACCGTGTATTTCCCGAGACGGCAGCACAGTTCCCTGGGCGTTCCGCCGTCCTTTATCTTCCCATGGCCGATTATGCTGACCCTGTCGCAGAGGGCCTCTGCCTCATCCATGTAATGGGTGGTGAGGAATACGGTGGTGCCGTTCCTGTTCATGATGCGGATCATGTCCCAGAGCATATGCCTCGACTGCGTGTCGAGGCCTGCGGTGGGCTCATCCAGAAAGAGGATCTTCGGCCCGTGCATCAGCGCGCATACGATGGCCGTCTTCCTCTTCCATCCGCCGGACAGCTCCATGGGGGTCTTGTCGAGATAGGGCAGGAGACCGATGGTGCCGCACAACTCCTCCATACGGGGCTCTATCTCCTTCCTGGGTATCTTGTGGAGCACCGCGCGACTGATTATGTTCTCCCTGACGGAGATATCCTTGTCGAGGGCGATATGCTGCTGCACCACACCTATGAGACGGCGGGCGGAGTCCGCATCTGCGGCCGTATCGTACCCTCCGATGCGGATCTTTCCCTCGGTGGGCTTCATCATGGTGGTGAGTACCTTGACGGTGGTTGTCTTCCCGGCCCCGTTGGGACCCAGGAACCCGTAGATCTCACCCTCCTTCACATGCACCCCGATGCCGTCCACGGCGGTGAAATCGCCGAACCTGACGGTGATGCCTTCTGCATCGATTATGTCGTCTGGCACATTGCCACCCCTGACATATTCGGGACTTACCTGCCGAGGGTGTACAGCATCGCATTCACGATGGATGCCGCAATGTTGCTCCCGCCCTTCCTGCCGGCGGCCACTATGTACGGGACGCCGTCGGTCATGATGAGTTCCTTGGACTCTACGACGTTGACGAATCCCACGGGGACGCCGACGATGAGTGCGGGCCTCAGGCCCTCCTCGCGGATCAGCCGGTGGAGTTCGATGAGCGCCGTGGGCGCATTGCCGATGACGAAAATGGTGGGTTTCCCCAGTTTTGCACCCCTTTCCATGCACACGGTGGAACGGGTGCATCCCCTGGCCTTGGCCTCCTCGACCACGTCGGGGTCGCTTATGTAGCAGTGGACCTCCCCTCCCAGGGCCGCGAGCTTGTTCTTATTGATCCCGGCAGCCGCCATCTTGGTATCGGTGACGATGTCGGCACCGTTCTTCAGGACCTCCACGCCGATCTTCGCGGCGTTCTCCGAGAAACGGAGGTTGTCGGCGTAATCGAAATCCGCCGACGTGTGTATGCATCTCTTCACGATGGAGAACTCGGGCTCGGGCCACGTGCGGCCGTTCAGCTCCTTCGTTATAGTCTCCATGCTCTTTGCCTCGATCTCGCGGGGCGTAAGTATCTCGAAAACCATTCTCTCACTCCCTATATCCTTTCAAAAACGTTTGTTCTCCCTGTATCCGCGGGGGGTGATCATGACCCCGTCCCTCACGTACGTCCGGGAATTCCCGACGATGACGGTACAGAACATGTCCACCTCTGCGTCTCTGAGGGAACCGAGTACCGTGATCGTCCTGCTCTGGTCCTTCCTCCCCGCATCCCTGACGATCCCCACAGGAGTCTCCGGGGAGCGGTATTTCAGAAGGATGTCCGCGGCCTGCGCCAGATATTCGGTTCTCCCGCGGCTCTTCGGATTGTATATCGCGATGACGAAATCGGAGCGCCCGGCACAGTCCACCCTCTCCATGATCCTCTCTATGGGGGTCATGAGGTCCGAGAGGCTTATCAGGGCCGTATCGTGCATGAGCGGCGCACCGAGGATGGCGGCGCTGGACGAGGCCGCCGTGACTCCCGGGACGGATTCGATTTCTATGTCCGCACCCATCTCCTCCGCCAGTTCGTAGATCAGCCCGGTCATTCCGTAGATCCCCGAGTCGCCGGAGCTGACCATGGCGACATCCCTCCCGGAGAGGGCGTCCTCTATGGCCATCCTGCATCTGTCGACCTCCTTCATCATCCCGGTGGCCCTGTACTCCTTATCGGGGAAGAATTCCTTCAGCAGGTTCACGTAAGTGGTGTATCCCGTGACGACGTCCGCATCCTCTATGGCATGCACGGCACGGAGCGTCATATCCTCCTTCCCGCCGGGCCCGAACCCGACGACCGTGAGTTTTCCCGCCATCTCAGTCCGTCCCCTTGCGGAATCCGGTGGTGAAATGGCTGTCGTAGAGCTTGGAGAGTTCGAACTCGTTACCGAGGAAACCGCCGACCATGGTCATGGCGGTCTTCTCGATCCCGTTCTCCTTCACGAGCGCGGCCATGGTGGACACGGTGCCGTAGAGGATCTTCTGCTCCGGCCAGCTGGCCTTGTAGACGACGGCCATGGGGCAGTCGGGCTCGTATCCCGCTTCCAGGAGGATCTTCGTGAGCTCGTCCATAAAACCGACGCTGAGGAATATGCACATCGATGCGTGATGTTCGGCGAGTCCCTTCAGTTTCTCCTTGGGCGGTACGGGGGTGCGGCCCTCCATCCTCGTGATGATCACGGTCTGCGAGACCGAAGGCAATGTAAATTCTTTTTTTACCGCGGCTGCGGAAGCACAAAACGAGGATACTCCGGGGACGACATCGTACTCTATCCCCTCGGCGTCGAGCCTCACCATCTGCTCCCTTATGGCCCCGTATATGGAAGGGTCCCCGGTATGGACGCGGACGACCTTCTTTCCCGCCTTGGCGGCGGGGATCATGACATCCATGACCTCATCCAGATTCATGTATGCGCTGTCGTAGACCTGCGCATCGGCCTTCCTATCCGCCAGGACGGCGGGGTTGACGAGGGATCCTGCGAAAATGATGATGTCCGCCCCGTCGATGAGTTTCTTCCCTTTGATCGTTATAAGCTCCGGGTCCCCGGGACCCGCCCCGATGAAATGTACCTTTTCCGTTCAGATGCCCCCTTTCTTTATGAGAACCGTGGTGAAGTAACCGTATTTCCTGTCTGCATCCAGCGGACCGACGTATTCGTCGTCCATCCCGATGTTGCTCATGACGGATGCGGAGGAGAGGGGTATCCCGTTCCTGGCCATCATCTCCGCGATTTCGCCCATGGATGCGAACGCCTTCATTATCACGATGTTGTCGAGGCACCCCAGGGCCTCCTCGATCTTCCCTATGTTGTGTTTCGCCATGGAGAACACGGCGAGACTCTCCTCCCCTATCATCAGGGGGAGCCCGGCCTTCGCCGCACCGTGGCAGAACGAGGGGATCCCCGGAACGACCTCCGTATCGTATCCCCTCTCCCTGACCTCGCGGTCGAGATACATGTACGTACTGTATACGGCGACGTCGCCGAGCGTAATCATCGCGATGTCGTCGCCCCTGTCGAGCATTCCGCAGATGCGGCCGATGTTCTCCGCACGGCATTTCCTGCGCACATCGTCGTCGGGATCCATCCTGAAGACGAGTTCCGCCACCTCCTTCCCGGAGATGTCGACGGCCTGTTTCACGATATCCAGGGCCGTGCCTTCGCCGCCGGCCTTCCCGACGGGGTAGGCGATCACCTGTGCCTTCTCCAGGATTTCCTTCGCTCTGAGCGTCAGAAGACCGGGATCCCCCGGCCCGACGCCTATTCCGTACAGTTTTCCTTTCATCTTTCCCGCTTCCCTATATCATGAAAAAGTTTCACGCCTCGGACTTCTCCCTCTCGGAGAATTCCTTCTCCCCCTTCCTCCTCTTCAGCGCGGCGGCCATAGCGGGAGACCGGACTTCTCCGTCCGTCTCGCCCATGGGAAGGGCGTCTCTGAGAATCACATGCGGCCTCCCGTCGTCATCCACGATACGTGCTTCGACACCGTAAACAGTCCCGAGGTTGGATTCCGTGATGACCTCCGAGGGCGTGCCGACCGCGAATATGCTCCCGCCGTGCATCATGATGACCTCGTCGGAGAACTTGGCCGCGATGTTGATGTCGTGGCTGATCATTATCACGAGGATGCCCTTCTCCTCCGAGAGTCTCTTGAGCATCTTGGTAACATCCAGCTGGTGCCTCACGTCCAGGTTGGACGTGGGTTCGTCGAGCAGAAGGACCTTGGGTTCCTGGACGAGTCCTCTGGCCAGCATCACCTTCTGATGCTGTCCTGCGGAAAGTTCGTTGAAATTCCTCATGGCGAGATGGGAGATTCCCAGCATGCGCAGGGTGTCATAGACGATGTCCAGATCCGCATCCAGGGACTTCCACCTGCTGTGCGGGTGCCTCCCCATGAGGACAGTGTCCACCACGGTGAGGGGGAAGGTGTCGTTGGCAGAATAAGGGACGTAACCCACCTGCTTCGCCATCTCCTTGATCGTGATGTCCTTTACATCCTTTCCGTCGAGCATCACCGTGCCGGACGAAGGAGTCAGTATCTTGTTCATACAATGGATGAGCGTGGATTTGCCGACACCGTTGGGTCCCATTATCGAGACGAACTTCGGGCCGGCGAGGTCCAGAGTGACATCGTTCAGCACAGGCACACTGGAATATCCGAATTCCAGGTTATCGATTTTAATCTGCATCTGCAGCCCTCTGAGTTATTGGAGATTACATCCAACTGTGTTCGGGAATGCTTATACTTTATTAATGAGTTACGAAAGGTTCGGGTTTTCAAGCATGGCCCGGACTCCGCAATCGATGCAGACAGCGGTACCGGATGCAGAACCCGAATGACAGATCCGGCAATCGGTTTTTAATGACCCAGATGTCCTAAACC
>CAVIJO010000008.1:0-43677 GCA_963643445.1 Candidatus Methanomethylophilaceae archaeon
TATACACCTGGGACTGACATATTTAAGGCCCATTTATAAAGGTTGGCTTTGTCCGCACCATTCCCGGGCACCGTATGCCTTTTTCGGGAACATTATCCGATTTAAAAACGGCCCCGCCGTCCGGCAACGTTCCGGTGCGGTGCGGGATCCGGTGCGAAAGGGGTTTTCCGGACCCCGGCCCGGATTCCGGGCCGGGGTCTTTGGAGGTTCAGAATCCGACGACGACGATCGCGGCGATGCAGATGGGGGCCACCCACTTTATCATGAGAGGGTAGACCATCTTCAGTCTGAACTTCCCGGAGGACTCTATCTCGTCCGTGACGACCTTGGTCCCGACGATGTGTCCGATCACAACACAGGTGGCGAAGGCCACAATGGGCATCATGATCTTGTTGGTCAGGCTGTCGAACGCGGTCAGCAGGTCCTTGCCGCCGATGGTGATGAAATCCAGAGGTCCGAATCCGAGACTGATTATGGCTCCGACGACGACCATCGGGACGAGTATCACGGCGATGCAGCGGTGTCTGCTCCATCCGGTCTTGTCGGAGATGGTGGATACGACGGCCTCCGCAACGGATATGGCGGAAGTCCACGCAGCGATGAACAGCAGGACGAAGAAGACGATGGCGACGGCCATTCCGCCGGCCATACCGTCGAAGATCTGCGGGAGGGTGGTGAAGACGAGTCCGACCCCGCCGGGGATGTCCCCTCCGCTGCTGGCATATGCCAGCGGGACGATGAGGAGTCCGCAGAGCAGGGCGACGCAGGTGTCGATGATGCCGATGCTCAGGGCGCAGGTTTCGATGTTGTCCTCCTTCTTCATGTACGATCCGTATGTGATCATGATGCCCATGGCCAGGGACAGCGAGAAGAAGGCCTGTCCCAATGCCGATGTCAGGGTCTTCCCCGATACGTCCTCCAGATGGAATGACAGGTAGAAACTCAGACCGTCCCCCATGCCGGGCTGCAGCAGGGTGTAGATGACGAGACCGACGATCATGACCAGGAGAGCGGGCATGAAGATCTTCGAGAGTCTCTCGATACCCTTCTCGACGCCCATCCAAATGACGACGAGAGATGCGACGAGGAAGACGATGAACAGTCCGACCGCGAGCCATGATCCGGCAAGGTCCGTGAAATGTCCGGAGGATACGACGCTGGCGGCGTCGCCGCTGACGTATTCCCCGAGATATCCTATGACCCATCCGCCGATGACGCAGTAATAGGGCAAAATCAATGCCGGTACCATAACCGCCAGCACCCCGACCCACTTGGAGCGGGGACAGATGGATTTGAACGCATCTATCGGCGATTTGCGGGTCTTGCGTCCCAATGCAATCTCGGTACACAGCAGCAGTGCGCCGAACAGCAGTACGACGATGATATACACGACGACGAATGCGCCGCCTCCGTTATGTGCAGCTTCAGTGGGGAAACGCCATATGTTTCCCAGGCCGACCGCTGATGCGGCCCCGGCAAGGATGAATCCCATCTTGCCTCCGAAAGAACTCCTTTCCGCCATAATGAGCGGGGTTATGTGCACATTCCATAAAATAGTGGTTATCGGAAGACGGGTGAAAAGTTCGGATTTCGAAAGCGTGGCCGCAGGAGAGTGACAGATTCGTAGAAATTGGAGTCGGGGGAGGGAATCGAACCCCCATATGCGGATCTGCAGTCCGCCACATAGCCACTGTGTTACCCCGACTGGCGTATTCGGGTAGAGGTGAATGATATAAAATGTTTATTATTAGGGGTGCCGTAAAAATACAATTGTATAAATACTGCCGTTAAGTACATCGGAGCATTGTGACAACAACTCAGATCGCGATGGTTATCGTGGCCGCAGTGGCGGCCTGCGCCTGTGTCGGAGGCGCCGTCGTTCTTCTGGATGACAGCGGTTCCGAAGACAGTGGTTCTAAAGATAGCGGTTCCGAAGACAGTGGTTCTAAAGACCGCGGAACGTACTATTTTGTGACCTATGTGCTCAACGGCGGTACGAATTCCGATAAGAACCCGGACGGATTTTATGTCGGGGACGACGGGACCCTCTACAGTCCCACGCGCGAGGGATATCTGTTCAACGGCTGGTGTTCAGATGCGGATCTGGAAAACTATGTCGGCAAGATAGACACATCTTCCGAGGGAGATGTCACTCTCTACGCCTCGTGGGTGGAAATCTACGCCGGAAAGGGCTATACCCTGACCTATACCAGTAAGACATCCATGCCGTTCTCCCCCGATGCCGCCGGTTCGGGGACGCTGAGCCACAGCTACCTTTATTACGATGAGGAGATGGGATTCTACTACACTTCTGTCACCACCGCCAACGGCCAGACGACGACCGAGTCGAAGTGGTCTTCGGAGAATGACAACAGCGGATACACCCTCACGTACGAAGGGGTGGAGGAGTGCGAAAGTACCTATTACGGAAAATCCGTGAAGTGCGAAGTCTACAAGTTCACATCCAACGACTATACCGAGACGCAGACGCAGTACATCTACGGCGGATGGATCCCTGTCAAGATCGACGTTGAATACAAGTCCATGTTCTACACCTACGTCGCTACCTACGTCCTTTCGGATGTTTTCGATGTGGATAAGGCCGCGATCGACAAGACGTATTCCGTCGACGTCTACAATGATGTCGGAATAACCACGACCGGAAGCGGCACATATGACGCCGTTTCGGACGTAACTCTGACCGCTTCTGTCTCCGAGGGATACGAGTTCGGCGGATGGTACGATGCCGACGGCAACCTGCTTTCTTCCGAGTCCGCCTACACGGTGTCGAAGATCCTCTCCGATAGGATTGTTTTTGCATCCAATACAAAGTCGCCCGATTACAATGTGACGGCCGGCACATCCTTCACACTGAAGGCCGTCAGCGGCGCATCCTCTGTCACCTGGACGGTCACCGACAGCAGCGGGAACGAGGCAACCGTGACCGATGCCGCATACACCTTCCCGGGTGCCGGGGAATACAATGTCACATATTCCTGCAGGTACGGAGATGCGGATTATTTCGGATACTACACCGTCCTTGCGGACGGAACCGTCTCTAAGGTCTTCGCCTGGAAATATGACAGCGACGGAGACGGAACGAAAGAGGATTATTCCTACACCCTGAATATCCTGTATTCCGACTATATCGGCTACGTCAACCGCGACTGCAGCAGACAGAGCGGTACGGAGGACGAGGACAGGGCGTACGTCACTTCCGACGACAAATACGTCAGGGAACTGGCAGAGTACTTCACCGGGAAAACGAACGGGTGGACCGATTACAACCGCATGTCCTTCGTGCTCGCTTTCACGCAGTATATCGAATACGTCTCCGACACGGAATCCGAAGGTACGGAGGAATACTGGAAGTTCCCGCTGGAGACTCTGTTCGAGCAGAACGGGGACTGCGAGGACACGTCGATCCTCTTCTGTGCCATCGCAAGCGCGATGCATTACAAGAGCGCCATGCTCCTGTTCTACGGACACATGGCCGCAGGAGTCGAACTTCCTGACGGCAGTATCAGCAAGAACAGCAAAGCCGGCGATCCGTTCCCCGAAGGCGGTGTAAATTACTATTACTGCGAGACCACCTCGACGGAATACACGGAGAGGACGAGTCTCTGGAGCAGCACCCCGGTGCCTTTCACCGCAGGTACCGTACCCAGCGGTTACGAGTACGAGGGAACGTATTACAACTACGGCAACATGGGTGATATCATCCCCGTGGATCCCGTATCCGCCTGAATTAAAACCCCGGCGGCCCGGTTTCCGGACCGCCGGCCCCTTTTTTACACCGGGCGGACCGTCCCGGTGCATTTTCCGAATACGATCCGAACCCCGTTCCATATCCAATTATACCCCGACGGCGTTAGGGAGTCCGTGCATTGCAAGGACATATCGGTCCGCAGGGTGGATTGTGAGATCGACAGGGAGAACATAAAGTCCATGATGGACGGCTGGGTGGCGTACAAGCGCGCCGAATACGTCGTCCTGAATCACGGGGACCAGTATGCGGTCGTGAGACTCCTCAAATCCTCCGGCGGCGATCTGTTCAGGAATGTCACTGGATACGAAATAGTGTCCCTGCCGGAGGAGACGGTCTACATCGAGAGGCCGGACACCGATGTCCTCAACATCCCCGCAATGGCGAGGATACAGTGCGAGTATCCGGGCAAAGCGGTGGTGGTGAAGGGACTTTTCTCCCACATCGGATTCGTGAAGGATCTGGAACCCCTCAGGCTGCGCATAGTGGACTGCGTCCCTCCGAGACCGTCCAAGATGTCATATCTCGTACATCTGGCACTTGCTTCGGGATACATCGATAAACCCATCGTGACGGAGGAGATCGACGTAGACCTCTCGGAACTTTCCTCGGGAGCGGAGACGGCGGAGGTCATGTTCCCGTGCGAAGTGTCGGGCACATCCTCGGAGAAACCGTACTGTTTCCTGGATCAGGTTCCGGACGTCTCCGGCAGGGACATAACCCTGGTGGGGTGCAGGCTCTCCAAAAGGATCTTCGAGGAGGAGTATCACCGGAGCGTGCCTTTCATAAACATATGTCCCAGAGACTCCGTTCCCGATGACGGCACCGCCACCATAGTCAAATGCTGCAGGATCAAGCAGGGCCATGAGAAGGACGGGAATACCGTCATGGTCCCCTGGGGCGCGACGGTCCCGGAGATCGTCGATGCGATCAATGACGTTTTTTCGGAATGATCCTCAGAAATATCTGCGGCCTTCGGCGAACGCCCTGTAGCCTTCTTCCGTCCGTCCGGCCTTGCAGAGGAGTTCCCCGAGTGCGTACCACGCATCAGGGTCCTCCGGATCCTCCTCCAGATGTTCCCTGATGTGTTCTATGGCCCCTTCCAGGTCCCCTTTCTTCTCCAGGCGTCTGCAGGTGTTTCTCCCGCCCGATTCCTCGTCGAGGACCCGGAGCATCTCCCTGCGGGCATTGTTCCAAAGTACTTCCAGCGACCCCTCCGTGAGCCAGGGATAACGGGCGCGGATGAGCTTCCCGAACTCGTCCGCCTTCTTCCTGTCGAGGGTCGCATCCGCTCCCGAGAAGCAGTTCCTCGGTACGTTCACGGACATCTTGCCGTGGACCACCGTTATGTAGCCGTCGGGAGCGGACATCGTATCATCTGAATTTCACGAGACGGCCGCACTCGTCCCTCTTCGCATTCCCGAAGTCCTTCATTTCGGAGATCTGGGTCTTGTTGAATACGGGGCCGTCCCTGCACACCCTCTGACCGTCCATGACGCAGCATCCGCACACTCCGGCGCCGCATTTCATGTGCCTCTCGAGGGAGAGCTGGCAGTCGAGACCGAGTTCCTCGCAGGCCTTGTAGGTGAAGTAGAGCATGACCTCCGGTCCGCAGGCGATGACACAGTCGTAGGAGTTCTCGGCGCACTTCTCCTTCATGAGCTGCACCGCGTTCCCGTGGAATCCCGCACTCCCGTCGTCGGTGGCGATCCACACGTTCTTGGAGTACTTCATGGCCCTGTCCCTGAGGATGAGGTCCTTCTCCGAGCGGGCGGCTATGATCGTATCCGCACCGGATTCCTTGACCGCCGGCAGAACGGATGCCATCCCGACCCCTCCTCCGACGATGAGATACTTCTTCTCCCTGTCGATCTCGTACCCGTGGCCGTACGGTCCGCGGACCCTGAGCATATCCCCTATCGAGAACTCGTGGAGCCTGCGGGTGTCGGGACCTATGGCCTTGACGGTGATCGACTTGATCCTCCCCGTCTTCGACAGGGACATCGGTATCTCCTGCATCCCGGGAGCCCACACCATGATGAACTGTCCCGGGCTCGCCTTCTCGTCCAGCTGGAATTCGAACGTCTTGGTGTCGTACGATTCCTCGGTGACACCCAGTATCTTGACGAAATCACTCATGTGCCACACCTACCATGTCTTCGATGCCGCCGTAGCCGTAGTCCCTCATGAATTCCTTCAGATCCCTGTTGATCTTCCCGAACACCTCGGGTCCGTCCTTCGCCACCGCACTCCCGATCTGGAACGCGCGTGCGCCGGCCATTATATACTGGGCCGCATCCCTCCAGTCGGAGATGCCCCCGACGCCTATCAGGGGGATGGAGACGGCGTCGTAGAGGTCGTATATGTCCCTGACGCCCACGGCCCTCACGGCGGGTCCGGAGAGCCCTCCGAATCTGTTGCTGAGGAAAGGTCTCGCGAACTCCGGCGAGATGACCATGGCCTTCAGCGTGTTTATCGCGACGATGGCGTCGCCTCCGCCGTCCTGCACCGCCTGTCCGATCTCGTTCAGGATGTGGGTGTTTGGGGTGAGTTTCGCCCATACGGGGATGCCCACGGCGTCCTTCACAGCCGCGACTATCTTCTTCACGAGCGCCGGATCTGTGCCGACCTCCATCCCGTATCCCTTCGCATGGGGGCAGGATAGGTTGAGTTCCACCGCGCATGCGCCGTAATCCTCCATCTTCCCGGCGAGGCGGGCGAATTCGTTCTCGTCCGCCCCGTAGATGGATCCGACGATCTTCCCGTGGGGGACGGCCTCGTCCATCTCCGCCCTGAACATTTCGATCCCGGGGTTGGGGAGGCCCATGGCGTTGACGAATCCTCCCTTGACCTCGGTGAAACACGGGTTGGCATGCCCGGGTTTGGGTTCGAGGCCGATGGATTTGGTCACTACCGCTCCGGCCCCCGCCTCGAGCATCCTTATCATAGACGCGCCCGTCTCGTCCATTATCCCGGATGCCACCATCCCGGGGAGTTCGAGGACGGTCTTCCCGATCTCGGTACGCAGTTCTGTCATCGTCCCGCCATATGGGCGCACCTTATATTATCTGTGCGTCCGCGCGCAAGGATAATTTATATGAGTGGCGGAGTACGGACGCAGTATGGATATCTCGGGCCTCCGCGGCGATTTTCCGACGATGAGAACGGACAAGGGCGTCTACCTCGACAGCGCATGCCAGGCGCTCCGTCCGGACAGCGTCATCGCGGCGGTCGTGGAGTATTACGAGAAATACCCGGTGTGCGGCGGGAGGAGCGTCCACCATCTGGCCAACGAGGTCTCCGTCCGCGTGGACGAGACCAGGGAGGCCCTGAACGGTTTCTTCAACGGATGTTCCCCCGGATCCTTCGTGTTCACCAAGAACACCACCGAGGGCATCAACACCGTCGCGTTCGGTCTCGGACTGAAGAAGGGGGATGCGGTGGTCACCACCGACACGGAACACAACTCGAACTACGTCCCGTGGCTTACCCTCAGGGAGGGCGCCGGCATCGAGATGAGGATGTCCCGTTCCGGGAAGGACGGGCTCTTCGACATCGAATCCTTCAAGAACGCCATGGACGGGAAGGTGAAGCTGGTGAGTATGTGCCAGTGCAGCAACGTCACTGGGTGCACCGTGCCGATAAAGGCCGTGGCGGAGATCGCCCACGACTGCGGGGCGAAGGTCCTGGTGGACGGTTCCCAGGCGGCTCCGCACATGAAAGTGGACCTGAAGGGCCTGGATGCGGATTTCTATGCCATGTCCGTCCACAAGATGCTGGGGCCCACCGGGATGGGGATTCTCTATGGGAAGGAGGAGTGTCTCAGGGACCTCAGGGCCCTGCAGTACGGAGGCGGCACCGTCGGTCTCGTGACCTACGACAGCGTGGATTTCGCGCCCGTGCCCGACCGTTTCGAGGCCGGTCTGCAGAATTATGCGGGCATCTTCGGCACCAAGGCCGCCGTGGAATATCTTAGGAAGGCCGGCATGGACAACATAGCCAGGAACGACAGGGATCTGCTGAGATACATGTTCTCGTCCGTGCAGGACGTGAAGGGGCTTTCGATAGTCGGTCCGGAGGATCCGGACGACCGCTGCGCCGTCATGTCGTTCAACATAGACGGACTCGGGTCCCACGACGTCGCGATGATGCTCGACAGCATCGACGGCATAATGGTGAGGTCCGGGATGCACTGTGCGCATCCGTTCTTCGTATCGAGAAAGGTCGAGGGCAGCGTGCGTGCGTCCGTGTACCTGTACAACAACAGGTCGGACATCGACCGCTTCGCCGCGGCCCTCAGTAAGATCGCCGAGACCTTCGGCGGAAGATGATGCTGTCACCGTCCCTCGTCAGGACGGCCGTGTCGCCGTAACCCATCTCGACCTGTCCGCATGAATGTGCCAGACCTGCGGAATATGAATTCCCGTCGGTGTCGTTCACGGTCAGGATGCGGCCGTCTATCCGTACCGTGTATCTGTCCGAAGGCAGTATGTCGCTGCCCCTCAGATACATCTCGTCGAGATCCGATCTCCAGAAACGGTCTATGGTCAGGGCCGCGTCCGCGGTACGGTCCGCCATATCGGACTCGGACTCGTTTTCCATTATCTGGGTCATGGGTACCGCCACCGCCGTCATCAGCAGAACCCCGCATATTGCGAGGGTGGCGCGGGACATGATGAACTCCATCATGCGTATGACACCTTCACTCCGTAGACCCCGTTCTCGCTGGTGCACTCGAAACGGAGTTCCGAGTCTCCGGAGACCGTGACGGGTCCGTTCAGGAACTTCACCGCGGGGCGTTCCGTGTAGACGGTCTTCTCCGTGTTCCCGCCGCGGATTATACGTAGCGTGTAGGCGTCGGCGCCGTCTCCGCCTACGACGATCTCACACCCCGAAGGAAGGGACACGTCCACCGTGCGGACGCTTCCCGACCCGGAGTAATAGACGGTATCCGCCGCATCGACCATCTTCTCCACCTCGGTCGCGGCATCGGATACGTCCGTATCCGTCCTGAACGATTCCGCGGCATAGGCCAGGGAAGGGACGCAGACGGAGACGACGATCATGGCGACCGCGAGTCTCATGGGCAGTCCGAGGACGCCCTTCCCGTCCGGTATCATACCACAACTATCCTCAGACTGTTGTCTTCGCCGTATCCGTTGGCGGTCACATGGACGTTGATATAGCCTGTCTGTCCGCTGCTGACGGTCGGAAGCACACGTTTGAACACGGCTTTGCCGGCGCTGTCGGTCACTGCCGCAGTGTTCGGTATGCCGCACCCGGAGATGACTGCGACGGCCCCTTTGATCGGAGCACCCTCGTTGTCGGTCACGGTGATGGTGACTTCCGTCCCCCCGACGCTTTTCTGGATGGTGGAATCCATGTAACTGACGTTGGCGGTCACGCTCCCGATCGTCTTGGGTTCCTCCACGCTGCCCATCCATCCGATGAGGATGGCCGTCCCGAGGGTGGCGACGATAACTATGATCATAAGTTCCAGGGGAAGCCCTTCGATGCCTCCTCTGCCGTTCCTCCTGAACCGTTTTATTCTATCCCATTCGTGTGTCATTTTGACCACGGGATATCATCGGAAGGCGGCGTTTTTTAAGGGTTGACACTACAGTCAGTTTAACTTCCGGGGGTTCGGCGCAGTTCGCACATCCTCAGGATCGTGTGTACGGGCCCCGCCGGCGTCAGTTCGCTTTTCATCACGAGTATTGCAGGGCATATGAACGAAGCGAATTCCGCAGAGGAATAGTTGCGGAGAGGTCTCGATATGTCCGCCTTGCCGTCGATCCTCGCCACGGTGATATGGGGTTTGAACGGTTTCGTATCGCAGGGGATGCCTTCGGCGGAGAGTCTTCTCCCGATCCTTTCGGAGATCTCCGCAAGCGGTATCTCGGTCTCGACCCCGGCCCATATGACCCGGGGGGACCTCGGGTTGGGGAACACGCCCGTCCCCTTCACGGCGATCCTTCCCCTGGATACGCCGGACACGGCGTCGGAGACTATGTCCCCGACGTCATCGATGCGGTCTTCCGGGACATCCCCCAGGAAATTGAGGGTTATGTGCATCTGGGTCTCCCTGGACGGTCTCACATTCCTTATCGCGCTCAGGTCCCTTATGAAAGGGGCGAACCCGGAGGTGTTGGGGACCGGCACCGAGACGAATGTCCTGACGCCCACACTCATTCCTTCTTGCTCAGAGCGGCGAGGGCCCTCTTGGCGGCCTCGTTGCCTCCGGCGGCGGCCTTCTCATACCATATTTTGGCGGATTCGATGTCCCGGTTCATGCCTATCCCGTCCTCGTAGTACCTTCCCACGATGTACATGGATTGGGCGTTGCCGTTCTCCGCATCCTTTTTGAACATATCGAACGGGCTCTCCTCGTTCTTTATCGTCTCCGCAATGCCCATGGCCTCGAGGATCTTCTTGGAGAGGGTGTGCCCCTGTGCGGCGGCCTTCTTGTACCACTCCGCGGCTTTCTTATCGTCCTTCCCGACCCCGCGGCCGTTGTGGTAGATGTCACCCAGGTAATACTGGCAGAACAGGTTGTTCTCCTTCGCCCCGGCCTCGAACCATCTGCGGGCCTCGGCGTAGTCCTCCGCCACCCCTTCGGCGTGATAATAGCTCTCTCCCACGTAGAGCTGGGATTTGATGTAGCCCTTCTCGGCCAGTTCCATGTGGAGTTTGAACGCCTTGGCGACATCCTTCTCCACACCTCTTCCGTGGGCGTAGCAGTTGGCGACGATGTACATGGATTTCATGTATCCGTCCTCCGCGGCCATGCTGCACAGGCGGAATCCTCTCGCCTCGTCCCTCTTCACCCCGTTCCCGGAGATGAGGTCGGAACCTGCGAGATGGCACCCCTGGGTGTTCCCGTGGACTGCGGCGCGGAGGTAGTATCTGAACGCCTGGGACATGTCTTTCTGGACACCGTTCCCTTCGGCATAGTTGTCGCCGGTGGTGAGTTCCGCAAAGGGGTTCCCGAGGTCTGCCGCGGTTTTGAACCATTCAAAGGATTTCTTCAGGTCTTTCTTTACGATCCTTCCTTTGGAGTACAGCTGTCCCAGCATGACCATCGCATCGGCGGATCCCCTCTCTGCGGCCGAGGTGAGGAGCTGCAGTCCGTCCTCGGTGCTGCGGTTGACCCCCACGCCTCCCATGAGGCATCTCGCCATACCGTAATCGGCCTCCACGCAGCCCACGGTCTGTGCCACGAGATACCAGCTGTACGCCATGTTGGCGTCTTTCGCGACGCCGACGCCGTCCATGTAGCATCTCCCGACCTCGTACTCCCCGAGCGGGATCTTCCTGTCGGCGATCTCGGAGTATGCGGCGAACGCGGCCTTCTGATCCCTTTTGACCCCTACGCCGTGTTCGAGGCACCATGCGTACTTCAGCGATGCGCGGAGGTTGCCTTCGGAGGCTATCTCCCTGAGCATCTCCGCACCGGCCGTCTTGTCGCGGTCCGTCCCGGCGCCCCTGATTATGCAGAGGGCCTTCTGGCAGGCGCCGTCCAGATTCCCGGCGTCGGCCGACCTGCAGAACATATCGTAGGCCTTCGCATCGTCGAGTTCCGTCCCGATGGCGAGGTCGTAGCACATCCCCGCCACGTACATTCCGGCCGCGGATCCCTTCTCCGCCTTCTCCACGGCGTGGCTGAAGATGTCCGCATCGGACGGACCGTCCCTGCGGACGAGGCTGCTCGCCATGGCGCCCTTGGCGGGGACGTATCCGTTCGTGGCCGCATACGTGGTCCAGAAAAGGGCCTCTCTGTCGTTTTTCTCCACGGCGCCCCCCATGGAGTAGATCTGTCCGACCATGTATGCCGCAGCGGTGTGTCCCATCTCGGCGGCTTCCAGATAAAGGCGGAACGCCTCTCCGGACTCCCCCTTCATGGCGAGTTCCTGTGCGCTTTTGAAAACGGTCTCGGCATTTGCAGTCGTATCGGTTGACATGGTATATCCTCTCGGTATGTTTGAAATCGGTGTTTTTACGGCCCGGGATTCATTCCTTGGGGGAATAGACACCCTTCAGGCTCGCTTTCGCAAGAATGTGTCCTTTGGATACCCTTTCCAGGTCTTCTATTGTGAATCCGTCCTTGAGGACGGGTTCGAAGTCCAGGGCGAGGACGGTGAGGACGTACTCGTGGGGTCTGTCGGGAGGGGCCGGTCCGCCGTAGGCGCTCGCCCCCTTCCTGTCGGTCCCGCGGTCCATCCAGCTGTTCGCCCCCTGGATTATGTCGGGGTCGAGGCGGGATGCGTCCTCGTCGAGATAGGGTTTCCTGAGGCCGGCTACCAGCCAGTGGATCCATTTGAACCCGCAGGGGGGTACGGAATCGGGGTCGTCGAAGACCACCGCGAAGGATGCCGTGCCCGCCGGGGCCCCGGAGATCCTCAGGGGGAACGACAGGGCAGGCATCCCGCCCGCTCCGAACTCCGTTCCTTTGGCACCGTACCTGTCTGCGATCCTGCCGTTCGTGAAGCCGACGCTCTCGACTATCATGACTGACGGTATCGTTCTGCCCAAATATAAGATATATCGGGGTGCGGACGCGGCATTCATGCACCGGATACAGAATTCAGGTTGTCGAGTCTTCTGTTCCTGAAGTAGAGGGCCATGTCTGCGGCCACGAGGACGATGTCGAGTACGTAGAACGCTATGACGTAGTTGATCTGGTCGTTGACGATCTTGTTGGCGATACCGAAGAAATATCCGACCTCCACGATGACCTCGAACACGATGCTCTTCCCTTTCGCCGTGCGGGAGATGTAGGAACGGGCTATGTTGAACGGCCATGATGCGGCGAAGCACAGCAGCATCAGGACTTCGAAGACAGATGTAACCAAACCGTCACCTGCATCCCGCCTATGCCCGGCCCCCGTAAAAATTTTGTCAGCATCGGATTGATTGGATTAACATATGTTGTGTACCAGGAGGGACATAACCTTTCCGTACTTGTCGGAATACGCATATGCACGGTCCCGTCCTCGGGATTCGCTTTTAATATCAAAACCATATGTTGCCAATCAAGCACCACCGTGTGTCATAAAGAGGCGTTGAAAATGTACTCTATGGGACCTAAGGCCGGACCTCTCCTCTCCGATGAGGAGGCTATTGCGAAATACAACAACGAGAAGCAGTGGGGACTGCTCGTCAGCATCGATCTCGGCGAGTGCGACCACGACAAGATCTCCTCGAAAGAACACATCACCCAGTTCGCCATCGATCTCGCCAAGGAGATCAACATGAAGAGATACGGGGAACCCTACGTCGTCTTCTTCGGAGACGAGCCCAAGGTGCAGGGATACTCTCTCTGCCAGCTCATCGAGACCTCTATGATCTCCGGCCACTTCGCCGAAGACACCGACAGGTGTTTCATCGACGTGTTCTCCTGCAGGGAGTTCCCTCCCGAGAAGACCGCGAAATACGTACAGGCGTATTTCGGAGCGAAGAAGATGGAATACTCCGTCTCCTTCAGGGACATCTGAATCCGAACTGCGAACGATTCTTTAGAACACACGCCGGCCCCCTCCTTCTCCGGAGGGGACCGGTCATCATTGATTTTTCAGTTTTCAAAAAAGGATGCGGGACGCCGCGCCCGTTCAGTCCCAGGACCTGTTGTCCGTCACGTGTTTCGCCTTTCCCTCGAACCTCTCGAGGGTTCCGGGAAGGTTCATCTTGACGACGGCTTTGAGATTGAGGATCTCCTTCAGCCTCGCCTGTATCTTCGCAGACATGTCGTTGATGGCGTTCACGTCGTCGGGCAGGCACTCGGGGAGGACCTCCACGTCCACCACCATCCTGTCCATGTAGTTCTCGTTGGTGAGGGTGATGTGGTAGAACGGGGACAGGAACGGCATCTCCCCGATGACGCTCTCGATCTGCGACGGGAACACGTTGATCCCCCTGACCACGATCATGTCGTCGGCCCTTCCGGTTATCCTTCCGAGTCTCGGGTGGGTCCTTCCGCAGGCGCATTTCTCCCAGGTGAGGGTGGAGATATCGCCGATCTTGTATCTTATCAGGGGGAAGGCCTCTTTCTGCAGCATGGTCACGACGACCTCTCCCGTCTCCCCGTCGGGGACCGGGTTGCCGTCCCTGTCGAGGATCTCGATAAGTGCCAGATCCGCCCATACATGCATGCCGCTCTGGGCCTCGCACTCCAGGAACATGGGTCCGTAGAATTCGCTGGCGCCGTAGCACCCGTACGCTTTGATGCCGGTGCGGCCGTAGAGTTTGGCCCTCATGGACTCCGACCACGGTTCCCCTCCGGCGAGGGCCTTGGTGACTTTGGTCTGTTTGCGGATGTCCACCCCTTTCTGGTCGCAGACGTCCGCTATATGGAACATGTACGACGGGGTCCCGGCGAGGCAGGTCACGGGAAGGTCCTGCATCAGCTGTATCTGTCTGTCGGTGTTCCCGGTTCCGGTGGGTATGACGGTGGCCCCGACCTTCTCTCCCGCATAATGCACCCCTAGGCCGCCGGTGAACAGCCCGTAGCCGTGCATGTTCTGCAGGACGTCCTTCTTCCCGACGCCGAAGGAGGTGAGACCCCTGGCAAGGGATTCGGACCAGTTGTCGATATCCGTCTGGGTATAGCCTACGACGGTGGGGCGGCCGGTGGTCCCGGAGGACACGTGGACCCTGACGAGTTCGTCGTAGGGTCTGACGAAGAGGCCGTCGGGATAGTTGTCCCTCAGGTCGCTCTTCTTCATGCAGGGGATTTTCCTGAACTGCTCCATGTCGGTGATGTCGTCGGGGGTGAGTCCGACGGACTCCATCCTTTTGCGGAAGAACTCTGATTTTCCGTACATCGTGCGGATCTCGTTCTGCAGGAGTTTGAACTGCATCTCTTTGAGTTCCTCCACAGGCATCGTCTCAAGTTCTTCGTTCCAGAAGGCCATATTTTCACCGGGTATGATATGTGCCAACAATTGGCACGGTTGCAATGGGATTACCGATTCAATATATAGGTTCATCGGACGGTTCGGATTGTTTTTCGGGGTTCTTCCCGTACCGTATACAATGTGCCAGCGGTCCGATCGGCAGTGCCGTAAACGCCGTCCGCGGCACTTCGGTGCGGCAGTAAGGAGGGCCGGATCCGGAAATTATCCGACTGCGTCTGTTAAATTCACAGGTTTTATAAACTCCCGATGTAGTGCGGGCGGGTACAGGGGGAGATGGACATACCCAGCAATACTGTGGGAAACAGATCCAAGACGTTCGCATGCATTGCGGCGCTGGCCGTTATCGCCGCCGTTCTGCTGCCGTCATTCGTCGACGAGGCCCATTCGATGACTTCCGAGGTGGGCGTCAGCGGGAACCAGGTTCATTCCGAGGCATACGTCCTCGACATCTATTCCGATACCGAAGGGACAGCCCTGTCCGGCGGGAAAACGCTCTTCACCGACGCCAAGATCTACTATAAGACCTCCGGCGGCACGGTGTATGTCTCCTCTGCGAAAGAAAATATCGGCACGAATCCGAACCACGAGCTGTCCGCCGTGCAGGACAGATATCTGATGATGCCGGCCGGACATTCGGGTATGGCTGTGTACGTTCAGTGCATGATTGATATATCTGGCACATATGCGATCCTTGACAGTTCCGATGCCCCCGCATACATAAAGCAGGTCGATGTCGTCCTGACATATTCCGGGACATCCTACACCGCCGCGGTGTACGGCGGCGGTTCCGTACCGTCGGACGGAAAGGTGATCTTTGACGGACTCAGTATGGTTCAGGGAGAATACTACGAGATCTCCGTGAAGATAACGCTTCAGGATTTCGCATCCGGAACCAATTGGGACAAGACCGCTCCGTCGTTCGCATTTACATTCACTGCGGAGGCGTCCTGATGAAGGGCAGGACGTTCCTTGCGGTCATGGCCGTCGCCATGATTGTCCTTACGGCGGTTCCCGTAGCCCACGGCCTCGGCGTATCGACGTCGGTCGAGAGCAGGGGCAACGGGATCAACCTCATAGCCGTGCCCATAGAGTCCATCATAGACGCCAACGACGGCAGTTCCGAGATCTCCGGGACGACCGGCGGACCTTATTACCTGGTGGAGGACGAGGATGACGGCGGAGTGTATGTCCAGAAGGATTCCAGCAGCACCAGCCACTCCATATCCGGCAAGTTCGACGTGACCGTGAAGATGCCGTCCGATGTCGGATTCTACATCAAAGTCAACTGCAGCATAACTTTGCTGTCCAGTTTCAACATCACTCTGACGGTGGACGGGAAGACGTACACCAAGAGCATCTCCGGAGAGACATATCTGTATCTGGAGGAGGACTCGTCCGGAAACATGACCCTTAAATCGGGCACCGAGTCCGAGGCCAAGAACGGCTGCACGGGCGGAAGCGAGGTCGGGATAGAGTTCAGCGGACGTGCGTACCTTGCGACGATCACCGCGAAGATCTATCTGGCAGAATGAGGTTTGCAGACGGTTTTTCTGTCCGGACCCTGCGACGGGGTCCGGAACCGTCATTCTTCTGCGGAGACAGGGATACATATTCCGGAAACCGCAGAGTCCGTCCGAAAAGACCGCCCAATTAAATCCGTGCCTGCGCATTCGAACATTGTCCAAGATGTTCAGCGAATTGCGCAAGCAAATCCGCCCCAAAAGTCCCGCTGGCTTATGATTCTTATGTTTCGCATTCCGAACATTTTGGGGAGGAAAAGGATGCGGAATGAAAATCGCAATGGGATGAATCATACGAAGACGGATGCGAAGACGGCATATCCCGTCACGTTTTCTGTTTAATAAGATGGTGGACAAGGCGCGATTCGAACGCGCGGCCTCTGCCTTGCGAAGGCAGCGATCTACCGGGCTGATCTACTTGCCCATTGGATAATCCCGGCATTCGCCACCTATCAGGCCAAAGAATATAAACCTACTGTTCCGTAGTTTTTCGGATGGCGATGACAGGAATAACGGATTTGCCGCCTGACGGAAGCGGTATGCCGAGGATCTACCTCGCAGGGCCGCTGTTCTGCGAGGCCGAACTGAGGTACAACAGGAATCTGAAGGAACATCTGGCCGGATGCGGATTCGATCTCATCCTCCCTCAGGACGGATCCGCGGACCTCAATCTTCCCGGGCTGATGTCTTCGGACCGCGCCGTCCCGACGGCGGCGGAGGTCTGCCGCAGGGACCTGGAACTTCTGGATTCCTGCGATGCCCTGCTCATAAACCTCGACGGAAGGGTCCCTGACGAAGGCGCATGCGTGGAACTCGGATACGCATATGCCGAAGGAAAGCCGGTGTTCGGCATCAAGACCGACGTCCGTACCGCAGAGTACGGCATAGACAACATGATGATCGTCGGCGTATTGGAAGGAAGGGTGGCCCGTTCCCCGGAGGAGCTCGTTCCGATGCTCCGGAAAGCGGGCCTGTGAGATTTACTTTCTCTCCACGAACACGTGGACGCCCTCGCTGCGGACGACGGTCACCCTGGTGCCCGCAGGTATCTCGGAGTCCGCTTCCGCACTCCAGGTGTCGGAGTCTATCTTCACCTTCCCCTTCATATTCCCGGGGGTGATGTCCACGGTCACGGTGCCCTCCCTGCCGACAAGGGATCCGGAGACCGTGGTGGCGGGAGGTTCGGGCGAACCCAGTTTTCTGTAGAGAAATATGGTCGCGGCCGTGACGGGTATCGCGGAGATTATGGCCACGGCAGGTGTCCATCCCGTGTAGAAGTTCCCGGGTGCCACATATCCGTAGGCGCCGACTATCACCATGATGGCCCCCGGGATGAGCAGGTATCCTCCGGGGAAGAACGCCTCTATCCCCAGCAGGATCAGCCCGATGACCATCACGATGGCGGCCGCAGCGGCCTCCTCCATGTTCACACCGCCTTCTGGTTCGCGTCGGCCAGGGCGCTCGATTCGTCCAGATCCGCCTGTACGGTCTTCTTGAACGATTCCGTCTCCTTCTGGACGTCCTCGATGGAGGGTATGGGTCCGAGGATGTCGTCCGGGTCTCCCACGGCATCCTTGATGGCGGCCGTGTCCGAGACGGCCCTGTCCGGGACGTTCCTGGCCGATCCGACGTAGTCGGATATGCCGTCCACCAGCCTCGTTATCTCCATCGGGAAGAAGATCTTCGAGGACTGCCCCTGTCCGACGGATTTGATGGTGTCCATCGAGAGGACCGACAGGGCCTTCGAGTCCATCGCCGCGGCCCCTACCGACATGATGCGGAGCTTCTGGGCCTCTCCCTGCGCCTCCAGAATGGTGGCGGTCCTCTTTCCCTCGGCCTCGAGGATCATGGACTGCCTCGTACCCTCGGCCTCCAAGATCTTGGATTTCTTCTTTCCCTCGGCCTCGAGGATCGCGGCCCTCTTGAGGCCGTCCGCCTCGAGGATCGCGGCACGTCTCTTCCTTTCTGCGGAGGTCTGCTCCTCCATGGAGTCCTTAACCTTGGATGCGGGGTCCACCTCCTTGATCTCGACGTTCTCGACCCTTACGCCCCACTTGTCCGTGGCCTCGTCGAGGGTGTCCCTGAGCTGGACGTTGATGCTCTCCCTGTTGGAGAGGACCTCGTCGAGTTCCATCTGCCCGATGACGGAACGGAGGGTGGTCTGTGCGAGGTTCACGGTCGCCATACGGTAGTCGGTGACCTCGAAGAACGCCTTCTTGGGATCCGTGACCTTGATGTATATGATGGCGTCCACCGTCACGGGGGAGTTGTCCCTGGTGATGACCTCCTGCTCCGGGACGTCCATGACCTCCGTACGGAGGTCCAGTTTCACGACCTGATTTATGAGCGGGCATACGAAGTTGAGACCCTGGTTGAGTACGCGGACGAATTTTCCGAGCCTCATGTAGATGGCCTGCTCATACGGCTGGACGATCTTCACGCCGCTGGACACGAATACGACGGCGACGAAGATGATCAGAACAGCCAATACGACTAGTATTCCTGATACCATGTGTGTTCCCGAAGAGATATCCACTCATAGGTATTTAGATATGGGCAGTTCCGTGTTTTTCCGGCGGGAGTTATTTAAAACAGCCATCCTATCGGGCAGACAGTTGGCCTTCTGGGCCGGAGATGTCATTCATGAAGCAGCTTGTCCTTGTGAGGCACGGAGAGAGCGAGTGGAACAGGAAGAACCTCTTCACGGGATGGACCGACGTGGATCTTTCCGAGAAGGGATGGGACGAGGCGAGGTCCGCCGGCGTCCTGCTGAAGGAGGAGGGATTCGTCTTCGACAGGTGCTACACATCCTATCTGAAAAGGGCCATTCACACCGCCCACGCCGCACTGGCGGAGATGGACCTCGAATGGATCGAGGAGGTCAAGGACTGGAGGCTCAACGAAAGACACTACGGTGCACTCCAGGGACTTAACAAGTCCGAGACCGCCGAGAAGTACGGGGAGGAGCAGGTCCGTATCTGGAGGCGCTCCTACGACGTCCGTCCCCCCGCACTGGCGGAGGACGACCCCCGCTGCCCGTCCGGGGAGCCCAGGTATGCCGATGCCCCCGCCGAGGGGCGCCCCCTCACGGAGAGTCTCGAGGACACCGTGGCCCGCGTGGTGCCCTACTACGAGAGCACGATAAAGAAGGATGTGGCCGAAGGGAGGAGGGTCGCCGTGTTCGCCCACGGGAATTCCATCCGCGCCCTCGTGAAGTACCTCGACGGTCTGTCCGCCGAGGAGGTCGTCGGAGTCAACAT
This sequence comes from Candidatus Methanomethylophilaceae archaeon, assembly GCA_963643445.1. Lineage (GTDB taxonomy): Archaea > Thermoplasmatota > Thermoplasmata > Methanomassiliicoccales > Methanomethylophilaceae > Methanomethylophilus. The sequence goes on from CAVIJO010000008.1 coordinate 19,460, forward strand.
CCCCACCGCCGTTCCGCTGGTGTACACCTTCGATGATTCCATGGAAGTCGTCTCCAAGAGGTTCCTCGGGGATGCGGACGCCGTCGCGGCGAAGCAGAAGGCCGTGGGCGATCAGGGAAAGAAAAGGTAAATCCGCGGAATGCGCTGCGGAATACATTCTCCCGCGGGACGTGCGCGTCCCGCCCGAAAGAAGAAGGTACGGAGTATGAGCGAGTGTAAGGTTACCGTGGATCCGGGCGTCTGCAAGCTCGGGACAGTCATAGTCGCAAAACCCAGCGAGGATATGATGAGCATCGTGTTCGATGTCGAGACCGCATGTCCCAACATCAGGAAGATGGCCGACAGGATCGGACCCGTCAACGCGTACGAGGCCATCGGGAAGAAGATGTGCGAGAACCCCATCTACGAGGCGGCCAACGAGTGCTGCCCCCATGCGGCCTGTCCCGTGCCCTGTGCCTTCGTCAAGGCGATGGAGGCCGCGGCGGATCTCGGTCTCAAGAGGAACGTCTCCTTCACCATCGAATGACGCCTTCCGGAGAACATCCGTCCGGCGATGTGCCAGATGTGTTTTCACGTCGGACGGATGTTCTCCGCAGACAGTCTTTTATCCGCACGGCGCGGTATCTCCGGCATGACGGTCGGGATCACCCATGACAGATGCGCCGCGCGTTTCTCCGCCATGGACGGGGACAGGGAGGTCGGATATCTCACCTATTCCGTGGACGGAGGGGTCCTGGATATCGAACACACCGTGGTGATGCCGGAGATGAGGGGCAGGGGCATAGCCGCCCTCCTCGTCGACGCCGCCCTCGGCTTCTCCCGGAAGGAGGGTCTCGGGATCTCCGCTTCCTGCTCCTATGCCGCAGCCGCCCTCGCCAAGAAATGATGTCCCGCACATGTGCCAGATGTGCGTTTTTCCGATCAATGAACGCGCAGGACCGACGGTACCTGGTGGCACAGTTCCTGTGCGAGAAGTACGATCGTATCTTCCGGAAGGGAGGAGAGATATTCCGTATCGGGATACCAGGCGGGACCGTATACGAGGACCGCAGTCCTTCCGCAGGGGACCGCGCCGCGTACATCCGGGAGGAATCCGTCCCCGACCCTGAGGACCGTCAGATCCGGATACCTCTCCGACATCATCCTGCCCACCTCCTCGATGAGTTCCTCCTTCGGAACGCGCCGCTCCCCGAGCAGGATCTTTCCGACCCCGTCCTCCGAAAGAAGGGCCCCGAGATTCGCCGGACTGTTCCCGCGGATACAGTTCGCATCCATATGCTGGACATATCCGTCCGGAGATAAACAGATATTATGGTATTAACAATTGTTATGTGAAGAAAGCCTTTTTAGGTATTCCCTAATATCCGAATCCAATGTCACTTCTCGAGATCAAAGACCTGCACGTTGAGGCGGGCGGCAGAGAGATTCTCAAAGGGGTCACCCTGAACCTCGAAGAGGGGGAGACCTGCGTTCTCTTCGGTCCCAACGGATCCGGAAAGTCCACCCTCCTCTCCACCATCATGGGGTACGGGCAGACCGTCGTAACCTCCGGAAAGATCGTATTCAAGGGTACGGACATCACCTACATGTCCGTCGACCAGCGCGCCAAGCTGGGTATCGGAATGATGATGCAGAGGCCCCCGAACGTCATCGGGGTCAAACTCGGAGAGCTCGTGAAGGTCACCGCGGCCAACGGCAAGGGAACCGTCGGACACGAGGCCGAGTTCAAGATGCAGGATTTCATGGACAGGGATATCAACGTCGGATTCTCCGGCGGCGAGATCAAGAGGTCCGAACTCCTCCAGCTTTCCGCACAGTCGCCCGATTTCGTCATGCTCGACGAGCCCGAGTCGGGCGTGGATATCGAGAACATCGGACTCATCGGGAAGAAGGTCCACGAACTCATCTACGGTACCGCCGACGCGAAGAAGAGCGTCTCCGCCTTCGTGATCACCCACACCGGTCAGATCATGGACTACATCGGCGCGGACAAGGCGTTCGTCCTCATCCACGGGAAGATAGTCAGGGAAGGGGATCCTGCGGCGGTCCTCGAGGATATCAAACAGAACGGATACGGGGTTGATGACGAATGAGCCAGAGCAGGGATGAAGAAGTGAAGGAGGCCCTCGGCAGGAAGGCCGCCTACGGCTCCGATATCGACATGGACAGGTACGACGAGGGCGAGAAGGAGACCGAGCAGATCGAGAACCTCGAGGATGCCCCCGAGGACCTCAAGAAGAAGATGATCAATGTCGGCGTCGACGCCGACGATTCCGAGAAGGACGGCACCATCCTCTTCCTGAACAACGCCATGAGCCACTGTTCCAACAAGGCCCAGGAGGGACTCATCATCATGAGCACCCAGAAGGCCCTCGACACCTACAGCTGGGTGAGGGACTACTACTGGAACACCATGGATCCCGCCAAGGACAAGTACACTGCGAAGACCTATGAGGAGAACTCCGACGGGTACTTCGTGTATGTCAAGCCCGGGTACCATCTGAAATGCCCGGTGCAGACCTGTATGATGCTGGGACAGGACAAGTCTGTCCAGAACCTGCACAACATCATAATCGTCGACGACGGGGCCTCCTGCGACATGATCACCGGATGCACCACGGTCCACCATGCCAATGATGCCCTGCACGTCGGGGTGTCCGAGATGTACCTCGGCGAGAACGCATCGCTGTCCTTCACCATGATCCACAGCTGGAACAGGGACACCGCCGTCAGGCCCAGGACCAACGTCGTCATGAAGAAGAACTCGAGGTACGTTAACAACTATGTCGTCCTCGATCCTGTCGGGACTATCCAGTCGTTCCCCAACGCATATCTCAACGGAGAGGGCGCCACCTGCAGCTTCAACACCATGTGCATCGCACACGAGAAGTCCAACATCGACACCGGCGGATGTGCGGTCCTCAACGCGCCCAACACCGGCGCCGAGATCCTCAGCAGGAATATCACCTACGGCGGGAAGATGATCGCCAGGGGACGCCTCGTCGGGAACGCCCCCGGAGTGAAGGCCCATCTCGAGTGCAAGAGCATCATCCTGAAGGACGGAGGGGTCACGCAGGCCATTCCCGAGCTGGAATCCTGCTGTGCCGACGTCGAGATGACCCACGAGGCCGCAGTCGGGAAGATTGCCCAGGAACAGATCGAATACCTCATGTCCAGGGGACTCACCGAGGACGAGGCGGTCTCCATGATCGTCAGAGGATTCCTGGTCGGAGGCATCAAGGGTCTGCCCGCGAATCTCCAGAAGGAGATCGACGCCGCCATCGACAAAGCCAGCGAAGGCAACTGAAACTCTTCGGGGGGTCGGATCCCCCTTTTCCCGCAGGGCCCGTGTCCGGGCCCTGTATTCTTTCTTTCCGCATCGGATGAACGTATAATCCATCCGCAGTACGTACCGTGTTTTCCGTAATTCGGATTTTTGAAATATACGATGCAAAAAACATAGAATTTCTTACGATTTTCGCAAAAAATACGCAGTATTCATAACACAATCGTCGGATTTCCTGACAACATTTATTTATAATTCTTCCATTCCGCCAACATCGAGTCTGCCGTTCCGCCTGCGGAACGCCTGCTTGACTGTGCTTGACACAGGCGTGATATGCAATGTCGTTTATTGATTCACTGAATGACGGAGTTACAGAGGCGTTCGGATTCCTCAACGATTATTTCTGGGGAATTTCCTTCGTTTTCCTTATCGGCCTCGGTATCGTATTCACCGTCAAACTCAAAGGGCTGCAGATCCTGAGAGTGAAGGAGACCTCCACTCTCGCTCTTTCCGGAGTCCTCGAGGGTAAACACACCTCCAAAATCTCTTCGTTCGAAGCTTTCTGTATCGGAATGGGCGCCCGTATAGGCGTAGGTAACATCGCCGGAGTCGCCACTGCCATCTTCACCGGAGGCCCCGGTGCGGTATTCTGGATGTGGGTATTCGCCGTCATCGGTTCCGCCAGCAGTTTCATGGAATCCACTCTCGCCCAGCTCTTCAAGGAGAAGAAGGAGGACGGCCACTTCTACGGCGGTCCCGCCTATTATGCCTCCAAGGGTCTCGGCAGCAGGAAACTCGGCATCATCGCGGCTTTCCTCCTGGTCCTCACGTTCGGTGTGGGATTCGTAGGTGTGCAGTCCTGCAATGCCTCCAACGCCCTCTGCGGTGCGTTCGATTTCGACAACAACCACCTCGTGTTCGCCCTGATCATCGCCGTTCTGGCCGCAGTCATCCTCTTCAAGGGACTCAAGGCCGCTGCGAAGTTCTCCGCAAGGGTCGTCCCCGCCATGGCGGTCGCATGGTTCATCTTCGCCGTGATCGCCATCTGCTTCAACATCGACGGTGTGGTTAACGCCGTCTCCATGATCTTCAAGTACGCCTTCACCGTGCCCAGCGCACTCGGCGGAATGGTCGGTACCATAGTCCTCACCGGACTGAAGAGAGGAGTGTTCTCCAACGAGGCGGGTCTCGGTTCCATTGCGAACATCGCCGCCACCGCACAGGTGAAGCACCCTGTCAAGCAGGGAATGGTGCAGTCCTTCGGTGTCCTTGTCGACACCCTCGTCGTCTGTTCCATCACCGCCCTCGTCGTCCTCTCCTACGGCAACTACGATGAGATCATGGCCTTCGGACTCAAGGGAGCCAACCTCGTCCAGGCGATCACCTCCGACTCCATGGGAAGCATCGCGAACTACATCATCGCGTTCTTCATGTTCATCTTCGCATTCACCAGTCTCGTCGGATACTACACGATGAGCGAGTCCAATGCGAGGTTCATCAAGGACAGCAAGAAGAACATCCTGTTCATACGCATACTCGTCATTGCCGTCGCATTCTGCGCCGCCTGCGTCACCGAGGTCACCCTCATGGATACGATCAGCGACACGTTCATGGCTGCGATGGCCGCGGTCAACATGACCATTGTCGCCCTTCTGAGCAGAAGGGTCTTCGAGGCCTATGCGGACTACAGGAAACAGAAGAAGGCCGGTGTGGAGGATCCCGAGTTCCACAGGGATACACTCTCCGATTCCACCGGTGTCACGGAGTGGGAGTGATACAGATGCTTACCGAAGAGCAGTGCACCAAGGCCATCCTTGCGACCGGTATCATCACCTTCATATTCGGACTGATCACCGCCTATTTCTACCATAAGGGGGAGAACAACATCATGTTCGTGCCCCTCGTGGTGGGATTCGTGTCCGTCTTCATCTTCTATTATTTCATAGAGAAGAGGGCGCAGATCAGGGCCGGCAAAAAGGTCGACGATTACTGAGGGGTTCCGGCGGAAACGCCGCCCCTCATCCCAAACATTTTCTTTGAGAACGGTTCCCCGCTCCGGACGGAGAGGGGAACCGTGCGGGTTTTTGAACTGACTGCCGATAAACGGGATCCTTTCGGGCGGAATTGCGCCGTTCGGGAAAAACCGGATCGTTCCGCCGCAGACTCCGGTAAAATCAGAGTTTCATACTGGTCCAGCAGAGTTCGCGGGTCTCGGTGTAGAGAACGCCGCCGTCCCTGAGCTCGGTCCTGACATCCCTGAAAACGATGTTGTCCTTACCGAGGAAGACCCTCTCGGACCAGCCGTCGCGGCTGTTCTCGAAGATGTTGACATACATGTGGCCGAACGGGGTCGTCATGTTCTCGGAGCCTTTCTTCTCCAATTCCGACATGTCGAAGACGAAGGATCCGAACGAGGTTTTCGTCCCGACGGTGCTCCTGTCGGTGCCGTTGACCTCCTTCTCCACGGTGACGTCGTCACCGTCTATCCTGACGACGGAGTACTTCTCTATGGCCGGGTCGCCGTGGGCTCTCCCCCCGTGCGATACGGTGACCTGATATGCGAACCATGTCCCTTCGGTTATTTCGGCCATAACGATCCTCCTTCGGAGCGACCTAGGATTCGGCTGTTAATAAACTCTGCGCAGGGCGGTCACTTGGTGGCGCATATGAAGAACGAGAACGGGAGGTATACCGTGCCGGATTCCCCCTCCGTCCTGAGGGAGTCTCTTCCGTCAGTGTCGACCTTCACCGTCTTCGCCCCGAGTTCTATCAGCGCCCCCACGTCCCACTGGGGTCTCCTTTCGGACGACAGGGGCAGTTCCTTCGCGATCCTCTCCATGGCCGCCGGGTCGACGTTCTTTATGTCGGCGTGTTCGGGGGCATGGGCGGCGTAGTTCCCGTCGTACAGGTACAGATAGTGGTTCCCGTCGAAGACCATGAGCTTCCCGTCGGGTTTCAGGACACGCAGCCATTCGCGGTACGCATCCTTCGGCCTGTCGAGATTCCATACGAGGTTTCTGGAGATCACCAGGTCGAAGGTCCCGTCGGGGAAGTCCAGGGACTGGGCGTCCATCATCGAGAATTCCGCATCCACCCCGTATCCGGCACAGTTCTCCCGCGCCTGTTCGAGCATGGCCTCCGTGCAGTCTATGCCGGTGACGCGGTGCCCCAGTCTTCCGAGTATCACCGGGAAGAACCCGGGGCCCGTCCCGACGTCGAGGATATCGGCGGGGCCGTCATGACCCAGATGTTTCTCTATGATGTTCAGCCAGTGGCGGTATGTGCCGGCGGCTATCTGTTCCGTGACAGTCTCCGAGTAGCCGGATGCCCTTTTTGTCCAATAATCCCTGATACCTTCCATATGATTCTCGGTACTCATGCTCCGCCTCCGTCGTAGAAGAAACGGGTGATGTCGGGGACCGAGGAGAACGAGGAGAAGTGTTCGAAATAGTATGCGAACAGATCCGTGTAGCTGCCGATCTCCGCTGAATTCCCGTACATTACATTCTGATAGAACGCCATCTCGATGATGTAGAGGGGGCTGTTGCCGACTTCCCTGGCTATCCCGAGGTAGCGTATGTCCGCCGACGGGTCCTTTATATTTTCTCTGTCGGCTGCCACGCATTCGTCCAGGCGGTACTGTCCCCGCGTGCCGTCGTGTTCGTTGTCCACGTAATACACAGTGTCGTATCCGCAGGTCTTGATGACTCCGAGGACGGACTCCGCAGGCAGGTTGTTGTAGTTCCTTCCGAGGCTGGGGCTGTGCTGTCCTACGGCGTATATGTTGGCCCATTCGGCGTGGATGTTGTTGGTGTTGTTGTAGCCGGTTATGCTGTAGGTCCCGCCGTTGTATGTACTGCAGTTCCTGGCCATGACCATGGCCGCCTTCTCCGCCGGGGCGTAGCCGCTTATCTTCCCGAAGAGGCCGTCGTACCATTCCAGGTACGCATAGACATTGTCCATATCCCCCTGGAGCAGGAATGCGAACATGGTCAGGGAGCGGTCGATATAGGTGTTGGCGACGTCCACGCCGCTGTTGTCGCAGGTGTTCATGAACATCACGTCGATCCCCGCAGGTTCCAGTGCGGAGGCGCTGATACCGTCCGCTTCGGCGCTGCAGTACCCGGGCACGTAGACGTCTATCTTCTCGCGGATCATCACCTCGTAGTTCGGGTAATCCGTGTCGCCGTAGGATCCGGTATCCGACGGAATGCCGCAGAAATCCATCCAATAGTCCTTTATGCTGGAGTCCACGAGGGCCACCTTCCCCATGAGTCCGGCGAGATCGGCGGCGTACATGCCGCTGCAGTAGCCGATGGCTATGCTCTTCACGGGCCAGGAGACTTTGGCCGCTCTGCCATAGCTGTCTACGTAGTACACATCGGTCTCGGAGCCGTCGGTCATCGCGGATACGATCTTTTTCAAATGTGCCAGATCGTCTCCGTTCACCTTCCCGTCGCAGTTCGTGTCGCAGAGGATGTTCTCCTCTGCGGTCCCCGCGAGGACGTTTTCCAGATAAGCGACGTCGTTTCCGTCCAACCTGTCGTCGAGGTCCGCATTGCCGAAGACCCAGAGTCTCGAACCCGAGGAGTTCAGGGTTTCGTCGTCTATCGCGGCCCCCAGGAGGGAGGAGCCGTCATCGTCCCCGCCGGAGGCGAAGATTCCCAGGAACACACCTCCCAGCAGGAGGACGGCCACGGCAACGGCCGCGGCCGTACGGGAGGTCCGCACAGGCTTATCCCTGTTCGGAGTTTCCTCCTTCTTTTCCCTGTAGGGTTTCGGTTCGGGGAGGTCGTCGGTCTCCGGGAGAAGTATCACGTGCGGCACCCCGCCGTCCGCCGTGACGGCGGATCTGACACCGTACACGGCCCTCACATTGGATTCCGTCAGGACCTCCGGGGCGGTGCCGTCGGCGAAGATCCTTCCGTCATCCATGAGGATGACGCGGTCCGCATATGCGGCCGCCACATTGAGGTCGTGGCACACCATAAGGACGGTGATGTCCTTCTCGCGGGTGTAGCGGCGGAGGAAGCGCATGACCTCCATCTGGTATTTGATGTCCAGATTGGAGGTGGGTTCGTCGAGGATGAGGATCTCCGGTTCCTGCGCCAATCCTCTCGCGATCATGACTCTCTGAAGCTGTCCGGCGCTGATCTCGTCGATGCGGCGGTCGGCGTATTCCGAAAGACCCAGCTTGTCCATCGCATCTTCCACGGCGGCCATGTCCCCGTCGGTCACGGCCCATCCGGAACGGGGATGCCTTCCCATGAGGACGGCCTCCGAGACCGTCATGGCGAAGACGCTCGATTCGCTGTTGGGGACGAATGCGACCTTCTTCGCCAGGTCCCTGCGGCCCATGGTGCGTATGTCCTCCCCGTCCAGGAGGATCGACCCGGAGTCGGGCTCCAGAAGTCTGCATACGCACTTCACGAGGGTGGTCTTCCCCACCCCGTTGGGTCCCAGGATGCAGCAGAGTCCGGGTCTGTCGAACTTCAGGTCGATGCCGTCCAGTATGCGGTCCTTCCCGTATCCGAACGAGAGGTCCCTTATCTCCGCCAGAGTCACGACCACACCTCCTTGGCCGAACGGAGCACCAGGAACATGAAGAGGGGTCCGCCTATGCATGCGGTTATGACGCCGACCGGCAGCGACTGGGGTGCGATGACGGTTATCGACACGATGTGGGATACCAGGAGCAGGAGGGCCCCGAACACGCCCGAGGCGGGTACGAGGTATCTGTTATCGGGGCCGATGACGGCCCTGACTATGTGGGGGGCCACGAGTCCCACGAATCCGATGACCCCCGTGAAACTCACGACGGATGCCGCCACGAGGGTGACGGCCAGAAGGATGCACATCCTTTTGCGTTCCACGTTTATGCCGAGGGTCTTGGCGCTCTCGTCGCCGACGCCCATGATGTTCAGCTGGTTGGCGGCGTACTGCACGTAGGCGGTTCCCAGTATGGTGATCGCCAGGACTGTCAGCAGGTCGCCGTACTCCAGCCCTCCGAGGGATCCGACCATCCATTTGTATACGGCCGAAAGGTCGTCGGGATCTGCAACGATCATGAACATCTGGGTCATTGCGCTGAACATGTACATCAGGGAGATCCCGCAGAGGATCATCATGGTGGGGGTGGCCTTCCTGAACCTGCTGAGTACGAGGATCACGGCGACGGGTATGACCGCGAAGATGAATGCGTTGATGACCACTCCTCCCCCAGACAGCACCTCCACTCCCAGGATTATGGCCACGGCGGCTCCGAATCCGGCTCCCGAGCTTATTCCCATGGTGTACGGGTCGGCGAGGGGGTTCCTGAGCATGCTCTGCATGGCCGCGCCGCATACGGCGAGAGCGAATCCGCACAGCATCGCACCGGCGATCTGAGGCAGTCTCAGGTCGATGACGATATGGCGCACCGTGGGGTCCGTCTCCCCTCCGACTATACTGTGCCAGATGGTACGGTATACTTCCGATGCGGATATCGGATAATCCCCGACGGTGGCCGCCCAGACGGCGACGGCTGCACATAATGCCGCGCATACGGCTATGAATACGAGTCTGCGGGCGGAGGACCTCCTGTACGATGCTCTGAATCCAGGATCCTTTCCGTCCGCCATTCCGTCACTTTTCCGCTGTGACCATGAAATGGTCGTTGGTCAGTCCGTACGCCAGATAGCGCATCCCGCGCAGCACCTTCTTCTGGATGCCGTGCCTTACTGAGATGCTGCGGAAGCCCGCCCTCTCCATCATGGCGATGTCGTCGTTCGGGCGGTCCGCACCGAACGACCACAGGCTCTCCATGGCCTCGGAATCCGACGGTTCCGAGTCGTTTTTCCTGTCTGGGTCTTCTATGCGGCATGCCCATGAGGAGACCTTGTTCTTCAGGAACGTCATCCTCCTGTCGTGGGACCAGTCGCCGTCCACGTAGACGATCCTTCCGCCGGGGCGGAGGACGCGGTACCACTCGTCCATGACCTTCCGGGGGTCGGGAACGGTCCACAGGACGTAATCGCTCACGACGGCGTCGAAGGAGCAGTCTCCGAAGGGCAGTTCCATGGCGTTTCCGCAGACGAATTCTATGTCCAATCCGTTGTCGGCTGCGTTCTTCTCCGCCTTCTCGAGCATCTTCTCCGAGAAATCCAGGGCCGTCATCTCGTATCCGAGGTCGGACAGCTGCATGGAGACTATGCCGGGACCGCATCCGACATCCAGGATCTTCCTTCCGGCGGTGCCGAGGGCATCGGCGTAGACGTCCTGCCAGGCATGCCTCTCCCTGAGATCGGAGAATCCCTTGGTGACGAATCTGTCATAGGAGCAGGATCTGGAATTCCAGTGCCGGCGGAGCGCGGCGGTCTCTGTCATATTGGATACGAATGTCCGACACACATATAATGGTGTTGTTACGATTTTCAAAAAAGCGCATAACAATTATGTCTCATTTTTCAAAAATGATGTAGGTATTCCTTAAGTCTCATCCTGTACCCGATCTCAGCCCATCCGCACATGAGGATCAGTCCGACCACTTCGCAAACGATGAATCCTATCCACATGGCATCCGAGGATACCGTGCAGGTGGCCCCGAACGCCACGATGAGCAGGAGGTTCCTGAGGATGGTGCTCCAGAGGGAGCTGTTGGCCATGCGCATGGCCTGCAGGAGGGACGATGCGATGTTGATCGCCGCGAACAGGACGCTTATGACCAGGAACATGCGGGTGACATGCACCACATCGTCCCTCATGGCCGCGGAGCCTTCGCTGTACGTGAATATGACCGCGGCGTAATCCATCGTGAAATACAGCGCCACGGCCGCCGCCGACGTTATGATCAGAGTCCACAACATGGCGTAGCCGTAGGAGAATCTCATCTTCGCGAAGTCGTGCTTGCTGAATGCGGCAGCGGCTATCGGGACAAGGGCGCCGGCCATGGCCACGGATGCCACCAGGAGGAGGTCTATGTACTTCCACGAGGTGGCGTAGACTGCATACCCGTATGCACCCCAGCAGACCACCACGAAGTAGTTCAGGACGAAGTTGACGAGTGCCATCATATCGCTCTCGACGGCCTTGGGGACCCCGACGCTGAGGAAGTCCTTCAGCACGGATCTTTCCATTCTGGCACTTTTCACGTGCAGATCCACGTAGGTGGTGTCCGGCCTCACATAGTACCAGTAGAGGAACGGCAGCAGGGACAGGAACGTCGCGGTGACGGTGGCCCACGACAGTCCGCAGATGCCCCAGTCGAACACGAACGTGAACAGCGGGTCGAGGATGATGTTCAGCACCGCGGCGGAGACCATCATTATCATGGACCTCCTCGATGCGCCTTCGCCCCTCAGGATGCCCGCAAACACTCCCTGGATGATGATTATGAACGCCCCGAGGCAGTAGGGAAGCCCGTAGGCCTTTCCGTCCCCGTATGTCTCCGTCCCTCCCACTGCCAGGAGGATGGGGTTCATGATGAGCAGCATGATCGGGATGAACAGCACCCCGACGACCAGCATGAATTTGATTGATACGGATGCGACCCTGTCGGCCTCCTCCTTGCGTCTGGTGGCCGCCTTGGCGGCTATGGATGCGGATATCCCGATACCTATGCCGGAGCCGATCCCGCTGAGGATCAGGTAGAACGATGTGATTATGCCGACCGCAGCGAGAGCCACGGTCCCGAGGCTGGAGCACCAGAACGTGTCGACGAAGATGTTGACCTGTGCCACCATCAGCGAGACGAACATGGGGACGGCCATCATGCGCAGGGCGGACTTGGGGTCCCCGAGCATGTTCTTCGCTTCGGCCGTCAGCTGTTTCTCCGCCGTGTGCTCCCCTCCGATGCATCCTCGACGCATGGCACGGTAATATATCTATCCCCGGGACGCAGAATCGGATATTTGGGTCATAGAGGTCCCGGAACGGAAACTGTGGCCCGGGGAAGGCAGAAGGCAGCATCCCCGGGCGTATATGCGGAGAGAGCTCCGGGGAGGATCCCCGGAGGGAAGATGTTTCGAAAGGAGGTTCCTGCGGCTCAGAAGCCGTAGTTCTTCATGTTGAAGTTGGGGACGACGCCGGTGAATTCCTTCACGCACTTCTCGACGAAGGCGTCCTCCTCGGTAGGCAGGGCCTGGATCTTCTTCTTGCAGTCCTCGAGGACATCGTACTGCTTCTTGGTCAGCTGGAGGGCCTTGGAGTTGTATCCTCCCTCGATGATCTCGATGGCCTTCTCGGCTGCGGCCTTGGTCCTGAGGTAGTAGCTGTCGCCGTTCTCGACCATGACCTTTCCGATCTCGTAGGCGTTGTTGTATGCGAGGATGTATCCCTCGGGTCCCCTTGCCATGTCGGAGATGGTGTAGAGATCCCTGAGGGTCTTCTCCTGGTGGGTCTGGATGGCGGTGTTCATCAGGGAGCACTCGTATCCGAGGGATCCGAGCCAGCACTGGACGGAGGTTCCTCCGAACTCGGGGTGGTACTCGACGGACTCGTTGGACCAGCAGTCGCAGACGGCGGCCATCAGGTTGCCCTGGAGATCGCAGTGGGCGCACTGGCAGTTCTTTCCTTCCTGGGTGGTGGGCTTTCCGGCGATCGCCTTGCAGATGACACCCTCGTATCCGCAGTCCTTGTCGGGTCCCTGTGCGCCGCACTCCCATGCGACAAGGGTCCTTCCCGCGGAGATTGCACGGGTGATGGCGCTGAAGGTCTTCTGGACATCGTTGTCCATCATTCCGCCGGCCATGAACATGGAGACGTTCGCTCCGGAGCAGTCGGTGTCTCCTCCGGGGACGGTCCTGTTCCTCTTGGCGACGTCGACCATCTGGTTCCAGACGTATTCCATATCGATGGATCCGAGGTATCCGACACCGAACAGGAAGGCGACGATGTCTCCGTGGGTGACGGCGTAGTCTGCGAATTCTTTTCCGCCGACGGACTCGACGGAGAGGTTGTCCGCACCGTTCTCGCATGCGTAGTCGCAGCACTCGAAGAACTTCTCGGGGTAGGCGTGGGCGGAGTCCATTCCGGGGCGGAGACCCATGTCGTGCTCCCTCTGGTCGGGGATGGTCTGCCTTACACCGCAGGCGATTCCGTATTCCTCGTGGAATTTCTCGCAGGTCTCCTTCTGTCCGGAGACGACGGGGGCGCACAGCTTCTCCTGGTTCATCTGGGAGACCCACTCGGTCTCGAGGTGGACTGCGGGGAATCCGGCGGTGACTGCCCTGTTGAGGACGTCGACGGTGATGTAGTCGACGTATTCCTTCCTCAGTTTGGCGGGGTCCTTCTCGGTTCCCGGCCTGGGCGCGTAGTTGACTTCGGGGATGACCTGTCCCGCTCCGATCTTGAGTCCGAAACCCTCGGAGACGGGGTGGAGTGCAGTTCCCATTACCATGTCGTCGGCGCACTTGTACGCCATTCCAGTGTATTTTACAGATGTCATTTCAGTTCCCTCCTACGATAGCGTCCCACTCTTCCCTGATCTTCTTCCAGTCGTATCCGTCAAGGATCTTCTGGGCGATGATGGGGGTCTGGGGGGCCTTCCTCGAGTAGATTCCGAGGTCATAGGAGTTGGCGAACTCCCTGTTGACTGCTCCGCCGCATCCCATCAGGGGGATGGTGAGGCCGGCTTCCTTCATGAGCTCGGCTTCCGCGGGGAACGCGGACATGGTGGTGGTCATGAGGGCGGTGCCGCTCATGAACAGGGGCTTGACTTCGATGCATTTCGCAACGGCGTCCTTCACGGGGACGTCGCGGCCCATGTCGATGACGGTGTATCCGGCAGCCCTCATCATGACGGCGGCGATGTTCTTTCCGATGTCGTGGGGGTCTCCCTCGGCAGCGTGCATGATGACGGTTCCCTTGGTGGACCTTCCGCCGGGGACCTGCTTCTCTGCGATGGCGATTCCGATCTCCATGGTCTTGGCGGCCATCATGATCTCGGGAAGGTAGTAGACGTGTTCTGCGTACAGTTTCGCAACGATCTCCATACCGGCGACAAGTCCCTCGTTGATGACGTCGAGGGGATCCTTGGATCCGAGTGCCTTCTGAACGGCGGGTCCGACGTCCTTGAACTTCATGAAGAGGACCTTCTCGGCGACCTCCCTGAAGATGGGGTCGGTAGGCAGGAGCTTCTTCGCTGCTTCCTCGGGCGTCTCGGCGTTCTGGAGCTTTACATCGTAGCGAGTCAGGATTTTAGAGAAATCCACTCCCTGAATGCTTATCATTTTCTTCTTCCTCCAATCGGGATTTCACTCCCGGCACTCTGTTGTACGTGTCCATGATATTTAATCTATTGGACGAACGTAGTAACCAATGATATATCCATAAGCGTATATTTTAAATATTAGATTTATGGACTACTGTTCCAACCAACATAATTAGATTGATTATCTGTTAATTGAAAAAACACATACGGAACCCAATCCGGGACGGATTTTAGGATTCCCGCAATAAAGGCTTAATAGGTATTGTTCATAATAGAGGGGCATGATAGTCTACATTTTGGGCGGATTTCTCGGGAGCGGCAAAACCAGCCTGCTCATGAGGCTCGCCACCATGTTCAGCGAGAGGAAACAGAGGGTAGCGATCCTCGTCAACGAGTCCGGGGAGATCGGAGTCGACGGTGCGACCCTCAAGGCCCAGGGGTATGACGCGGTCGAACTTCCCTCCGGGTGCATATGCTGTTCCCTCGCAGGACCTCTCCAGAACGCCCTCAGGAACATCGCCAACGACATCGACCCCGATGTCATCATAATCGAGCCCACCGGGCTCGCACTCCCCCACAAGGTGAAGGACCTCGTCCACAGCGCATGCATCGACGAGGACAGGGACGTCATCATCGGGATCTCCGACATCCAGAGGTTCAAGGACCTCATCAAGAAGAAGGAGGATTTCTTCACGAGGCAGATGCAGGGTTCCGATTTCATCCTGATCAACAAGAGCGACCTGGCGAAACCCGGCGAGATCGAGGAGGCCACCGCATGGCTCAACGAGCGCTTCCCCGGAAAGGAGGTCGTTCCCGTCTCCGTGAAGGAAGGGACGAACCTCGACAAGGTCTACGGGATGATGCAATGAGCGACTGCTGCTGCCATCACCACGACGAAGAGGAGGAGCACGAGCACACCTCCATCGAGGAGGCGGGCGGATGCGCCGCCGGATTCACCGGAACCATCGAGAATTTCAACACCGACGCGGAGATGAAGCTCGCGGACGCCCTCATGGCCGTCGGAAAATACGTGCAGGGCGAGTCCGGATGCCTTCTCGGGCACATCAAGGCCGCCGTGTACACCGAGGAAGGGAACGGAATCACTCTCAACCTCATCGACATGGACAACGGGGTCGAGCACCACGGCACGCTCCCCCGTGCGGATCATGTGAAATTCAACTTCATGTGTGCGGTCCTCGATGTGGACGAGCACGAACTCACCCACGAGATGATGCATGCGATAGACGATTCGGGTCTCGACTATAAGATCGACCCCGAGTCCCTCCACCACCATCACCACCATCACCATGACGATGACGATGAGTGTGCGGTCGACGAGAACGGGCACCATCACCATCACCACGATGGCGAGTGCTGCTGCCACCATCACCACGATGATGATGACGACGATGACGACGAATGCGGACACCACCATCACCACGACGGCGAGTGCTGCTGCCACCACCACGACGATGAGGGGTGCACCGAGGAGAAACCCAAGAAGAAGGGCTTCTTCTCGAGACTCTTCGGAAAGAAGAACTGATCCCAGTATGTCCGCCTCCGGGCGGACACGGTTCTTCGTCAAACCTATTATTCAATATATTTAACGGAGGAAGAATTTTTGACTTACGGAATCGCGATCGATATCGGTACCAGCGGGTCCAGGGCACACGCCGTGGACCTGTCGGACGGGAGGATAATCTCCACCGTCACGACCGAATGCCACCCCCTGCCCGGGGCCAACGTCATGGACCACCTGACATTCTGCATAAACGTCGGTAACGACGTGGCGCACAGGATCCTCATGGATACCGAGAACAAGGTCATCAGGGCCCTCGGGATAGATCTGCACAAGGTCGAGAGGGTCAGCATCTGCGGGAATCCCATCCAGCTTTCCCTGTTCCAGGGGATCCCCGTCGACGACCTCGCCTTCGCCGGCGAGAACGCCAAGAGAGAGAAGGGCATCCGCGAGCAGAAAAGGGATGCCGGGGTGTACTCCGCCGTCGACGTGGGACTCGACGTCCCCGACGGGACCGAACTCTACGTACCTCCCGCAATCAGGCACGAGATCGGTGCCGATGCGCTCGCCATGATGTACAAATCGGGATTCCTGGACCAGAAGGAGAACTGCATGGTCACCGATTACGGGACCAATGCCGAGATGGCACTCAAGGTGGGCGACGACATCTACACCGGTTCTGCCGCCGCAGGCCCCGCCATGGAAGGGCAGTCCATCAAATGCGGTATGCTGGCATCTCCCGGTGCAATCAGCGACCTGGAATACGATTTCGCATGGAAGTGCAAGGTCCTCGACGATTCCATCACCCCGCAGGACGGGGACACATTCGACTTCAACCTCGGGATGCAGACTGCGGAAGGCCCCATGCACGGGAAGGCCAGGGGGATCACAGGCACGGGAGTGGTCGCCGCCGTCGCGGTGGCACAATACGACCACCTCTGGAAGAAAGGAAAACTCATGACGGATGACGGGAAGATGCACCTGCAGGACGGGGTCTACGTCGATTCCAAGGACATCTCCGAGGCATCCAAGGCCATCGGTGCCATGAGGGCCGGACACTTCACCCTCCTGGAACACGCGGGCGTCAAGTTCTCCGACATGCATGTCATGTACATGGCGGGCGCCTCCGGGACCTATGTGGACGCCATGAAGGCCAGGGACGTGGGTCTCATACCTCCGTCGTCCACCGAGATCTACCAGTGGGGAAACACATCGCTGGCACTTGCGACGGATCTTCTCAGGAAGCCCGAGCTCCTGGATGAGCTCCAGCACATCGCCGACGGAATCAGGGCGAACCACATCATGTTCGCCTCCGACAAGGTGTTCGAGCAGATTTACATGCAGGAACTCGCCTACTGGGACGAGGGCATGACCCTGGAGATGTACAACAGGAACAACGCCATGGTCGGCATACAGGAACTTCCCAAGCCCAAGGGACGCGCGAACGTCCACAGGATGGTCATCCGCGACATTCCCGACCTGGGAGAGAAGGGACTCACCATCATCCACGACATCGGTACGCAGCTGGTCGGGAAGATGGACGGGTGCACCGGATGCAAAAAGTGCCAGACCGAGTGTCCCGAGAAGGCACTCACCGTCTCTGACGACAAGACGATCACCGTGCAGACCAAGAACTGCCTCGGTACGGCCTGTTACAGGTGTCAGATGTCCTGTCCTTCCAAGGTGTACCAGTACAACAAACTCAGGCTCGCAGAGGAGTGAGCCCGGAGGGAGGGTTTTCCCTCCCTCTCAGAATTTCCTTCTGCCTTTTCCCGACGGCCCGTTCTTCTTTTTGGCGTTGGGGTCGTAGGATTTCAGCCATTTGACGAGTTCCTCGTCCCTGTCCGTCCATTCGGGCGTCTCCCCGGCGTCGATGTACTCATGGTACCATTTCTCCGCCTCCGCCATGGGTCCGGACATGTCCGGTCTGTCCACCGTGACGATGGCGGTGTTCTCGGGGGAAGGGACCCAGAGGTCGGGGCGTTCGTAATCGCCGTCCTCCAGGAATCCGACGGCGAATACGATCCTGTCCAATCCGGACAGTTCGGCGTACAGTCCCGCCTGCATCATGTATGTCTGCGGGATGACGCTCACATTCCCGTCCGCATCGAGCCACCTCTCCCTGCCGTGGGACGTCTTGATCTCCAGGATGGCCTGTCTCTTTCCGCCGTATGCGACGTATCCGTCGACAAGTCCGCCGAACATCTTGCTGTCGTGGAAGTGGTCGTAGCCGCATTTCTCCTTCTCGACGGGTTCCTCGATGATTATGTCCGTGCCCTCGGGAAGTCCCAGTCCCTGCGCGGCAGCGGCCGTGTTCCTGCGGACGTAGTTCCTGATGACGGGTTCGAGGGCGTTCCCCGCATCGATGTACTTGTTCGCCTTGTCCCCCGGATAGATCCCTGCGAGTTCCAGGGCGACCTTGAACGGGGTCGAGAGGTCGCTCATACCGAGTATGGGCCCGAGTTTCGTACCGGAGATCTTCTTCCTCCTGTAAAGGTCGAAGGCCACCACTTTGTTCTCGTCGTCTATCTCGACGATGTTCGCTCTTCCGTCGAATGCCATGCTGTCGGGAACGGTGTACCCGTATTTTGCGTTGACGATGTTATTTCCGGAAGGCACATGCAATGTGCCAGATGTCCTTTCTTACGGTGCGGACCTCTTCTGTATCGACAGCATTATCCTGCGGATCAGGGATCTCGGGGAGATCCTCACGAATACCAGGGCGAGTCTGAAGATCGCGCCGTATACGGCCACGGTCTTACCCTTCATCATGCAGCGGTACCCGTACTCCGCCACGGAGCGGGCGTCCGAGGACGAACTCTTCTTGAAAATATTGGCACCGTCCGCGTTCGCCGTCTTTGCGAAACCGGTGTCGGTGGGTCCGGGACACAGCGCGGTGGCCGTGACGCCCGTCCCCCTGATCTCCTCCGACACCGACTCCGTGAACGACAGGACGTATGCCTTAGTGGAGTAGTAGACGGACATGAGGGGACCCGGTTCGAACGAGGCCACGGATGCGACGTTGAGTATCCTCCCCTTCCCGCGGGAGATCATCCCGGGAAGGAAGATGCGGGTCAGATGCGAAAGTGCCAGAACGTTCAGTCTGATCATCCTGTCCTGCTTCTCCCAGTCGCATTCCGCAAACGGTCCGTAGTCCCCGAACCCTGCGTTGTTGACGAGTATGTCCACGGTGATGCCTGCTTTTCCGACAGCGTCCGATACGGTCTGCACCGATCCCTCCTCCGAGAGGTCGGCGGGGACCACGGTCACCTTCCTTCCGTACAGCGACCCGATTTCGTCCTTCAGAACCGCGAGTTTCTCCCCGCTGCGGGCCACCGCCACGATGTCATACCCGTCCCTGGCCAGGATCCGCGTGAGTTCCAGACCGATGCCTCCGGATGCGCCCGTGACGAGAGCCGTTTCTGCCATGGGGCGTCCATGGGCGGGACCGATGATAAAGATGACGGCCCCTCCCGCAATGTGCCAGACAGAACCTTTCCGATACGGCGTGGTGCAGGGGTGGGGATTCGAACCCCAGAATCGCTAAGAACAGGATCCTAAGTCCTGCGCCTTTTCCAGGCTTGGCTACCCCTGCCCGCTTTCGCAAAGACCACCCGACTAATATGGTTTTGTGTCATGCCAGCGTCTTTCCGCGCGCATATCTAATAAAGGACGAACGGATACGGACGGCAGGAAAGAGGGAACAATCCCTCCGAAAGAAGGAATCGCATGGCCGATCTATTGTCAGAAAGCGGAAAGCAGCTCCTCCTCGGGAACGAGGCCATCACCCGCGGCCTCTTCGAGGCGGGAGTCAGGTTCGCATCCACTTATCCGGGTACGCCGTCCTCCGAGGTCGGCAACCTGCTGGAGGAATACTCGGAAAAGGCGGGTATGTATTTCGAATTCTCATCCAACGAGAAGACTGCGGTGGAGGTCTCCGCCGCAGCGGCATCCTCCGGCGTCAGGTCCTTCGTGTTCATGAAGCACGTCGGACTCAACGTCGCGGCGGATCCCCTCATGACCCTCGCATACGCGGGAGTCAGAGCCGGGATGCTCATAATGTCCGCAGACGACCCCTCCGCCCACAGCTCCCAGAACGAGCAGGACAACAGGTATTACTCCACCCTCGCACTCATCCCCATGGTGGAGCCGTCCGACCCCCAGGAGGCCAAGGACTTCCTGAAGGACGCCTATGAGATATCCGAGAAGCTGGGTCTTCCCCTCCTCTACAGGACCACGACCCGCGTGAACCACGCCCGTGCGGACGTGGAGTTCGGGCCCGTAATGACCGGCACCCCCCTGAAGGGGCACTTCGACAAGGACGACAGGTTCTTCGTCAACATCCCCGCGTACGCCGTCCACAACAGGGTGAGGCTCCTGGAGAAGATGAAGGCCGCACAGGAGCTCTCCGAGACGTCCCCCCTCAACAGGATCGAAGGGGAAGGGGATGTGGGCATCATCACATCCGGAGTCTCGTACTGCTACGTGAAGGAGTTCGTGTCCGGCGTATCCATCCTGAAACTCGGATTCACCAACCCCATTCCGGAAAAGAAGATCGCGGATTTCATCTGCGGGAAGAGGATGATCATCGTCGCGGAGGAGCTGGAGCCCTTCCTCGAGGACCAGATCCTGAGGATCTGCGCCCAGAACGGACTCTCCGTCCCCGTGCACGGAAAGAGGGACGGCACCCTCCCCAGGGAATGGGAGTTCTCCCCCGACACCATGCAGAGGCTGAAGGGCCTCGTCTCCGTGGCGGACGCCCCCGTCCCCATGGGGAAGACGGAGATGGTCCTCCCCGGAAGGCCCCCGTCGCTCTGCGCCGGATGCCCCCACAGGGGAATGTATGCGGCCACCAAGAGGGCCGTCGGGAACACCCCCGTCGTCTACTGCTCGGACATCGGATGCTACACCCTCGGGGTGCAGCCTCCGTTCAGGACCGCCGATTTCATCATCTGCATGGGTGGCGGCGCCGGCGCCGCGGGCGGTTTCGCCCAGGCGACCGACCAGAAGCCCATCGCATTCATCGGGGACTCCACGTTCTTCCATGCGGGCGTGCAGCCCCTGACCTCCGCGCTGTTCAACAATCACAGCATCGTGATGGTCATCCTCGACAACAGGACCACCGCCATGACCGGACACCAGCCCAACCCCGGGACCGGGAGGCACTTCGGCGGCATAAACACCGATGCGGTGGACATCGAAGGCGTCGTGAAGGGTCTCGGAGTGCAGTTCGTGAGGACCGTCGACCCGTACGACGTCCTCTCCTGCGTGAAGGTCATGAAGGACGCCATCGACTTCGACGGTGTCGCCGTCGTCATCAGCAAGTGCCCCTGCCCCCTCCTCCTGAAGAAGGAGAAGAGGCTGGAGAAGAAGACCTGCTTCGTGAATAAGGACGAATGCGTCAGATGCTACAGCTGCCTGAGGACCATCGCCTGCCCCGCCCTCATAAAGAGAGATGACGGGGTCGAGGTGGATCCGTCCCAGTGCATCGGGTGCGGCATGTGTGCGAACGTCTGCCCCAAGAAGTGCATAGAGGTGAGACAGTGAAGTATTCCGTCCAGATAGTCGGAGTCGGGGGACAGGGTGTCCTCCTGGCGTCCATGGTCCTCGGCACCGCGGCCATGAGGGCCGGCCATAAGGTCAGGATGAGCGAGGTCCACGGGATGGCCCAGAGGGGAGGCAGCGTCCTCTCCACCCTCAGGTTCGGCGACGGCGTCGTCAGCCCCCTGGAGGCCGCCGGAGGCGCGGATCTGATAATGGGATTCGAGCCCGTGGAGACCGTGAGGTCCCTCTCCCTCGGGAATGCGGACACGGCTGTCCTGATGAACCTCGACCCTGTGTTCCCCGGGAACGTGGCGGCCGGATTCGACACCTATCCCGACGTGGGTGCCCTCGTGGACGACGTCAGGAGCAGGAACGGACACGTGGTCACCGTCGAGGCCACGAGGATCGCCGAGGAGGCCGGGAAGGCCGTCGCCGCCAATGCCGTCATGATCGGCGCAGTCGCGGCAATGAAGGGGTTCCCTCTGGGGAAGGATCTCCTGAAGGAGGTCCTCCTCGAGACCGTCCCCCAGAAGTTCAGGGAACTGAACTCCGAGGCGTTCGATATGGGCTACGAGGCCATATCGTCGCATTCCCGAATTTGAAAACACAGGCGGTGTCGGGAGGCACCGCCGTTTCCGTTTTTATAGTGACAGATACATCGGTATTCTATGGCTCTGTCCAAAAATGCAATCATCGGGATAGTCGCCGTTGCGGCGGTTGTCATCGTAGGGCTCATCGCCGTAGGTGCCATGAGCGACAGTAATGACGACAGCGGAAGCGGCTACGTGACGTATTACGGTAACGGAGGGACGTTCGACGGCAAGGAGTCGTATGATGTGGCCAACAATATCGTTCAGAGTAACATATTCAACCGCGAGGGATACAGCTTCGTCTCGTGGAATACCTCTAAGGACGGTTCCGGTACAGAATACGAGATCGGAAGCATTGCGTCCGACGGTCTCAAACTCTATGCGATTTGGGAGGTCGAACCGCTGCATGTGACCAGTTACAATAAGATGGGAGTGCCATCATCGATATCTCTCAAGATAAACGATACAACGCTCGATTTGTATCCATATACATCATTCTATTCTCCTGCAAAGATCACCGCCGTCTCCGAAATCGATGATTGGAGATATGATTCTGAGACATCCTCTTTCATGGGGACGGTCGACGGCAAGGAATGCATGCTGAAGATAACCGTCTCGGGCTGCGATGAGACTTCGGTTTCGATGGAGGTCGTCGGAGGGGTGCCTACGGTATCATTCACCGCTTCTACCGACATCGGGGTGACATGTAGTGTTCAGCAGAAGGGAGTCCATTACGCCGGTATGGGTGGTAAGACTACAGACGATAAGGAGGTCTACTTCACTTCCGACAAGGACGTCAAGGCATGCATGTTCACGTACGAGGGTCACACTTTCAAGGAGTGGAATTCCAAGAGGGACGGAACCGGCACGGTCTACACGGTCGGACAGACCGTGCCTTTCGGCACTCACATATATGCGATTTGGGAGGAGAATTCTTCCGAGTAAACCTTTTTCCCGCCGGAGAATGCCGTTCTCCGGCGGGCTGCATTTTTACATCCGTCCCGGAGTGCCGGGAAAGGATCGGCACCGTCGGTCGGATGAGGATCTTCAGTCTTTGCGGACGGATTCGTCGGACACGTCGGTATCGTAAGGTTTCCTGTCCTTCGGATATATGGGATAGTAGTCCATGAATACGTCGTGGAACTGTCTCTCCCTGTCCACCTTCTCCACCGCCCTCTCGTCGATCCTCCTTATGGTTGCGACATCGGTATGGAAGACCTCGGCCAGCATCTCGAAGGTCTCGCACCTCTCGGCGTGGAGGTACACCCTCGCCTCCTTGTACGAGAGGCAGGCCCTCTCCTGTGCCAGCATCATGCGGAACGCATAACGGATCTTTGCATTCCTCTCGTCTTGGCAGGGAGTTTCATTCATGGTGATTCCCCTATTTCACCCTGACCGGGAGCGACAGGTAATTGACGGTCCACGTCAGCGGCAGCCGGTCGTCATATGATTCTTCATACCAATCCTGGTGTCCTTCGATGGGACGGACCCACGGGAGATTGCGTTTGGGAAGCCCTTTCTCGATCTCCTCTAATTCGGGATGGGTCTTCCAGAGATATGATTCCAATTCTTCGCAATCATCTCTCCCGAACATCCTGTAAAGCCGTTTCCGACCGATGACACGCCATTGATCCGCAAGAAGGAACGAAGTCCGGTAATCGAGATGGTAGTCCTCCTGTAGTTTCCAGAGGATCAGGGCGAAAGTCTCCTGGCAGACATCCGTATACGTATATTCCTCGCCCGGTTTGCGTTCCCTGAAAGGTATGATGAACTCGGATATGTACGGCTATAGCGAGTGTGTGTCCCAGTTAACAGTCTCTCTGCTCATCTTTATCTTCCTTCTCCCCGTTCTTGTCGGAGATTACTTGAACGTTGGTCTTTTGTCACACCGTCCTTCGGACACGGCATTTCCCAGACGGGATCTCCTGAAGTTTCTCTCGAACATCCGGAGGGCCCTTTTGCCGCGGAGATTGGTCCCGTCGGCTATGACGTCTTTCTTAGGGCGTTTCGTTATTACAGGTACGGTTTCATCTGATCCTACGTCGAACGCGGACTCAGCACTACATTCATGACAGGGTCCCGGCGATGAAC
>CAVIJO010000009.1:0-36971 GCA_963643445.1 Candidatus Methanomethylophilaceae archaeon
GGTTTTGCAGTGAAGTTATCGGAGACATAGTTCATGACGCTGAAGGGATTGTAGACCTCTGCGTTCCCGAACCTATACCCGTCGTACCATTGTTTTACTTCTTCGAATTTCTCCGGGTGGCCGAAATCGGAGAGGATATGCTTCACTTCTTCTTCCGTGAAACCGAACCTCTCGTCGGACTGTATTGAAAATATATTGTTGACCTTGATGTTGTTGAGGCCGGAGAATATGCTCTCCTCGGCGATCTGCATCACCCCCGTGATATACACCATCTGCCTGTTGGGGTTTCCCTTGATAGTCATGTACATGAATTCCGAGAGGAATTTCATCATGGGCCTGTGGGACTCCGTTCCGAACGCATCGGATACGGCACGGTCGTATTCGTCGATCAGTATCACGGGAGGCTTCCCGTGGTAATCAGTCAGAGCCTTGGACAGAAGCCTCAGGGATTCTTTCATAGAATCCTCGCCCGTACTTCTTTCTTCAAACGACCTGAAAAGATTTCTGACGGTCAGCGAAAGTTCCGGCGAATCCAGAAGATATCTGTGAGCTTCGAAGCAGTCTCCTATCGCAACACGGAAATTGCTGATAAACGAACCGTATTCATCCGACTGCGATAATCCCAGATCTATGTGTATCACGGGGAATTTGTTCTTGTATTCTCCGTATTCGGGATATTCGGAGATCTCCAAATCATCGAACCAATCGTTTCCTGCACACCCCATGTTGAAGAATGCGTCCAGCATGGAGAGGTTGGTGGTCTTCCCGAACCTTCTGGGTCTTGTGAACAGATATACTCCGCTGTCGTCGCAGTCCAGGATGTCCTTGATGAGGAGGGACTTGTCGACATAGTACTTGTCCTTCTTCCGGATATCCCGGAAAGACATTCCTCCGGTGTTTATCTGCTTCATGTTTCACCGATGTATCTGCGCATTGATAAAGAATCGTACTGCATGCAGTGTCCGCAGGCATATCCCGACATAACGGTTATCGGAAACATTATTCTTTATGTAACGGCCTTCTATGTGTCAGAGGCTACAGACATGGCTAGACAGACGGCCGGAAAGGAAAAACTCGGTACTTTCGCCCCGAAATTCGCGGAACTCAACGACAAAGTGCTCTTCGGAGAAATCTGGTCGAGGGATGACAGACTGCCTCTCCGCGACCGTTCTATCGTCACCGTCACCGCCCTCATGGCCAAAGGCATCCTCGACGATTCCCTGAAATACCACATTACGGCCGCCAAGAAAAACGGTGTCACCGCAGAAGAGATGTCAGAGATTCTCACCCATGCCGCATTCTACGCCGGATGGCCCAACGCATGGGCGGCCCTTACCATGGCGAAAGAGATATACGAAAGGGAAGAGAAGGACTACTCCTACACCAAAGAGGACCTCAGGTTCTTCCTCACCAACATGAAACCAGGAACCGTCATCAAGATGAAGACCCGCATGTGCAGAATAATGAACAGGGTCAGTAAGGAGACTGCGGGACTGTGCATGGAACTGAACGACGGCCGCAAGACATCCGATGAAAGGAGGGCCATCTTCTCGAAGATCATCGGCAAGACCGTCGACGGGAACTTCCGTGTATTCCCGCCGTTCTATTCCGATTTCGGAAAGAATATCCATGTCGGGAAGAACGATTTCATCAACACATGCTGCCACTTCCAGGATCAGGGCGGGATCTATCTCGGCGACCACGTCCTCATCGGCCACAGCGTCACCCTCGCGACCATCAACCACGTGCAGGATCCCGACAAGAGAGGGGACGTGATCTGCAAACCGATCGTCATAGGCGATAACGTATGGATCGGTGCCAATGTCACCATTGTCGGAGGGGTCACTGTCGGCGAAGGCGCCATAATCGGTGCGGGTGCGGTCGTCACGAAGGACGTTCCCCCGAGGGCCGTCGTCGGAGGAGTTCCTGCGAAAGTGATTAAGAATATCGAATGACCCAGATATAAAAAATGATTTTTGCCGGGGTGTCCGGAAGGACATCCCGGAATTGAAATTTCACTCCCACTCGATGGTCGCCGGAGGCTTGCTGGTGATATCGTACACCACGCGGTTCACCTGGCTCTTCATCGTGTCGGTGATGCGGACGGAGATCCTGTTGAGGACTTCCAGCGGCAGTTTGGAGAACGTTGCGGTCATCCCGTCGACGGAGTCGACGGCACGGACGGCAATGGTGTAGCCGTATGCCCTCCTGTCCCCCTGGACCCCGACGGATTTGCTGGGGAGGAGGACGGCGAAATACTGCCAGGGACGGACAGCCTCGGAATTCCCGACGGCCTTCATGATTTCATCTTCGACGATGAAACACGCCTCGCGGACAATCTCCACCTTCTCGGGGGTGACCTCCCCGAGGCACCTGATGGCGAGTGCGGGTCCGGGGAAGGGCTGTCTCTCGGATGCTTCGGCGCCCAGTTTCCTGGCGACCTGCCTCACCTCGTCCTTGTAGAGGTCCCTGAGGGGCTCCACGAGCGTCATGTTCATGTCCTTGGGAAGTCCGCCGACGTTATGATGGGACTTGATGGTGTCGCGGACACCGTCCCCGCTCTCGATCCAGTCGGGGGCGATGGTCCCCTGGAGGAGGTAGGTGGCACCGAATTCGCGGGCATGTCTCTCGAACACCCTGATGAACTTCTCCCCGATGGCCTTCCTCTTCCCTTCCGGGTCCTCCACGCCCTTCAGGGCGCCGAAGTACTCGTCGGCGGCACGGGCGATCCTGTAGTTGATGCCCATGCGCTTCATCATGGCCTCGACCTCCTCGGTCTCGCCCTTCCTCATGAGTCCGCTGTCCACGTAGACGGCCAGGAGCCTGTCGCCGATCGCTCTGCTGGCGAGGACGGCGGTCACCATGGAATCCACCCCTCCGGAGCAGGCGATGATGGCCTTCCCGGGGGCGGGGATGCTCTCCCTTATCATCTCGATCGCTTCATCTATGAATCCCTGTTCGTCGAAAAATCCGGTCATCATTCCACCTTCTTCGCTTCCTCGGCCACATACTCCGAGTCCTTCTCGACCTTGGCCGCCATGGCCTTCCTGTCATCGAGGAGCTTCTCTGCGAGACCTCTGTCCGAAAGTGCCAGCATCTCGACCGCAAGGGTCGCGGCATTGTCTCCGCGATCCATTCCGACCGCAGCCACGGGTATCCCGGGAGGCATCTGCACTATGGAAAGAAGCGCATCGTAGTTCAGGGATCCGCTGGCGGGCACACCGATCACGGGCTTCACGGTGAACGAGGCGATGACCCCGGGGAGGGCCGCCGAGAGGCCGGCTATGGAAATGAATACATCCGCATCGCTGCCGGCGACGAGCTCCTCCACCCTCTTGGGAGTCCTGTGCGCGGATGCGACGGCGACATCATAGGCGACGCCGTATTTCCGAAGAACGGCGATGGCCTTCTGGGCAATCGGGAAGTCACTTTTGCTTCCCATGATAATCGATACCTTTGACATTGCGGGAAGGACGGCGGAATACGATATAAACACTGCGCACGCGCACGTATATAGAACGCCGCAGGGAACGGATGTAAAAGCAGATGGGCCCGGTCTCCCGGGCCCGTGGAAAAGGATTTTCGGATCAGCTCTTCAGAATGGTAACGAGGAAGATTCCGACGGCAATCAGCGCACCGACCAGGATTCCGATCAGGTTGATGAGCGCGTCATAGAACACATCCCATGCGGCGACACAGCAGTACGGCTCGATGTCGCTCCAGGCGATAAGATACAGCCAGGCGAGGCCGACGATGAGTCCGACGATGGCGAGTACGACGCCGTATGCTTTGTTCTTTCCCTTTCCGAAGTATGCGGAGAACGCACCGGCCGCGATCGCCACAACGGCGAATGCGATTATGACGACGGTGATGAACTCCCAGATGGTCCAATCCATTTTTTAGCCTCCGATTTAGACGGGCATCCTTAAAGGCGCCCAAACTTTCCCAACAATGCACATCATTAATTAAAAGGTTACTGACCGTGAAAAACATCCCGAAGGGGGATACTGGGTCATTCCGGGTACGGAACGGGAGACGGGAACGCTGCGGATGCACCGGGAATCCGGCATGGGAAACCGCACGGCGGGACCTATCATCCATACCCTGCGGAAAGGGTCGGAATTTGGACTGATTGAACCACTATAAATTAAATACCGAAATACATGTGATAGATAAAATAATGCAATAGTTATAAATAGAACCGCTACATTCCTTGAATTGAATTGTTTTTGAGGAACGGCCATGGATTTTTTGGGGACTGCTGAAGGCGTGACTTCCGAAGGACGCATAGTCGTCAGATGCGAACTTACCCCCGACATCGGCGATGCCGTTTACGACAGAAACCAGAAACGCGTAGGAACGGTGAAGAGAATCCTCGGACCCGTGGACGGCCCCTATGCATCTGTTAGTCCGGTCGAAGGGCTGGACATGAAGATCGAAGGAAAGAAACTCTACTGCAACAGGAGAGTCAGAGATGGTAAAGCAAAGAGAGGAAACTGAAGAAATCAAAGTCTGCCCCGAGTGCGGCAGCCACCACCTTGTCCGCGATTACGAGAGAGGCGAACTCGTATGCGAGGACTGCGGCCTCGTCCTGGACGACCAGATTATCGACCAGGGGCCCGAATGGAGGGCCTTCGATGTCGAACAAGGCGAGAAAAGGGCCCGTACCGGCGCCCCGATGACCTACACCATCCACGACAAGGGACTTTCCACCGAGATTTCCTGGAAGAACAAGGACAGCTACGGCAAGAGCATTCCCACCAGGAACCGCGCCCAGCTGTACAGGCTCAGGAAGTGGCAGAGGAGGATCAGGGTTTCCAATGCAACCGAGAGGAACCTTGCATTCGCCCTGTCCGAATTGGACAGGATGGCCTCCGCCATGGGACTTCCCAGGAACGTCAGGGAGACAGCGGCCATGATTTACAGGAAGGCCGTCAACAAGAACCTCATCAGGGGAAGATCCATCGAAGGCGTCGTCGCCGCGTCCCTCTATGCGGCCTGCAGGCAGTGCGGCGTTCCCAGAACCCTCGACGAGGTCGCAAACTCCAGCAGGGTCGGGAGGAAGGAGATCGGAAGGACCTACAGGTTCATGACCCGCGAACTCAAACTGAAGCTCATGCCCACCAAGCCCCAGGACTACGTCCAGAGGTTCTGCTCCGAGCTGAAACTCAGCGGAGAGGTCCAGACCAAGGCCGCCGAGATACTCAAGGATGCGTCCGACAAGGAACTGACCTCCGGGAGGGGTCCGACCGGCGTCGCCGCCGCCGCCATCTACATCTCCTCGATCCTGTGCAACGAACGCAGGACCCAGAGGGAGGTCGCGGACGTGGCGGGGGTCACCGAAGTGACCATCAGGAACAGATACAAAGAGCTCACCGAGAAGCTCTATATCGAGATCCAGCTCTGAAAAACCTCTTCGTTTCCCCTTTTCACCCGGGACCGGGTCCGTCCCGTCCCGGGATCACGGTTTGAACCATTTGAATTCGAGATACTCCACCTCGCCGCTCACGCGGGCGAAGAGTATCTCCTTCTTGACTCCGCCCGAGAGCCTCACCGTCCTGGAGATCTCCGGCCACATGGCGACAGTGGATGCGGGGACCGCATGCACGAGATATCTCGCATGGCAGTCGTCGGGGGACTTCTCGTAGACCCTGAAATGGGTGCCGTACTTGAAACCGGTCTTGACCACGAGGCCCCTGTCTCTCAGATCCCTGTATGTCCTGAGACGCAGCAGAAATTCATCCTGGGTCTTTTTGCCGAAACCGATGAGGTCCTGCACCGAGAGCTGTTTCCCCCTGCGGTCGGTAACTGCGAGGGAACCCCTGTCCATGAGGTAGCATCCTTCGATCAGGGAGAGCTGCAGAACGCCCTTCATGTCCTTGCCGTAGAATCCGTCCTCGCGGACGGAACGGCCCTGCTCCCCGTCGAACACGAATATCCTGTCTCCTACGAGCCTTCCGGCGGCCGTCCCGGAACCGTCTCCGGGGAAGACGGATCCCTCCGGATCCATTATGGCCATCTTGTAGTAGGTGAGGTCGCCCTCCTCGTCCACGACTCCGTACAGAAGCTGTTTCCCCCTGTCCTCCGACTGCGCCACCTCCTCCATGAAATCGCCGATGTCCAGCGCGGCGCGCTCGGAGACTGCGCACACCATGTAGAGAGGCGAGGAATTGCTGGGGGACATGCCTCTGGGATATACACGGAGATCGAAATTCCCGGATTCAGGCTTCACGATGAAACCCCTCTCCCTCAGATCCTTGAACACGATGAATTTGATGTCGAAATTCTCGACCTTTCCGGAAGCGTAATCGAATATCTCTGAGAAATCGAGTTTCTTCTTCTTGCGGAACACCTCGAGACGGTCCGCCTGGACGAGGAAAGCCGCCTCCACGAGATCCAGCTCCAGGAACCCCCCGCTCATCGGGTAGCCGAAGTTGCCTTTGGAATATGTCTGACTGGCTTCTCTGACATCGCGGATGAATACCGAACGGCCCTCGAGTTCTCCCGGCATATGCGGTGAGTTACGGGCGGAGATTATATTATTGTTGGGTTGGAGAATATATTATTGTTGGGTTGGAGAATAGTGTCCGCAATGCGGATCCGCACGATGTGCCAGACAAATATTTCATCCCGTAATCCCATCCGAAGGGCATGACGGAGGTCCCGTACAGACGCATGTCCTTCTCCGAATATCTGACCGAATGCGGCGTTCATCCGTGGCTGTCGGACATCGCCGCGAACGGGATATCCCTCGGAACGCCGGCGGATGCGTCCGTGGTGGGAAGGATCTCCGCCGTGTTCTCGGAGTTCACCGGAGGGAACCCCGGGATCGGATGTCTCGCAGATATCGTTTCCCTGCAGGGATACTCTGTATCGGAAATAACGGAGAACGGATTCACCGTGACTGGGAAAAACATCATCTGGCACATATCTTCCGACGGTCCCGGATATATCTCCGCGGAACGGGACGGGGATGCCCGCCGCCTTCCACTCTATGCAATCGGGATGTTCGTCTGTCTGGATCCGGAACGCAGGTCGGAATTCAGGCAGAAAAGAATAGAATACCACTGGCCTGATCCATCCATACCGGGGCGGTAAACATCGAAAGACGGAACACTGGCACATAGGTGCGGGGCGGGCGGACCCGCCCCTTCGGAAAGGGTGTTTTCAGTCGGAACCGGACTTCGGAAGGGTTCCGTCGAGGGCCTGCTCGTAACCGTACAGGTCCAGGAGCCCGTGTCCGGAAAGATTGAAGACGATGGTCTTGGCCTCGTTCTTCTCCCTGCACTCGACGGCCTTGTCTATGGCGCACTTCAGCGCATGGCACGACTCGGGGGCGGGAATGATTCCCTCGGTCCTCGCGAAGGTGATACCTGCCGCAAAAGTATCCGTCTGATCGTAGGAGGCGGCGGTCAGCCTGTGCTGGTCGAATGCCGCGGAGATCAGAGGCGACATCCCGTGGTATCTGAGCCCTCCGGCGTGGATTGCGGGCGGTATGTATCCGCTTCCCAGGGAGTACATCATCATGAGCGGGGTCATTCCGGCGGTGTCCCCGTAGTCATACTTGAACTCGCCCTTGGTGAGGGTCGGTGCGGCCTTGGGCTCGACGGCAATGAGCTCGCAGTCCCTGTGCTTCCCGGCCATCTGTTCCCTGATGAAAGGGAATGTGAATCCCGCGAAGTTGCTGCCGCCGCCGACGCATGCGATCATGTAGTCGGGTTCGATCTCTCCGATTTCGAACTGCCTGAGTGTCTCCTCCCCGATGACGGTCTGATGGAGCATGACATGGTTCATGACGCTCCCGAGGGCGTAGCAGGTGTGCTCGTCCTTGGCGGCGAGCTCGCATGCCTCGGAGATCGCAATGCCCAGGGATCCGGATGTCTCTGGGTGCTCCTTGAGGACCTTCCTTCCGAATTCGGTGTACTCGGAGGGGGAAGCGTACACGGTCGCGCCGTAGGTGTTGATGATCGTCTTCCTGAGGGGCTTCGCCATGAAACTTCCCTTGACCATGAAGACGGTGGTCTTGATGTCGAAGAGGTTGGACACCATGGCGAGGGCCGTTCCCCACTGTCCCGCACCGGTCTCGGTTGTCAGGGTGTGTATGCCGGCGTTGGCATTGTAATACGCCTGTGCGAGGGCGGTGTTTCCCTTGTGGGATCCGAGAGGGCTCATATCCTCCCTCTTGAAATAGATCTTCGCGGGGGTCTTGAGGTACTTCTCGAGCCTGTACGCCCTCTGGAGGGGCGAAGGCCTGTTCAGGGAGATCAGGGCCTCCCTGACCTCCTCGGGGATGTCGATGTATCTCTCCGTGGAAAGTTCCTGTCTGATGATGTCATCACAGAAAATCGCCTTGAAGTCCTCCGCCTTGACCGGCTCCTTGGTCACGGGGTGGATCATGGGCTTGAGGCCGTGGAGATCCGCCGCGATGTTGTACCACCTCTTAGGGATATCTTCGGGTGACAGCTGAATCCTTGCGTCTTTGGGTATTGCCATGTTTCTCCCAATCCCGTTTTAATATATTAATTATTGTACAACGATGTACTTATTAGTACACTAATCATTACCTTTACGCATTATTGAATGTATTTTTCTGTACATAAGAAGTCTCTAATGAATTTAATTGTACACTCTCGGAATATTTCCAGAGAACCCCGGCCTGCCGCATTCGCATATTCTCCATAGGAACGGACGTCGGCGTTTCGGTGCCAATTAACAAAGTTTTTTATAGAAGTTCTGTACTATACAACCATTAGTTGTAAACCTACGGAGAACAACCAAGTGATAACATGACCGACATGGACAGCATCCTCTCCATTGTGGAAAACCCGACGAGAAGAAAGATCCTCCAGGCAGTGGTGAGGGAGCCCCATTACCCCCTCCAGCTCTCCAAGGAGCTGGGAATAAGCCAGCAGGCCGTGGTGAAGAACCTCAACCTGATGGAGAAGGAGGGGCTAGTCGTAAGTTACCGCGAGAGCAGCGACAGAGGGCCCGACAGGATCTTCTACAAACCGAGTTCGGAGTTCACCATCACCATCGACATGCGCAACAGCATGTTCGAGATGAGGATGATCTCCGCCGGCGAGAAGACCGAGGCCCGTGCCGCAGAGGTCCCGGAAGAGAAGACGCATGAAGAACGCAAACTCGAGGAGGTACGCGCGAAGATATCCAGCATAGACCGGCAGATAGCGGAGTTCGACAGACGCAGGTCTGCGATGATACGCCAAAGGAACGATCTGATAAACGAGTTCCTGGACGGTACGGACCTGAGAAACCTGGACTACGGGCACCGCGAACTGCTCTACGATATGCTGAACAGACCCAACTGGAGCGCGGAGGACATCTCGAAGAGCCTCGGATTCAACGAGAACATCGTTTCCGAGATGATAGACGACATATTGGACATGATGAGCAGGAAGTGAGGTATATGGCAGCGAATGACAGGGCAATCAAGGTCGCGGAGCTCAAGCCGGGAGAGGCCGGAAAAGGCGTCGCAAGACTCGATCCCGAGCTGATGGACATCCTCGGCATCAAGGTCGGGGATATCGCCATCATCACCGGCGGCAAGAAGACGGCCGTGAAGATCCTCAGGGGAGCACCCGAGGACGCGAACAGGGGCATCATAAGGCTCGACGGATCCACCAGACGCAATGCGGGAGTCTCCATCGACGAGAGGGTCGACATCCGCAAAGCGGAGGTGAAGGAGGCGGAGAAGATTACCTTCTCCCCCACCGACGAGCTGAGGCTCCAGGGCGGAGAGGAATATCTGGCACAGGTACTGGAGGGAAGGGCGTTCGCCAAAGGCGACGTGCTGTCCCTCAACATCATGGGCAACAAGATGGATCTGGTTGTCACCTCATTCAGCCCCGGCGCGGATGCGGCGCTGATGACCTCCCAGACGAAGGTCAAGATCAGCGACAAGCCCGTCTCCAAGGAGAATATGGACATCCCGAAGGTATCCTACGACGATATCGGAGGCCTCGGACCGGTCATCGGACAGATCAGGGAGATGATAGAACTCCCCCTGAAACATCCGGAACTGTTCAAGAGGCTCGGCGTCGAGGCTCCCAAAGGGGTGCTCCTGCACGGACCGCCCGGAACCGGCAAGACCATGCTCGCAAAGGCCGTGGCGGGGGAGACCAGCAGCAACTTCATCTCCATCGGCGGACCGGAGATCATGAGCAAGTTCTACGGTGAATCCGAAGGCAAACTCAGGGAGATCTTCAAGGAGGCCGAGGAAAACTCGCCCAGCATCATCTTCATCGACGAGATCGACTCGATCGCGCCGAAAAGGAGCGAGGTGCAGGGCGAGGAGGAGAGGCGTATCGTCGCCCAGCTCCTGTCCCTGATGGACGGACTGAACGCCAGAGGCAGGGTCGTAGTCATCGGCGCCACCAACAGGCCGAACTCCATCGACGAGGCCCTCAGGAGACCCGGGAGATTCGACAGGGAGATCGAGATCGGCGTGCCGGACAGGCACGGGCGCCTCGAGATCCTCCAGATCCACACCAGGGGAATGCCTCTGGACAAGGACGTGGATCTCGGCCTGATCGCCGACAAGACCCACGGATACGTGGGGGCGGACCTGGCCGCCCTGTGCAGGGAGGCCGCCATGGCCGCCCTCAGGAGGGTGCTGCCCGAGGTCAACGTCGAGGACGAGACCATCCCCACCGAGGTGCTGAACAAGATCTGCGTCACCAAGGACGATTTCACCGATGCGATGAAGGGCCTGCAGCCCTCCACCATGAGAGAAGTGCTGATCGAGAAGCCCAACGTGAAGTGGGAGGACATCGGAGCGCTCGCCGAGGCGAAGCAGGAGCTGAAGGAGGCCGTAGAATGGCCCCTGAAGTACGGCAAGGTGTTCGCCCACATGAACGCCAAACCTCCGAAGGGGATCCTGCTCTACGGGCCGCCCGGAACCGGGAAGACCATGCTCGCGAAGGCCGTGGCCACCGAATCCGAAGCCAACTTCATCTCCGTGAAGGGGCCGGAATTCCTCAACAAATGGGTCGGGGAATCCGAGAAGGCCGTCAGGGAGACGTTCAGGAAGGCGAGGCAGGCATCGCCCTGCGTGATCTTCATGGACGAGCTGGATTCCGTTGTCCCCGTGAGGGGCACCGGCGGGGACAGCAACGTGACCGAGAGGGTGGTATCCCAGATGCTGACCGAGATGGACGGACTGGAACCCATGAACGACGTGGTCGTGATCGCCGCCACCAACAGGCCCGACATGATCGACCCCGCGCTCCTGAGGCCGGGAAGGTTCGACAAATCCATACTCGTCGGTCCTCCGGACAAGGAGTCCAGGAGATCCATCTTCGGCATCCACACCGGAGGCAAGCCTCTGGATGCGGACGTCGACCTGGACGCCCTGGCGGAGTGCACCGAAGGCTGCACCGGAGCGGACATCGCCGCCATCTGCAACGAGGCGGTGATGACCGCAGTCAGGAGACTCGTGGCCGACGGGAAGGCGCCCACGGACGAGGAGATCGCCGCCTGCAAGGTGACCCAGCAGGATTTCCTGAAGGCGGTTGACAGATTCGGACCGAAAGCAGCCGAGAGACTGAAGGCCTACGGCGACCTCGGAAAGGTCCCGGCGGAGTGATCCGACGGGGCCGCAAACCCTTTACCGGGTCAATGACCCAGATATGAAAAAGATGAGGTGATGTACATGACAGACTACAATGATGCGATGGACGACATGTGGAATGACTTCGGCCGCCTCTTCGAGAGCGGCTTCAACAGCATGAACAAAAGGCTCGGAAGGATGTTCGAGGATCTCGCGAACACCCCCGGCATGAGGACATACGGATACACCATGTACCAGGGTCCCGACGGGATCCCCCACGTGCAGGAATTCGGGAACAGCTCGAAGGAGGGCGGACTGGCCGCCGCGGCCCCCTTCGGAATGATCGCGGAGCCCCTTACCGACGTCGTCATGGACGGCGACGTGGTCAGGGCGACCGCGGAGATCCCCGGCGTGAACAAGGAAGACATCGTACTGGACGGAACACCTTCGTCCCTGACGATATCCGTGAACACCGAGAGGAAGAAGTTCTCGAAGACCCTCGCAATGCCCTGCGACGTGGACATAAGTTCCGCCAAGGCCACCTACAACAACGGGATCCTCGAGGTGACCGTGAATCCGGTCAAGCCGGCGGAACGGAAAACCAGGATCCCCGTCGAATGACCCAGATTCGGGAAGATACCTCCGAAGGGAGAGGGGATGTCCCCCTCTCCCGCCCCATCCCGCAGACGGTTCCGCACTTTTCTTTTCCGTTCTGCGGAACCCGTCTCCCGCGGCCTGCCGAGACACGGACCGCCGGCGGATCCCCCGCAGGGATTCCGCAGAAGCAAATCCAGATATAGACGTACAAATCTACTCGGAATCATGGCAAGAGAGGACATGATCAACACGACCCGCGCCATTCTGGCCAAGGCGGGATTCGACGTTTCCTCGGCTATCAACATACGCAGCATATGCTTCGACGTGGTGGGCCGCAGGGACAAAACCGTCCTGATCATAAAGATCCTCAGCAACGTCGATGCGTTCTCCCGCGAGAACGCCGACGAGATGAAGGTAATGGCCGACGCCCTCGATGCGAGCCCCATCCTGATCGGGGAGACGTCCAGTTCCGGCAAACTCGAGAAGGGCATCATCTACACCAGATTCAAGATTCCGATAATCTCCAACGAGACCCTCGCCGACCAGCTTCTGGAGGAGGTCCCGCCGTTCATTTTCGCCGCACCCGGCGGACTTTATGTCAAGATAGACAGCGACACGCTCCGCCAGCTCCGTGAGGACAGAGGTATCAGCCTCGGAACCCTCGCCGAGACCGCAGGCGTCTCCAGACGCACCATCCAGATGTACGAGAACGGGATGGGCGCCATGATCGATGCGGCGCTGAGACTGGAGGAGTTCCTCGATGCGCCCATCATCGAACCGCTGGATCCGTTCAACTATCAGAAAGACGAGAACGTCAGGTCCCGCGAACTCTTCGGAAAAGATGCGACCGCGGGCAGCGAACCGCTGGACCGCCTCATGAACATAGGTTTCTCCATAACCCCGCTCATCAGGGGCCCCTTCGAGGCCATCACCCGCGACAGCGAGCACGACATGGTCCTTCTGACCGGGGTGAGCACGGAGGAAAGCAAACTCATACAGAAGGCCCTCATCGCATCGGAACTATCCAACCTGACCCATAAACACTCGGTGGTCATCGTCCAGAAGAAACACCGCACTGACAGCATCAAGTCCACGGCCCTGGTCACGGACGATGAACTCAGGAAGATTGACGACAAGACGGAACTCACCGACATCATCCTCTCCCGGAGCACCAAGAAATGAAGAGTCTGACCATAGGGAACTGCCGCGTGGATATTCTTCCTGTAGTGAACGGCCTTGCATCCGAAGCCGGGAAAGTGAGGGAGGCTTACGGAAAGTATGACGCCTACGGCGCATCCATGGGCATCGAATCACTGGATGCCCTCAGAAAAAGGGACCGCGACTCCATGGATGCCATGGAAGTGAGCGAACTCGACGTCATTTATGCGAAGAAGATGTCCGCTTTCGGGGATATTATCACCCCGTCCCCCGCATTCTGCGAACTGGTGGACCTCTGCGCAGGCGACAATATCTCCGTCATCCCGCTGGACATGAGCGACTATGATTACGATACTGCATACATGGACTGTGTGAAGGTCTTCGAGTTCACATCGGAACACAGGCTCGCCAAAAAAGGTCTCAGGAAAAAAATGGACGCCTCCACCCCGGAGGAACTCGCCGTCATGTGGGATAAACATGTATCTTCCGTGAAAGGCTACGGCAGACTGAACAGGAGAAGAGAGGAACACATCGCAGCCGAAATCCGCGACATATCCAAATACAGGATCTCTCTGCTGGCAGTCATAGAAACAGAACGGGCGGACGGAGTTCTGTCCCTGCTGGAGTGATACAGTGCAGAATGATGCAGAGAACGGACGCTCCGAAATCGGATGCCCCATGTGCCAGACGTGGAGAAACCGCGGAAAAACATACTGCGGGGACTGCGGAAAATTTCTCGGATACAGCATTCCCGCCGAACCCGGGAAAAAAGGTCAGGGCATATTCGACCCCGTCATGACGGGCTGTACCGTGCTGTTCATAATCACGGCAGTCGCTGCACTGGCCGTCGGCATCTTCGGGATGGGTCACATACTGAACGACATAAGCTCTCTGAGTCTGCCTGTATACATTCCCGGAGGCCTTGAGGACCTCGTTCTGTTCCGCATAACAGGTACCGCTCTCGACGCGTACTATGTTATGGTAATCGTAATCCTGACCGTATGTATATTCTATACTCTCTACAAGACCGTGACTGCCTGCAGGGAACGCTCCGGAAGCATCGTGCAGAATCTTCCGTACACCGACATGGGGGCCTGCACCGCATTAATCTGCGTCACTCTTGCAATCTCTGTAATCTACTTCGTTGTCACAGCCGTCACGACCGGTGAGACTGCCGATTCATCATGGATGGACACCTACACGAAATGGCAGATGTCGTTCCTTCTGATCAATGCCGGATTCCAGGAAGAAGTGGCATTCCGCCTGATCCTCATCGGCATCCCGATAACGGCCATCTCACTCCTGGCCACCAAAAAAGCGAACAGATGGAAGCTCCTGCTCGGGGGCTTCGGGATGAACAAAGCCGCGTTCATCCTGATTCTGGTAAGTTCCGTTTTATTCGGCCTGGCACATTACGAAGGCTGGGGCGCTGTCAAGATTGCTCAGACCCTGGTGGCAGGATTCATCTTCGGGTATGCGTATGTACAGTACGGCCTCCGTGTGTCGATCATCATGCACTTTGTGAACGATACTGCTTCTCTCTTCGTGGGCGGAAGCCTGATTCTGTCGGTACTGATGTTCATCGGAATCTTCGTCCTGATCTACTTCATCATCAACCGCAACCGTTCCGTTTACGACTTTAAGGGAATGCCGCTGCTGCCCGATATCCCGGAGAAAAAGAACGAGTGACCTATCCGAAAACAGACATCTGGCACATTACTCGGACAGAAGCTTCGAGAGGACCTTCTGCGATTCCGCGGCGGAGTCCAGGGTCTTGCTCTCGATGATATAGTTGCCCTTGTAGAATCCCAGTTTGGATATGACTCTGCGGAAGTCTATGGTACCGGCCCCGATGGTCATGTGATCGTCTTTGACGCCCATATTGTCATGGATGTGTATATTGACGATTCTGTCGCCGAAAGTCTCGATCATCGCATCGATCTGACCGCTGGTGTTGGCATGCCCGATATCGAAGCATATGCCCAAATCGGTGGAATCCACGATCTTCTCCAGTTCGGAAGCGGTCTTGCCGAGCATCGCGAAGAAATTCGGCATATTCTCTACGGCGACCTTCACGCCGTACTCTGTCTGCGCACGGTCGAGGGCCCTCATAGTCTCCTGCGCCGCGGCTATGCTGCGTTCCCTCACATCCGAAAGTGCCAGATTAATCAAACCGGGGTGGATTGTGATAGTCTGTGCGCCCATCATGTAAGCCGCCTCCATCTCGGACAGGAACTCCATGGCCGAAGCCTCCCTCATACGGGGATTGAGCGCGGCGGCGTTGGTATCGGCTATGGCGGAGTGGACGGAGAACGTCATACCCAGGGAACCGACGGTCTCCTGAAAGGAACCGGATATCCTCTGGACGGAGTGATTCATCTCGGAAAAGATCTCCCAGTGCCTGAAATGCCCGGAGATCTTCTCCAGACATTTCCCGAAGTCCTCCTTTCCGAAATCGGGACAGGACACTCCGACGGTGTTCACTGCTTCACTTCCTCTCCGTTGACTGTCATCGGCGCGACCCTGTCGATGAGAGCGTCGAGATCCCCGTCGGAAACGGTGACGGATATGGTTCCGAGGGCGGTGCGGTAATCCACGAAGGATATCTTCCCGACGGTGGCCACCTGCTTGTTGAGACTGAATACCGTGAAACCCTTCCCCTTGCGGATGCCTTTCTGCATCTGGGACCTTGCGGTGTCGAGGATCTTCTGTCTCCTGATGAGTTCCGAGAAACGGACGAGGTCCGCCGGTCCGCTCATGGTGCCATCGGCCAGAACGAAATCCCCTGTGGGGAATATGCTCAGAAGAGCCGCTTTCACCTTTTCGGGATCCTCACTGGGATATACGGGGCACGATACCGTCACATCTGCCATGGAAATGTGAACCGCAAGCAGGTATTAATGGGATTCCACGGCTGCATGTAGCACAACGGCTTTAATCGGGACAGCGATTGGGGAAGCGTATGCAGAAAGACGAGGTCCTGTCGGCGGCCGCAAAAAAGAATCTTTTCCTCTCACCGGAGGCTCTGGAGATCATAGAATCCAACGGATGTCCGATGGAATTCGTCAACACTCTGCTGAACTCCCTTGCGGGAAGTACCATGTTCGTCACCAAGGAGGACGTGTACAAATTCCTGGAGGGGGACAGATCCCTCATGGAGAGCCAGAAGGTCATCTCCCCCAAGATCAAACGCGACCCCGACCTCACCGTGGTGCCCGGGACGGACATCACGGGCGACAGCACATGCACCGGGACCCTGACGGATTTTGCGACGTACTTCCGCAGCAGGTACACCCTCCTGAAGAAGATCATCAACAGGCGCAAGGACTTCGGCATGTCCATGACCATCGAGCGTGCGAAGGACCTCAACAGGGACAGCATGAACATCGTCGGGATGGTCTATGAGAAGAGGGTCACGAAGACGGGGCACACCATCCTTACGATAGAGGACGAAACCGACTCATGCTCCGTGTTCATTTCCAAGGAATCACCCCTGGCCGAACAGATGTTCGTCAACGACGAGGTCATCGGGGTCACCGGCAAATTCACAGACAGTAAGGGACTGTTCATACCCGAGACCATCGTGAAACCCGATGTGCCGCCGGGGAACAAGTGGGTCCCGTCCGACTCGACGTCGTCCGTCGCATTCCTGTCCGACATCCACATCGGAAGCAAGGAGTTCCTGAAGAAGGACTGGGAGAATATGATCCAGTGGCTCAGGCACAACGCCGCCGATGCGGGCCTGAACTACATCGTCATGTCGGGGGATGTCGTCGACGGCATCGGGGCATATCCGGAACAGGAGAAAGACCTGGAGATTATGGACATCTACAGGCAGTACGAGACCCTGTCGGAATACCTCAAGGAGATCCCAGATTGGATCAAGATCGTCATCCATCCCGGAAACCACGATGCGTGCCGTCTTGCGGAACCGCAGCCGGCCCTGTCGGAAGCCTACACCAAGACCTTCGACAGCAGCATAATGATGGTCGGGAACCCCATCAATCTGAAGATCGAAGGGAGGCTCGTGACTTCCTATCACGGGAAGAGCATCGACGATTTCATCTCCAGCGTCAGAGGACTGTCGTACGACAATCCCATCGCAGTCATGAAGGAAATGGTCACCAGGAGGCATCTTGCCCCATTATACGGCATGAGGAATGCCCTGGCCCCCGAGAAGAAGGACTATCTCGTCATGGAGGAGGTGCCCGATATATTCGTCACGGGACACGTTCACGGGACCGGGAGGATGGATTACAGAGGCGTCAAGATGATCAACGCCTCCACCTGGCAGTCGCAGACCGATTATCAGAAGATGCACAACTTCAATCCCGAGCCTTCCATCATGCCCCTGGTAGAACTGGGAAGCGGCAGCGTCATGATGAAGAACTTCAAGAAGTGAAGTTCCGGCCGTATTTTTTAATGGACAGACAAAGCTTACGCTGTCCCGGCGCATTTTCCCGTGAGACGGATGCTGCAGAATAAACAGCAATCCGGTTGGCGGGGCCGAAGCCCCGCCGTTGAATTGTATAAGACGTTTACCGGTGTCAGAACCGTTCCGTGAAGATCACAGCAAGAATGATGAAAGCTCCGAGCATGAGCATAGCGTACGCCACGATCCATATCGCAGTGAAGGCCCTTTTCAGCTTTTTGGGGTCTTCCCTGATATCTTCCAGGCGTTCCTCTATGCTTTTTCTCACTCGATAGCCGCTCCCTTCTTCTTGATGTGCTTGAGACGGGTGGTGTTCTCCCTGTCCATCTCTTCGAGACGGAATTTCACGAACCTCTCGGCTTCCTTGAGCTCGGGAATGATCTTGAATTCCAGGGCATTGACCCTTCTCTTGGTCTTCTCGATCTCGTCCAGCAGTTTCTTCATGGTGGTCTCGACCTCGGCGGCGCGGATCAGCGTCTCGAGAAGTTTCTCGAAAGCCGATGCGGCCTCCTCGACGTAGGCGGAGGTATCGAGCACACCGTAACCCTTGTTCAGGATGTCGGTGTGGATGGAGTCGGCCTCTACCTTGGGGACCATCATTCCCATGATGGATTTGCTGGAGAGCTTGACGGTGGGGTACCTGTTGAGCGCATATGCGGCGCTCCTCACGTTGACCTCACCGTCGATAGCCCTTGCGATGGTGATCTTCTTCATCGCAACTTCGAAATCGGTTGCAACGCCGGCACGCATCTGCCTCGCCTTCTCCATTACCTCGAAGAACTCGATGATGAGGCCGTCCCTCTTCATCTTCAGGATCTTGTGTCCCGACTGGGACAGTTTGATCCTTCTCTTGAGGTCCAGAAGTACGGAGCGGGTCGGGGTGATATCGTGGGCTGCCATGACCGGTTCACTCCTTCTTCGGGAGGTACTTCTCGATGTACTTCTTGTCGATCCTGGTGAGCTGATCGAGGTCGAGCTCCTTCAGGATGTCCCAAGCGATGTCGAGAGTGGTCTCGATGGAACGGTCCTCGTCGATTCCCTGGCGGACCACACGGTCCTCGAAGAGGTCGGCGAAGTCCAGGAGCTTCCTGTCTTTTGCGGACAGGGAGTCCTTTCCGACGATGGCGACGAGACCCCTGAGGTCCTTTCCTTCCGCGTACGAGGCGTACAGCTGGTCGGAGACGGCCTTGTGGTCGTCACGGGTCTTTCCCTTTCCGATACCGGAGTTCATCAGCCTCGACAGAGAGCTGCTGACGTTGACCGGCGGGTAGATTCCTGCCCTGTGGAGATCCATGGACAGAACGATCTGACCCTCGGTGATGTATCCGGACAGATCGGGGATGGGGTGGGTGATATCCGCACCGGGCATGGTAAGGATGGGGATCTGGGTGATGGAACCCTTCTTGCCCTTGATCCTTCCGGCACGCTCGTACAGCTGAGCGAGGTCGGTGTACATGTAACCGGGGTATCCACGCCTTCCGGGCACCTCCTCACGGGCAGCTCCGACCTGACGGAGGGCCTCGCAGTAGTTGGTGATGTCGGTCATGATAACGAGAACCTGCATTCCGAGCTCGAATGCCATGTACTCCGCGGTGGTGAGTCCCAGACGCGGGGTGGCGATACGCTCGACGGCAGGGTCGTCCGCGAGGTTCAGGAAGACGACAGCGTTCTTCAGGGCGCCGGTCCTCTCGAACTCGTTCATGAACTTCTGCTTCTCCTCGTTGGTGATACCGAGTGCGATGAACACGACAGCGAACTCCTCGTTCTCTCCGCGGACCTTCGCCTGCCTTGCGATCTGCAGGGCGATATCGTTGTGGGGAAGTCCGGATGCGGAGAAGATAGGCAGCTTCTGTCCCCTGACGAGGGTGTTCATTCCGTCGATGGTCGAGATACCGGTCTCGATGAAATCGGCGGGCGAATCCCTTGCCCAGGGGTTGATGGCTGCTCCGGCGATGTCGAGTTCCTTCTCGGGAACGATCTTGGCTCCGCCGTCCAGGGGGTCTCCTGCTCCGTTGAGGACCCTTCCGAGCATCTCTTTGGAGACAGGCATCTTCATGGTCTCGCCGAGGAAGCGGACAGAGGCGGCCCTGTCGATTCCGGTGGTTCCCTCGAAGATCTGAACGACAACCAGGTCGTCGGACGAGTCGAGAACCTCTCCTCTCTTGATGGATCCGTCGGAAAGCCTGACGGAAACGAGCTCCTTGTATCCGACGGGCTCGGTCTTCTTCACGAATACCAGAGGTCCGGCGATCTGGGAGATAGTCTTGTACTCTTTAGCTACGGTTGCCATTTTCAAGCCTCCAGTTTGCTGAACTGCTCGTCCATGTCCTTGGAGACGCCGGCGAGCTCCTCGTCGACCTTCTCCTCGTACTTGGCCTGCTGGAACCTCTGCCTCACGGGCAGGTAGGCGATCTTGTCGACCGCCACTCCGGACTTCAGGGCCTTGTCGGCAAGGTCGGAGTACTTCTTGATCAGGCCGAGCATGGTGTACTGCCTGGGAAGCGGGCAGTAGCAGTCCACGGGGTGGTATGCGTTCTGCTGCAGGTAGATCTCACGGATCATCTTGGCGACCTCGAGGGTGATCTTCTGCTCGTCG
Source organism: Candidatus Methanomethylophilaceae archaeon (assembly GCA_963643445.1). GTDB lineage: Archaea > Thermoplasmatota > Thermoplasmata > Methanomassiliicoccales > Methanomethylophilaceae > Methanomethylophilus. The sequence continues at coordinate 20,350 of CAVIJO010000009.1, forward strand.
GGCAGGGAGTCGGAACCGACCATCTGCACGACCTCCTGCAGCTCGGACTCTTTCTGGAGAACTCCCATTGCCCAGGACTTGAGCGCGGGGAAATCCTCTCCGACGTTCTTCTTGAACCAGTCGGACAGCTGCTTGTCGTACATAGTGTACGAGGTCAGCCAGTTGATGGTCGGGAAGTGACGCCTCTCCCTGAGTTTCGTGTCCAGTGCCCAGAAGACACGGACGATACGCAGGGTGTTCTGAGTAACAGGCTCGGAAAGGTCTCCTCCGGGAGGGGAAACGGCACCGATAACGGAGATGGATCCGTCCTCGCCGCACAGCGCCTTACCGCGGCATGCACGCTCGTAGAACTCGGAAAGCCTTCCGGACAGGTATGCGGGGTATCCCTCTTCTCCGGGCATCTCTTCCAGCCTGGAGGAGATCTCTCTCATGGCCTCTGCCCACCTGGAGGTGGAGTCGGCCATCAGAGCAACGTTGTATCCCATGTCCCTGAAGTACTCGGCGATGGTCATTCCGGTATAGACGGACGCCTCACGGGCCGCAACGGGCATGTTGGAGGTGTTCGCGATCAGGATGGTCCTCTTCATGAGGGACTCGCCGGTCTTCGGGTCTTTCAGCTCGGGGAACTCGGTAAGAACCTCGGTCATCTCGTTTCCGCGCTCTCCGCATCCGATGTAGACGACGATTTCGGCATCGGAGTATTTCGCGAGGGACTGCTGGGTAACGGTCTTTCCGGTACCGAACGCACCGGGAATTGCGGCCGCTCCTCCCTTCGCAAGGGGGAACATGGTGTCGAGGACACGGAGTCCGGTGACCAGGGGGACATCGGGGTTGTACTTCTCGGTGACCGGCCTGGGCGCACGGACAGGCCATTTCTGCATCATGGGGTACTCTGCGCCGTCGACGGTCACGATGGGCTGGTCGACGGTGAAGGAACCGGATTTGATGTCTTCGACTTTTCCTTTCTTCACGTTCGGGGGAAGCATGATCTTGTGGACCATCGGACCCTCCTGAACGGTTCCGACAACGCTTCCTCCCTGGACCTCGTCGCCGACGCTCACGGTCGGAACGAAGTCCCATTTGGTCTCTCTGCTAAGTCCAGGTGCGGTGGCTCCACGTCCGATGAAGTCCCCGGTCATGTCCCTGAGCACGGGGAGAGGCCTCTGGATTCCGTCGTAAACGGAAGTCAGAAGTCCCGGACCGAGCTCAACGGCAAGAGGCAGACCGGTGTTGGTGACCGGCTCTCCCGGTTTAATACCAGTGGTGTCCTCGTATACCTGGATGATAGAATAGTCGCCAACGATCTTGATGACTTCGCCCATCAGTTTCTCGTTCCCGACGTGTACGACATCGTACATCCTGGGAGAGATACCGGTGGCGGTCACGACAGGACCGGCGACCCTGTAAATTACACCCTCAGTGCTCATTCATTCATCCTCTGTCTTGTACAAATCAACGCCAATAACCTTCTTGACCTTCTCACGGAGGTCGCTCTGGTCTCCGCCAATGGGTACGACGACGGGCTGGATGGAATCCATGACCTTCGTCTTCATGTTGGCGGGCAGATACTGCAGGTCGTTCGCATTCACTGCGAGGATACCGATATTGGCATCGGATATCGCTTCCTGCATAATTTCCTGGTAATTGTTCTCATCAGCGACGAACACCCTCCTGACTCCGGCGAGGCGGAATCCGAGTGTGAACTCATCGCTGCCAATGACTCCTATCTCCATCAGATCACCAGCAGTTTCTTCATGGTGTCCCTGTCGAGACCGCTGTCGGTCCCGTGGGCGATCATCCTGATGTTCCTAACTTCGTTCTCCTTGTGGATGATGTAATCCACGACGGGGATGACGGAAAGGGGATACATGTGGCCGACCTTGTTTGCAAGTTCGATCCTGTATTTTCCGATAACACCCACGACATCCAGAATGCTGGCGTCCTGGGATAGCGAGTCCTTGATTTCCGAATACATCCTGAGCTGCTGCATCTCGTTGACGGCGGCCTGAATGTCCTGTGCTGCTGCGAGCTGGGACATGACCTTCTCGTCTACCTCTGCGCCTCCGGGGATCCAGTATTCCATGACGACGTCGCCGCTGAGGCCGTCCGCCTTGAATTTGAGGACGGTCTCGACGTTCTTCAGATCGATGCACGACTTGACATACGTGCGGAAGATCTGGGAAGGCCTGTCGCTGGAACTGATGGAAGCCAGCAGGTTCTTGTAGTACTCTTTCACGAGCACGTCCTCGATGGTGCCGAGGATACCGCTGGTCTTGTAGGAGGAGATCACATCGTCGGGTACCGAGATGTGGATCTTCTTCGAGAACACCGCAAGCATGTCTTCGACTGCGGTGAGGGAAAGCATCTTGTCCAGGTCCTCCTCGGAGAGATTTCCTGCGGGGACGAGGTCCTCGCGGATCTCCTCGACGGGGAGTCCGTACTTCTTTCCGCGCATGATGACCTTGAGGTTCTCGAAGTCCCATTTGGTGAGATACGCGTCAACCATCCGGCTCAATGCCCCGGTGGAGGAGTTCAGGATGCTGCGGAAGGCTTTCGCCATGTTGGCATACGTGGCATACTCGACGAGCGAGAGGCCCGAGTACCTGTTTCCGAGGTCCGCCATCTCCTTGGAGTAGCCGGCATCGCTGATGTAGTGCGATATCTCGGGAACGGTCATCATGAGCATCTTGTTGTAGTCTTCTTCCTTGAGGAGTTTCGACTTCTTCGCCTTGACTCTCGCGGAAGTGTACGCGTAGTTGCCTGCTCCGCTGCGGTTGAACATTTCTTCACCCGAACAGTATATCGGACAGCTGCTTCAGGTTCTTGTCCCAGATGCCCTGGAGGATCACGCGGAACTGCATGTCGACCTCTACGGATCCGTCTGCGCTCTGAAGCAGGAGTCCGGAAGAGATGCTTGCATCCCTCTCGACGGCTCCGACTCCGAGGTCGGATGCGCTGAAGTCATCGTTCACCGACATGATGGCCTTGGGCTCGGGGATGATGGTCTTCGCGGAAGCCACCATTGCCCTGTAGTACGCCAGTTTGCGGTCTGCGGGGGCGTTCTCGAGTTCCGCAAGTGCGGACTCGAATGCGCGAGAGAGAATCTCCTTCTTCTTGGCGAGAACGATCTTCTTGCTCTCGAGCTCCGCGCTGGAGCGCTCCTGACGGTCAAGGGTCTCTTTGGCTTCGGAGACCTTCTTGTCCTGAGCTTCTTTCATCTTGGCGATCTGGGCGTCGGTCTGCTGCTGGATGGCATCGATCTCCGCAGCCTGGTCCTGACGGATCTTGGCTACGGAGGCCTCGGCAGACGCCTGGATCTCCTTCGTCACGCTGTCTAGTGCCATATTAAGGCCTCTAGAACTCACAGGACGAACATTGCCATGACGGCGACGACAAGACCGAAGATGACGATAGTCTCAGGCAGAACGGTGAAGATCATGGCCCTTCCGAAGAGGGAGGAGTCCTCGGTGATTGCACCGACTGCAGCTGCTCCGATGTCTTTCTCACCCATACCGGTTCCGATACCGGCGAGTCCGACGGCAAGTCCTGCTCCGACAGCGATAAGTCCAGGGGTAATGTCCACGATTCCATTCTCTATCATTTTAATCAAACCTCTTTAATTGTGCTTGTTTTTTTGCTGAAAAAGGTTTTGTCACGATCCTCCCTGAGCGGGGCGAACCTCTTTCCTCCTCCGTCGAAGAACCTCATCATGAGCTCGACATACTGCAACCTTAAGGCGTGCAGACCTGCCGAAAGGATTCCGAGAGTCCAGACGACCAGATGCAGGAAAGCAAACATAACGACCGCCACAACGACGAGTGCGATTCCGGACGAGTAGTCCAGATAGATGAACCCGTCCACGGTGTGGCTGGGAATGATCATCTTGAAGATGATGTAGTTGAACGCAAGTGCCATACCGGCCTTCGACATGGCGATAGCCGCCAGACGGGTGTAGGACAGGATCTGCCCGATGATCTCGGGGATTCCCATCACGGCCTGCATTGCTCCTTCCGCTTTGATGTTTATTCCGACTCCCGCGATGATGAACACGATGCCGAGGACAAAGGTGACGAGCGTGATGCCCTCGCCGATGCTGGCACTGTTGAACATGTAGTCGGTGAGAGCGTAGCACAGGAAGATCATTCCGAAGAAGGAGAAGATCATTCCTCCCTTGTGGATGAAGGCGAACTTGCCGCCCCTCTGGATCAGCATGTTGTACATACCGACCAGCTGTCCGATGAGAAGGTGCACGATACCGATGTACACGGACATCTTAAGCAGGAATCCGACATCTTCGAGTTTTCCGACACCCTCGCCGTGAGCGACGTTGGGCAGCATCTCGTAGAACCACTCGGGGAAATGAACTCCGAGGATCCAGTCCCATGTGATGTTCGTACCGTCGTTGGCGGCACTGTCGGAATACCACTGCCATACGCCGGCCGCATTATATTCTCCGCCGATGAAATGCATTCCCAGCATCTCACCGTAATAGAACATACCGAAGATCGCTCCCCAGATTCCTCCGAAGAACAGGACGAGACCGATGGAACGCCAGTCTTTGTTCTTGGCGTATTTCAGTCCGTATGCGCCGATGATTATGAAGGGTATTGAATACCCGATATCTCCGATCATGTATCCGAAGAACAGGGGCAGGAAGATGGCGATCAGGAAGGTCGGGTCGATCTCCTGGTACTTGGGCACGTCGACCATGCTCGTGGCATACTCGAACTCGCCGACCACGTTTCCGTTGTTCTGTTTCGTCGGAACGTTTCTGAAACGAGGCTCCGCAGATTCGGAATCCGCAAGACTCCTTCCGCGGGTCTCCTGGAACTCCACGTATATGTCGTCCCCGAGCTTCTGCTCGAGGTTGGCTTTGATGGAGTCCGCTTTCTTTGCAGGCACCCATGCGTCCATGACGTATGCGTACTTGCTCACCGCGATCCTGAGAGGGACGGACCCTTTCTCGACCTCGATGGACAGCTCTTCGTCGCTTCCCCTGAGGAAGGACATGTACTTCGCTTTGAGAGCCTCGAGTGTCTTGTTCTCGGCCTCGAGTGCCTCGGCGGCCTCGGAAATCTCCGATTCCACCTTCTGGTACGCACCCTCCGCGGTAACCTTCTCCGTGAAGACCGGAACGGTCATCTCGACAAAACCGTACGCGTTGAGGGCGTCGGCGGCCGCTGCCTTCCCTTCGGACCTGACGAAAACGGCCACGACGCCGCCCTCCTTCTTGTCAAAAGCGGAAAACACTTCGGCACCGTCGATGGAGACGGCTGCTGCGTCGGACGAAGTCGTACCGACGAGGACCGCCAGGGACCTGTACCCGCTGTAGAGGTCGAGTGTCAGAGGCAGTCTCTTCAAAGTCTCAAAAATCTTTTTTTTAGCGTTTAATTCAGTGATTTTCTGGGTAAGATCATTCCTTGCGTCGACGGCCTTAAGGACCTCGTCTTCGACGCTCTCGACCTCGCCGTCCTCGATGCGCTTTACCACATCTTCGACAGCGATATTGGCGGTCTTGGTGTTCTTTTTGATCCCCAACTCTTTTTCCATCGCTTTAATCTTCAGCAGCCTCTCGGATGCCTTGGACGTCCCCTGTACGGGGGCTCCGATGGAGAGTCCGTCGTCGCCGGTGGTATGATCGATCACGTGGATGGCCTTTTCGCTGTAGAACGCATTGATGGCGTCCTCCATGCGGGTTTTGGTACCCACAATCACAATCCTACTCATCGACTCAGGAAGAAGCATCTATTGCCCTCTCGAATTCATTCGTGAGGAAATCGTTGACTTCCTTGATCTTATCCTTTGCAGCGTTCTCAATCTGGGCGGCGACCGCCTTGCCTTCGGCAAGTTTGGTCTCCTTCTCAGCGTCGAGAACCGCCTGCTCCGCTGCCAGAGTGGACTCGAGGACGGCGCGCTCTGCAGCGCTTTCGTCCTGTATCCTCTTGACAGAATCCCTGCGGGCCTGAGCCACAGCGGTCTTTTTATCCGATTCGGCCTGTGCGACCGTCTCGTCCGCTTTGGACTCAGCCTCCTTTATTTCCGAAAGTATGTCAGTTCGGCTCAAATTACACTCCCCGACTATTCGTGGGGGTTTGTATCCGTCTGATTATATTTAATAGCCATCGGTCAATCCAATTCCTCTCCCTTATAAAATATGATAAAAGGGGGGCCGTTTTCGGACATTTCCGCAACAGGATTTAAAAACGGATCACTGGGAACCGTCCTCTCCGGGACCGACCCTGCGGATCTTTATTCCCGTCTCGGAAAGGATGGATTTCGAGAGGTCGTCCATGTACCCCTCGTCGTACACGATCTCCGAAATGCCGGAGTTGATCAGGATCTTGGCGCAGAGGGAGCACGGGAAGGTGGTGGTGTAGATTGTGGCGCCCTTGACACTGGTCCCGAAATACGCCGCCTGTGCGACCGCATTCTGCTCTGCGTGCACGCCGCGGCACAGTTCGTGCCTTGTGCCAGACGGAACGTTCAGTTCAATCCTCATGCATCCGGTCTCCTCGCAGTGGCGGGTGCCGCGGGGGGCCCCGTTGTAACCGGTGGAGAGAACGTGCTTGTCCTTCACGATGACCGCGCCGACGGCACGTCTGAGACATGTCGAACGGGTGGAGGCGAGCTTTGCCATATCCATGAAATATCTGTCGGCGGACGGTCTTTCCATAAGGCCGTCAATCGGGTGAGGACATAACTAGTTTATTATCGGGAAATACCTTCGCGGTCTCCGTGAAGAAGGACGTCCGCAACTTCATTCTGATTATAGCGGTCCTCGCCGCTGTGGTCATCGGAGGCAATTACGCCGTAAGGGAGGCTTCCGGCGTCAGTCCTCCGTTCACGGTCGTTGAATCCCAGAGCATGCAGCACGGAACCTCCTCGGAGATCGGGATTATCGATACCGGGGACATGGTGCTCGTGAGATCCCCCGAAAAGACCCAGATCGTCAGTTATGTGGAAGGATACCACTCCGGATACAGATCCTTCGGGGAATACGGGTCGGTCATCGTGTATGAACGCGACGTCGGAAATCCCGTCATCCACCGCGCCGTACTGTGGCTCGAAAGCAACGGCGACGGGACCTGGTCCGCCGAACCGCTGAAATATTACACGGACGACGGGACGGAGACCGGGACCAGATTATGGAACTGCACCGGTTCGTCCGATTGGAACAGATTATCTGGCACGTTGATTCTTTACGATATAGGATACTCCGGGAAGACCGCAGGCATCTGTCTCGATAATTTCGATAGGGATGAAAGCGGATACCTGACGATGGGGGACAATGCGGCCACCAACAGGAATTTTGATCAGACGATAGGCGTCTACAGAGACCTCGTAAGCGAGGATAAAATCAGATCTGTCGCATGGGTGGAGATACCCTGGCTCGGAGTTCTGAAACTCATGGCCAACGGAAACACGGATGCGTTGAATTCCTGGGCATCCAACAGTATCGGGAATCTGGCGGTTGCATTCATTACTTTGGTGATGGTGCTCGCGGCCGCCGGATACATGACGGACTGTTTCGGTATCAAGAAAGCGAAGAAAGGCCGGCAGAGCCCCATAAAAGGAAAGGAATGAGAATCCGTTCTTCCGCATCTGGCACATCCGCCGTTGCAGAAATCCGATTCCCGCAATGTACGGACCGTCCCCGCTGCGGAATACAACCGTTATAAACCAACACCCCCACCCCTTCATTTCCAGTGGAACTGCGAAGGAAAATCAATACACAGAAAACAGACCCCCACCCCTTCATTTCCAGTGGAAAGATAATCAATCCCATCCATCGGAAAAATCCGGAAAACGGCTCAGTAAAGAGTTGTCTGTTTGTTTGTGGGAACGTAATCCATTCCTTTGAAGATGTCATCGGAATTCAGGATGGAGAAGACATCCTTGGAGACTTTATTGACCTCTATCTCCCTGGTCCTGCCGCCTCTGCCGAAGGATTTCACTCTTGCGGTGATAATACCCAGCATATCCAATTCGGAGATCATGTTAGCGACCATCCTCTGCGAAAGAGGATTGTATCCGAGATTCTTGCTGAAACCGATATAGGTGGTATACACCTCTCCGGTGGTGACCGAACCGGTATCCGAAGTAGACGGCGTCTTGATAATACTCATGAGAACTATTTTCGACTGGTCGGGAAGAGTCTTTATTACTTCCACAACCGCATCGAGTTCGATCTTCTGTCTGGCATAATCCACATGCGCCGAGGTGATGACCGCATCTCCGTTTCTTTCGGCGATATCGGCGGATATTCTCAAAAGATCAAGGGCTTTTCTTGCATCTCCGGAACCCTGCGCCGAAATTGCGGCACAGTAAGGAATAACGGAACTGTCAAGGACATTCGGATAGAATGCCTGTTCTGCCCTATTGGTGAGAATATCAATGAGCTGTTCGGGAGAATAAGGCGGAAAGATGATTTTTTCTTCTCCGAGTCTGCTTTTGATCCTCGGAGAAAGGAGTTTTTCAGCAAACATTGAATTGTTCGTGATACCGATAATGGAAACCCTTGATTTTTTCAGCATCTCGTTGATCGTTGTAAGATAATAGAAGATATCGTCGCCGTTCTTTTTGAACGACATATCGATTTCATCGAGAACAATAATGAATATCTTATTCTCGTCATCGATGAATTTCGCGAGTTCATTGAAAACTTTCTCGATACTCCATCCGGTAAACGGAATGCTCTTGTTCGGATCGGTGATGATTTGATTAGAGATATTGTACAGAATACTGTACGGTGTATCGATGACTTCACAATTGACGTAGATGTATCTGCAGTTGTTCATTCCTACATCGGCTTTCTCGAGTTCGTGGCCAACAAAATTCACAACGGCAGTTTTTCCGGTACCGGTTTGTCCGATAATCAGAATATTGGAAGGCTTGTCTTTGTCAAGGGAAGGTGCGACGATATCGACAATCTCCTCAATTTGACGGTCTCTGTGGAGAAGAACGTTTGGAACATAGGTGGTCTGGAGAATTCCGCGGTTTTTGATCAAAACATTCTTTTTTTCAAGATATTTTTTGAAGATAGAATCCGCCACTTGAAATACCCCTTATTCCTGTGGAAAAGCCTAACATACAACTTACATATAATAGTTCGCCGGCAGCAAAAAATTCATTGTTTGTTTTTTCATTTTTCATTCAAATTTTGAATAAAAATATTCTTTTGTTTCGAAATACAGAAACGAATGTTTAATAAGTGATTCTGATATCATCCAGCCGTAACGGAGATCTATCAATGAAAGGTTATCTCACTATCGCCGGATGTATCGCAGCCATTGCTGTTGCGATCGTTGCCTTCTGGGCAATCGGAAACTTTTGCTGAAAAATATTTTCGTTTCTTTTCGACGTTTCCGTAGGAACGCCGATATCATATGAGAGACAGCAGTCTCTTTCGTTTTTGTTGTTTAAATCTGTTTGATAAAAATGACAAAGAAACTTATTTTTGCAAAAAATGCAGATTTCACAAAATCAAACAGTTTGTTTACCCCAAATCTGAATGAAAATTTTTCCGTATACCTTTTCCTTCGGGTTCCACTGGAAATGAAGGGGTGGGGGTTGAATCGCTGCATGCAGTATATCGGTTTTAAATCCGGATATGAAAAAACGTTTTTCAATGGTTCGTATTCTGAAAGACAAATACTTTCTCCTGTGTCTTGCAGTTGCATTCATAATTCTGAGTTCATCCCTGTTTTCGGACGGCGGCGGATCATCGGACAGGACCGTCGGGGTTGTATATGATATCCGGGAGACGGAGAACGGTTTTGTGTTCGATCTTTATGATTCCGACGGAAAAACGATGAAATGTTTCTCCCGTAACGGTCCCGAGGAAGGAGGGGTATATGAGGTCGGAGGGACCGAATCCGACGACGGGACGATGTTCTTCACGAATTCGATGGTAAAATTATCATAACCGCACAGATATCGAGAAGGTATGTTCGTAGCCGCGGACGATACGGATTCGATGAGGGGCAACTGCACCACCTATCTCGCCACCGAGATCATCCGCCGTCTTGCAGTCGAGGGGAATCTCGATCTCATCGGATTTCCGAAGTTGGTCCGTCTGAATCCCGCTGTACCGTGGAAGACCCGCGGCAACGGGGCTCTCGTCATGAGATTCGGGAGAGGTACCGGGAAGAGGACGTTCATCGGACGGATCGGGGATAAGGATCTGTACTCTTTTGAAGGGCAGACCGAATGGGAACCCGATGCGGATGAAATCCTGGAGGAGATCATCCCGCTGGTCGAAAAACTGCATGACCCAGACGATTCGGATCCGGGTATCGTCGTCAGCGCGGAGAGGCCTTCCTGCGATCTTTATCTGAGGGGCGTCAGGAGGGTTCTGAAACGTTCCGATATCGAATCCGAAATGAGGAGGATCGATGCGAAGACGTTCATTCTCGGCTGCGGAAGGGGCCTCATAGGCTGCATGTGCGGGATGGCGTGGGTTCCCGGGGACCGTACATATGAACTTCTGTCGTACCGTCCCCCCGAAAGATGGGGTACGGAGAGGATCTTCGACCCTCTGACCGTCGAAAGGGCGGAGCACGAGATCGTCACGTCCTTCAACAGCTGGGAGGACCGCTCCCGCAAGGTCGCAATGGTCCCCGGCACCCCCTGTCCGGTGATGTACGGGTTCAGAGGGGACGATGTGCCAGATCTGATAAAGGGGCACGATATCATCAGGACGGAGCCTCAGAGCAGATGGGTCGTTTTCGAGACCAATCAGGGTACCGACGACCATATCATCAGGGATTTTCCGCAGGAAGAGTTCATCCCCAACAGTTCGTATCTCGTCAGGGGGACGGTGCTCTCGGCGGAACGCATCCGCGGAGGACACACGTTCGTCATATTGGACACGGAGTACGGGAGCGTCGTGTGCGGCGCATACGGACCGTCCCGCGAGTTCAGATACGTCCTCGATTGGCTGATCCCCGGCGACGAGATAGAAGTTATGGGTGAGCTCAGGGACAGTCCCCGTACGCTCAATATCGAGAAAATACACGTTCTGAAGACGGCGGAGGAATACGAAAAGGTCTCCAATCCCGTCTGTCCCTCCTGCGGGAGGACCATGTCCTCCGCCGGGAAGGGGCAGGGATACCGCTGCAGGAGATGCGGAACGGAGTCCGATACCCCTGTCATGAGAAAATGTACCAGATGGGTTGTTCCAGGCTGGTACGAGCCGCCCGCGGCCGCCAGGAGACATCTTTCCAAACCCCTGAAGAGAATGGGGGAGATCCAGCCTGTGGAGTTCGTCAATTGCCGTAATCCATGAACGACATCATTATATACTGTGCTCGGCGAATCGGGAGCAGTATCAGAAGGGTGTTCCACATGGAAGAAGCAGTAATCATAAGCGCGTGCAGGACAGCGATCGGAAAGTACGGGAAAGCACTCAACGGCATCAAGGCCACCGCCCTCGGTGCGCACGTCGTCAAAGAGGCCGTCAGGAGGGCCGGTGTCGAGCCCGCCGACATAGAGGAATGCATCATGGGCAACGTCCTCTCCGCAGGTCTCGGACAGAACCCCGCAAGGCAGGCCGCGATCGGAGCCGGACTTCCCGTGGAGATCGGTTCCTTCACCGTCAACGCCGTCTGCGGATCCGCCCTCAAATCGGTCATGCTCGGTGCCGACGCCATAAAGGCCGGCGAGTACAACGTCCTCGCCGTCGGCGGGATGGAGAGCATGAGCAACGCCCCCTACCTCATGAACGGAGCGAGGTGGGGATACAGGATGAATGACCAGACAGTTGTCGACTCCATGGTCCACGACGGACTCTGGGACATTTTCAACGACAGGCACATGGGATTCACCGGGGAGATCGTCGCCGAGAGGTTCGGCGTCACCCGCGAGGACGCCGACAGACTCTCCGTGGAGAGTCATCAGAAAGCCCATCAGGCCCAGATCAACGGGAAGTTCGACAAGGAGATCGTTCCCTACACCATTTCCACCAAGAAAGGAGACATCGTCTTCGACAAGGACGAGGGCATCCGCGAGGATTCCTCCATGGAATCCCTCGGAAAACTGAAACCCGTCTTCAAGAAGGACGGTATCGTCACCGCCGGGAACTCCTCGCAGATTTCCGACGGTGCGTCCGCACTCGTCATCGCGTCCAGGAGTTGGGCGGAGGAGCATGGTTTCAAGCCTATGGCGTCCATCGTGGCATACGGTGAGAGGGGAGTCCTTCCCGAGAGGATCATGGAGGCCCCCATACCCGCGACCGAGCATGTCCTGAAGAAGGCCGGAATGACCATCGACGACATCGACCTGTTCGAGCACAACGAGGCTTTCGCATCCGCCTCCTGCGCTGTGAAGAAAACCCTCGGCGTTCCCGACGAGATTTTCAACGTGAACGGCGGCGCCGTTGCTTTGGGACATCCGATCGGATGCTCCGGTGCACGTGTCCTCACCACCCTCCTGTACGCCATGCAGGACAGGCAGAAGGACGTCGGATGCGCCACCCTCTGTCTCGGCGGAGGAAACGCGGTCACCATGATCGTCCGCCGCGAGTGATTCCAGATACCGGGCCCGCCTCCGGCGGGCCCATTCATTTTTCTTTACTGGCACATTGCATCGGGTTTTCCGTTACCCTTCCCGTACGGTGTGGTTTTCCTTACAAATCCTTATTACCGATGTCGGACGTCTACAGGGTATGGAACTCAGGGGCATTCTCGACGGGATAGAGGGTTCCCGCGAAGAGATAGCGAAGATAATGTGTGACATGGTCTCGATACCGTCCATATCCCCTGCGGCCGGAGGAACGGGAGAATCCGCACGCGCCGATTTCCTCATGCCCCTTCTGGAAGGGTTCGATTCCGTCGAGAGGGTCGACGTCCCGGACAGAACCTATCCCAAGGTGTTGAGGTCCAACATTCTCGCCAAAAAGAAAGGCAGGGAGAAAGGCACCGTATGGATAATCGCCCACATCGATACCGTCCCCGCCGGGAATCCGGACGATTGGAAGACGGATCCCTTCAAAGGCGTCTACAAGGACGGGAAGGTCTACGGCCGCGGCACCGAGGATAACGGGCAGTCGGTCCTCTCTTCCATCTTCGCCTCCAAATTCATAGAGAAGGGCACCCTCGCCGGGAAATCCCTGGGGATCGCCCTCGTCGCCGACGAGGAGATGGCCAGCGCCTACGGCGCGGTCTACCTGATTGAGCACGGATACTTCTCGAAGGAAGATATCTTCATGGTCCCCGACTGGGGAAGTCCCGAGGGAAGATACATCGAGATCAATGAGAAGAGTCTCATATGGCTGCAGTTCGACATCACCGGAAGATCCGTCCACGCATCCACTCCCGACAGGGGGATCAATGCGTTCAAGGTCGGTTCGGTACTCATCGAGGATCTTCTGAGCACCTTCGGGAAGAAATTCGGGGATGCGGATCCCCTGTTCATACCTCCGAAATCCACCTTCGAGCCCACGAAGGCGGATGCAACAGTGCTGAATGTCAACACCATACCGGGTTCGTGGTCGTTCTCGATGGACATCCGCGTGATCCCGAAGTACAACGTGGACGAGGTCTACGACGCCGCCAAGAAGGTCGTGGCGAAGCATGTCAAGGCCACCGGGGCCCGCATCGAGGTGAAGGAGATCCAGAGACATATCTCCGGAGGCCCCTCGTCGAGGGAATGTGCCACATACAAGGCGCTCAGCGCCGCGGTGGAGGCGGTCACCCGCCACAAGCCCAAGGCGGTGGCGGTCGGAGGAGCCACCTGTGCCAATTTCTTCAGGCTCAGGGGATATGACGCATATGTGTGGGAGTGCGGAGGAGGAACCCTCCACGGACCCAACGAGTACGTGGAGATCGACAACATCATCACCGATGCGAAGGTCTTCGCCACCCTATTCTACAAAGTATGTGTAAACAAGTGGACCGGGAAGCAGTAATCGGGTCAGTTTGATAAACGCAGGAGTGTATCTCCGTTCCATGGCCAAAAATACGGGTACCGGCAGCCACGGTATACTGACTTCGTTCATCGGCGGTTTCATTTTCACCATCATATTGGTGGTCGCCGTCCCGGTAATCTGCAATCATTTCATACAGCCGTATGTCGAGGACATGGTCGGGGACAACGCATTCATGTGGTTTTCGTCCTCGCTGATCGTGACGGTCATCATGCTTGCAGTGATGGTCCTGTTCTCGATGCTTCTCGGCGGCGGGGCGATCCTGAGGAAATTCGGACTCATCGGCGTCGTCGCACTTATAATCGCATATTGGGCGTTGGGAAACCTGCCCGGGGCGGTGTTGCCCGTGCTGTGTCTCCTTGCGATGTACATCTGGCAGCTGTACAGGGGTAAGAAGTGAGAAAACGGCAGCGGCCCCTCCGGGACCCTGCCTGCTTCAGGCCTCGGCCTGATCGAAAAGCCTTTCCAGCATCCAGTCGGCATCGAATTTGGAGATGTCGGCGTATTCCTGACCGTCGCATACGAAAGCGATCGGTTTCCCGATGGTCTTCGCGATGGACAGCGCCGCGCCTCCTTTGGCATCGGTGTCGATCTTGGTGAGGATGATCGCATCGACCCCGATGGCCGCATCGAATACTTTCGCCTGTTCGATGGCATCGTTGCCGGCCAGAGCATCTCCTACAAAGATCTTGAGGTCCGGTTTGGCGACCTTGGCGATTTTTTTCATCTCGGCGATGAGGTTGTTGTTGGTCTGCATCCTGCCTGCGGTATCGATGAGGACAACGTCCCTCATCTTGGATTTGGCGTGTTCGATGGCGTCGTAGGCGACGGATGCGGGGTCCGCCTCCTGCTTGGATTTGACAATCTTGATGTCGAGTTTTTCGGCGTGCACGGTGAGCTGTTCTATTGCACCTGCCCTGAAGGTGTCGCAGGCTGCGAGGACCACGCTCTTCTCCTCGGACTTCAGTCTGTTGGCTATCTTGGCGATGGCGGTGGTCTTGCCGGTGCCGTTGATGCCGACGAACATGATGACGGCGGGCTTTTTCTGTTGTCCGATCCACGCGTCGAAGTCGAATTCGTTGACCTGAAGGACGTCTCCGACAGCCTCTTTCACGGCAAGCTCCACGACCTCTTCGAGAGAGTATTCCCTTCCGTACTTCTTTCCGGAGAGGTTGTTGCGCACTCCGATGATGATCTCCTGCACGACGTCGTAAGCGACGTCGGACTCGAGGAGGGTCATCTCGAGTTCGTCGAGGATGTCATCGAGGGGGTCGTCCTTGATCTTCTTGCCCAGCAGGGATGTGCTGAGCATCTGGGAGGACCTTTTGTTTTTCCCCTTGACGGGTTTTTCCTCTTTTTTGGGGGTTTCCGCCGTTTTTGCGGGGGCAGGGGCCTCCGTCGGTTTCTCCTGGATTTCCGCAGGTTCGGGAACGGGTTCCGCCGGAGCGGACTCCTGTATCCCGGGCATCTCCGCAGGTGCCAGAGGGACCTTCTTCGGCTCCTCTTTGTAGACCGATTCCTCGTCAAGCGATTTACCTTTCTTGAAAATACCTTTGAGTTTCGCTTTGAGGGAATCGAACATACTGCCTCACCTGGATGCGGGGGTGTTCTGCTGCAGCCTTCTTCTGCGGTACTCTTCCTGTACCGCTGCGGCGAGTTCTTCGGTATACTGCTGTATCTCCTGCATCGCGGCGGCGGACTTTTGGACGGCCTCGTTGAGTTCCTCGGTGTTCTTGTCCATGAACTCTTTGGCCGCAGAGTAGTTCTTTTCCACGGAGATCTTGTTCCCGATGCCTACGACCGCGCTCTTCTTTCCGGTGACCTTCACGGTCACGAAGGATGATGCGCCGATGGGGATGAGTACCTCGTCCCCCTCATTCGCCTCGGCGAGGGCTTCGAGGGTCCTGCCGGCCCTGGACGTCTCATCCCTGGTCGCCTGAAGGAGTCTGATCTGGCGGGAGATGTTCTCGAGCTGCTGGTTGTAGCTGTCGAGTGTTCTCGCAGCCTGACGGAGCTCCTCGTCGTTCATTTTCAAGCACCGATCTGGTACTTCACGACGTGGCTCTCGACCTTGTCGGCGGGGATCTCTTCGATTTTGTCGATCTTGATCTGCCATCTCTTCATCCTGTGCTTGCTGCCGATGGTGGAGAGGGCTTTTTCCCTGACGGATGCCTCGTCGTCGGCGGCCATTTCGATGGAGAAGGGCTGTTCTTTCCTGGGGTCCGCGAAGGAACCGGTAATGAGGAATGCTTTCATTGTGATTACCTAGCCGAGTCCAACTTATAATTAATAAATAAAGGTTGTGCAGAGGGTCGCAGCGCAGCGCCGGTCCGTACGCAGGCCGGAAAGGGGGCCGGCCCCGGTTTTTCCCCGGTTCCGCAGATGCGGGGTTCCCTGTTAAATTGCAATGACCCAGATGTGAAAAAAGCAACAAGATCCGTCAGATTCCGGCATAACGGGCAGTCCTTTTTATAATCGGTGAGACGATATGCAGAGTATGGAAGAGGGTATGAAGAGGATGAAAATTCCCATAGGGCTCGACGATTTCAAGGAGGTCCGCGAAAGGAAATACTATTTCGCCGACAAGTCCGAACTCATATCCGATATTATCGAAAGCGGATACAAGGTGTACCTCTTCACAAGACCCAGACGCTTCGGGAAATCCCTCAACCTCTCCATGCTCGACGCATTCTTCAAT
>CAVIJO010000010.1:0-36114 GCA_963643445.1 Candidatus Methanomethylophilaceae archaeon
CCCATAAGGGGTATCTAAAAGTTGGCTCCGAATAAGGGCCGACTCGGCCCCCGTAGGGGGGCCGCACCGTACGGCAAAAAGACCCCCGAGGCATCCGTCAGAGATGCCCCGGAGGGTCAAACCCATCGACATGCGACGGGGTCCGAAACGGTGAACTCACTTGAGTCCGACGATCCTGCCTTCATCGGTGAGTTCTATCCTGAGGGCCGCCGGCTCCTTGGCCAATCCGGGCATCAGCATGATGCTTCCGCAGACGGGAACGATGAATCCGGCTCCGGCGGAGAGGTTGACCTCCCTCACATTGAGTCTCCATCCGGTCGGCGCACCCTTGAGGTCCGCATTATCGGAAAGGGAGTACTGGGTCTTCGCGATGCACACCGGAAGCCCTCCGTAACCCTGGTCGACGAGCTGTGCGAGGGTCTTCTCCGCGAGAGGACTGTAGTCGACACCGTCGGCACCGTAGATCTTGGTGGCCACGGCTTCTATCTTCTGCTTGACTGTGAGGCCGTCCTCGTAGCAGAACCTGAACTCGGACTTGGGCCTCTCCAGGACCTCGACAACCTTTTCGGCGAGTTCCACGGCGCCTTCCCCTCCCTTGAGGAATCCGTCGGAGAGGACGCACTCGGCGCCGATGTCCTTGCAGTGGGCGCGGATCATGGCGATGTGCTCGGGGTCGTCGCTGTAGAAGTGGTTGATGGAGACGACCACCGGCGCACCGTAGCTCTTCATGTTCGCAACGTGCTTGTCCAGGTTGGAGAGTCCCTTCCCGAGGGCCTCGCCGGTGAAGGATTCGGGGTTCTTCAGGTCGGCTCCCCCGTGCATCATGAGCGCACGGACGGATGCGACGACCACGACGGCATCGGGCCTGATGCCGGACTGCCTGCACACGATATCCATGAACTTCTCCCCTCCGAGGTCGGCGGCGAAGCCTCCCTCGGTGACGGCGTAGTCCCCGAACGCCATGGCGGCCTTTGTGGCGATGACGCTGTTGTTGCCGTGGGCGATGTTGGCGAAGGGGAACCCGTGGATGAAGACGGGCTGTCCCTCCAGCGTCTGCACGAGGTTGGGCATGAGCGCATCCCTGAGGATGACCATCATAGAACCGACGCAGCCGAGCTGTCCGGCGGTGACGGGCTTCTTGTCGTAGGTGTATGCGACAACGATGCGCTCGAGTCTCTTCCTGAGGTCGGCGTAGTCCGTGGCGAGCGCCAGGATTGCGGAGATTTCGGATGCGGAGGTGATGAGGAACCCGCTCTCATGGGTCACTCCGCCGTTGATCTTGGAGTCCCCGAGACCGACGACTATGTGTCTGAGCTCGCGGGCGTTCATGTCCATGGTCTTCTTCCATACGATGCGGGAGGGGTCGATGTTCAGGGGGTTGTCCCTGACGAGGTTGTTCTCCAGCATGGCGGAGAGGAGATTGTGGGCGGCCGATACGGCGTGGATGTCGCCGGTGAATTCGAGGTCGATCTTCCACATCGGGTACACCTGGGACATTCCTCCCCCGGTCGCTCCCCCCTTCACTCCGAAGGTGGGTCCCATGGAAGGCTCCCTGAGTGCCCCGACGACGTTCTTCCCGATCTTGGCCAATCCCTGGATGAGACTGATGGTGGTCACGGTCTTCCCCTCCCCGGCGGGAGTGGGGGTTACGGCGGTGACGAGGACGAGCTTGCCCTTCTTCTTCCCTTTCTTCTCGAGGATGTCGAGGGGCACCTTCGCGATGTACTTCCCGTACTGCTCGAGGTCGTCGGGGGTAAGACCTATCCCGGCGGCGATCTCGGTGATGTTGCGGACTTTCGCGGACTCGGCGATTTCGATATCGGTCTGCATGATGTGTGTTACCTTATGCATTCTTTTATAACTATCATCGAAGAAACATCCAATATCATCCAACCGTCGGAAAGAGCCATAAATGACCTCGGCACTATGGACTGCCCAACCCTGCGGGAAGGGGTTTCGGAAGTCGGTGCGGATGGTCTATACTACATATATCTTCGATTTCGGGAGCGCCGTCGCCGACCTCACGCGCGGATACCGGATCGCATACTCCGAGACCTTCCGCCATTTCGGTATGCCGTTCGACCCTTCTCTGGAGAACGAGTATTACAGCACCCCTCCGGACATCCTTTTCGGAAGATACCACCGCGGATGCACCTGTATGTACCGCGATTTCATCACGATGCTGATGTCGATATACGACAGGAACGTCATCTCCGGCACATCGATCAGAAAAGATGCCGCCAGCTGCATCGCCGTCCTCGGGAATGCGGGCTGCAGGCTCGGCATAGTATCCGATTCCTACGAACAGCATATCCGCCAGATCCTGAAGGAGTACGGGCTGGAGAAGGCCTTCGGCTCCATCGTCGGCGCCGAGAGGATGGCTCTGAAGAGGCCCCACCCATATTGCATCGACCTCTGTCTCAACGAGATGGGCGCCGGCAGGACGGAAACTCTGATCGTGAGTTCCGATCCGAAGGACATCGAGGCGGGACGGAAGGCGGGAGTGGACACCGCCCTCGTCGACAGGGACGGGACCATCGGGCCCGACTGCGCTCCCACCCATTACCTGAACCGTCTCGAAGCGGCCCTCCTTCTTTGAATCTGCAACATACCCAGATAAAATGGATCCGCTGTTTCGGATTTTTTATTTAGTCAAACTTAAAATCATTTTTTACTGTTAGGAATGGCTAAATATTACGTATGTATCTGCCATTCCAATGAGTAGTCGTATAACGGACTCAGAGGAGCCGGTCCCAACAGCCGGTTCCAGGGAAATAAAGCGTTCCCAGGTCCAGACCTCCCCGAACGGAAGTCACACCTGGGGTCATTCCCGGTGGTTTGAATGAAGTTGGAAGATATGAAGTGCGGGGACACCGCCACCGTGGTCAACGTAACCGGTTCCGGACAGCTTAGGAAGCGCATCCTGGATCTGGGACTGACCAAGGGAGCTGAAGTGAAAATGGTGAGGATCGCTCCTCTGGGCGACCCCATCGAGATTGAATTGAGAGGATACAGGCTCACCGTCAGGAAGACGGAGGCCTCCGTCGTGGAGCTGGAGATGGGTTCTCCCGCACCCAGCGACGCCCTTACCGAGGGGGCTGCGCAATGATTACAGCGGCACTCATCGGAAACCCCAACAGCGGGAAGACCACAGTTTTCAACAAACTCACCGGAAGTATCCAGCGTGTAGGAAACTGGCCCGGGGTCACCGTCGAGAGGAAGCAGGGATACATCAGGAACACCTCGAAGGACAGGATCCTCGTCGTGGACCTTCCCGGAATCTATTCCCTCTCGCCCTATTCCCCCGAGGAGATCGTCTCCAGGGACTACCTCATCGGTACCTCCGAGAGCAGACCCGACGTCGCCATCAACATCGTCGACGCATCCAACATGGAAAGGGCGATCTACCTGCTCCTGCAGGTCTCCGACATCGGGATCCCCATGGTCGTCGTCCTTAACATGGTCGACGTGGCCGAGGACAAGGGCGTGAAGGTCGATGCCAAGAAGCTGTCCGAGGCCCTCGGATGCGAGGTCGTCGAGACCGTCGGCATCAAGAACATCGGGACCTCCGAGATCGGGGCCGCGGTACAGCGCGCCTACGATTCCGGAAAGACCCCCAAGACCATCACCTACTCCGAAGACCTCGAGAAGTGCATCTCCGACGTACAGGCGGTCGTCGCACCCCACGTCAGGGACGGACTCGAGAGATGGTGCGCCATAAAGACCATCGAAGGCGACGGAATGGTGCTCGGAGATCTCGGCGAGGATGTGGCCAAAGAAGCCGGGGAAATAATCTCCGCATACGAGAAAGAGAAGTCCGACGACGGAGTCCAGATGATCGCGACCGCCAGATATGACGCGGCCGAGAGGATCGAAAAGGAATGCACCTCCGAGACCTCCTCCGTGAAGAACAGCGGAAAGGCTCCCATTTCCGACAGGATCGACAACATACTCCTGCACAGGGCCCTCGGCATCCCGATATTCATCGCCGTCATGTTCGTGGTCTACTACATCTCCATCCAGACCATCGGAACCTGGGGTTCCGACTGGATTAACGACAATGCGACCACCTGGGTCTCGGACAAGATCACCGAGGTGCTCGAAGACGCCGAAGTATCCGAAGCCCTCGTCGGCCTCATCGTCGACGGAATCGTCGCCGGAGTGTTCGCCGTCCTCGGATTCCTTCCGCAGATCATCGTACTGTTCGTCTGTCTGTCTGTTCTGGAAGAGTGCGGATACATGTCCAGGGTCGCTTACCTCCTGGACCGTATCTTCTGCCACTTCGGCCTCTCCGGAAAGACCGTCATCCCCGTCGTCATCGGAATGGGATGCGGCGTCCCCGCCATCATGGGTTCGAGGACCATCGAGGACGATCAGACCAGACGCATCACGGCCATGACCACCACGTTCATCCCGTGCAGCGCCAAACTGCCCATCATCACCATCATCATCGCCGCGTTCTTCCACGAGTCCGCCCTCATGGCCCTCGCGATGTACCTCCTCGGGATCATCATGATCCTCATGTCCGGAGTCATACTGAAGAAGTTCGCAGGCATCTCCGGGAAGCCTTCGCCCTTCATGATCGAGCTTCCTGTGTACCACGCACCCACCGGACGCAACGTCGTCACCAACACCGGGGAGAAGTCCTGGGCATTCGTAAAGAAGGCCGGAACCTTCATCCTCCTGTCCGCCGTCGTCATCTGGGCGCTCTCGTCCTACAACGGAAGCTTCGAATTCATCGGAAGCAACGGAACCGACGGATCCATCCTCGCCGGCTTCGGCGAAGCGGTCACCAACATCTTCGCCCTGCAGGGATTCGGCAACCACTGGGAACTCACCGTGTCGTCCATCACCGGACTCATGGCCAAGGAGAACCTCCTCGCCACCCTCGCGGTCCTCGTCGACCCCGTCGGAATCTTCACCGACGAAGACGGTCTGCTGACCCCCGAGGCACTCGCAATGTTCTGCACCTCCGGCGAAGCGACCGCATTCCTGATCTTCAACCTCCTCTGCGCCCCCTGCTTCGCGGCCATAGGTGCGATGCACAGGGAACTGGGAACCTGGAAGTTCACCGGGATCGCGGTCCTCTACCAGTGCGTCCTCGCATGGTGCGCATCCCTGGTGTTCTACCAGCTGTGGCGTGCGGTGAACGACATGTTCGATCCCGTCGGATTCGCGATCGCGATAGTGATCTGCTGCATCTACGGATACTTCCTCCTTGCAAAGGATCCCGTCGGAGCAATCAAGAAGAACATGGCGAAGAACAAGATCGGAGAGTCCGCAGAATGAACATGGCCACCGCGATCGTAACGGTCATCGTGGCTCTGGTCATCATAGGGGCCGCATACGGCTCCTACAGGATGATCAAGACGGGCGGCGTGTGCGCAGGATGTCCCAAAAAGGAATGCTGCCACGGCCGGTCCGCCAATCCGATCAACTGCACCATAAAGAAGGACTGATGGGGACGGGGCCCTGCACCCCGCCCCCGAAACCGTTTTCCCAGACGTTTTGATTAGATTATCCTAAAATCCGATTTTCAGATTAGGAAGACTTAAAAATAAGTATCCGATTCAGATGGATGATAAAAATGAATGCAGCCACTCTGATTGTTCTCGCAGTCGTCATCCTCGTCATCGCCGGAGCTGTGTACGGGTGCTACAGGACCCTCCGTACCAAGAGCTGCTGCGGATCCGGCAAAGACTGCTGCTGCGACGAAACCTGCCACTGCACCATCAAAAAGGGACAGTGAATCCTTCCCGCGTCATTCCTCGGCGCCGTCGATATGGATCATCTGGGTATTCTGTCTTCTGCGCAGACCGTCGATGAGCTGCACAGCCTCCGCATTACCCATGCGGGCGGCCTCCCCTATGCGCCTGAACCCTTCTTCCGCATTTTGCCCGGTGCCTTCCCCGTCGATGTACATCCTGCCCGTCTGGAACATCGCATCTGCATCGCCCGAATCGGCAAGGGCGCTGTAGATCCCGAACGCCCTCTCCTTGTCCTGGGGGATGCCGTCTCCGTTGAGCAGCATGGTCGCGGCGTTGAACGCCGCCGTGGGAATAGTCTCCGAGCAGGCGGAATACCATTCAAACGCCTTCCCCTTCCCTCCGGGGACCGTACCGTCGTAGACCAGGACGGCCATCTTAAACATCGCCTCAGGACATCCCCCCGATGCGGACTCTTCGAACATCTTCACGGATGTGGCGGAATCGGCAGGGACGCCCGTCCCCGTCTCATACATACAGCCCAATCTGAATTTGGCCTGCGGATCTCCTTCGGAGGAGGCTCTGGAATACCATGCGGCGGCCGCGGAAAGATCCTTCTCCGTACCGACACCGCCGAAGCACGCATCCCCCATGAACCTGTATGCGGGGGCGAAGCCCGCGTTGCAGCACAGGCGGAGATACTCCGTCCCCTTTGCGGGATCCGCTCCGGACAGGAGCATAAGACCCAGACGGAACGCCGCGGGGACATTGCCTGCGGCGGCGGCCTTATCGTAGAGAACGGCGGCGCCCTCCGTATCCTTCGGGATGCCCCTGCCCGAAGCCATCAGCTCCGCGAGACCGAACATACCCTCGGGACAGCCTGCGGATGCCGCCGAGCGGAACAGTTCCGCAGCTTTCTCCGCATCGCCGTTCATGACGAGATCCACGGCATCCCTGCAGATCCTTTCCGCTTCCTGGGGGTCCATACCTACAGGATTGTCCGGTCCGCTATATATCTCCTGGGTCTTTCCGCCGGCCCCCGAAAAAACCGTTATATATCTCCTCCCAATACAATTGAACAGTTGAACAAGTGTTCAAGTGATTGACATGAACGAAGAACATTGCGAATGCGAAACGGAGGAGTTCGCCGCCAGGATACGCAAGAGTATGCTGGACGACGATACGGTCATGGACATGGCCGATCTCTTCAAAATATTCGGGGACAGCACCCGCATACGCATACTGTGGGCGCTCCACGAGAGCGAGATGTGCGTAAGGGGCATCAGCAGGAGTCTCGGTCTTACGATGTCCGCGGTATCCCATCAGCTCAAGGCCCTGAAGGATTCCGACCTGGTAAAGAGCCGCCGCGATGGGAAGAACGTGTATTACTCTCTGTGCGACGAACACGTGGAGATCCTCCTCGGTACCGCTCTGACCCACCTCCGGGAGGAGAAGTGATGAAGCACAGGTACGGCATAGACATCGACTGCGCCAACTGTGCCAGAAAGGTGGAGGAGGCCATCGCGGCCATGGACTGCGTCGAATCCGTGACCCTCTCCTTCATGGACAAACTGATGTTCATCGGTATAAGCGAGGAGAATGAATCCCGCTTCGCAGACATCGAGAAGGCCATCGAGGAAACGGCGCACAGGGTCGAATCCGACTTCGAGATGTGGCGTCTGGAGGAGGGAGGGGAGGAGAAGGAAGAGGAAGAAGAAAACGTCTATCTGATCCCCCGCATAGCCGCCGGGATCGTATTCCTCGTGTTCGGTCTCCTCCTCGAATATGTGCTCGACTGGGACATCGACGGCACCGTTCTCCGCTGCATATTCCTCATCGGCCTGCTCATCGTCGGATACGACGTGATCCTCGCCGCCGGACGCAATCTGGTGCACGCGGGATTCCTGGACGAGAACTTCCTCATGTCCGTGGCGACACTCGGCGCACTCGCCGTGGGCTACTGGACGGAATCCGTGGCTGTCATGCTGTTCTACCAGATCGGGGAATTCTTCCAAGACCGCGCCGTGGACAGGAGCAGATCCCATGTGAAGGCCCTCGTGGACCTGAAGGCGCCGTATGCCGAGGTCATCCGCAACGGAAGGACCCAGAGGGTGCGCCCCGAATCCGTGGAGGTCGGCGAGACCGTCGTCGTGAAACCCGGGGAGATGGTGCCCATCGACGGCACCGTCATCGTCGGGAACGGATTCGTGGACACGAAGGCCATGACGGGCGAATCCGTCCCCCGGCACGTAAGCGAGGGCGACAGGGTCATGGCGGGCTACATCAGCTCGTCCGGCGCCCTGGGGATCCGCACCGATGCGGCGTACAGGGATTCCGCCGCCGCGAAGGTGCTGGCACTTATCGAGGATTCCGCCGCGCACAAGTCCCGCTCCGAGAAATTCATCACCAGGTTCGCAAGGGTCTACACCCCCGCCGTCGTGGTATGCGCCCTCGCCGTTGCGCTCATCCCATCCCTTCTGGAACCGTCCGCATGGAAGGATTGGGTCTACAGAGGTCTGATCTTCCTCGTCGTGTCGTGCCCCTGCGCGCTCGTGGTCTCCGTACCGCTGTCCTACTACTGCGGGATCGGAAGGGCTTCGAAAGAAGGTATTCTCGTCAAGGGGAGCACATACATCGAAGCGCTCTCCGGGATCGGCACGGCGGTCTTCGACAAGACGGGGACCCTCACGGCAGGCGAATTCTCTGTCGTCCGCATAGAACCCGAAGGCATGTCCGAAGAGGAACTCCTCGACCTCGCCGCATACGCCGAAATGTTCTCGGACCACCCCATAGCGAGATCCATCCTCGACCGTCTGGGACATGATACCGATCCTTCCCGCGTGACCGATGCCTCGGCCGTCCCGGGGATGGGTGTGGAAGCCTCTGTCGACGGACGCGCCGCGGCCGTCGGGAATGCGCAGATGATGCACAGTCTCGGGATTGCCGTCCCTGCGGGGAATGATGCGGCCGAAACATGCGTATACGTCGCCGCAGACGGAAGATACGTGGGACGCATAGTCATATCCGACCGTCTGAAGGACGATGCGGCGGACGCCGTGTCCGAACTGAGACACATGGGGATCGGAACGTACATGCTCACGGGGGACACGGAGGCCGTCGGAAGAACCGTGGCCGGAAAACTGGGACTCGACGGATACAGGACGGAGATGCTGCCTCAGGACAAGACCGCCGAACTGGAGAAGATCATGTCGTCCTCCGCGGGGAAGACCTGCTTCGTCGGGGACGGCATCAACGACTCCCCCGCGCTTGCGAGGGCCGACGTCGGGATAGCCATGGGCTGCATAGGATCCGACTCCGCCGTAGAAACCGCGGACGTGGTCATCCTCGACGACAGCCCCTCCAAAGTGGCATCCTCGGTACGCATATCCAAAAAGACCCAGAGGATAGTGGCTGAAAACATCGTCCTCGCCCTCGCCGTGAAATTCGCCATCCTCGGACTGACCGTCGCCACGGATGCGGTGGACATGTGGATAGCCATCTTCGGGGATGTGGGAGTCCTCATGATAGCCGTCCTCAACGCCACGCGCGCCCTCGGGATGCCCCGGAAGAAGAAGTCGGCGGGACACCGCTGCGCCCGCGGATGCTGCCCCCGCTGAACCGATACTGCGAAATCCGCAGACGGGATGTTTTCCGAAAGGCCGTCTGCGGATTTCGTAAACCTTTTCGTATCTATTTTATAGAGAGGAATTCTACCCCCAATCGGGATGCACGATGAAGGTTGGGATAGACCTAGGTACGACGTATTCAGCGGTCGCCAGATTTAACGGGATAACCTCAAAGGCGGAAATCATACCGAACGCCTTCGGGAAGGATCTGACGCCGTCGGTGATATGTTTTCTCGGGGACGAGACAGTCATCGGCGACGAAGCGAAGGAGATGCAGGCCAATGGCGTAGGCGCCGTCGCATCCTCCTTCAAACGCATGATGGGAGACCCGGACTATGTGTTCGAGGCGGATGGGAAGACCTACGACGCCTGCGGCCTGTCCGCACTGCTCCTCAAAAAACTCATATCGGACGCCGAAGCGAAGACCGGCGAGAAGATCGACGGGGCCGTCATCACCGTCCCCGCATATTTCAACGACATTCAGAGGAAAGCCACGATCCGCGCGGGGGAGGCCTGCGGGATCGGCGTCATGAAGATCATCAACGAGCCCACCGCGGCGGCGGTCTATTACGGATACAGACACGCCGAAAAGAAGAACATCCTCGTCTACGACCTCGGGGGCGGGACGTTCGACGTCACCGCCGTGAAGGCCGAAGGCGGGAACATAGAGGTCATCGGAACCGCCGGAAACCACATCCTCGGCGGGAAGGACTGGGATTCGGTCATCGCGGACGAGATGTGCAGGAGATTCTCGGAGGAATTCGGGGACGACATCATGGAGGACTCCGCCGCGGTGAACAGCCTCGCCGTCGCCTCCGAGGATTACAAGAAACTGCTCTCGAAGACGAGCGAGATAACCGTCACGGTCAGATACGGCGGGAACACCGGGAAATACAGGATGACCCGCGAGGAGTTCGAGTCCAAGACCCGGTATCTCCTCAACGCCACCAAGGATGTCATAGACAGGCTGTTCTCCGAGATAGGCATGAATCTGTCGGACATAGACGAGATCCTCCTGTGCGGAGGATCCACCAGGATGCCGCAGGTGGCCGAGTTCCTCCGGATCCTGACGGATACGGACGTGGTCACGCACATGGACACCGACCTGGCGGTGGCCAAGGGGGCGGCCGTGATGGCCGACTTCTACGAGAGGGGTGCGGACAGCGGGGTGAACGTATCGGATGTCACCTCCCACAGCCTCGGGGCGCTGTCTGTGAACAGCGACGGTACCCGTTACATCAACAGGATAATGATCCCCTCCAACACCAGGATCCCCTGCTCCGCCGTCAGACCGTTCATGATCGGCGGCGGAAACCTCACGGACATGATCGAGGTGTACACCCTCCAGGGCGAGAGCGAGATCCCCCTCGACTGCACCGTATTGGAGAAGAATGTGGTGACGGGATTCGAGAACAGCGGGGAAGGAGCCGTCATCGACATCGAATACATCTACAGGGAAGACGGGACCGTACACATCGGGGCGTATCAGAACGGTAAGCCCGTGATCGTGAAGACCGAGCCGGTCCCCGATGACGTATCGTGGATGGGCGGAACCCCCGGGAACCGCACGACAGAAGTCCCTATAACGAACAACATCGTCGTCTGCATAGACCTGTCCAGAAGCATGAAGGAAAGCCTTCCCGAGGTGAAGGAGGTCGTCCGGGATTTCATACAGGGCGTGTCCGGGCACCACACCCTCATAGGCCTTGCGGGATTCGGCGACAGGGTCGGCGTGTTCAGGGACCTGACCGTGGACGCCAGCGCCGTCGTGAGCTCCCTGAACGACCTGAAGGTCAACATGCTCGGCAGAGGCACGGACAAAAGTCCTCTCTCCGCCGCCGCGGACATGCTGTCCGAGGCCAAGGGCGCCAAGACGATAGTCGTCCTCTCCGACGGGGAGTGGGGACTGAGGGACAATGCGGTGACGGAGGCCGAGAAATGCAGAAAGGAAGGCATCAGTGTGATCGCCGTCGGATTCGGCGAGAATGTGGAGATGGCATTCCTGAAACAGATCGCCACGGTAGAGGACGGTGCCGTGCTCACGACGCTCGGCGACCTGAAGAACGCCTTCGGCACCATAGCCACTGCGATATCCTCCGATGCGGAGGAACTTACGGAACGGAGGCCGTGAAATGAGCCAGGAAAGGGAGAATTACTGCCGTCTCATCGGACTGAACCCCTACAGGGAGGACAGGTACAGCCCGGGCGAGATAAACAAGCGCATCGATGCGGCGGAAGCCGCATGGAAGAAGGAACAGAAGTCGCCGGCATCCTCCGCCAGAAAGAAGCATCTGGCGGGGACGCACCTCGCCATGGTGGCCGACATGCACTCCGTGATGTCCAGTGACATCCTCAGGGAGGAGGAGTTCGCAGAGGGGAGGATCCTTCTGGAATCCAAGGCCTCGAAACTCAACAGGGACGTCATCACGCTGCACGACGGTTCTCTGTTTCTCATCCCGGGATCGGAGGACGGACTCGCCAAAAAACTGAAATGGGGCGACGTCGACGGGAGGACCATTCTGGAGGCGTCGAAGATAAAAAGCGTCCCCATCCCGAAACCCGCAGACGACGACGTCGTCTCCGCATTCGAGAAACTTTCGGATCTGGGTCTTTACAGTTCCGCGGAACTCATCAACACCCTCACGGAGAACCCCGTCATGGAGATGAACGTCGGAAGGCTCGACGCGGGAAGCAGACCCGAGGAGATCCGCGGAGCGTTCGGCGCCGCGGAGCGGAAACTCAGCACCATGATGGCCGACCGGATAGAGAACCAGGACGCCTACATCCAGGCGATGAGGGCGCTCAAGGTGGTGCTGCATCCGGACGAGAAACTGGCCGCCTTCGACAGGTACGGAAGGTGCATGAGGGCCATGGAGCCCGCCGTCCTCACCATGGACGAGGATTACAGCCAGCCTTTCTCCAACAGCTACATCCGCAGCCTGCTCGGGATATACGGGACCTACGAGGGCATCGACAGCGAGATGGCGGTGGCGATCCTCGAGAGACACTGCTGCAGGAAGCACTACATCGCCAACTTCTCCTCCAACAGCACCCGCCTGACCATATGTGCCAGATGCAAGGCTATCGTATCCGACGGCAGGGACGCGGAGTTCTGTCCCGTCTGCGGGAGCGCCATGCACACCGTATGTCCCCGCTGCGGGACCGCACAGCCGTCCTCCCACCGCAACTGCATCAAATGCGGTTCCGAACTGGAGGGGGACCTCATGGAGGTCCGCCGGGAGAGACTCGCCATCGAGAGACTCCTCGATGCGGGCGACATAAGCGGAGCGGAGGCGGAATTCCGCACCATGACCGAGAAATACCCCAAGTCCGCCGGGAAGGACGGACTCGGGAAGAGGATCTCCGAGACTGCGGCCGAATACAGGAAGATACTCGACAGGATCAGGGACGACTGCAAGCTGAGGAACTTCTACGGCATCAAGACGGCCGTGGAGGACGCCCTCCCGAGATTCCCCAAGATAAAGGAAGACGGGGATGTGGCCGGACTCTATTCCGAAGCCTGCGAGAACGTGAAGGAGGCGGACGCCTTCTGCGACCGCGCCGAGGAATCCGAGGAGGGCGGGGCTCTCAACTTCTATATCAGGGCCGCCGACAGATGCTCCGACCACCCCCGCGCCGTCAGAAGGCTGCGGGACTATCCCCCGGAGGGACCCGCGGACGCGAAATGCGCAGTAAGGGAGGGGACCGTCCTCATCAAATTCGCCATCCCGGCCGAGAGCAAGAACATGTCCTTCTGCATATTCAGGGGAAGGAACTCCCTCCCCGAGGTCGGTCAGTCCACCGTCCCCCTCACGGAGATCCCCGGATGCGTATTCCAGGACAAGACCCCCGACCCGGGCGTGGACTACTATTACAAGATCTACTCCAAGAGATGGGGCATACTGTCCCGCGATTTCGCGCAGTGCGGACCGGCCATGGTCCTCAGCGAGGTCGAAGGCGTCTCGATAGACACCGTCGAGGACGGACTCCGCATAACATATCCGATACCCAGAGGCTGCAGCCGCGTACGCATCTGGAGGAAGGAGGACGGGGGCCGCGGAGAGGAGACGGAGGTCGTCCACGGGAACACGGGAACGGTCCTCGACAGGAATCTGAAGGGGGACACCGGGTACAACTACCTCTTCGTGGCCGAATACGACGTCAACGGAAGGACGGAGCGTTCCCTGGGAACGGTGGCCTCCGGAAGGACCCCGAAATACCCGGACCCGGTGGACGACATGGAGATCGTATGGAACAGGACGGACGGTTCGTACTCCGCGAGATGGGGCAGCTCCGAAAAGGTGGACCTCTACGCATCCCTCAAGAAGACCCGCATCCTCGGCAGCACCGTGTCCATCGAGGACGTGGAGAGATGGATGACCAGGATCGTCCCCGACGAGGAGTACGAGAGGGGATGCAGGTTCGAGATCCCCGACGGCGCCGTCGTATACATCCACCCGATGATACGGATCGGCAGCACCGCGGTCAGGGGAAGGGAGGTCATGATCACCAACCTGCGTCCGTTCAGGGACGTGGAGAAAAGGATGAACGGCAGCGACTGCGACCTCCTCGTCACATGGCCCGACGGTGCGGAGGCCGCCGCCGTCACCGTGAGGGACCCCGATACCGGGGACGGACCGGAGAAGACCGAGGAGATCACCGTCAGCAGGGAACTCTACGAGAAGGACGGAAGGATCCGCATCCAGATGGGTATGTCCAACAAGAAGACCGTCACCCTGAGGGCCGTCTACGACGTGGAGGGGGAGAAGGCGGAGTCCATTCCCTTCGCCACGGACGTCTACTCCGGCTCCAGCACGAAGATAAAATACTCCGTGCACGAGGAGAAGGTGAAGGAGGACCGCAACCTCGTCCGCATAATCATCGACTTCGAAAGCACCGACGGGGACTCCGTCCCGCGGGTGGCGATGGCCGCGGCCAGCGTCGGGATCCCCCTGAGACTGAGCGACGGGGAGACCGTATGGGATTCCGAAGACCCGGTCGTCCTGCAGAACGGAAGGGCGCAGACGTGGTTCACCATGGACAGGGCCGGGGCCGACATCCGCAGGATGAGGCTGTTCTTCGCCGACAGGGACGAATACGGCCGGTACAAGCTTATACACCCGCTTTACGGCAGGGAGGGATGAGATTGGGGATTCTGAAGAGCAAAAACGTCTATGTGTGTCCGTTCTGCTTCAGCGGCACGGACCTGACCAAGATACATTACGCCTGTACGAACCCGCTCTGCACCAAGGCGTTCCTGGAGAGCGTGGACGGGAAACGTTACAGGTCCGAATACAGGGAGAACGAGGAGGTCGACAGGGAGAACTCCGTGTTCCTCGGGAAGGACCCCCGGGCATCCGACGCCGTCACCACGAAGAACCACATCGTACGCGGTTCCGCCAACGGGTGCTGCGACATATGCGGCCGCGCCGCCTACATCAGGCTCTGTCCCGTGTGCCACAACCCGATCCCCGCGGGTGCGGAGGAACACGGCAGCAACATCTTCGTGGTCCTCGGGACCGAAGGGGTCGGAAAGAGCCACTACACGGCGGTGCTCATAAACCGCCTGAGGACGGAGTTCTCCGCCGAATTCGGGACCACCTTCACCCCGGCGACGGACAGGACCGCCCTGCGCTACAACGACCTCTACTACAGGAGGCTCTTCGAGGAGGGACGCAAACTCGCACCCACCGCACCCTGCGGCGAGGACAGGGATTCCAGAGAACCCATGGTGTACTACATGAAGTTCCCCGGAGAAAAGAGCCAGGAGTACACTTTGGCGTTCTTCGACACCTCCGGAAAGGACTTCGACCCCGACGGAAAGGGGCCCGCCCTGAACATCGCGGCCGCCATGTCCAAGGCGTCCGGGATCGTGCTCCTCGCGGACCCGCTGCAGATCCCCTACGTGAACAAGAGGATCCGCATCGACGGGAAGCCGCCGGAGACCGCCGACATACGGAGCAGTCTCGCATATATCACGGAGACGGTCCGCACCGCCGGCAGACTGAAGCGGAAGGAGAAGATCGGCATCCCCCTCGCCGTCGTCCTCACGAAGGCGGACGTCCTCATGAAATCCCCCGAAAATGACGAGGAGGAGCGCGTGCTCCTCGGACCGGAATCCTCCGTATACGTGGAGAGGGAGAAGGGGAGATTCGACAGGGTCTGCTTCGACGAGATAAGCGCAGAGATGGAGGAATACCTGCGCCGCACCGTCGGAGAGGATTTCATCAAGGACACGGAACAGTACGAGAAATGCGAATTCTTCGCAGTATCCGCCCTGGGCAGCAATCCGTCCGGGAGCATGCTTACGAAGGACATCAAACCGTTCAGGGTGGAGGATCCGTTCATCTGGCTCTTCAACACCTGCGGCGGGAACGGGAGTATGAGACAATGACCGACAGCATCGACACGGCGGCACCGGACGCCGCCAAGAAGAAGAAAAGCTCCGGAACGAAGAGGGCCACCTCGGCCGACGTCATGAAACGCCTCGAGGAACTGGAGAACAAACTGAACGAGAGTGCGGCCCAGATAGCGGAGTCCGACGGCAAGGTGGAGGACATCTACTTCATGGCCTCGAGCATGTCCAAGAAGATCGACATTCTGGCCGAGACCCCCAGGCCCGCCGAAGGCGCCGTGCCGGCCGGGCAGGAGTTCGTGACGAGCAGGGAACAGTTCAACGCCTACCGCAAACTGATCGGCAACCGCGAGGGGGAACTCTCCGACAAAAAACTGCTGAATCTGCTGACCCAGCTCTGCATCATGAGAGAGGATTTCACCAAGCTCTGCACGGATATGGGCAAGAGGATAGGCAAATTCACGGCCAAAGAGGTGCTCGAATCTTTCAAAGCATACGAGGTCGACCTGGAGAACATGCTCCTCGACGCAGGCGTCACCATCGGCACGTACGGCGGGGAAGGAGACAGATTGGACTCCCTCCACCAGAGGATCGTCAGCGTGGTGCCCACGGACGACGCCTCCAAGAACGGGGTCGTCTCCAAGAGGATCTCCGAAGGATACGAATACAACGGACGCGTCCTGGTCAAAGAGAAAGTAAACGTCTTCAAGAAGACCGGCGGAACAGACGCCGGCGAAAACACCGAATAAATACTTCAATTACAGAGATGGGATGGGAAATGACTGACGAATTCTGCTTAGGCATCGATCTGGGAACCACATATTCGTGCATGGCTTACGTCGACGACGACGGACAGCCCGTGGTGGACAAGAACTTCGAACAGGAGGAGACGACCCCCTCCGTCATCCTCTTCAACGAGAACGGCGAGATAATAGTGGGTTCCCCCGCGAAGGAGATGACGCTGATGTATCCTCCCGATCGCATCGTCACGGCGATCAAGAGGGAGATGGGAAAGGACTACACCGTCACGATCGACGATACGAAATACTCCCCCGTGACCCTGTCCGCGGTGATCCTCAGGAAGATGATCAACGACTTCAACGACAACCACGCCTGCGATGTCAAGAAGGCCGTCATCACCGTCCCCGCATACTTCGGACAGAACGAGAGGGACGCCACCAAACTGGCCGGCAAGGTCGCCGGACTCGAGGAGGTATCCATCATCAACGAACCCACCGCCGCGGCGATCTCCTTCGGATTCGGACACATGGACGGAGGGAAGAAGAGGATCCTCGTCTACGACCTCGGAGGAGGAACCTTCGATGTCACCGTCCTCGAGATCGACGGCAAATCTTTCACTGCGATCGCCACCGACGGAGAGAGGCTCCTCGGAGGGAAGGACTGGGATGCAGCCCTCACCAAGATCATCCTCAGGAAACTCTCGGAACAGAGCGGCATCGAGGAGGAGGACATCGAGGCGGACACCGACATCAGCCAGACCCTGACCCTCGACTCGGAGATCCTCAAGAAGAGGCTTTCCAGCGCGGAGACCACCAAAGGGACCATGTCCGTCGGCGGGAAGAAGGTCGTATACTCCGTGACCCGCAGCGAGTTCGATACGGCCACCAAACCGCTCATACAGACCACCGTGGACATAATGAAGAGGCTGCTGGCCTCGAAGAACCTGTCCGGTTCCGACATCGATTCCATCCTCCTCGTCGGAGGATCGTCGAGGATGCCGCAGGTCAGGGAGAACATCTCCGCCGCATTCCCCGACACAGACATAGAACTGTTCGACCCGGACCAGTCTGTGGCCAAGGGTGCGGCGCTCTACAGCAGGTCCAGGGACCTTGTCGACAACGGCATCTCCGACGGAGTTCCCGCGGAAGAATCTCCCGCAGAGGAGGAGACCCCTGCGGAACAGCCGGCCCCCGCCGAAACGGCCGCGGAAGATGTCTCTGCGGAGCAGCCTGCGGAAGAATCTCCCGCCGCGGATGTCCCCGCGGAACGGCCGGCGGAGAAGAAACCCGCCGCAGGCGTCAACATCAGCGTGCACAACGTCCTCAGCAAATCCTTCGGGATATGCGCCACCGACGACTCGAAGAAGAACTACATCTCCAACATAATCTTCAGGAACGAGGTCCTCCCGATCACAGCGGTGAAGACCTATTACCCGGTGGACGACGGTCAGCCGAGCATCAAGGTGCAGATCTACGAGAACGCCGCCATGAACAATGCGGAAGGCAAGAAGGTCGGCATCTCCGACGGGAACAGGGTAGGGGAATTCCAGATGAACCTTCCCGGGGAGGTCACCCGCGACACCCCCGTGACCGTCAAGTTCACCGCGACGGACGAAGGCATACTGACCGCGTCCATCGACTGCATGGACGTCCACAGGGATTACGAACTCCGCAACAGCTTCCAGATGTCGGCGGAGGAAATAGAGAAATCCCAAGGCCTGATGGAAAAGGTCTCCCGCACGGAGTGACCGAAACTTTTTCGGACCGAGCCCGGAAACGGGCCATCAGTCCTTGTCTGCGAGGACGCTCCTGTCCAGCAGGGCGGTGAGCTCCTCGCGTTCCCTTTTCGAGATATCCCTGTATCTCCCTGGTTTGAGATTTCCGAGTTCGATGTTCATCACGCGGACGCGGACGAGCTTCACGACGCCGTAACCGAAATGGGCGCACATGCGGCGGATCTGCCTGTTGAGCCCCTGACATAGGATTATGCGGATCGTGTGCGGATCCACCTCCGTCACCCTGCAGCGCCTGGTGACGACGCCCTCGTCTATCGGGACACCGGAGGCCATCCCTTTCAGAAAATCGTCCGTCACATCCCTGTCGAGGGTGACGACATACTCCTTCTCGTGCCCGTAACGGGAACGCATGATCTTGTTGGCGAGGTCCCCGTCGTTGGTCAGGAGGAGGAGACCCTCCGAATCCTTGTCGAGTCTTCCTATGGTGAAGATCCTCTTCGGGTACCCGATGTAATCGATGACGTTGTCGGCATTCCCGCGGTCGGAGGTACATTCGAGTCCGCGCGGTTTGTTGAATATGAGTATGACTGATGCGCCCGACTGCTTCTCCACGGCCTTCCCGTCGACGCACACCTCATCCCCGGGGGAAACCCTGTCCCCCAAGACGGCCGTCTTCCCGTTCAGGGTCACACGCCCGTCCTCTATGAGGCGGTCGGCCGCCCTTCTCGAAGCGACACCTGCCTCCGCGATGAACTTGTTGAGCCGAACGCCGTCCTCTGCCATACTCCGGCCAATCAGACCAATCTTATTAAGGATAGCGATGGAACGTCCGATAACCAAAATACGGATGACGGCATCACCTGTATCCATGGGACTCTTCGGGAAGATAAAGGACGGCGGACCCGTCCTGAGGGAACAGGCGGCGGAACTCCACTGGGATACGGAGGATCCGTTCATGTTCGCCTCCCACCACTTCGACGACTACCCCAAGGGGAACAGGCAGCAGGCCCCTCCCCTGGAGGAGATCAAAAAGAGATCGCTGGGTCACGACTACCGCCCGCAGTATGGGTACCGCATGTACGGAGGGAAGGTCGCTCCCGGGTTCCCCCTGCACACCCACTGGGGATACGAGACCGTCACGATCTGCTCCGAAGGGTACGTCGACCACTTCGACTCCCTGGGAAACCAGGGAAGATACGGCTACGGCGACGTCCAGTGGCTGACCGCACCCTGCAGGTACGGACACTGCGAGATGTATCCCCTGGCGTTCGCCGACAGGGACAATCACCACAAGGTCACGCAGATCATGATCCACATCCCCAACGAACTCAAGAACGGGGAGGCCGAACTGAACAACGTATGGTCAGAAGATGTTCCCGAGATACGCGGAAACGGATATCTGGCACATGTGTATGCCGGAACATACGGAGGGAAGACCGGCATCGTCCCCAACAAAAGATCCTGGGCCGCCGACCCCGCCCACCGCGTGAGGATTGTCTCCTTCGAAGCCGAGCCCGGCGCGGAGATAAAGATCGATCCCACGTCCGAAACCGCCTGCAGGAACGTGTATCTGACCGACTGCGGAGCAACGGTCGGAGGAAAGGACTACATACCTCAGACGAGGCTCAAGATGAAACCCGGGGAAGAGGCGACGATTGTCAACGGAGATAAGAAAAACGAGATCTGGCTCCTCGAAGGGGAACCCATCGGACAGAAGATGTGTTCCTTCGGACCCGTGGTCCTAGCGACGGACAGGGAGGTCCGCGAAGCCAACGCCGCGATAAGAGCGGAAGAGTACAAGGACTGGCCCTGGAACTTCATAAACAAGACCCAGCCCGTCGGCACGGACCGCTTCATACGCTATGCGGACGGGAGGGAGGAACGCCCCTCATCCAAGGATCCGCGTGAGCTTCCTCCTGCGGTTCCGTTCCCCGATGAACCTGCGGAAGAGAAAAAAGAGTATGTGCCAGCTCCGGATTATTGGAACGAAGAATGAGTCCGACCCTCGAATCAGATGCGGGAAATCGGGGAATGTTTCCCTCACGCGCACCGCTTGCCGCGAGCAATGGTTATTAATACCGAGGAGCGCACTAATGTAGCATGGTCAAAGAAGTGCACGCGGCACATATCCTCGTGAAGACCGAAAAGCAGGCCGCCGACATCTTGGCAGAGGTGAACGGCGGGAAGAACTTCGGAGATCTCGCAAAGAAATACTCCGGATGTCCTTCCAAGAAGAAGGGCGGGGACCTCGGTTGGTTCAAACGCGGACAGATGGTCAAGCCCTTCGAGGATGCGGCATTCTCGGCCAAGAAGGGAGATGTCATCGGACCGGTGAAAACCGAATTCGGATGGCATGTGATAAAGATCCTCGAACAGAGATGAGAATATGGCAACAGAAAAAACCGCTACCAAGGCTGCAGAGAACAAGGAAGCAAAAGCCGAAACCGAGAAGGCCGCAACGAAGAAGGTCACCAAGACCTGGCACATCACCCAGCGCAAAGACGACAAGCTCTGGCAGGTCAAGGCCGAGGGCAACGAGAAAGCCACCAGGACCTTCACCACCAAGAAAGAGGCGGAAGAGTTCGTCAAGACCCTCGTGGCCAACAACAAGGGGTCCAAAGTCGTCTCCCACAAGAAGAACGGCGCATTCCAGAAGAAGTGAACACTTCCGAAAAACGATGCATCCCCGGGGAGGAACCGTCCATGATCAGCGAGCCGAGATACGACTGCGCAATAGACGCGGCCATGTCCGTCATAGAAGGCAGATGGAAGACCGTTATCATCTGCAAGCTCTACTGCAACGGCTCCCCCATGAGATTCAATCAGCTCATGGATCAAATCAAAGGTATCTCCCCGAGGATCTTCACTCTCCAGCTCAAAGAGATGGAAAAGGACGGCATAATCGTAAGAACCGTCCGCTCCGACAGGCCCAAGTGCGTCGAGTACTGTCTGTCAGAAAGAGGTCTCACTCTCATACCCGTACTCAAGAGTCTTGCGGAATGGGGCCTCAAGAACATGTTCTCCAATATGGTGGAGTTCGATGAAGATACCGTCATCCCCTCGAAGAAGGATCTCGAGGAAAAGGGTATCTGCTGAACGAAACCCAAGTAAAATTTATATACCAGATTGGTATCTGAAGTTTTGGTCAGACGGCCACAGCAGCGGGGTTCACCCGGTCCCACCTCGAACCCGGAAGTTAAGCCCGCTCACGTATCTGTCGCGTACTGTATTACGCAAGTGTACGGGAAAGCAGACACGCTGTCTACCACTTTTCAAATCTACTCGGTGGGCGGAGCTATTGATTCCGCCCGGTTCCCATCTGCATGCCTTAGGCATTCATCACTGCAGCATACGAATGACCCGGATATCCGAAATAACATACTCCGAGACGCCGCAAACAGAAATTCCAGCAACCGGCGGCGAAACGGTTTTTTAACTCCGCAGACCATCCTGCACCGTTACGGGAGACAGGGATATGCAGGAACATGTCAGACGTCAGATCTCGCAGGCTTCCGAACACCTGAAGGAACTGAGGTCCCTCACGGAACACTGCACGGACAGCCGCAGGATGTTCATGGATAACAAGGCGTTCCGCACAGAGTGCTGCTCCCTGGCATGCAGGGTGTGCGAATGCATGGATCGGGCATACAGAGCCGACCCAGGATTCTTCACGGGAACATTCTCGATCCGCCCCGAAGACATTGCGGACATCGATGTCAACCTTCTCCGCGGATACGGACCGCCCGATAACGGTGCCGCATGGAGGATCATTTCCGAGGAAATGGCCGTGTGGGAAAAGGAGATCCTCCGCTCACTCGGATCGACTGATTGAAAACGGCCCGTATCCGCAGTATAGATGTACTTCTCCCCCGATGACACGTCTGGGACATGAGAGAATGAAGAGAAAGGACACCGAACTCATTGAAGAAATCCAGAGCGCCGACGCCAATCTTCACTCTCTGACTGAAAGGTCGGATTTCACAGAGCCTTCGGACATACCTGCGATTTTAAGTGATTACAGCCGTCTGCGTGATGAGGCATCCCGCCGCACCGGTAAAATTCTATTCCGTCTGGGTCTTGTAAATAAAACTCTCAGAAACAGTATCCTCACATTCCTAGAAGACTGCGACTCCCTCCCCGAAACGGTCAGAAAACACAATCTGAAGGTCGCAGAAGAACTGTCATCCAAAATCGGAGAATGCGTCAATCCTGTGGAGGGGCACAATCTCGACAGACAGCAGATGACTGCAATCGCATACGACATTCGTTCGAGGCTTATCATAGCCGGAGCAGGTACGGGAAAGACCGCCACCACCGTAGGTCTTGTCAAATATCTCCTTCTGTCCGGAAAAGCATCACTGGAAGATATCCTCGTACTGTCCTTCACCAACGCCGCGGTTGACGAACTCAAAAAAAAGAGTCCGTAAAGAAACGGGACAGTGTCCCGACATCACAACTTTTCACCGTCTGGGCCTCAAGGTCATTGCATCCGCAGACGGAATTGTTCCCAATATAACAAAAACGGATCTGAACGGATTTATCGCAAACGAAATAACAAAACGGAAATCTGATCCGGCATACCTGAGCGCCCTAAACAAGTTCCTGATCCGCGACCTGGGACATAGCTCCGATGAAAATACTTTCGAAAGCAGCTCGGAAATGAATGAATATCTCAGAGAGAATCCACTAATTACTCTCAACGGGGAGAGAAGGTCAAAAGTTACGGCGAAGGGGAGATTGCGGACTACCTTGCCGAAAACGGTATCTCATACGTGTATGAGGACTCTTATGAAGTTGACACCGCAGACTCGGAGTACGGACAGTACCACCCCGATTTCCACATTGCAGGTACTCGGATATACATAGAGTATTTCGGAATAGACCGCAAAGGAAATGTAGCCCCGTTCATGGTAGACCACGATTCGGACGCCAAAGAGAAGTACAGAGAAGGAATGGAGTGGAAACGCAGCATTCATGCCAGATGCGGCACCGATCTCATAGAACTATATTCATACAACCGCTCTGAAGGAAATCTTCTGGAAGAACTGGAGAAAAAGCTAGCCCCGTTCAATCTGAAAACCCGCTCGATCCCTCCCGAAGAAATCTTCAACAAAACACTTAACAACGACAGACGGAGACTGGGGACGGTCGTATCGACATTTGCGACGGCAATTATCACCATCAAAAGTACTGGGAAATCGTGGAATGAAACATACCCCAAACCCGATTCGAACAGTCAAGAAAACTATCTCGGAAGAATGGAAAAAGTCCTGAAACCCATATACGACGCATATCAATCGAAACTGTCTGCAGAAAAGGAGATCGATTTTGAAGACATTCTCAACATAGCCTCCGACCGCATAAGCAGTGGGATGTACATCCACCCATACAAATACGTCATCGTCGACGAATATCAGGACATCTCTCGTTCCAAATACAGACTTCTGGATGCCATGCGCAGATCTAAAGATTACCACCTGTTCTGTGTTGGGGACGACTGGCAGAGCATTTACCGCTTCAACGGATCAGATGTCTCATACATTCTGGATTTCGAAAAGTGCTGGGGTCCTTCCGCAGTCTGCGCCATCGAAAGAACCTATCGCTTCTCTGGAAATATTCTCAGGATCAGCAGCGAGTTCATATGCAGAAACAAACGCCAGTACCGTAAGAATCTGATCGGAAATACGGAATCAGAAGGCAGAGTAATACCCATCATGTACCAGGATGATACTGAAATGCGCCGCAGAATTGCCGATATTCTGACGCAGGTACCGCATGATAAGAAATTCTATTCTTGGGAAGGTACAATCACGACATTGTCCTTCTGAACGGGGACGGATTCTCCTGGAAACAGGACATATCATCGAATTCTGCTACGGTAGCATTTACTGGACGTCCTGCCCTCGGAATGAAATTCATGACAATCCATTCCTCCAAGGGCCTACAGGCGGACATAGTGTTCTCAGTGAACAACAGATCCGGAAGATATGGATTTCCTGCCGCAGGCGGAGAACCCGCCGCCCTGGCAGCGCTTCTCGGGAAAAACAACACGGCCATTGATGAAGAACGCAGACTCTTTTATGTCGCCATGACTCGTGCAAAAGATACGGCTTACATCATGGCTCCGAAAAACAACCCGTCGGTGTTCTTCAGGGAGATCTTCCCGAACCTGTACAGCAAAAGGGAGGATCTTCCGCAGACGTGCCCCATATGCGGAGGGCAGATGGTGCTGAGAGACGGGAAGTATGGGAAATTCTACGGCTGTTCGAATTACAGTGCCAGAGGCTGTAAGTACACCCGCCCGTTCGGGAATAGGAAAACGTGAAATCGGAATTCCCTCTCCCTCATATCTTCGGACAGGACCGCCATCGGATAATGCTCCGTTTCAAATCCCACAACAGCAATAAAAGACCGCCTCCGGAGCGATATCCGCCCCCGAACGCATAGAGAGATAGTGGGCCCAGAGAGATTTTTCCACAGATAATGCATGCTGGCAGGGGGTCTTTTTCGACCCTAATTCCGCCCGCATCTTCGCCGAACAGTTCGAGAGACTGAACAGGGGTGATTCCGCATGAGGGATCTCCTCGCCTGTCCGATGAAGAACGGCCTCTGCTGCTGCGCCGGTACTCCCCGCATCGTCGCCGAATGCCGCTGCGGATCCTGCTTCAGGGTCAGGGAGCTCGAACGCCGCGACCCCTTCATGCGCTTCGCATGGGGGAAGAAGGAGGTCCGTGCATGATCGTCGACGTCGTCGACACCGAGACCACCGGTCTCTGCGGCTGCAGATACGGCGACAGGATCGTGGACATCGGCATCGTCGAAGTGGACACCGACGCCCTTACGGTCACCCCGGTTTACTCGGAGATCGTCGGATACGACGTATCCGTATGGGAGCCGGAACAGAGGAATGCGTGGATCTTCTCCCACTCGGATCTGACGCTCGGGAAGGTCGCCGCAGGAAAGCCCTTCGGAGAAGTCGTCGGAGATGTGCACCGCATCCTCGACGGCCGCAAGGTCACATCCTACAACCTGTCCTTCGACTTCCACAAGTTCCTGATCCCCAGGCCCTGGTCCGTCGACTGCCTCCTCTGTCCGGATATCATGACCTCTGCGCACAGGGTCGTCGGCGGCGACCGCCTGCTCCCCTATGGAGGAACCTCATGGCCGAAACTCTCCAAGGCCTATGAGGTCCTGTGCCCCGGGGATCCTGCGGAGATCGGAGGGTCGCAGGCGCACCGCGCCCTATCCGACGCCGTCGTCGCCGGGTACGTGATGGTCGAGCTCATCAGGCGGGGAGTCTACCCCGCGAATCCGGGATGGTTTGCGAGAAGCTCGTTCATCGCCGCATTGGAGGACTGAGAATGATCCATGCAGCTCCGGATGATGCAGGGGGAAGCGGATGCTCCCTGCGGGAGGTGGCGGCATGACCCTTCCCCTCCGCTGGACCGCCGGCAGGGAGGAGGACCTTCCCCGGCAGATCTTCTACGACCCGATGGGTGCGGCGACTCCGGAGGCGGCGCAGCTCCCCATCTCCTACTGGACGAAGGAGAGGATCCTTTCCTACATCGGCGATTCCCCGGCCCTCCGCATCACGGAGGTGATCCTCGAGAAGATGCCGCTGGCGGATCTCCGTGCCGTCGCCCTCGAAGAGACCGATGTGAGACCGACCGGCAGGATATGCGGCGAAGACTGGCGCAGTGCCGGCGAATGGCGCAACACCCGCTTCTACTCCCTGAACGTCGGATGGCTCGCGCCTCTGGCAGAAACCCTGAGAAGAACCCGGGCCGCTTCGGACAGCGACGACCGCTCCGAGAAGGATGCCCTCTTCATGGGGGCGGACGAATGAGCAAAGCACTTGAACCCGGAATGTGCTCCGAAGGTACAACGACTGTAAAAGGAGGTGAGAAGAGAATGATCAGCGAATGGGAAGAACTGGAAAAGCTCCCGAAGGAGGATCTCATAATTGAGCTCGTCCATTGGAAGAATATGTACGGCATCGTCCGCATCGAAGCGGGCGAGGATTGTGTATGGCCTTATATGGAGCCGAAGGGAAGACGTGTCAATGGCTGGATAGAGCCCGGAGAACCGACCACACACGAATGGGCGGTAAGAATCGCAAAACACGCGATTGCCAATTTCAAAGGCGATGTTTTCGACCCCTGCGACCTCATGGACTATGGTCTCGATGAAGACCAGTGTTACGAGATCTGCCACGAACTGAACGCAAAAGGCGAACTAAACCTGCCCGTCGGTGTCAAATACGGCGGTGATGTCGAATGAAGCCTCGCCGCAGCCATCCGGACCATGAAGCTGAAAGCTTCAGGGTCAAGGCGGACACCATCGACAAGCCCGAAAAAATTTACCGCAATGCGAAACACAATGGAAACAGGACCGTAGCAAGGGGTCATGTTTCCATATTCATTAAGAAGCAGAAATCCGAGAAGGGTTCCGATTCCGATTTTAGACCGAAAGCTGGAACCGAACTCATAGGCGAGAAAAATCAGAAGGTCATCATCGAGGCCAAGCGCATCATCAAACAGGGAACGGAAGATGGTAAAGAAGTAGCCTCCGTAAGTAAGGACGGCAGAATATTCGGAAAGCTCAGGAGGTTGAAGAGATGATCTCTTCAATCAACAGGATTAAAGATTGCATCCCCTATGGGGATGCAAGAAAGAACAATGGAGTTTCGCCGTTCGATGTTTTAGGATTAAGGCTCCTTCAACGCGGCGGAGCTCCACCCTCTTTTTCCTTTTTCAGCCTGGCCAACGCGAGCTCGATTCCATGCGACCAACTTGCAAACTCGTGCTCTTTTACGCCATTGTCGAGGAATTCGAAGAGATCCTCGGAAATTGTGACATTAAGCGATTTTTTGTTACGCTTTGTAACGACCATACAAAACCAAGATTTACACGATGTTTTAAATATTGCCAAATTTAATCTTTGTACTGCAAAGAAAAAATTTGCAGGAGCCTTAAAAAATGTCAAAAGCAGCAGTATCAGCGCAAGCTCTGCGGACCCCGGATATCACCGGGTCCATCCGCATGGAATGTCTCTCGAACGTCTCGGATCTGGTCCGCGTGGAGGTGTGGGTTTCTCCCCTTCTGTTCCTCTCCCAGGAACAGCTCCGGAGGATGCAGGAGGAGACGGATACCTTCGTCCGCAGACTCTGGCTGGAACTGGCGGACACTCCCTGCGGGAGGTGACGGCATGACCGACCGCAGGTGGACATGGGAGGAGGTCGCCGAGATCGGCGAGCCGATCCTCGGTGCCGACGGCCGCCGCATCGGCGTTCTGACCGCTGACGGCCCCGTCTACTGCGCCGATCCGCAGTATATCGAGGACATCGCCGAAATGCGGAGGAAGGGGAAGGAATCTTCGGACGCGGACCTCGCCGCCCGCGCCCGCAGGGTACAGGGCCGCGACATGTCCCGCCTCCTCGATGTGGCCGAGGTCAGCCCCTCGAGGGCCGTGTCCGCCATATCGCAGCTCACCTTCGAGGAGAGGAAGGCCCTGCTCTACGCCCTGCAGCACAACGATTCTGTGAGTTTGCCGGCTGCGTCCTCCGACCTCTGCAAGACCAGGGAGTACAGGGACAAGACAAAGCACGCCACCGAGGTCGCCATGGGCCGTGCGTTCCGCCGTTTATATACAAGAGGCCTCGCAACCGTC
The DNA here is from genome assembly GCA_963643445.1 of Candidatus Methanomethylophilaceae archaeon. Lineage (GTDB taxonomy): Archaea > Thermoplasmatota > Thermoplasmata > Methanomassiliicoccales > Methanomethylophilaceae > Methanomethylophilus. Next base: position 27,832 of record CAVIJO010000010.1, read on the forward strand.
GAAAAGAGGGACGGAGGCCTCGTTTGGCTCGATGTTTCGAGGGAGAGGATCCTCTCCGTCATCCGCTCCGAGAACGCCGCGAAGCGGCGCGGGGGGGCCGACGACATTTACTTGATGAAGGTACCTTGCGAAATTCAAACTTTACCATCTGGCCATTCTCCGAGGAAGGCGAAGTCCGACCCTCTCGCCGTCCCGAAGAACGTCTCCGGGGAACGCCTCTGCGCCTGCCGTCTCCTCACCGGCGTTAAGATGCTGTCGGAGGATGATCACAACGAAATCGACTGGCGCTTCCTCCGCTACTTGGACGACACGGAGCAGAAGATCATCGCCCTTCTCGATCCCTCCTCCGGGGAGACTCTCGGTGCCGAATACTCGACCCGCTTCAACGACATCTCCAAGGCCGCAGCCAATCTGAAGAAGTTCGACTACGCCCTCGAGAAGAGCTTCGAGGAGAACAGCCATGCCGTCTTCCTCACCCTCACCACAGACCCGAACCTCACCGACGAGGAACGCGCCGCCGTCAGATCCGCGAAAATTACCAGACTCGAAAGGCAGCTTTCCTCCCCGACTCTCTCCGGGAAGAGGCGCGAGGCCGTCATCCGGCAGTACTGGCAGGCCGTCGGCCCCGATGCGGAGATTGCGGAGCTCGAGAGACGCCGCGATGCCGGCACGGCTTCCGATCGCGACATGTCCCGCCTCCGCTCCCTCGAGGCCGACCGTGAGAACGCCAAGAGGCTCCGCCTCCTCCTGGAGGATCCCCGGACGGGAGTCCGCACGAAGGAGAGGGCGGTCCAGGGCCTGAAGAGGATGAACAGATGGGACTACCGCTGGGACCCCGAGGGCTTCAGCTCCAACTGGGAGGCCAACAGGTCCTTCGGCCCCTCCTGGAACCGCTTCATGTCCTATCTCAAGAAGATCCTCGGAAAGCGTCCCCGGTATCTCTCCGCCTACGAGTTCACCGACTCCGGCATAGACCGCATACTGAAGGAGCTGGCCGTGAAACTCGGATGCCCCAGTATGTCCAACCACACACTGAGGAGGACCTTCGGCCGCATCATGTTCCTGAGTCACGTCGAAGTCTCCACCATCGCCATGATGCTGGGGCATTCGTCCACAGAACAGACGCTCCGGTACATCGGGATCGGATTGGATGACATGGCGCAGGCAATGAACAATTTTACACTTTGAGAGGTGAAATCAATGACGGAGAACAAGAAAATTAATTCCGACGATATGACTGTCTGGCACAGTGGTAGGTGGGCCCAGAGAGATTTGAACTCTCGACCTTCCGATTATCAGTCGGACGCTCCAGCCAATCTAAGCTATGGGCCCAAACTATCCCGTAGTATAAACACCTCCCATATAAACATTACTCAATCCAGATGTCCGGAGACGTGGTAAAAATTTAATGAATGAAACTGAATCAACGGTGCGATGCCCACAGAGTACGCAGAGACGGAGGATATCTTCCCCAAGACGGTTTTCATCATACTGGCCGTGACGCTTGTCGCAGCGGATGCGGCGATACTCGCATGCGCACTTGCGGACATCGGAACATCGATGTGGCAGTTCTACATCATGACCGCCATCGTCATACTGGCACTTCCGTTCTGCTACTTCCTCAAAGTGAAGATAGATGTGAAGGACGGAAACATCAGTGCAGGCATCCTGAGGATGTACACGGTCCCCCTGAACAGCGTCATAGACTACAAGACGGGAGACATAGACATACTCAGGAATTACAGCGGATGGGGCATCAAGAAGGTCAGATTCAAGACCTATTCCTGCCCCGGTGTGGACACTGCGATATCCGTCAAGATCAAAGGAAGAGTCGTCCTCACCGTCACGACCCGCGACCCGGATGCCATTGCGGAGATCCTCTCCGCGAACATGGAGGCGGAATGATGCAGGCGGTGTTCCACTGGCTCAGGATAGAGACGTTCGTGTACGCCACCGAGAAGGAGGACCTGGTCAGGGAGACCTTCTCCGGCCTCGTAGGGACCGAGGAATACGGCACCGAGATCAGCGAGGGCGAACACGGCAACAGGATGCTCATACTCCAGCGCATAGCCACCAAGCAGAAGGAGATGGAGAAGGTATTCTCCAATCTCGGAAACGAACTGCTGGCACAATTGCTGGAAGACGTCGACAACAGAATAGACGACGACTGCGTCTTCTACACCCGTCTCGACAAGCAGAAGGCCGTGTGCGGCACCTATTCGGCGGCGCACCACGGGGACGTCATCTCCATAACCGGGAAGGTCGCCTCGAACCCCGCCAAAAAAGAAGTGGCGGTGAGGAACTTCACCGCCTTCGTCAGTTCCCTTCTTTCTCAGACCCGTCCTCCTGAATGAGACTCGGGTCTACTGCGAACGTGACCTCCCTGATGCGGCGGCTGCGTACGGACTTGACCGCCATCCTGACGTCCTCGTATACGACCTCGTCGCCCACCTTGGGGATCCTTTCCAGGCGGTAGCATATGTATCCCCCGACCGTGGACGAGTCGTAATCCCCGTCCTCGAAGGATCTTCCGATCTTGCCCATGACGTCGTAGATGTTGGCATCCGCCAGGACCGTGTAGGTGCCGTCGGCCTCCTTGGTTATGGGATAGTTGACGATATCGCTCTCGTCCCATATCTCGCCCACGAGCTCCTCCAGGATGTCTTCCATGGTCACTATGCCCATGGTTCCGCCGAAATCATCCAGTGCGACGGCCATATGGAGTTTCGCCTTCTGAAGGTCGCTCATGACAGTGGCTATGCTGGCGGTCTCCGGGACGAACTTCACCGGACGGATTATGTCCGTGACGGCGAAACGCTTCCCAGAAGTGTACTTCATGAAGAAGTCCTTAATGAACACCGCACCGATGATATGGTCGATCGTGCCTTCATACACGGGTACCCTGGAGAACTCGGATTCCGCGAACACTTTCCTCATCGTCTCCACGTCGGTGTTGACGTCGACGGCGATGACGTCGACCCTCGGGACGCATATCTCCGAGACACGGATGTCGTCGAACTCTATGGCGGACTTGATGAGGTCCCCTTCGCTCTTCTCGATGGTCCCCTCCTGCTGGATCTCGTCGATCATGACGCTGAGCTCCTCCTCGGTCATGGAAGGCTCCTTCGCAGTGCCGTCGTCGCCGGCCGCACGGGTGACGGCGCTCGTCACCTTCATGAAGATCCAGACGACCGGGGCGAGCACGATCATGACCGCACGTATGGCGCCGGAGAACGCCATGGACACCCTCTCGGGGTGCCTCTTAGCCAGGGTCTTGGGGGTGATCTCCCCGAACACCAGGAGCACTGTGATCATGAGGATGGTGGCGATGACGGTTCCCTTCTCGGCGCCGTACAGGGACGTGAGTATGGCGGTGACCAGAGTGGACGAGGCGATGTTGACAATGTTATTGCCCACGAGGACGGTGGTCAGGAGACGTTCGTAGTTCTCACAGTTCGAAAGGACCCGCTGCGCTTTGCGGTTCCCGTCATTGGCCATATTCCTTATACGGGTCTTGTTGACGCTCGTATAGGCGGTCTCGGTAGCCGAGAAGAAGGCCGAGAGGATAAAAAGGGCGATTATAAACGCGGTCAAAACGATCGTATATGCTGTGTCCATGTAACGAATGCACTTTCCTTTTCGGCCCTATGGCTTATCGAATCGGTCTTTAACATTGCATCCTCTGATTTAAGCATATGTCCTCACATGTGCTTCCCGTGGGAGTTTTTATAATATGAAACGGAGTTACAGAACCAGGTAATCGAATGGCAGACACATTCACATATGAAATCAAAGAGAGGATCGCGGTTCTCTCGCAGTCTTCCAAAGGATGGACGAAGGAATTCAACCTCGTCAGCTGGAATGAGAAGGACCCCAAATACGACATAAGGGAATGGTCTCCTGACGGAAGCAAGATGGGCAAGGGGATTACCCTCACCGACGAAGAGGCATCTGTCCTGAAGAAGGCCCTGATGTCGAGAGAAGACCTCTGAAAAGGTCTTTTCTCCCAAACCATTTACAGAAACATCCTGCGGTTTGTTTTATACACTATGAACCATACGGCAGAGTATGGACGACAGTGTCAGATACTGCACTGAATGCGGGAAGGAACTCTCCCCGATAGACAGATTCTGCCCCGCATGCGGGGCGAACGTCGACGATATGGCCAAAGGCACCGCCGCACCGGCGTCCCAGACGGGCATCGGATATCAGCCGGATCCCCGCACGGGATACCAGTCCTCCGAAGCGACCAAATCTCTCTCATATGCGATGCTCCTGTGGGGGATCATAGGCACCCTGTACGGACTGTACTCCGTATTCACCGCGGATTCGGCCGCCGAAAACATGGTGCAGGCCTTCATAGATGCCGACATGTGGAAGACCCTCGTGGACATGGGATATTCCGAGGATCTCATCAGAACATCCATCCTCGCCATAGGCGGATGCATAACCGTATCCGGCCTGTCCGCTCTCGTGGCAGGGCACTTCACGTACAGGGGAGAGAATTACAAACTCGCCATAACCGCCTGCGTGATCTCGACCATTTTCGCGGCGACGGGACTGGTGACTCTCATCGTCGGGATCTTCGTGTCCTACCGCCTGTCCAAGTGCAAATATCTTTTCAAATCGTGAAGAAAAACCCTTCGGGAATTTCCCGAAGGTACCTCCCGCCCTCACGGGGCGGGAGGATTTTTTAAATGGAATTACCAGTTCTGAGCCCTGAGCTCGAAGAACGACTGGGGGTGCTTGCACACGGGACAGACCTTGGGGGCCTCCTTCCCGACATGGAGATGTCCGCAGTTCCTGCACTTCCATACGCAGACCTGGTCCCTGGAGAAGACGGCTCCCTCCTGAAGGTTCTTCAGAAGTGCCAGATACCTCTCCTCGTGATGCGATTCGACGGCACCGACCATCTTGAAAAGGTTCGCGATCTGGTCGAACCCCTCTTTCCTGGCGACCTCCTCGAAGTCCTTGTACATGGTTGTGTGCTCGTAGTTCTCCCCTCCGGCCGCATCCTTGAGGTTGGTCACGGTGTCGGGCACAGCCCCGTCGTGAAGGGCCTTGAACCAGAGCTTGGCATGCTCTTTCTCGTTCTCGGCGGTCTCCATGAAGATATCCGCGATCTGCTCGTACCCCTCTTTCTTTGCCTGAGAGGCATAGTACGTGTACTTGGTCCTGGCCTGACACTCGCCGGCGAATGCAGCGAGAAGATTGGCTTCCGTCTTGGATCCTTTCAGTTCCATGATAATCCTCGTCCGGGAGTAGCATCTGCTCGCTTAAAAGACCTGCGTCGCATTACAAATTTTTACGAATGAACTACAAACTTCATAGGTTCCGGAAACATCTGTATTTAAATACTGGTGACACCGGCAGGGCTCTCCCGAGACCGGAATAAGGTAAATATTGTAATTCATTACAAACTTTCTTTCAGAACCCCTGCGGCAAATCCATTATATCATTGAACGGACTGGAACCGAACCGAGATGATCGACCTCAGCGCCAAGATAGCCCGCGTATACGCGGGCATGGTGACGAGACAGCCGAAGAAGGCCGAGATAGACCTCCCGTCCGTCCGTTCCGAGATGAATATTCCTTACCTCGAGGACCGCTGCAAAGGCCACTTCCTGGACATCTTCTGGTCAAAGGAGGCCGACAGGCCGATGCCCGTATTCGTGGTGTTCAACGGAGGTGCGTTCTTCTGCGGAAACCGCTCCTCCTCCGAGAATCTGTGTGTGGCGCTGGCACAGAGGGGTTTCGCCGTCGTGAACGCCGACATCCGCGATATCTCCGGGGATACGGGTGTGGAGGACGATCTTGATGATGCAGTGTCGATCCTGAACTGGATATACTTCAACAGAGGCCGCTACGGCCTCGACGTCGGACGCTGCTACGTCATCGGGATATCGTACGGGGCCCTCATGGCCATGTGGTTCTCCCTGATCTGCAACTCCGACCGCATAAACAGGGCGATGGGCGCCGAATCCCCCTGGGCCCCCGTAAAGGGGATAGGACTTCTGAGCGGCATGACCGACATACACAGGAATGCGGCACGCATGGTCATCATAAAGGAATCCGTGGATAAGATCGGCAGGAAGAACAGGGAACTCGCCGAGACTCTGGCACTTGATACGAATCACGAACTGAGGGCGCTTCCCCGCATCTATCAGGTGTCGTCGGAATCGGACAGGTCCCTTCCCGATACGGAGAAACTGAACAAACTCCTGAATGTGAACAGGATCGGGAATGAGACCCTGGTCTTCGGGAAGAAGGACGGCTTCTCCAGAGGATTCGTCGCCAGGGATCCTTTCACGCCCGAGAGCACCAGGGCCGTGTCGGCCATGATCCGCTATCTGACTCTCAGCGCTTCTTCAGACGGTCGCGGAAACTTTTCCTGAGGTTGCCGTCTGCGTCGAACTTCTTCCTCAGCAGGATGTCGTAGTTCTTCTTCGCCGGGATGCTGTCAGGCCTGAGTCTCAGGACCTCTTCCAATTCGTGTTTGGCCCTGACGTAATCCTTCAGGTCGTTCAGCAGCAGCACGGCGTAATCCTGATGGTAGGTGTAATTGTCGGGACATACAGCTACCGCTTTTTCATAATATTCCGCAGCCCCTGCGAAATCCGTCTTCTGCTTCCTCAGGAAGACCGCATATACGGCGCATACGTCCGCATACTCCCTCGGATCGTTCTTCGCCGAGATAAGACCCAGAAGGCGGGAGAATTCGGATTCCGTCTCCTCCGTCATCGACCTGTCGTTCATCCTGATGGTGGCCGATGCCTTCAGGGCGTCCCTGTTGTCGGGATCCATATCCAGTATCGCCTCCAGCTGGATCAGCGCCATCCTGCGGTTGTTCAGGGAATAGTTGTAGATACGTGCCAGTTCCAGCCTCGGAGGTATGTTGTGCGGGTCCGTGGCAAGATATGCCTCGAGGGTCTCAGCGGCTCCGGAGGGGTTTCCTCCTGCATCCTGGTTCTTCGCCCTCTTTACAGCCTCGAAAGCGGGATCGGTCATGCACTGCCGTACATACTGAGGATATAAAAACGGAACTTACCGCCTCTTCTTCAGGGCGTCGTATGCTGCGGCGAAATTCCCGGAGATCCCTTCCCTGAACCCCGTGTAGAACACGTTCACATACACGAACGAGGTGACCGCGGCCATGAGGACGATAAATGCCAGATATCCCATGTACGAGAAGACGACCCTTGCCATGTCCTGACCGGAATAGAGGCAGATCCACAGAAGCGTCAGCATGAGGAATATGAAGATGTAACCTCTGAACATCTTCGATTTCATACCTCTCCACAGTATGAACGGACGGGGGGCATCGGACCATGCCTGCGCATTCAGGGATTTCAGGATGCTGACAGGGATGATGAGGACACACAGGAACAGCGACAGCAGGATGAGGATCACCATCATCTCGGTGAATCCGATAGTGTCCAGGAACACCGGGTTCAGGAACAGGTATGAGGCGACTATGAGCCCGACGGCGACCGTGTGCACGAACAGACTCCTGAAAAGACCCAGATCGAAATTTCCTCCGTCTCCGCAGGAATCGATGGTGACGTCCGTCACATCGATTATGTAAGGCACGGCGAACAGTTTCAGGGCGGATCTCTTGAGTCTCGAATCCCCGGGCTTCATCAGCGAAAGCAGGATGCGGTGGTAATTCCTGCGGAAATACGCGACCACCACCGCCAAAATGCCGTAGGATGCGAAGATGACGATGGCGATCAGGATGAACATACCCATCAGCACGGTTGCGAACGTGACGGCATGCATACTGGAATCCAGAACCGATACGAATCCGGATACGAACCTGTTGACCGTATCCTCCCCGTCCCCGAATACGAACCACATAAATGCGGACATGGCAACCCATGCCGCCAGTACGGTCGGTACAGAATACCTGAATTTCACGAAGATATTCTCCGACAGGACGAATGCGGGCACCCCGAGGATGATGAAACCGATGGCGTAGGAAGTGCCGAGAGCATGCAGGAGATGCCCTACAGAGAGACTGTCCCAGCGGAACAGGAACATGAGTACCGCAACAATCCCGAAAAGGACGACGAAACCCGGAAAGACCTTCAGGATGAAAGCATCCAGCTTATCCTGTTTGGTCTGACGGTCCCATCCAATCACCGGCATCTTTGCGGCGGTGTCGCGGGCCCCGGATCCGTTCCTGTCCATCGTCCGAAAGTATGGTTCCCTATTATTAAAAAGGGACGGGGGCCCGCGGAACGGGGACAAGATATTTAATCATCAGCGGAGTTAAACCGGACA
>CAVIJO010000011.1:0-32103 GCA_963643445.1 Candidatus Methanomethylophilaceae archaeon
CTGCATATCGTCTCACCGATTATAAAAAGAACCGCATGTCATGGTTTTACGCTGCGCAGGCAGATGCAACCTGATGCAATGCAGCGTATCTGGGTCATCTGTTTCTCTGCGGAACGGGATACACCGATCCGCATTTCGATCCGAAAACCGTTCGGACACCGGATCGGCGGAATGTTTTCCTCGAGGTGAACCATGGCTTTCTTTGAGGAGATTGGAGTCGATTCGGACTTGTCGGCAAAATGAAGCCCTTCCGCGAACCTTCCTGAAATTATCTGCTTCCATCGGCAGCAATAACGTTTCTCCGTCCCCGGCCATACCTGCATATTGTCCCGCCGACCATATGGTGGACGGAGCGTTATGCCGTCTACGGAAGATCTCCCGTCGTATTCAGTCTTTTTTCAGTGTCCGGGCCGTGCAGAAATCTTTCCGCCGCGGTCGGGATGGGTGTTTTTCCCGGGGCGGGGTTTAGATAACTTATAATAACCTAAAGTGCGTCCGAGCGGGCAGTAATGGTGAATCCATGGCTGAGAAAGTCACAGTATCAATCATCAAGGCTGACATCGGATCGATCTGCGGTCATATGACCCCTCACCCCTCCATGATGGCCAAGGCAAAGGAGATCCTGACCGACAAACAGAAACAGGGAGTCATCGAGGACTTTTACGTCACCCGTGTCGGCGATGATATCAACCTCTATATGACCCACTACAAGGGAGAGGGCAACAAAGAGGTCCACACCGCCGCCTGGGAGTGCTTCCAGGAAGCGACGAAGATCTCCAAATCCATGCACCTCTACGCTGCCGGACAGGACATCCTCACTGATGCGTTCTCCGGAAACGTCAAGGGAGCCGGACCCGGCTCCGCGGAGATGACCTTCGAGGAGAGGCCTTCCGAGCCCCTCATCTTCTTCATGGCCGACAAGACGGAGCCCTCCGCCTACTCGCCCATCCTTTCGAGGATCTTCCTCGACCCCTTCACCACCACCGGTCTCGTCATCGACAAGAGAGCCAAGATGGGATTCGACGTTGAGATCCAGGATGTCATGGACCACAAGAAGGTCACCATGTCCTCCCCCGAGGAGACCCTCAGCATCCTCTCCCTCCTGGGAGACACCTCCAGATACGCCATCAAGAGGATCAACAGCAGGGCAGGTCTCGGACCCGCCTGCGTCGTATCCACCGACAAGCTCAACCTGACCGCCGGCAAATACATCGGAAAGGACGACCCTGTCTGCATCTGCAGGGCCCAGAGCGGTTTCCCCTCTGTGGGAGAATACACCCAGGTCTTCCAGAACACCTGGCTTGTGGCCGGATGGATGAGGGGTTCGCACATCGGTGCGTTCTACCCCTGCTCCCCCGAGGATTCCAACCCCGTGTACTACGACGGACCTCCGAGAATATGCGCACTCGGATTCCAGCTCTGCGAGGGACACCTTCAGGGACTCGAGCCCAAGGACGTCAAGGGCGGAGACCACATCCCCGTGGACATCTTCGGGAACAACACCTGGGACAACGTCCGCTCCAACGCCATCAAGGCAAGCAGGCTCATGAGGGCCCAGGGACCGTTCCAGCCTTCCATCCTCGGAGCGGAGGAAATGGAGTACACCTCCAGGCCTGCGGTGCTCGAGGATCTCAAGAAGAGGTTCGAGCCCCTTGACTGAGTTCGGAAAACACACGGTAATAGTGAACTTCAAGGCCTACCGCGAGGTGGACGGAGAGGCCGCGGTCAGGCTGGCACAGATGTGCCAGCAGGTCTCGGAAGAGACCGGCGCCTGCATTGCGGTCTGTCCCCCCGCGGTGTCCCTGGCCGCCGTTGCGGCGGCCGTGGACATCCCCGTTCTCTCCCAGAACGTGGATCCCCGCACCCCCGGCTCCGCCACGGGATGGGTCACGCCGTCCATGGTGGGGGCCTGCGGTGCCGTCGGCACCCTGATCAACCATTCCGAACACAAGGTGCCTGCAGACACCGTGAGGGAATGCGTGGAACTCTCCCGCGGCTGCGGTCTCGCCACCGTGGCCTGCGCCGACAATGTGGAGACCGCCGTATGTCTGGCACATTTCGCACCGGATTTCGTGGCTGTGGAACCTCCCGAGCTCATCGGAGGGGACATCAGCGTGACGACGGCCAATCCCGCCATCGTGGAGAACACGGTCGAATCGGTCAAGGCGGTGGACGGATCCGTCCGCGTGCTCTGCGGAGCGGGCGTCAAGACGGGCAAGGACGTCGCCGCCGCGATAAGGCTCGGTGCGGACGGGGTGCTTCTTGCATCCGGCGTCGTCAAAGCCAAAGACCAGCGCGCAGTCCTTCTGGACCTCGTGAGTGCACTCTGAAGGACCAAAAAATCGGTATATAGGGACCGTATCGGCCCTTCAGGGAATGCACTTGAACAGAAGGAACATATTCACTATCGCCTTGACCCTGCTGGCCGCCGCCGCAGTGATTTCGCCTACGGTCCTCTGCGAAGACGCCGCCGTCTCCGCAGACACCTCTTTTGAACCTACTTATTACGATGCGGAGGTGACGCCGTTCACCTTCCCCGAGAGCAAAGGGACACCTATACTCACGGCCCTTTCGGCCGCCGAGAGTACGATCGACATCGCCGTCTATTATCTCGGAAGCGAGGACATAGTCGCGCTTCTGTGCGACCTGGAAGAGAAAGAAAATGTCGATGTGAGGGTCATTGTTCCCGGGAACGCCCTCGGCATAGACATCGAAGATGAGATTTCCAGGCTCAAGGAACTTGTAGCCTGCGGAGGAGAGGTCAACATCATCAATTACAAAGACTGTGATGACAAGAGGTACAGTTTCTTCCACAACAAGTATGCAGTCATCGACAATGACACGGTGATCATAACTTCCGAGAATTGGACCGGGTCCAATATGAGCAGCAAAGGGAACCGGGGCTGGGGCGCAATCATCGAAAGTACCGGGTATGCAGGCTATATGGAGAGTATTTTTGAAAGCGATTTCTCCGCAGAGAACGGGGATGTGAAGTCCGTATCCGACGCATATCCGGATATCGAAAAGTCCGGAGATCTCACATACACGATTCCGTCGGGATATCCGACCGTCACCTACACCGCAAAGGTGGCGCCGGTGAATTCTCCCCAGAATTCCAAGACCGCACTGACCCAGTTCATCGATTCCGCAACCGAGCGCATCTATGTAGAGCAGCTCGACATAGATGACAAGAACGCGGCCCTTACCGGAGACACCCTCATTGCAAAGATGTCCCAGAAGGCCGAATTCGGTGTGGATGTGAAGTACATCCTCAACGGAACATATGAGACAGGTGCGGACAAGGATGCCGGGGATCATCACTCCCTCATTCAGAACATCAATGAAAACACAAAGATCAGAGCGGCCGTTTACGAGAAGACGAAGGCGTTCCCGCAGATTCATAACAAGGGAGTGATCGTCGATGACAGGGTGTGGGTCGGTTCCGTCAACTGGACGGAATCGTCTTTCAACAAGAACCGCGAAACTGCCGTTATAATCGATTCCGAAGAAGTGACAGATTATTATCTCGGATACTTCAACACGGATTTTTCGAACACATACACGGTCGACTGTTCGAAAGAAGGGCACAATCTGATCCATCGCGACGCAGTCCCGGCCTCCTGTACCGCTGATGGAAACATAGAATACTACTTCTGTTCCAACTGCAAGAAGAATTTCGCAGATGAAGTCGGAACCGCAGAGGCTGTCAATGTTTCTGTCTCCAAGACTGCGCACACTATGTCTCATCACAGCGCCGCCGCGGCTTCTCTTTTCACCGACGGAAATGTGGAGTACTACTCCTGTTCCGAATGCGGGAAGAATTTCGCAGATGAATCAGGATCCGCAGAAATTGAAGATGTCACCGTTGCCAAGACCGGGGACGGGCTGCTGTACTATATCGCCGCAGCCATGGCCGCGATCTTTGCCGCGGCTGTTGCATTCCTCAAGAAATCTGCGAGGAAAGCAGTCCGTTCTGCGGCCCGTTCCGGCAGAAAGTCTTCCGGAAAGAGAAGGTAAACTAACTGCAGTACCCGGGCTTTAAGTTCTCACAGTGCAAAATCGCAGTATGAGGACAGGGTCCGGGTTACTGCCTATCTTTTTCTGTTTCATTGCCGCAGCACTGTTGCTAATACCGACCATTCCCGCCTTCGCTGCGGCCGGCTCCCCGACCCTCCTCATAACCGAAGTAAGCCCGTCCGATGAGGGAGTTTCCGTACAGAATGTATGCGCCACTCAGGTGGATCTGATGGGTTGGTCGCTGACAGACGGGGAAGGTACGCTGACATTTTCCGAAAGCAGAGTTCTCCGTCCCGGCGAACGGATAACCGTGGTTTCGGAGATCGGAAAGAGTTGGTTTTCCTCCAGATCCGAAACAATACAGGCCGATGATGGTTGTTTTACCAAAAAAGGAAGATTCATCCTTGCTGATTCGGGGGACGAAGTCCTTTTGAAAGCGGGCGATGCAGTCGTGGATCAGGTCTGCTGGGGAAATTCCGCCGGCGCATCGGGATGGAGCGGAAATCCGGTCGGGATAAGTTCTCTCGCATATATTCTGAGGATCGGAACGACCGATACGGACACAGCCGGAGACTGGATTGCCACAAGGGCGGGATGGACCAATCTTTCCTATCCCGGTACTTCCGCTTTCGAGGCCGAAGTGGTGCCGTTCTCATTCCCGGAAAGCAGGGGGGGTCCTGTGTACAAGGCATTGGAATCCGCTTCGGTATCGGTGGATATTTCGATCTACATCATATCCTGTCCGAATGTCATCGCCCTTCTCAGAGACATATGTGCCAGAGGTGTGGAAGTGAGGCTTCTTGTCGAGGCTGAACCTCTCGGAGCGGACATAAGTTCGGAGCTTTCGCTGCTGAAAACCCTCGATGATGCAGGAGCGGATGTGCGCCTGATAAACTTCGGGAGCGATCCTCAGAGGTTCGTATACGTCCACAACAAATACGCTGTCATAGACGGGGAGACGGTCGTAATCACGTCAGAGAACTGGACTTCCGGTAACATGGGATACGGCAGCGGAAACAGGGGTTGGGGCGCAGTGATAACCGATACCGGATACGCAGGATACATGGAGAAGGTGTTCAAGAACGACTTCGATACAGCATGGGGAGACACGTTCCGTCTGGAGGATGCATATCCCGGACTGAAAGGCTATTCCGGCACTCTGGAGTACGAATCTCCGTATGTGCCAGATACGGAAAGTTACAGTGCATACGTATCTCCCGTACTGTCCCCCGACAACTCCTTCTCCGCCCTCCGTACGCTTATGGCATCGGCGGAGGAGAGGATCTATGCGGAAGAGATGGACCTCGGAAGTTCTCTGGCTTCCGTGGGCGGGGACACTCCCGTGTCATGGATGGCCTCTGCGGCCGCCCGCGGTGCGGATGTCCGTTTCATATTGGATTCCTCCCAGTCAGGCGGAAGCGAACACGAATTGTACGTCAACATGATAAACGAGGCCACGGGTGTGAGCGCCTCGGCGGTTTCGGGAGGGAAGAACTTCTCGCTCATCCATAACAAGGGGATAGTCATAGACGGCGCCGTCTGGATCGGTTCGGTCAACTGGACGTCCACGTCTTTCGACAGGAACAGGGAGACGGCGGCGTTCATCGTATCCCGGGACGTGTCCGATTTCTTCGCGGATCTCTTTCTTTCGGACTTCGGCGTGAGCGGGGCCGACGTGGAGAGGGACGGACTGTCCTTCACGGCGGAACTCGTCGAAGGGAAGAGCGGATATGCGGTCGTCCTGAGGGCCGATGGGCCCGCAGGCTCCGTTTACAGGTGGACCGTTGACGGCGAGACCCGTCTGACGGATGTCCCGTCCGCCGTATTCGGGGTATCGTCCGGATACCATACGGCCTCCGCATCCATCGAAGGAATGGATGTCCTCGAGGAGGCGGAGTTCACCGTGCCTTCCGACGGCGGCGGGGAAGGATACGTTATCTATTTGTCGGCGGCCGTCATCCTCCTCATAGGTACGGTTGCGGCATTCTTCCGCGGAAGGCCGCATGCCGGACGCGGAGGAAGACAATGGAGATCAGGAAGATGAGGGCGGAGGATTCCGCCGGGGTGTACGCTCTCATGTGTGAGTCCCTCGATTCCTATTTCGCACCGTCGGTGGTCGAATATTTCCTGATGCAGTGGCCCGGCGGACAGGTTGTCGCTGTTGATCCGGTGGGGAATATCATCGGATATGTCGCCGGTTCGAGACTTTCCGATTCCCGTGCCTCCGTTGCACTGTTCTGTGTGAAAAGGGAGTACCGCAGGCACGGTATCGGCTCCGCTCTGCTGGAACGTTTCCGTCAGGCGGCCGCGATGGACGGCGCGAGGATCATCCAGCTCGAGGTCAGGGAGACCAATGCGGAAGCCATCGGATTCTACCGCCGCAGGGGTTTCATGCCTACCGAGAGGATCGAGAACTTCTACGAGGACGGCGGTACCGGCATAAGGATGGTTTCCGGGGTGTTCGGGTCCGGTAACTGACTATATATCCGGTCCGTATATGCCGGAACATGGTTTCCCAGGGCGCTGTCGATTTGTTCTCGCAGGCGAAGGAATTTTACACCGGAGGCGAGGACCCGGAGAAGGACGGAAAGGCGTTCGGACTGTTCGTCAGGGCATCCGAGGCCGGCTGCATCAAGGCCGAGTATTATATGGGCCGGATGCTGGACAAGGGTTACGGGGTAGGACAGGACTACGCCGGGGCGTACGAACATTATCTGAAGGCCGCGGACTGCGGAAATCCCGATGCAGTGTTCTCCGTGGGGGTGCTTTACTATTACGGGCGCTCGGTGGAACAGTCGTACGCCAAAGCCATGGAATGGTTTCAGAAGGCCGCAGACCTCGGCAGTGCGAAGGCCGTCTACAACATCGGTGTCATGTACGACAGCGGTATCGGCGTCGAGGCGGATGCGCAGAAGGCCCTCGGGTATTACATGAAGGCGTCCGAGATGGGGAGCGAGAAGGCGGAGTACAACATCGGGATGATGTACCGCACCGGGAAGGGGGTCCCGCAGGATGATGCGGAAGCCCTCAGATGGTTCAGGAAGGCGGCCGGCCGCGGCATGCTCAAGGCGATCTTCAACGTCGGTCTCGCATACCGTTCCGGGAGAGGTGTCCCCCTCGACGAGTTCGAGGCCATGAGGTGGTTCAAAAAGGCCGCCGACATGGGACATCAGAAGTCCAGGAACATGGTGGACCTCCTTCAGAAGAAATACAATGTCATCTCGACGATAAACTGAATCGGAAACGGGGCCGGTCTCCCGGCCCCGGAAAGGGTTTCTCAGTTGAACATACTGTCCGAGCCGTCGATGTGCTCGTTCTGGAAGTAGTATTCCGAGTTCTGGTTCTGGGCGTCGGATACGTCCTTGGTGATACCCTTCTGATAGGAACCGTACCTTTCCCTGATCTGGTCCTCCACGGGGCGGGCCCTGATCTTGGCTTTCTTCACATGTTCCGCGGTTATGAGTTTGGATTTCTCCATGACCGCTATGTCTCCCGCGGCCCTGATGAGACCTCCCAGTTCCCTGAGTCTCAGGGTGAGGGAGTTCTTCTGGCCGTCGGCCTTGGCACGCCTCTTCCCTTCGAGGATGATTTCCTCCACCGCGTCGATGGATGCGTTGGGTATGTGTCCGTCCATCGCGATTTCCTGGGCCACGAACTGGGCGTATTTGGCGCGGTTGTGGCTCGTGTCGGGCATTGCGGTGTCCACCAGGACCTCATATCCGTTCCCGATGATCCTCGATCTGAGGGGCGAGAGGATGTTCTGGAGGTCCTGCATGTTGCATGCGGCGACCAGGATGAAATCGCAGGGCACGTTGTCCACCTTGACGCTTGCTCCGCTGGACTGCGGGTTGCGCCCGGTTATGGGGAACTTCTTGTCCTGCATGGCCGTCAGGATGAACCTCTGGAGGTTTCCGAGGTGGGAGATCTCGTCGACGAAGAGCACTCCTTCGTGGGCCTCGTGGATCGCTCCGGGGATGACCCTCTGGTAGGCGGGAACCCCGATCTTGTCGTGCCCTCCGTAGGGGTCGTGTCTCACGTCTCCGAGGAGTTCGGTCTCCGACGCACCGGTGGCCATGACGAAGGGGTCTCTGTCCAGTTTTACGATGGTCTTCGTGTTGGATTTCTTTTGGAGGTTGTTCCTCTTCTGAAGGGCCTTCGTGTCGAGCATCCTTATCTTGTTCCCGGCCCTCTCGAACACCACGGTCTCCTCGGTGCCGTCGGCCAGCTGGCGGGTCGTGTTGACCCTCTCCTTGCCGGCGGACATCTGGGGCATGGCGGATTCGAGCATGCCGAGGATGTCGCCGAACGGGTTGTTTCCGGCGACACCCCTGTCGATCTTGCTCTTGCCGCAGTTGGGGCAGGTAATCTCCTCAGGTGCGGAATAGCTGCCGCATCCGGAACAGTAGTATCCGAGACGCTGGGCCACCTTGGTGGGGGCTTTCTCGGGGTCTATGAGCTTTCCGACGCTCTCCTGCTGGGCCTCGGCCTCCGTCAGGACGGTCTTATCGTCGAGCACCTCCAGGAAAGGTCTTTCGGGATTCTCCGGGTTATGGGCGACACGCATCTCCTGATGGGGTTTGGGGAGATTCATGGAGATCGCACGGGCGATCATGGACTTCCCGGTGCCTGGGGGGCCGACCAGAAGCAGATGTCTGCGCTGGATGGCGGCGATCTTCGCGAGTTCAATGGCCTCCTCCTGTCCGAGGACCCTGTCCAGCGGATCGGAGGGGATGAGCACCTCAGCGGTGCTCTTCATACCCTCGACGTCGTCCCAGGTCTCCACCGGTCTCTTCTTCGCTGCTGCCATGTGACGGCCTCAGACAAGATCGTCCCTGGTCCAGATGACGATGTCGGCGGGGAGTTTGGAGATCTTCCCCTTGCGCTTGCAGACGAGCGTCTTTATGCCCTTCCCGGAGGATATGTCGAGAATATTCTGGGAGATCACACCGTCGAACACGATGGTGCGGATGCTCTCGTCCTCGCTCTTCTTCAGGTAGTTGGCGAGGGTCTTGACCTCCACCTTGTCGACGACGGTCCCGTCCTCCGTCATGAGGACGGAGTTCTTGGTGCCGGTGATGTCGGACAGGATGTCTCTGAGTTTCTCCTGTTCGGGGGTGAGGACCTTCTCGGCCTTCGGTTCTTTCTTCCCGCGGACGCTCTTGGGTCCGCGGATGGTCCTCTTGGGCTTCTCCTCCTCTGCGGGTTCCTCCGCCGCAGGCTCCTCTGCAGGGACATTTTCAATTGCAGGCTCTGCAGGAGCCTCCTCGATCGCAGGTTCCTCGGCCGCGGGGATCTCTTCGATGGGTTCCTCCGTGACGGGTTCCTCCGCCGCAGGCTCTTCCGCAGGAATCTCCTCGATCGCAGGTTCCTCGGTTGCAGGGATTTCTTCGGCTGCAGGCTCCTCGTCGGGGGTCTCCTCCATGAGTTTCCTCTTGGCGGGGATGGTGTCCACCGTCTGATCCTCCACGGGTTCCTCCTCTTCCTCGAAGCGGGGTTCCCTCTGTTTCTTTCTGAATCTGTCCGCATACTCGCTGTCGAAGCGGTCTCCCTTCCTTCCGCGGCGCCTTCCGTAGCCGCTCTCCTCGTCGTCATCGGACTTTCTGGAGTGTCTTCCGTTCTCGTGTTTCCTGAAAGACCTCTCCTCGTCGCGGTCCTCGAAGCCGTTGCGGCGGTTCCTGGGGCGGTATTCCTCCTCGGGTTCCTCCGTCTGCTTCTCTTCGGACGGGAGTTCCTTCTCCTCGAAGGAGAGTCCGTTCATCTCCATGTACTGGTCGCCGGGGACCTTGTTGCGGAGGCATTTCACGAGCTGTTTCGCAGAGAGTTCCTCGACCTCGTGTGCGCGGGGTGCGCGGGCGACGTAGTCGATCTCGGATGTCTGGAAGAGTTCCCTGAGGATCAGTTCCCCTCCCCTGTCTCCGTCGACGAATGCGGTGGTGACCCTCTCCCTGGAGAGATCCTGTACGGTCTTCGGGACATTGGTGCCCTCGACGGCGATGGCGTTCTTGATGCCGGCCCTGAGGAGGTTGAGGACGTCGGATCTTCCCTCGACGATGATGATCGCCTCGGAGTTCTTCACGTTGGGTCCGGCGGGGCAGCGCTCCTTCCCGTAGGTGGTGATCTCCTCCACCTGTATGCTCTGTCTTATGTTCTGGGTGAGGTCGGCGCTGGTCCCTTTGGACTGCTCCACGAGGGAACTCAGGAGTTCCTTCGCACGCTCGACGATCTTCTCCCTCTTGGTGATGCGCACGTCCTCTATCCCGAGGACCTTGATGCCCGCCTTGCAGGGTCCGACACGGTCGATGGTCTCGAGGGCGGCGGCGAGGATGACGGTCTCCACCTGGTCGAGGCTGCTCGACATATAGACGATACCTTCGGACTTGCCTCCCTTGGAGACGATGTCCACTTCTATCCTTCCGATCCTTCCGGATTTCTGGAGGTCCCTCAGGTCGAGGTCGTCTCCCAGAAGTCCTTCCGTCTGGCCGAAGATCGCACCCACGACATCGGGTTTGTCGACGATTCCGTCGGCGTTGATCTTGGCCTTCACCATGTATTTTGTTGCGTTAGGGTCAATGCTGTTCATTGAAACCGCTCCGGGTTTTTATTTCCGGCAAGAAAAATACGGTCGCCCCTGTTCTTCCGATATCCTATATCGGTGTGCGGTACCGCGACGCCTTCTTTCGGCTGTCCGGTCTTCGAATCTTCCCATCTTTTGTTTTTGCCCAGGTGTCCTTCATCGGGAGCTGTGGCGGTGATTGCACGGGAGCATGTCTCCGTGCGGATGATTGTGATTATGTGAACAGGGAAACGCATTTCCCTTGCTGCTCTCCGTATCTTTTACTGAAGATATAAAGATTGGCGGGTTAATCCGTCCCTGCCCGTATCATGGATTGATTAAACGCAGATTATGCGTCCTCCCGCCTTCTCCATGAGGTCCCTCGTCTCGCGGTCGCAGGTGAAGTAGATCACCTGTATGTCGCGGGAGAGTTCCGCCGCCGCCCTGCATGCGCCCTCCTTCCTTCCGCTGTCGGAGGTGAGCAGGACGTCGTCGAGTATCACCGGGGGCCTCTCGTCGGAGAGGCTCAGCGACACGGCCATCTTGAGGGAGAGTTTCACCTGGTCCCCCAGTCCGGAGGACCACTGTCCTGCGGTCTTGACCTCCCCCGTGCGGAGATCCTTCACCGCAAGGGATTCGGATGCGGGGTCGGACGCCATTCCGTAACGTCCGTCCGTCATGAGCGAGAGGAAGCGGTCGGCGTTCCTGATGACGCCGGGGCTGCTCCCGGAGTACATGTTCTCCGAGGCCTCGTCGAGGATGATCTGCTGCATCATGAGGGACGCCCATTCGAGGGCGGCGGTGTAGACGGCGTTCTCGGCCTCGGAACGTCTCGTTATGGCGTTCTCCACCGATGCATCCCCCTCGATGTTCCTGAGGGCTTCCTTCACCTTCCCGTATTCCTCGGAGAGTCTGTTGACCTCCTCGGACGCGGCGGAATATTCGCCGTCGGCGGTCTCCGGGTCTGCGTAATCCGCTGCGGGGGACGTGTCCGCGAGGTCTCTGAGGGCGGAGATCTTGGACCTGACGGTTTCGAGTTCCCTGCGGCCGGCCATCGCCTTTTCGAATCCGTCCTTTCCGCCGAATCCGGAATAGAACAGGGAGAGGGCCCTCTCCGCCTCCTCTTTCCCGCGGACGGCCTTCTCGAGGTCCCATCTGCAGTCCCCGAAGGTCTGCGCCTTCCGGAGAAGGGTGCGGAGGTTGTCCGCATCGGTTTCGGGATCGGTGCGCGGTATGCCTATCTCGGATGCGGCGCGTTCGAGGTCCGCATCGGAACCGCCGGCGGACGGACGGGGTTCCGCGGCGGGCACGGCCTTCTTCGATCTCAGGAGGGAGACGGCTGCGAGTACGGCGCCCGCGGCGGCGGCCGCGATGCCCGCAGGCACGTTCACGGCGGCGACCGCGATGCCTGCGGCGATCATGACGGCGGCCAGGATCAGTACGGTGTTCCCTCCGTGCCCTTTCTTCTCCTCGGTGGGCAGGAGTGTCCTCCCGCTCTCCTGCATGCGGCCCCGGTGCGGGCCCAGTTTCTCGATCCTCCCGGTGTTCCTGAGGACCGTGTCCGCATCGTATCCGCCCATGGCGTTTTCCGCATCCCTGCAGAGGCGTTCCGCCTCGGCGGATGCCTTCTCCGCATCTTCCAGGGAACCTCTGAGACGGATCTCGGAGGAGGCGCAGTCGTTCCCGAACCTCTCGCTGTATGCGAGGGCCGATTCCTTAGCCTCCAGATCCCTTATGGCGGAGACGGTCTTCTCCCGCTCCTTTCCTATGTCGGCCCTTTTCCTCGCCGCATCGCATTCGGAAGCCTTCTTCCTGGCCTCATCCAGCTGTGTGCCGAGGGCTTTCTCCCTCTCCGCAAGGGCGTTGTAGGAGTCGTCGCCGTTCTCCCTTATCTGGAGGCGGACGACCTTCTCCTTTGCGGACTGGAGGTCTTTTGCGAGGACCGACATGCGGGATTTCTCGCTGCGTCTCCCGTCGGGGACATAGGATGTACGTTCCTCCTTCAGTTCCCTGAAGATCTTCGGCAGATCCTTCCCTCCGGGAATGGTCAGGAAGCGGTTCCTGATGTCGCCCTTCTCCAGATCGGACACATCGCGGAGATCGTCGGGATCCATCGAGTAGATGGAGGTGTACTCCTTCCCGCTGATGCCGCACTCGGCGTCCACGCATCCGAGGGACTTCTTCCCGTCCCTCTCGACCGTCCTGGAGGCGCCGTCGGACATGCAGACCTCCAGTTTCCCGCAGTCGGATCTCTTCGTCTCAGGGTATTTTATCCCCGTCTTCTGGAACAGCGTCGAAGTGATGAACGAGCGCAGGGAGGATTTCCCCGCCTCGTTGGGTCCGAAGAACACGTTCAGTCCCGGGTCGAGAGCGTAATCCCTGTCGGACAGGCTCCCGAAGGAACCGATGCGTATGCGGAGGATCCTCACTGTCCTCCCTCCCACAGCCTGTCCACCAGTGCCAGTTTGGCTTTCTCCGCCAGATCCCCGAGTTCCCCTTTATCGGCATAGTACTGCAGATACGTGCGCATGTCGGAGGCGGGACCCCCCGCACAGAGCAGGTTGAGGATCTCCTCGTCCGTCATCGCGGAGTATTTCCCTGCGGTGCGTATGACCTCGGAGATCAGGGTGCCCCCTTTGGCGGCCTCTTCGATGTCGATATCGGGGAGGGTCTCGATCCCCCTTATATCGACACTGCATCCGGATGCCGAAGCGATCGCATCCGCGATATCCCCGGTATCGGACCGGATGATGCGGTTGAGAGGTCCCCTTCCCGTGAACGTGAGGCAGATGACGGATCCCCTGGGACATTCGGGTACGACGGATTCCACCAGCTGGGACACGTCCTTCTTCCGGGTTATGTCCGCATTCACGTTCTTCCAGATTATCCCCTGTGTCGGGACGAACTCCGTTCTGACGGTGTCCCCGGATACGGATACGAGATAGCAGCCCTTCTTCCCGGTCTCGCTGCGGTCCCGGCCCTGTATGTTCCCGGGATAGACGATGCAGGGGTCCGATTCCCTGAGCACTGTCCTTTTGTGTATATGTCCCAGCGCCCAGTATTGGACATCCTTCCCCAGCAGATCGGATATACTGCAGGGGGCGTAGCAGTTCGCCCCGTCGGAGAATCCGTCCACGGAACAGTGCAGTACGCCGACGGTGAACATCCCGGGGGTGCCGTGCAATCCCGAGGCGAGGTTTTCCGCCGTGTGCATCGAGGTGTAGCTGGAACCGATTATCTCCACCTCCCTGCCGTTTATGTTCAGGACGGCGCGGTCCTTCCCGCCTTCCAGTATGCGGACGTTGTCCGGGTACGCTATGCTGCCGTCCCACGAGGTTTTGAAATCGTGGTTGCCGCGGACGATGAAGCACGGTTTTCCGAACTCCTTCATCTTCCCGCAGAAGAACAGTTTCGTCCGCGGGGTCTGGTTGGCGTCATCGTAGATGTCCCCGGAAATCACCATGAAATCCGCTTTCTCCTTTGCGGTGTCCACGATTCTGGAGAAAGAATCATAGACGGAGGAGCACAGGTCCTCTCCCAGTTCCGGGTTCTCTTTGGTGATCGCGTAAAATCTGCTGCCCAGGTGCAGGTCCGCGCAGTGAACGAATGTGAAATCGGCTCCCATCGGACGGAAATACGCGGGTTCTGTTTTTATTGTTGCCGAATTTTGTTAACTTCGGGATGTTAAACCGGGTTCCGTATGCCCGTCTCCGCAGGGCGGATGGCGCGGCCCCGCTGTCGGCGGAAACATCCAATTTAATAGGAAACATCCTCTACGGTATACCGATATCGGGAGGAGAGACGACGGACTGTATCAGGAAACGGGTGGAGTCGGAGATCGAAAGAGGAAATATCGGATGCAACAGGGAGTGTGAGTACTACCCCTGCCATTTCGAGGGTCAGAACTGTTCGTTCTGCTACTGTCCTTTCTATCCCTGCAAGGATCCCGCCATGGGATATGACGTCACCTCCCGCCACGGGAAGCCCGTATGGTCCTGCGAGGACTGTCTCTTCTGCCACCGCCCCGAGGTGGCGGAATTCACCTTCGGGAAGATCGGGGAACTGGGGCTCGAAGCAGGCGATCCGAGGTTCCTCACGGAGGTTTTCCCGGAAGCGAAGAGGAGATTCTGGCACAGGGGGAAGGCCCTCATGGTTCTCGGTGCCACCTCCGATGCGGGGAAATCCGTCACGGCGGCCGCCCTGTGCCGTCTGTTCCACAGGATGGGCTATCTTGTGGCGCCCTTCAAGAGCCAGAATATGAGTCTCAACTCCAGGGTTACCCCCAAAGGCTGCGAGATCGCCATGATACAGGTTCTGCAGGCCCGTGCGGGGGGCCTCCGCAATGCGGACGCCCACATGAACCCCATCCTCCTCAAACCCAAGGGGAACACCGTGTCCCAGGTGATCGTGGAAGGGAAACCCGTCGGGGATTACACCGTTCGGGATTATTACGGGAAATTCGTCCCGAACGAGGGCATAGAGGCGGTCCGCAGGAACATGGATTTCCTCAAAGACAGGTACGATTACGTCATCATGGAGGGCGCCGGGAGTCCCGCGGAGATAAACATCTACGACGTGGACATCGCCAACATGAGAGCCGCAGAGGCCGCCGATGCGGACTGCATCCTCGTCGTGAACGTGGAGTGGGGAGGTTCCTTCGCCTATGCGGTGGGCACCGTGGAACTGATGCCGGAGAAGGACAGGGCGCGTATCAAAGGGATAATCTTCAACAACGTCCGCGGGGATCCGGAGAAACTCAGGTCGGGCGCGGATAAGCTGGAGGAGGTGCTCGGCATCCCCGTGATAGGGATAATCCCGCATCTGGACGTGAAACTTCCCTCCGAGGATTCGGAGGCGTTCAGGAGAAGGAGGACCGAGGGCGCCGGCGCACTGCACATCGCCGTGGTGAGGCTGCCGAGGATAGCCAATTTCACAGACATCGACCCGCTGTTCACGGACGATACGACGGTGGAATTCACCGATTCCGCAGAGGACATCCTCTCCGCCGATGCGATAGTGATCCCGGGGACCAAGAACACGGTGGACGACCTTCTGTGGCTGAAGGAGACGGGACTCGCAGATGCGGTAAAGAGCATGAGAGGGAAGGTTCCGATCCTGGGCATCTGCGGCGGATACCAGATGATGGGAAAGGTCCTCCACGACCCTAACGGCATAGAGGGGAAGGTCCCGGGCGACACGGAGGGACTGGGACTCTTCGACAACGAGTCCTACTGGGGGGAGTATAAGAAGAGGACCGTCCGCGTCCGCTGCGAGATGGCCGACGGCGGAGGGGAGGTGGAAGGTTACGAGATCCACATGGGTATGACAGATGTCAGGGAGAAGCCCCTCTTCAACGTCCTCGCCGTGGGCCGCAGCGGGGAGACGGAAGGTTCCGTCCGCGAGGACGAGATGCTCTACGGCACCTACATCCACGGGGTCCTCGACAAACCCGCATTCAGGAAGAAGTTCCTTTCTCTGATGAAACACGGCGGGAAGAAGGTCCCGATAAAGGAGCCGGAGGACCACTACGCCGCGGTGGACAGGAACCTCGACATCCTCGCCGACGGTTTCGAGAAGGGATTGGACATGGACGCCCTGAAGAGAATCGCGGGGGTGAAACAGTGAAGTCGGTGATTTTCCTGGGTACCGCTTCCGGTGCGGGGAAGACCACGATCGACGCCCTGTACTGCCGCCATCTGGTGAGGAAGGGACTCAGACCGGTGCCCTTCAAGGCATCGAACCTGTCCCTCAACTCGTATGTCACCGAGGACGGGAAGGAGATCGGGATGGGACAGGCGTTCCAGGCCTGGGCCTGCGGCACCGAGCCCGCCTGCGATATGAACCCCGTCCTCCTGAAACCTTCCGGAAACGGGAGGATGCAGGTGGTCCTGAGAGGCGAACCGTTCATGGACACGGGCCGCGGCTCGGAGTTCCCGAGGGACGCCGTGATGGAGAAGGCGTGCGAATCGTTCGACCTTCTGGCACATTCATCCGATGCCGTCGTGTGCGAAGGTTCCGGATCCCCCGTGGAACTCAATCTCATGGACACGGACATGGCGAACACGGGCATGATGAGGGCCCGCGGGATACCTGCGGTCCTGGTCGGGGACATAGAGAGGGGCGGAGTCTTCGCCGCAATCTACGGCACCTGGCGCCTGATCCCGGACGACCTCAAACCCCTGATGAAGGGATTCCTCATCAACCGTTTCCGCGGCGATGCATCGATACTCGCACCCGGGATAAAGAAGATAGAGGAGCTTACGGGGATGAAATGCTTCGGCATCGTCCCGTATGCAGTGCTCAGGTTCCCGGAGGAGGACTCCCTCTCCCAATCCGGAGGGAAACTGGGCGGCGGCGACATCCATACCGAGTTCGTGAAGAATCTGGACGAACTCCTGGATTCGGCGGAGGCGGAAGGTCTCGATTTCGGGGAGATTGACAGGCTTTTATCCGCCTGACGCGACCTTCAGGGCCTTCACCGTCTGACCGTCGGTCAGAGAGGTATCCATGGGGACGGGTTTCCCGTCGATCAGGAAGAGATATGCGTCGGGGACGGCGCCGGCCGCCCTTGCGGCCTCCATCACGGTGATCCCGGAAGGAACCTCCGTGGTTTTTCCCGAGACGGTTATCCTGCATGCCATAAGGGACCGATGCGGGTTGTACGTATATGTCCTTTCCGTGCCGTCCAAATATATTGACTGCGATGGCGCCGCCGCCCATATGATCACACTCGACGATTTCGCAGACGATTTTCCCGATAGGATCCTGGTTCTCGATACGGAGACCACCGGTCTCAGAGGGGGCCCGGAGTTCCGCGGCGATACCAAACACGACGCCGTGGTGGATATAGGGATCTGCGAGGTGAGTCTCTCCTCGGGCACCGTGCGCGACGTGTATTCCAGTATCGTCGGTTACGAGACCGACTCCTGGCCGGATGAGATGATCCATTCCTGGATATTCGAGCATACGGACCTGACGCCGGAGAAGGTGGCGTGTGCGGTACCTTTCTTCGAGGTGAAGAAGCAGGTGGAGAAGATAGTCAGGGGAAGATGGCTCACGACCTACAACGTCCGCTACGACCTCGACAAGTTCCTCTACCGCGAACCGTGGTTCTTCAAGGGACTGTTCATGGAGTGCAGGGACATCATGTTCTCCGCGGCGGACGTATGCGCCCTCCCCCTTCCCGATCCCCGGCTCGAGACGAAGTTCGAGAAATACCGCTATCCGAAGCTGGATTACGCATATGCGAAGATCCTCGGAGGGCAGGACCCGGCGGGGATACACGGGGTGCAGGACCACCGTGCGCTGTCCGATGCGAGGGTCGCGTCATATGTCATGCTGAAGATGTACGCCGACGGGAAATATGATCCGACGGACCTCCGCGGACGTCATTCCTGACCGTCCCCGAAATTCTTCGCAGCATCCCGGGACTCTTTTTCGAAGTTCTTCTTCAGATGGTTTCTGATCTTCAGATCTATCCATTCGGACATCCTGTTGAGCCGCGGACTCTTGAGAATCAATACGGTGGCGGCGAACCATACGGCCGCGATGGCGATTATCTCGGTCCATTCGTCCGCTTGGAACTGGAACAGGCACGTGAGCCCTATGCAGACCTCCGGGACGTTGTAGAGGGCGTACAGGGTCGCCAGAAGGAGCAGTCCCAGGAGGAGCGGCTTCACATCGGAGGTCCTCTTTCCGTCGACGGACATGAACTTCAGCGGAGGGAACAGGATGTACAGCTGGAGGATGCCCGCCAGGAGGAGGAATGCGATCATGGCGTTCCTCGCGGCGATCTCGTTCCATCCGTTGCCTTCGGAACCGAGTTTATCCAACAGCTCCGCCTCCGTCATCCCGGAGTTCTCCATCATCTGAAGTATGGAGCCGGCGAGGTCGATGTCTGCGTGGTAGAAATACGCATAGACCGCAAATGCGAACACGACGGTCGTTACGGCCGTCGGTATGACGTAACGCATGACGCTCGGCAGGATGAGGTCCCTGTTGTCGGACGGTTTCGCCCATATAGTGAGCAGGAATGCGGATGCGGACACGGTGAGGAATGCATACAGGGTGTTCTGTATGGGCAGGAGGGGCGTTTTGTTGAACAGGAGCAGGAGCCCCACCACGAGGAATGCGATGATGATATTCCTCGTGAGGTACAGTTTGAGGATGTCCCTCATCCCGCTGACGGTGCGTTTCCCTTCGACGATGGCCTTGGGGAGCGCTTTGAAGTTGTCGTTCATCAGGATCATGTCTGCGACGCCGCGGGCGGCGCCGCTTCCGCTCTGGACAGCCACCCCGACCTGCGCCTTCTTGATGGAACGGACGTCGTTTATCCCGTCCCCGACCATGGCGACGTACCTGTCGTTCATACGGAGAGTCTCCACGACCTTCTCCTTCTGCTCCGGACGCATACGGCCGAAGATGTTCGTCTCCAGGACAGCCCTGCTGTAGTCCTCCCCGGAGAGGGCGGCGAGCTCGTCCCCCGAGATTATCCTCCTCTCGCCGGGTATCTCGGCGATCTTGAAGATGGCGTCGACGGTCTCCGGGTCGTCCCCCGAGATCACCTTGATGTCGATGCCGTTGTCGGAGAATTCCTTCAGTATCTCCTTGCAGTCGGGCCTCACCTCGTCCATGATGGAGATGACGGCGAGAACATCCATTTCCGGAAGGACGATATCGTCCCCGCTGTGCAGGGGTTCGGACCCTCCGGACAGGAAGACTACGGAACGGAGGCCTCTGGAGGAGAGTTCGGACAGTTTTCCATCGATGCCTTCCGGATTCCTCACGCGGTTCTTCAGGAAGGGCCACGCTCCCATGACGATCGTGTCGTATGAGCCGCCGTTCTTCACGCGGACGGCGCTGAATTTCCTGTCGGACGAGAACTGCACCTCATCGTCCATTTCGTATTCGCCCGTTCCGAAACGCTCCTCGAGGGCGGTGACGGTGCGGTTCCTGCTGCCGGTGAGGGAGACGAATTCCTTCACGAGGCGGTCCACCTTCTCCGTGTCGGGACAGATGTAGTCTATGCCGTCGAAGACCAGGTTGTTGGTGGTGATGGTCCCTGTTTTGTCCATGCAGACGGTGTTCACGTGGCTCATGGATTCCACGGAACTGGCATTCTGAAGGAGGACGCCGGAATCGGCCATGCGGACTGCGGCGATCATGTATGTGAGGGTGATGAGCAGGAACAGGGCGATGGGGACGATGTCGAGGACGATGACGGCCTGTCTCAGGGAATCGAGGGCGCTCATGTTCCTGAAGATGTTGAGTACCACGAGGAGTGCCAGGAAGAAGAACGCGAGGACCATCAGCGCTTCTGTGACAGCGTTTGTCTCCACCTGCATGGGGGTTTTCTTCTTCTCGAACTTTCTGGCGCTCCTGAGCATCTTGGAGGAGAAGGTGTCCTCCCCCACTTTGGTGACGGTGAACCAGCATTCGCCGGTCACGCAGTATGATCCGGAATAAACCGTGTCGCCGACATGCTTCCTGCGGGTACTGGACTCCCCGGTCAGGAGTGACTCGTCCATCTCCAGCATCCTCTCGTCGGTCACGGTGCCGTCGACCTGCGCCTGATCGCCGGGTCCCAGATGTACCGCGTCGTCGATGACGATCTCGGAACGGTCGATCTCTACGATCCCGCCGTCCCTGGCGACGCTCACCTTGGGTCTCATGAGAAGGGCGATCTTGTCGAGACGCATCTTGGCGCGCATCTCCTGAATGGTGGAGATCAGGACGTTGAAGATGATGATCCCCGTGGCGGCCACGGCGTTGATGTAATCGGGTTCGGCCGGAACGATTATCAGGAGGGCGCCGAGGATGAAGAGGATGAGGTTGAACGGGGTGGCGAGGTTCTTGACGAGGATGTCGAGATAACTCCTGCTCGGCTGTTCCTCGGTGCTGTTGGATCTCCCCGAGTCCTTCCTCTCCTTAACCTCCTCCGAGGTCAGTCCGACCGGCTGCATGGCCCTGTATTAAGGACTACCGTTTTTAATGTTACTTGTACGTACATCGAGAACGGCATGTCCCCGAGCCCTTATTTCCGATAGGACGTGAGCGCCTTTCCGGTTTTTTCCACTATCTCCTCCATGGGCAGCGGATCGAATTCCTCCGTCTCCCCGAGGACAAGCCACTGGATGAAACATTTCGCTTTGCGCCTGTAGACCAGTTCCGCCACATGCGCATAGACGCTCAGCTGGAGCCTGTAGTCGGCCCTGTTGCCGTCGGTCACATCGTTCTTCCAGTCGTGGATCTCCACGGCATCCTCACTGACGGCGATCAGGTCGATGACGCCCCTGAGGGTGACGTTGAGGCTGTCTATCGGAAGGGAACATTCCACCTCTGCGTCGAGTATGTGCCCCTTGCGGAGTTCCTCTATGATGCTGCGGGCCTTTCCGACCTCTGGGTATGTCTCGTATATCTTCGGGTCGAGCTCTATCCCCCTCACCAGGAGTTCCGCATATTTGTGGACGGTGATGCCGTAGTTCTTTCCTTTGGCTCCGGCGGTTTCGTCGGACTCTTCGAAGTTCACGCCTTCGTTTCCGAGACCCATGATCGCATGGACGCCGATGTTCTTCCTGCGGGGTCTGACCGCCGGCAGGACGGGTTTTTCCGCGGGGACCTCGGCCTGTTCCGTATGTTTCCTCATCACATGGAACAGGGGATTCACGTTTTTCGCGATCCCGGCGTAGTGCTGGAAGAAGGCGGAACTGCCGACTTCCGGACTGTCTGGGTCCTTGAAGGAGATCATAGTGACATACTGGGCCGCTCTGGACACGGCGACGAACATAAGCCGTCTCTCCTCGTCGTAGTTCTTCTTCCTGGATTTTCTTGCGACATATGTCTTCCAGGAGGTCTTCACCATCTTCTCCCCGTTGAATTCGACCACGGTGTCCCGGGCCCTTACCCCCAGCACATCGTCGAACATGAACGGTTCCGAATCGGACCGGGTGCTGGGGAACGTTTTGATGTCTACATACGGGATGATGACGATCGGATATTCCAGACCCTTCGATTTGTGCATGGTCTGTATCGTGACGGCGTCTTCGTCGGGGGGGGCGCCCTCCACCTTGTAGGCGGTCTTCTCGTTCATATCCGATTCAATCATTCCGATGACGTCGGAGACGGTCATGAGGGAGGAACGGTGGGCCTTGGAGATCACGGACATGATCGTCTGGGTCCTGTCGTTGTCGAGACCGTAGAAATCGAACAGGGTGGCGATCACGTCGGTGATCCTCCGTCTCTTGCCGCGGAGCTCCTTCTTCAGGGAGAGGATCTCCTCGGGTATGCCCGTTCTTCCGGTCTCCGGGTCGTATCTGACCATGGCGGAGATCTCGTCCGCCGGATAATTCATGTCGGCGAGGATGGGCCCTATGCCCCACGTGTCGCGGTCGTCGTTCAGGTATCTGAGCCATGCCAGCAGCAGTTTCCCTTCCCTGGTGGACATGACCTCGATATCGCCCTGGAAGAATGCGGGGATACCGGTTTTTCTGCATCTCAGGAAGACGTTCTTGCATCCGGATCCCGTCCTGCACAGGACGGCTATGTCGGAATACCTGACGGCGCGGTCCGATTCCTCCCCTGTGGCGGGATCCCTGCAGCGGATACGGTACAGTCCGCTGTCGACGTAGTTCGCGATCCTGCGGACGACCTCGTCCGTCTCCCCGTCTTTGGATTCGCATACCACGGTCTCGAATCCGGTAAGTTCCTCGGGAGCGTCCCATGCGGCGCTTATGGCCGTGACTTTGGATGTGTCAGGATCGGGTTCGTATTCGCTTCCGCGGGCACTCAGGGCGTCGAAGGCCCTGTCGACGATGAGCTGGGAGCTGCGGTATCCCGTCTTCAGGGGCAGACTCGCGACTTCGCCGATGTCGTAGCATACGCGCTCCTTGTCGTCGTTGAGATATCTGCGGAGACTCCTCACCCTTTCTTCGAAGCACGTTATGTTCTCGATGCTGACGAATCTGAATCCGTATATCCCCTGTTTCCAGTCCCCGACGACGCAGAGGTTCGGTTCCCTGAGGGCCATAAGTGCGATCATCAGCTGGTTGCTGTTGGTGTCTTGGAATTCGTCGATGATGAGATATCTGCATTGGATTCTCTTCCTGGCCTCCGCATCCTCGTAAAGGACGATGAATGCGAACGTGGCGGCGAGTCCGAATGTCAGGCGGTCGTCGTTGACGCTCTTGCGGATGAATTCGTAATAAATGTCGTGGATCATCCTGAGGAGTGCCGGTCTGCTCTCGTCCTCTGCCGCGAGATCCAGCAGCTGCGAGTGCAGTTTTTCGTTCTCCCCGTCGGCCTTTTTCTTACCGTGGACGAAATCCTCTTTGCAGTATCCCTCCACTTTCAGGACATCGCCTATTTTTTCCCAGTCCTTGCTGTTGGAATTCCACTGATCCATTTCGGCGCGGAGAGTCTCCACATCTCCGAGGAGGTCTTTTCCGTCATTTCCTCCGAACCATCTGCCGATGCCTTCGGTCTTTCCGTTGCTTCTGAGGGGGATGATCCCGCGGGCCATCAGACGTCCCAGCAGATTGTAGAGGGATTTCGGATCCTTCTGTGCGAGTGCGGCGATGTCGCCGTATTCGGAGGCGTGTTCCGCTAGGAAACGGTCGAGGAATCTCCTGAAATACAATCTGTTCACGGAGTCGTTCTCCGTTATGTCGGCGCTGCGGGTCAGCTCCTCCTTATCGAACCTGAAGAAGCGGCCGATCGTGCCGGGGGAGGATTTCACCACGCTGAGACAGAACGAGTCGAAGGTCTGTATTCTCATGTCCTCCGCGGCGGCGACCATCTTACGGTAGGTTTCATCATCGGCTCCTTCCCCGTTATCTGCGAAACGGAGATCCGATACCGCTTTCACCAGGCGGGTGCGCATCTCCTCCGCCGCATTCCTGGTGAAGGTAAGCATTACGATGTCGTCCTTTCCCGCCCCTTTCCGGAGGAGATTGATGCATCTGCTCACCACGGTCTTCGTCTTTCCGGTGCCGGGCCCCGCATCTACTACGATCATCCCTTCCGTCCTGTCGATAATGGCCTTCTGGGAAACGTCTTCGGACATCATTCTCCCTCCTCTTCGCTTTCCTTGTTCTCGGCGGCCATGCACGCATTGCGGTATTCGCACTTGTCGCAATCGAGTTTGCCCGGAGACACGTCCTTGAATGGGACAGTCCTTATCCTCAGCGACTCCCTGTAATCCGCTGTCAGCTGTTCGATGAAATGATCCAGGGTGTCGAGGGGCACGTACACGGTCCCGTCCGCCCCGACGGTTATGGGTTCGGACATTTTTTTGAGGAAGGTTCCGACGGTACTCGCAGCATATCCCGTAATGGCGGAGATCCTGTCGGTAAGGGCCTGGGATTCGCTCCAGCCGCCGTATTTCATCTCTTCCTTTATGCGGGGAGCGATATCATCCCAAAAGGTTACGAATTTCTTGTGCCTGGCGTTGGCGTAGGCCTCCTTTACGGGGGATTCCGCACCCGTTACGAAGTCGTCGTGATTCGTCCCGACGATCTTCACGCGCCGCACGTTCTGCATCACGTCGAACCCGTCTTCGGTGGAATCGATGTCGTTATCGCCGATGTAGAACTGGTTGAATGTCCCTTCCTCCTTCTTCAGACTCTTATTCAGGGCGGCGAGGTATATCAGGGGCTGGAATTCGCAATATTTGTTGTTTCCGCGGTCGAACCCTTTCGCTATTTCCAGTCCGGACTTCGGTTTTCCTGTCTTGTAATCAAAGATTTCGCTTCCGATGCATACGTCGAATTTGGCATAGATACGGTCCTCGGGGAAACTCAGACCGGATTCGGCCAGGCGGGAGTATTTGGTGAGACCTTCCTCCTCCATGAGGGAATTGGGATACTCCCTCTCGGAGACGTCGATGTCCAGCGGGACGTTTTCGGGTCTGATCGCATCGATGTATCTCATCAGGTTAGAGATGTAGATGCTGAATTTGCTGCGGTCCAGTTCCTTCTCGCATTCGCTGGACATTCCGGAGTAGAGGCTGTCCATCCTGTCGAGATAGTAGTCAGTGCCCTTCTCCTTCACGACCTCCGGGTAGCAGAGGTACAGTTCTGCGAATTCGTGGAGGCAGTTTCCGAATACGGTGTACTCACTCTCCTCGCTTTTCAGCAGTCTCTTGAAGAGGAACTTTATCGGACAGTCGCTGAATGCGTTGTAGGAAGTCTTGGAGAACGCCCTGTCACGTTCGTCGGCCGCATCCGGGACCTCTACCCCCACGCGGGGGAACTCCTTCTCTGTCTCCGCGATGTGCCAGCATCCCTCTTTGTATTCGCTGCAGATGTCACGGAAACCGTCGATCTTCCTGATCGGGTTGCCGCAGGAGTCTCTGAATAGGTCCGTTATATGGCGGCAGGGCTGCGTCGGTTTGCCGCCGGACACGGGTTTGACGATGTACATCCTGCAGTCGCCCTGCTGGAGGAGGACGTTCATGCGGACGGCGTTCTTCTCCGCCTCCGCCTGTATGTCCGCATATTCTCTGCCGGAAAGGTCGGCATCCCATCCGCTATCCATGCCGATGAAGATCACGAGGGGTCTGTCCACGTAGGCGGAGTTCCTGCAGTCCGCCAGGAGGACACCCATCTTCTCGTTCTCGGGGATCTGCTCGTTGTGGCGCAGGTCCTCCACGTTGTTGACGGCGTAGATCACCTCGGAGGTCTTTTCCTGGGTGATCTTTTCGTCGTAGATGCCCACATCCTTTAGGAGGATCTCGACGGAGGTCTTGGCGGCCGCGTTCTTCCTGTGGGACATCACTATGTCGAGGGCCGCGCCGTAGGTGTATTCGTTCAGATGTTCCATGGTTTCCAGAAGAAGGATGGTCATGGGGTCCTTCACCTTGTCCTTCATCTTGTGCAGGAGGTATCCGTCGAGCTTCGTGCTGAGACCGGGATTCTCCCTCGAATCCCCCGCTCCGTATCCCGAGAAGAGGTCGCGGACGTCGGATACACGGAGGATGGAATAACCATGTGCCAGATCTATGAATTGGAGGAAGTCCCTCACCTGAGAGAGATCCTTCATGCTGAGGTTGTTCTTGAAGGGGATCCTCTTGCGGTAGAGTGCAGCCCTCACCGCATCGGCGGCAGGACTGTCGGAGTCGAGGATGATGGCCACGTCGGTGGGGTCGATGTTGCCGTCGATCAGGTCCACGGCGCATTCGGCGCACTGCCTGTCGTTTCCTGCAGCATAGATCGTGCCGATCTCGTAATCTCCGCCCTTGAAGAGTTCGATCTCGTCTATGCCGTTGATGTTCATGCATTTGTCGAGATTGTTGAAGAAGTCGAGGCCGATGGCGGCCACCTTCTTCCCCTTGAAGAAGGAATCTCCTTCAAACACGTACCCGGACATGCTGCGTTCCTTCGTGGGGAGCAGCCTGTAGGATTGCCACACCTTCCTCGCACGGGCCGAATGCAGATAGTTCTCCACGTCGGAGGTGTATTTCCATATGTCGCGGATGTTGAGGATCTCGCTGTAGATGAACCTGAAGCTGAGGTCGGTATCCGCGGCGATCCGGCGGACGATCTCCAGATCGGACATCACCGGTCCGCCCAGCGTGAAACCCTCCCTCATGGCGGCGATCTGTTTCGCCGTGTAGGCGAAACCGTCGAGGCGGGGTTCGTCCACTCTGGCGTTGAGGGCGGTCGCGAGTGCGGCGTCGGTGGTTATCACGACGTCGTACTTCTTCGCCTCCTCGTAAAGTTCCTCTATCGTTTTGGCAATCTGCATTCGGATCATCCTGCGTCCGCGGTACGTGCGGGTGTCGCGGGGAGGCATAGGCCGAATGGCGATATAAATGATAGGATGTTATTAGAAATTCCGGGGACGGCGGTTTTTCACATCTGGGTCATTTGGATCCAGCGATGTATTCGCGCAGTCCTTTGATCTCCCTGTCCGCCTCGCGGAGCTTCCGGACGGAACTCTCGAGCTGTCCGGACAGGGCCGTGCAGCGTTCCTCCAGTTCGCGGATGCGTTTCTCGTCCTCGCGGCAGTGGAGGGTCAGGTCGGAGATGCTGCGGTGCATGCTGTCCGCCTGCTTCTTCAGTTCGGAGATCTGGGATTTCAGGTCGTAGTTCTCCGCGCCGAGCCTGCGGGCCTCGTTCTTGATGGCGGTGAGTCTCCCGGCGGTCACCGTCACGCGGGTCTCGTCGCAGGATACGGAGTCCTCGGGGTTCCCCGCCTTCGAGACTGCGAGTTCCTTCTTCAGGGATTCGATCTTCTCATTCTGGTCTGCGATGATGCGGGATTTGGCATCGTTGGCCTTCCTGAGTTCCGCCAGTTCGGCGTCATCCTCTTCGGGACCCCCGTTCCCGGCGAGCCTTATGAGGAGCTGGTTGCGCTCCATCTGGAGGAAGCGTTTGGAGACGGTCAGGTTGTTGATCCTGACGGGGTCGGTCTCGGTCTCCAGTTCCCTCTCAATGTCGTCGAGTTCCGACCGGTTCCTGGCGAGGGCCGCCTCCGTTTTCCCGGTCCCGGGGTCTTCTTCCTCCCCTTTTTTCAGGACTTCGTCGAGACGGCGTTCCAGTTCCGCCAGTTCGGCGCGGATGGGGCGGATGGATATGCTGAGGGTCTGCGCACGGCTGGAGTCCGGCCTTTCGGCTATGGCCTTCTCCGTGCTCTCGATCCTCTTTCTGCAGGCTGCGATGCGCTCCCTGAGTTCCGCCGCGGTCATATCCCCGTCTGCCATGTTCTGCGGTTATGCGGGACTGGGATATACAATGTCCTATCTTCCGGAACCTGTTAAATCGGGAGTCGGCATATATGCGGGATATGGACCCGGCGGAGATACGGAGGAGATGGAGACCGGAAGGATACCGTCCTGCGGACGGCAGCGACTGGGACGGGAGGGTGCCGATGTTCGACGGCCCTGTTCCCGGGGAGGACGATCCTTTCGTCTCCCTGGTGATCCGGGAGGGCCGTCCCGACCCCCGGTTCACCGACGTCCTCGACATCGGATGCGGCACCGGGATCTACTCACTGGCACTTTCTGGAAAGGTGCGTTCGGTCACGGGTGTGGACATCTCTCCCGCCATGATCGGGGCGGCGGTCCGCAAGGCGGAATCCGTCGGTGCGGGGAATGCGGAATTCCGCATCATGGACTGGTCTTCGGCGGACACACGCCGTGTGGGGAAGTACGGCATCACGATCGCCCACATGACTCCCGCGATCTGTTCGGCGGAGACGTTCGCAAAGATGCTCGCAGTATCCCGCGGGACGTGTTTCCTGGCGGGGTACGTGAGCCGGGAGAATCCCATATGGGACGGGATTTACAGAATCATAGGGAAGGACGGTTCCGCGAAGGAGTCGGACAAACTCCTCTATGCGCAGGACACCCTGTGGAGAATGGGGCTCCGCCCGAGGATAGAGTACATCCGGGAGCACCGTTCCCGCATACTCTCACGGGAGCAGGCGTACGGGGTGTATCTCGAAGGGGCCCGCGGATTCGCGGACCTGGGGAAGACCCAGGCGGATGAAATAAGGAAATACCTCGATGGTATTGCGGAGAACGGATATGTACAGGACTCTTCCGATCCGCTGATCGGGGTCCTGTACTGGGACATGTCCGGAGAGGATGACTGAATGAACGATGCGAATGCGGCGGTTATGGAATCCCTGATGATATCTTGCCTCGGGTGCAGGAGATGTCTGAAGGTATGTCCGTCCTACGCCAACGGGGGGTGCGACCCATACTACGTCATGCACGGGTGGGACGGAAACGTCAGGGCGTGCATCGGCTGCGGGAAATGCAGCGAGATATGTCCCGCCACCGATCCGAAGACGGTCATGATGCTCGCGAAGGCGGAGGCTCTGAATCTCCCGGTCCCGGAGGCGTTCTCCGAGTATGGTTACGTCATCGCTCCGGCCGACCCTTCATGGAAGGAGGGTCTCCCGGAGATTCCCTCCGGGAATGATATGTATCTTCTCCCCGGGTGCATCGTGAACGGGAAACTCCCGTATCTGAAGTATGCTGCGGCGGCGGCGTTCCGGGCGGTTGGGGTCGGGATAAAGGAGCTTCCGGACAACAAGTGCTGCATGTATCCCGTACCGCTGCGTTCCATGACGGATACCGAGAGGAACAGTGTGAAATACAGGATGCGCAGCCGTATGCAGGGGAGGGATGCGGTGACGCTGTGCGCAGGCTGCTGCAACGAATTCGCCCGGGCGGGAGTGTACGCACCCCACGTGTCCACGGTGTTCGCCCGCTATCTGGACAGGATAAGGGAGCTGCCGGGGCTGAAGGGGCTGAAGGTCGCCCTGGAGCCCGGATGCGCGGCGGAACGTTTCATCTCCGATTTCGAAGCGGCCGTCCGTGCGACCGGCGCGGAACCCGTCGGGAACAGGTACGGCTGCTGCGGGAAGAACATCCCCGGGGTGAAGGACGCCCTCATGAAGGAGAGGCAGGCCGAGTGCGCCGATGCCGATGTCATCGTGGCGGGCTGTCCGAACTGCATGCTGTTCTACGATTCGGTGTCGGACGGGAAACCGATCCTCCACCTCACGGAGCTGATCGCACTGGCGGCGGGGGATGCGGAGACCCAGAGGTTCCACAGGCTGAAGATCGGCCCTGCAAAAATTAAGAACTAAGAGCGTCGTGACGGGAACATGGGCGACAGGATCTACGTTGTACAGACCATCAGCGACGGTTCGGAGGGTTTCCCCTATGACGAGATCCTCTCCATAGGCGTCTGCGCCGTCGACCTCGACGGCGGCGATTTCGAATCGGTCTACGATGCGTTCGTGCAGGCGGAACCGAAATACGTCGGCAAGCAGAAACTCGATTACGCCGAAGCGCAGGGTCTCGATGTGGCGCAGCTTTACGTCGGCACTCCCCTGGAGACGGTCGCGAAGGAATTCAGGGAGATCGTAAAGGGGCAGTACGTCACCAGTTACGACATCCGTCAGGAATTCACCAAATACCTCACCAACGACCCCTGGGACATCACGTTCGAGGCGAGTGTCCTCCCTTCCATCAGCGCCCGTCAGCCCATCAGTCTCCGGTGCAAATATCCTGCCGACGAGCCGGAGACCATCCGCAAGGCGTACCGCAGGATGTTCAGGGACGATCCCGCCAACGTGGGCAGGGAAAGAGGTGCGCTGGCACTTGCGCAGATGGCATCGCAGATCGCCATCGCGCTGCGTGCCCGCGGCAAGTACTGATCAGAATTTCAGACCGAATATCCTCAGGGATCCGAACCAGACGTCCGCCACGGATACGATCGCAGTGCAGACGTATATCCCTCCGAGGATTATCATCGGCACTGCCATCATGATTATCCCCAGGACGCCCGTGGCATCCATGAAGAATATGACACTTATCAGCAGGATGAAGGTCACGAGTCCGCCGGCGAGGAATTTCCACCCCATGGAATCCCTGCGGTCCTGATAGATCTGTCCCAGTCCCAGTATGCCGAAGAACGCGGGGACTACGGCGAGGATCAGAGCGATCGTGCGGTCCTTATCCTGTTTTCCGATCCGGCCGCCGTCTGCGTATCCGGGTCTTTCGTATTCCTTCCTCCCGTATGCGGAGCCGGAGACTTCCGTGCCGTCCCTCGGAACCTCGGTGTAGCATTTGGGGCATGTGATGGAATCATCCGGAACGGACGTTCCGCATCTGGGGCAGCGCCGGGTCATCCGTGGACCTCCTGCAGCCTGAATGCGTTGCAGACCTCGTATGCCACCAGTTTTTCTCCGTCGTAGGCCCTGACCTCCACGGAGAAGACGGACTTCGACTTGTTGATGATCTCGGCCTCCGCCCTGATTTCGTCCCCCCTTCCGGGACGGTAGTAGTTGATGAAGCTGTTCTGGCCGACGGCATGTCCGTCTATGTTGGTGAGTATGGCGAAGCAGTGGTCCATGATACCGAATATGGCACCGCCGTGCCAGAAACCGTTGCTGTTGCGGTCCTGTTCCCTTACTTTCATTTTCACGGAGACCTTTTCCATGGAGATGCTCACGGGCTCCATCCCGTTCATTGCGAAATAGGGCGCATTGAGCATTTCGGTGATGCTGTCGAGATGTTCCGAAGCCTTTCCGGAAACGTACTGCGAGGCGGTCTCCCTGTCCATGGTGCCGTGATTGCGGACGTACTTATAAAAGGCGGGGTCAGGGTTCAGAATACTGTCTCTTCGAAGAGAACTTTGGCCTTCTTTCCGTTGAACGCGGCACCGTACATGAAGGTCTTTCCCTTGAGACCTCTGCAGTAGTCCTTCTTCTTTATCTGCTCCAGAGCTTCATGTGCCAGACGTTCGGATTCCGCATCGCTGTCGCTCTGAGTCTTCTTGATCTCGACGGCGATGTTCGGGTATTTCGGGTGTCTGCTCTCCATGAGGATGTCGGGTCTCCCGTTGCCGGATTCGCGGTCGATCGACACTCTGTATCTTCCTTCCCTTCCGAGGACGATGGTCGCGAGTATGAGGTGGTAGTCCCCTTCGTCCTTCAGCAGAAGGAACGGATAATTCTTGGAAAGGATATCACCTAAAGCATTCTGAACCTTCTCCGTATCCCCTGCTTCCAATGCGTTGAGGAATTTCGCATAGGGATCCGCATTGCCGCGGAACGTGAAGCTCCTTATGTGGTCGTAGAACACCGAATACATCTCGCGGTTGGGGATGGACAGGGAATAGGAATCGCCTTCTGCGGGAACTGCGTTGAGATATCCCGCCACTGCGAGGACGGAGAATACCGCATTCGGTTCGTTTTTCAGATCGCCCATTGCAACGGTTTGGGACAGAGGTTTCTGGACTGTCTCTCCGTTTCCGAGAGCGGACAGATCTTCGAATGTCTCATCATCGGCGTTCTCCAGAAGGGTGTCGATGATGTCGTTCCCGCTGGTTCCGGCCCAGTATTTTTTCGGAACGAAATCGTAACCGATGTAATTCAGGACGCTCCACGGGTTGTAGATTTCGGCGTTGCCGAAACGGTACCCGTCGTACCATTCCTTTGCCTCCTCGAATTTCTCCGGGCGGCCATAGTAGGAACACAGTTCCTTCACTTCGGGTTCTGTGAATCCGTACCTCTCGTCGAATTCGGACTTGAATATGTTGTTGACGCTGAGATTGTTCAATCCGGAGAATATGCCTTCCTTGGCGACCTGCATGATCCCCGTCAGTACGGCGAATTCCAGATGGGCGTTGCTTTTGAGCGTGATCGAATAGAATCCGCGGAGGAAACCCAGTATTTTCTCCTGGGCCTCCTTCCCGAACGATCCGTTTATGGGATGGTCGTACTCGTCGATGAGGACGATCGGTTTCACGCCGTGATACGTTTCCAGCATCTCGCACAGTGTCAGAACGGAATCTTTTGCAGCAGAAATATCCAGTTTGCCGGAGACTGCGTTGCGGTAGTCCTCGCGCAGGTACACCGATATCTTATCGCTGTCGCACAGATATTCGAACTTGCGGAATACGGCCATTATCCTGCGTCTGAAGTCGGAGATGAAGATATCGAAATCCGATTCGCACAGATCCTTCATGTTCAGACAGATGGCCGGGCGGGAGTTCCTGTACCCTTCGACCTCGGGA
>CAVIJO010000012.1:0-31610 GCA_963643445.1 Candidatus Methanomethylophilaceae archaeon
CCGGATTGAACAATCTGAAGGTCGACAACATCTTCGATGTCAAATTCGACGAGAGATACGGATTCACAGAACCCGAAGTGAAGGAACTGTGTTCCTACTATGGTCATCCTGAGAAATTCGAGGAGGCCAAGGAATGGTACGACGGGTACCGTTTCGGTAACGCCGAAATCTACAACCCATGGAGCGTCCTGAATTACGTCGGTTCCGATTTCGTTCCCGGCAAATACTGGGCCGGGACCAGCGGAAACGACATCATCGACACCCTTCTGGAGAACGCCGATGATGAGACATTCGAAGATCTGTCCGCTCTCGGAAACGGAGAGACAGTCCAGAAACCTCTGTCCCAAACCGTTGCAATGGGCGATCTGAAAAACGAACCGAATGCAGTATTCTCCGTCCTCGCAGTAGCGGGATATCTCAATGCGGTCCCGGCGGAGGAGGACTCATACTCGCTGTCCATCCCCAACCGTGAGATGTATTCGGTGTTCTACGACCACATAAGGAAATTCATGTTCCGCGGTAGGGACGACTTATATGCGAAATTCCTCAACGCATTGGAAGCAGGGGATACGGAGAAGGTTCAGGCCGTCTTAAGCGACATTCTCTCCAAGAATTACCCGTTCCTCCTGCTGAAGGACGAAGGCGATTACCACCTCATTCTCGCGACCATAGTCCTCGGAAGGGAAGGAAGATACAGGGTATCGATCGACCGCGAATCCGGCAACGGAAGGCACGACATACTCATGGAGAGCAGACACCCGAAATACCCGAACATCGCCGTCGAGATCAAGAAGACTCAGAGCGACAGCGATGCGGAATCCGAACGTCTGGCACATGAGGCATTGGAACAAATCAGGAAGAAGGATTACTGCAGGGGCCTCAGGGGAAGGACCTTCATGTATGGCATCTGTTTCAACGGCAAAAATGCCAGAGCCCTTCTCGAAGAAAACGTCATCTGACAGCATCTGTGGATTTGCTTCCGCCATTTGAATCCAGCAAATAGGATATATATTCCAGCATATTACGGACAGTATACAATCGTAACACCGAACCCACGTCCGATGTTCGGGAGCGTCGCTCATGCTGGTAAGTCTGCACATCACGCACACCTCCGCAGGAGGCATGGAATGCCTCGGGGGCATCATATCTGGTCTCGGAGACGCGGTCTCCGAAGCCCTCTCCGGGTCTGCGGATGCGAAGGAATACGTCGTGATACGCACCTGCAACCGTCTCGAGGCATATGTGTCCGCCGACGATAATCAGGCGGTCCGCACGCTCATGGAGGAGACGGTCAGGAAGACCGTCCCGTTCGCCGACAGGGAATTCTGGTACATCCTGCGGGACAGGGAATGCATCAAGCACCTTTTCACCGTGGTGTGCGGCATCGATTCCCTCATCGTGGGCGAGGATCAGATCCAGCATCAGATACGCGACGCATTCATGAACGCCCGCCGCGAGGGACATGTCGGAAAATCCCTGTATGCCCTTTTCAACAGCGCGATCGTCGTGGGAAAAAGGGTCAGGACCGAGACTGACCTCAATAGGGGTGCCGTATCCGTCGGATATGCCGCCATTGAACTGGCGGAGAAGGACATCGGCACCCTGAACGGGAAGAACATAGCCATCGTCGGGGCCGGCGATATGGCCGGGATTATCGCCAAGAACCTCGCCGGCAAAGGTCCCGAGACGGTGTTCGTGTCCAACAGGACCTTCGAAAGGGCCCAGGAACTGGCGAGAGAGCTCGATGGTACCGCCGTCACCCTCGACCGCCTCGGGGACATGATGGCCAGGAGCGACTTGGTCCTCGTGGCCACCTCCGCGAAGCATCCCGTCATCACAAGGGAGATGGTTGAAAAGGCAATGTGCCAGAGGCCCGAAAGGCCTCTTCTCGTCATCGACGTCTCAGTCCCCGTGAATGTGGCTGGGGAGGTGGCGGGGATACCCAACGTGAAGGTCTCCACCATGGCCTCCCTCGATGCCATCGCGGCGGAAAACGTGGCCCGCAGGAAGAAGGAGATAGGCGCCGCCGAGAGGATCATCCGTCAGGAGATGGAGAAGATCGACGACGAACGCAAGATTAGGGATGCGAACGCCGCCATCCGCGAGATGGGGATCATGTGCGAAAGGATAAGATCCGACGAGGCCGCCATGGCCAAATCCCGTCTGGATAACGGCGACAGTCCGTCGGATGTCATCGACTGCATGTCCCATGCCATAGTCAAAATGATAAGTGCGGAATTCATAAAGAACCTCAGGAAAGCCGCCCTCGGGGGAGATTCCGCCACAGTGGAGGCGGCGGCGAAACTGTTCGGTCTGAAACCGGACAGAACCGCAGAAAGGAGTGATTGTACAGATGTTTCCGATAAACAGGGGAAGAAGGCTCAGACGGACACCGGGGATCAGGTCCCTCGTACGCGAGACGAGACTGGATCCTTCCGACCTCATCCTCCCCGTATTTTTTGATGCCCGCATTGAAAAGACCCAGTATACGGAATCCATGCCCGGGGTGCCCACATATCCGCTCTCCGGATACAGGGAGATCCTCGACGGCATCCTCGGCAGCGGGGTGAACTCCGTAATCGTCTTCGGCATCCCGGATCACAAGGATGCGGAGGGTTCGGACTCGTATTCGGACGGAGGCGTGGTACAGAAGGCCGTGAGAGGCCTCAGGGGCGCCCTGAAGGACGGGGAGGACCTGGTAATCATAACCGACCTATGCATGTGCGAGTACACCGACCACGGACACTGCGGCATTCTCGCGGAGGACGGCGATGTGGACAACGACGCCACCATCGAACTCTACGGGAAGATAGCCGTGTCCCAGGCGAGGGCCGGCGCGGACATCATCGCACCCAGCGGGATGATGGACGGACAGA
Organism: Candidatus Methanomethylophilaceae archaeon; assembly: GCA_963643445.1. GTDB lineage: Archaea > Thermoplasmatota > Thermoplasmata > Methanomassiliicoccales > Methanomethylophilaceae > Methanomethylophilus. Next base: position 2,877 of record CAVIJO010000012.1, read on the forward strand.
TCGATGCGATCAGATCCGCCCTCGACACCGAGGGTTTCGACAGCATACCTATTATGGCGTACTCCGCGAAGTATCAGAGCGCCTATTACGGACCGTTCAGAGATATTGCGCAGTCCGCACCCTCCTGCGCATGCAGCGCCAGGAAAGACAGGGCGACGTACCAGATGGACCCCGCCAACAGGCGCGAGGCCCTGAGGGAGACCGCGTCTGACATCGATGAGGGCGCCGACATAGTCATGGTGAAGCCTGCCGGGCCGTACCTAGACGTCCTGAGGGAGGTTGCGGATACGTTCCCCGTGCCGATATGCGCATATCAGGTATCCGGGGAATACGCGATGATAAAGGCGGCGGCCGCGAACGGATGGATCGACGAGAGGAGGATCATGATGGAATCCCTCACCGGCATCAAGAGGGCCGGCGCGGATATGATCATCACATATTATGCGAAAGACGCCGCGAAGATCCTGAGGGGGGAATGATATGAGATTCTCGGAATCCGAATCGGAAGCGAAGACCCTCAGGGGTATCACCCCCGGGGGCGTGTCGTCCCCCGTCAGGGCCTTCGAGCCCTTCCCCGTGGTCATGGACAGCGGAAAGGGCTGCATGGTGACCGACATCGACGGGAACGAATATGTGGACCTCTGCATGGCCTACGGCCCCCTCATAGCCGGACATTCGTGTCCCAGGGTGGCTAAGGCCGTCAGGGACCAGACGAAAAGGGGATCCGTGTTCGGCACCCCGACCCGTCCCGAGACCCTCCTCCTGGAGAAGATCGCCTCGACCGTCCCTTCGGCGGAGATGTGCAGACTCGCGGTCTCCGGGACCGAGGCGACGATGCATGCGGTGAGACTCGCCAGGGGATACACTGGGAAGAACGGCATCGTCAAGATCGACGGGGGATTCCACGGGGCCCACAACACCGTCCTCGTGGCGGCCGGTTCCGGGTCCGTGGGAGGCACCCCCGGTTCCCTCGGGGTCCCCGCCGACGACGTGAGGAACACCTACACCGTTCCGTTCAACGACGCGGGGGCATTCGAGTCTCTCCTGGACAGGAACGAGGACATTGCGGGGATTATCATGGAGCCCGTCATGGGCAACGTCGGAGTCATCCCGCCGGAGAAAGGATATCTGGCGGAGATGCGGAGGATCACAGAGGAACACGGCGTCCTCCTGATCTTCGACGAGGTCATCACCGGGTTCAGGGTATCCGCGAAGAGTGCGCAGGGCCGCTACGGCGTCACCCCCGACCTCACCACCATGGGGAAGATCATCGGAGGCGGATATCCGGCAGGCGCATTTATGGGGAAGAAGGAGATTATGGAACTCGTGGCACCCGCGGGCGGCGTCTACGCCGCCGGTACTTTCGCAGGCAACCCGATCTCCGCCGCCGCAGGTCTCGAGACCGTGGAACTGATGGCCGAGAAAGGGAGATACGACCGTCTCGAGAAGAAGACCCAGATGCTCGTGTCCCGTATGAGGGACGCCCTCGAGGATACGGGGACGGAAGGATGCATACAGTCCGTTGCATCCATGTTCTCCGTCTTCTTCGGCATCGATGGGGCGAAGAACGGGAGCGATGCCCGTTCGGCGGACAGGAACATGTTCGCCGAGATGTTCGACTATATGCTGCATCATGGAGTATATCTGCCGCCCGGACCGCTCGAAGTGGAATTCCTGTCGGCGGCCCATGATGACGAAGCCTGCGACAGGATCGCAGGAACATTCGAAAGATTCCTAAAACAGGTGAAGAAATGATCGCCGGAAGCAGAGAGAGCCAGCTGGCTATGGCACAGACGGAGGAGTTCAGGGAGCGCCTCGAGAAGATCACCGGGGAGAAATGCGAGATCAAAGGCATAACCTCCTCCGGAGACATGGACACCGAGACCGCACTCACCGCCATGGGCGGGACCGGCGTGTTCGTGAAGGAATTGGAGGAGGCCCTCCTGAGAGGGGAGATCGACTGCGCCGTCAGTTCCCTCAAGGACATCCCCATCAGCATGGATCCGAGATTCACCGTCGCGGCCATCCTTCCCAGGGGAGACGTCAGGGACGCTCTCGTCCCCGCATCCCTGCAGGACCTGCAGTGCGGTGCGATCATCGGTACGTCCAGCGCCAGAAGGGAGATGCTTCTGAGGGCCACGAAACCCTCCCTGAGGGTCAAACCCATCCGCGGGAACATGAACACCCGTCTCGACAAACTCAACAACGGCGAATACACCGCCGTCATCCTCGCAAAGGCGGGCCTTGACAGGCTCGGCATCGACAGAAACGTGCACCCGATCGACAAACACGTCTTCGTCCCCGCTGCGGGACAGGGTGCGATCGCCGTCGAATGCAGGAAGGACGATGCGAAGACCATAGAACTGCTGAAGAAGATCGACGATGCGAAGACCCGCGCCGAGGTCGAGTTCGAAGGGAAGATCCTCGAACTCATGGGTGCGGGATGTTCCTCCCCCGTCGGCATCAATGCGGAATTGGACGGAGACACGATGAAACTGATCGCCGTCTCCTTCATCGACATCGTCCCTGCGAGGGTCACTGCGGAGTTCCCTGCATCGGAAGCCATGTCCCATGCCCAGGAGATCGCAGACAGACTCATGAAGAGAGCATGACCCAGATGATCGGAAAAGTGTATCTCGTGGGTGCGGGCCCCGGGGACCCGGGACTGATAACGGTGAAGGGATTGGAGATCCTCCGCACTGCGGACGTCGTCATGTACGACGCACTCTCCAACCCCGCGCTCCTGAAGGAATGCAGGACGGGTGCGGAACTCATCGATGCGGGGAAGAGGGCTGCGGATCACCACTTGAAACAGTGGCAGACCAACGGCCTCCTTGTACAGTACGCAAAAGAAGGGAAGACCGTCGTGAGGCTCAAGGGAGGCGATCCGTTCCTTTTCGGAAGAGGCGCGGAAGAAGCGGAGGAACTCAGGAACGCAGGCGTCGAGGTCCACGTGATACCCGGAGTCACATCCGCCGTATCCGTCCCGGAACTCTGCGGCATCCCCGTGACCCACAGGGACCACGCCTCCATGGTGACGTTCGTCACCGGACATGAGAAAGGCGAAGGCGGACGCATCGACTGGAAGAGTCTCGTGGAAGGACACGGGACTCTCGTGATCCTCATGGGGCTGGAGAACGCCGGGAAGATCTCCTCGGGCCTCATCGGAGGAGGCATGTCCCCCGACATGCCTGCGGCGGTACTTTCCAAGGGTTCCACCCCGGACCAGAAAGTGTTTGCGACCACCGTCGGAAACCTGGAGAAGACTGTGAAGGAGGACGGGGCCGAAGCTCCCGGGATCATAATCGTGGGAGAGGTCGTCGGCCTCAGGAAGGTCCTGGGGGACCTGATGTGATATCCGTCGGATTCACAAGACCCAGACAGAGGATCTCCGAAGGGAACGACGCATGTTCCGCAATGGGCTTTGAACCCGTGGGGGCACCTTCCCTCGACCCCGTGAGGGCGGGCAAGGACATATTCGATGCCGTCGAAAAGGAACTGTCCTCCGGGACAGTCTATTTCACCGTCTTCGCATCCGCCACCGCGGTGGAGGAATGCGCGGCGGAATACGGAAAAGAGAGACTGCTGGCACTTTTGGAGGAAACCAACGTCGCCTGTACCGGCAGCAGCACGGAGAAGGCGTTGGAAAAACTCGTCGGCAGGGAGACCGACCTCGTCCCGGAGACCTACTCCGGCGTCGGGGTCGCGGAGGAGATTTACGATGAGGTCGCATACAAGACCGTCGTCCTCCTCAGATCCGCCGACGGGGACGGAAAGATCGCCGAGATCCTGGAGAGGGGGAAGGCGAGAGTGGTGGACGCCCATGTCTACGACATGGTCCCGGCGCCCATGTGCGCGGAAACCGAGATCCTTCTGGAAAGAACCGCCTCGGGAGATTTGGATGCCCTCCTCATGACAAGTCCCAGATCGTTCAGGACGTTCTACGGTCAGATGGCGGAGAGATTCGGGAAGGACAGGGCGGACGCATCCCTGAAGAAGATATTCAAGGTGGCCATCGGGAAACCGACCGCGGGAGCCATGCTCGAATGCGGGATACCCTGCGACTCCGTGGCGGAAACGTCCACGTTCGAAGGGATGCTGGAAACCGTAAGAAAAAGATTTCCTGAATGATCAGGACCTTTTCACGATGATGCAGAGGATGTCCTCATCCTCCACGATATGGTCCATCCCCACGGTCTGACCGGGGAACTTCGCGCTCTTCCCCCAGACCATCGCATACCTGAATGCGTTCCTGAAATCCCTGTGGATGAGTTCGCAGACCTCTCCGACGGAGTTGCCCCTCTTGACGATGAGCGGTTCCTTCATATCCGCCTCCTGCCCCTGGGGCTTGAGATAGATGCGGATCATGTCGATCTGGTCGTAGATTTCCTGTTTGAGGGCATCCATGTTGTAACCGGTGGCTGCGGAAACACCGACGCTCTTGTATGCGCTGTGCATCTCCTGCACGGCCTCCAGCTGTCCGGGCTTCGCAAGGTCGACTTTGTTGATGGCCATGACCGCCTTGATATAGACGCGGTTTCCCGCGAGTACGTCGAGCATCTGCTCCACGTCGATGTCCTCGCGGACCACGACGGTCGCATTGATGTGTCCGTAGGCGGCCACCATGTCCTTGATGGTGTCCGCGGTGATCTTGGTCAGCTTGAGGGTGGGCTTGACGACGATGCCTCCCTGCTGTGCGGTGGTGATGTTGACGTCGGGCGCATGCTGGTTGAGCCTGATGGCGGAATTGTACAGTTCCTTCAGGAGGACCCTGAGGTCGGGGTTGAAGATATCCACGACCAGGAGGATGACGTCGGCGGATCTGGCGGCAGCGATGACCTCCCTCCCCCTCCCTTTGCCTCTGGACGCATCCTTGATGAGTCCGGGCATATCGAGGATCTGGATCTTCGCATGGTTGTATTCCATCACACCGGGCACCACGTCGAGGGTGGTGAAGTGGTACGCACCCACCTCGGAATGGGCTCCGGTGAGCTGGTTGAGAAGTGTGGATTTACCGACGGACGGGAAACCGACGAGGGCCACGGTGGCGTTCCCCGCCTTCTTGACGTAGAAACCCTTGGAACCGCCGCCCGCCTTGATCGTCTCGAGTCTCTTCTCCTTCTCGAGAGCGAGTTTGGCGATCTTGGCCTTCAGTTTTCCGATGTGCGCTTCGGTCGCCTTGTTCTTCTTGGTGTTGGCAATCTCCTTCTCCAACTCCTCGATCTGCTCTTCGATTGTGGCCACCGCTGCACCTCCTTCGGATTGCTGATGATATGCACCCAATATTAAGGAGTTGTTGTCCTGCGGGCGGTGGACCCGCCGCAGAACATGCCGACCGCATGTGCCAGACGGTCGGATGCACCCGTTCCGGCGGTTGCCACTATCTATTTAAGAGGAAATCAGATAGACACACGCATGGAATCAGATAACACGGGCGGTTCCGTCTTCTCGAAAAAGGTGTTCCGCTCCGTCACAGTGATGCAGATTATCGCCATGTGTGCCGGCGCCGTCATAGGCATCGCCGTCCTCTGCGTCGCAGGATTCGGAGGATCTGCCGTCGGATGGCTCATTGCGGCGGTGGCCGCATACATAATCCCCCACCTGTTCGGAGCCAAAGTCAAAACGAAGGCGGTCTTCGTCCTGATATTCGCAGTGATCGGAATAGCCGTCGGCGGGGCCGTCGTCGGTCCGGGATTCGTGGACAGCAACAGCAGGGAATCCGTGTCCGACCACGGTGCGTTCAGCAACGTCACCTATACATACGACGATGCGGCGGACACCATAACGGTGAATGCGGATTTCGATAGGAACGGATACGACGGCGACACCGTCTACCTGTGCTATGCCAAGGTAACCCTCGTCCCGTTCAACAGCTCCCCCCAGATAGAGAACCTGAAGAATATAGCGGTGGACGGTTCCCACGTGTCCGGCCATCTGTCGTACACTCTCACCGAATCGGATTTCGACATGTCCCAGCTGCACAACCTTGTTCTCGCCGTCGGCAAACTCGTCGACGGGGAAGTCACTTACGACGGGGATTCGGCATCGATCGCCACCCTGACGGGATTCACGGGCGCCGGATGCGGCGCCCAGTGTTACAAGGGGGCGGCAGTGGTGATGCTCTATGTCCTGTTCATATTCTTCATCATTCTGATCTTCTCCGCTTTGCTCAGGAGGAGCATCCGCGGGAAGAGGGACAAGATGGAGAGCGACGGACGCCTGTACCCCCAGGGATACGGAAGGTGCGCCGAATGCGGTGCATTGGTCCTTCCCGGAGAGATCAAGTGCAGGAAGTGCGGCGCATATATCGACCGCCCCGACGAGATGAGGCGCAGGAAGGATGACTTCTTCCAGTGCTCCGAGTGCGGGGCGGAGGTGCCGGGCGATGCGAAGGTCTGCCCCAAATGCGGAGCGGTGTTCGAGAGCGAGGAGAACGTCGTCACCCACACCGACGGAAAGGTGGACGTGAGCGAGAAATCGTTCCCCTGCCCCCATTGCGGGGAACAGGTTCCCGAGAATGCGGACTTCTGTCCCAAATGCAACAGGAAACTCCGCTGAAACCTTTTTCCGGGAGGGGGCCCCGAGGGCCCCTTCCTGACTCCGTTTTTCATTTGCTGGCACTTTCTGAAGAAAGATGTCACACTTTTCTGCGGTCGGCTCCGTCACGGGAGACCGGGTCTCCACACGGGCGCCGTCCTTGGGGCGGACGGAATGCCCCGAACATGTTCCTGCGGATCCAAGGACTGATCTGTTGGAAATTGCGATACCGCCTTTGCGAAAACCGTCCGACGGGCCTTCCGAAAGGGAAAACCCGTGCCTGAATAAAGTGCCGGCGAAAGGGCCGACAGCGGAAGAATGGTGGAAAGACGGCCTCCGGGCCCCCGAAAGGGAGGTCCGGAGACCTGACAGTTGAGTTGTTTCTTATTCAGTTCACATTCCGAACTTCGCTTTGACGTCAGAGTTGAGCATGAATGCGAGCATGAACAGGTAGATCACGAAGTCGCAGATTGCAGAGATAACGTTGACGATGAGCTCGAGTCCGCTTTCGGAGATCGAAAAGATGGATACAATGGAAAGGATGAAGAGCAAGACGAAAATCACAGTGAGGATAATCCACATGACTCTGTCGAATGTGGTGATAGAGGCGTCGGTGATCTTCCCGTGGATCCACATGATGATGAGACCGAAGATGACGAAAATGATTCCGCCTCCGATGACAGCGCCCTTGTCATCAAATCCGACTGCGGAGATTGCAGCAAATATACCGGAGATGATGGTGACGAGTCCGACGATGTACACGAACTTGGTGACGATGTCGAATTTGTCAGAGATGCTTCCGTTGCGGACGCCCTTTCCGAATCCGAAGTAAACGAATGCGCAGATGAGGGAGCCGATTCCGGCGATGGCGTATCCGATCGAGTGGTCTTTCATATCTTCGTCTACGAACCCGCAGACGATGGAAACGAGGGCAGAGATGATCATCAGAATTCCGACAATCCACAGTGCCGTCCCTGCAGTTTTAGTGTTGTCAAGGAATGACATAAACTGTATGATTGCATTCGTATATATGAATAATATCCGCTCAATGCCCCAGTCAGATTGTCTCGAACGCCGTGTTATGGCATCATTTTGCGACAATTGTTCACAAAAAGTCCGCCTGGCTGATTCAAATGACGGTTTATCCGTCCATTCTTCCCTCATTCAAATGGATTCGTTTTCCGGATAACCCGGGCATTTCCGCGGGTCTGTTTTTTATACTAACATCCATACTTACCTTCGGAGGCATCAATATGGCTGCATCTCTCAAAGAAGCAATGTCCGGAAACGCTCTCCTCACTGCGATCATGTACCTGCTCATAGGTATCGTGATGCTCGCATTCGGGAACGGTTCCATCAACTTCATATTCTGGATTTCCGGAGTCGTAATGATCGTCGTCGGAATCCTCCAGATCGTACTGAAGTCCACCGATGTCAAAGGCGGACTTATAACAATCATCGTCGGTATCATCCTGATCATTATCGGAGCGTTCGACAGTATCGCGAAGATCCTCGTGGGTCTCATCCTGATCTTCTCCGCCCTCCCTGCACTGGGTGCTGCGACGGGTTCCATTGCGGAGAAATTCGGAATGGGCACCATCGATTCCGGTTCCGCAACCCTCAACAAGATCATCGCCGCCGTCCTTCTCATCGTCGGAGTCTGCCTCATCATCGGACTCGTCGCCGATGTCGCGGACAACATCGCGGACATCCTCATCAGACTCGGAGGCCTCATCCTCCTCGTCCTCGGTCTTGTCAACCTTATCAAAGCCCTTAAGTGAAACCGAAGGGGGGACGGCCGGTCCGTCCGGCCTCCCTCCCCGGGCCGCCGTGCAAGTCTTATGATGTCCGACGGCCCCCCCTCGATTCTCGGTCTGGCACATTCGTTCCGGCCGATTAGTGTTTTTATATCCCGTACGCATAATCCCATACGGTAGAAATGGGCGGGAGAAGCGATCTGGATCTGCAGCGTTTCGCCGGACGTTCCTGGATCAACATGCTGTTCGTCGGGATGCTGTTCCTGATCTTCGGAATCATCATGGCAGTGTGCAGGGCCGATTCCATCGACATCGTAGTCGGAATAGGGGGCATCCTGCTGCTGCTCTTCGGGGCAGCGGACTTCGGGTCGTACAGAGGCATCACCCGTGCGGGGACGGCGGCCGTCGTTGCGGGGATCGTGCTTCTCATCCTCTCCCTGTACGTGGAGGGGGCGGTCATACTCGGGGCCGGGGTGGCCCTTGCGGGACTCCTGATGATCTGCGGGACCAAGAGGTTCCTGGGAGTCCGGCTCGACCAGGGGACCGTGCGCAGGAACCGGATTGGGGGGATCGTCCTCATCGCCGCAGGAGTGATACTTGCGGCCGATATCGCGGATCTCGCCGACACCCTGATGCTGATAATCGGGATTATAATGATCGTCATGGGGACCCTCCACATCATAGCGGCCCTGAGTATGACGGGCAGACTGTGAGGTACCACAATGAAAATGGAGTTGAGAATCGGAAACGGGAGGATCGCACCTGCCGTCGCCGTCATCCTGATCGTACTCGGTGCGGCGGCTGTATTGGCGAAGAAGACGGACATCCTGAGCGTGAAGGAGTTCTTCATGGCCCTGGGCATATTCGTGATGCTTGCGGGCATACTCACGGTGGCCGGCGGATTCGCCCGCGACGGCCCGAGGGACATGATCTTTGGGGGCTGCATGATCGTTCTCGTCGGATTCGTCCTCTATATGACGGATATCCCGGAGTCACTCATATTCTGGCTTGCGGTAATCGTCCTGGCGGAACTGGGACTCAAACTGTTCTTCTCCATGCCCCTGGGCATCGCGGACGTGGATCTCGGGAGCGATGCCGCCGAAAAGGCGGCCGGCTTCGCCGCAGTCGCTGCGGCGGTCGTGCTCATCGTCTTCGAACCCGAGATCAGGGATTGCTTCATGTATCTGTTCGGGGGCGTCGCAATAGTGATAGGGGCCGTCATACTGGCACAGTTGAAGGGAGAGGCCGGGGAAACCTCCCCTGCGGAACGCTGAACCATAGAAATAAAACCCCTTAACATATCACCCGTCCGATGGGAAAAGACGCGGGACCGGCAACCAAGACGGTCAGGAACGGCAGGGCTACGGCCGAGCAGCTTGCCGACAAACAGCATGAGATCTCGGTCACCGAATTTTTCGAGAAGAACAAGCAGATCCTGGGTTTCGACTCCCGCGCGAAATCGCTACTCATGGGCGTGAAGGAGGCCGTCGACAACTCCCTCGACGCCTGCGAGGAGGCGGAGTTCCTTCCCGACATCATAGTGAAGGTGTCCAAGGTCGGGGAGGAGGAGTACACCGTGTCCATAGAGGACAACGGTCCCGGGATCGTCCACCGTGCGATGCCCAACGTGTTCGGGCGTCTGCTCTACGGTTCGAGATTCCACGCTATGCGTCAGTCCAGGGGTCAGCAGGGTATCGGCATATCCGCCACCGTCATGTACGCCAACGTGTCCACGGGGAAACCCGCCCACATCGCCTCCAGGATCGAGGGGGAGAACGAGGTCGCATGGGAGATGGACATAGCCGTTGACACCAAGACGAACCGCCCCATAGTGACCAACGACAGGGCGTTCCCGTGGATGGAGAAGGCCCACGGGACGAAGATAGAGTACACCACCAAAGGGCGCTATGTGACCGGAAGGCAGTCCATCTTCGAATATCTGAAGGAAACCGCCATCGTCAACCCCCACGCCCGCATAGAATTCCATGACCCGGAAGGGAAAATCTGGACTTTCGAGAGGGCCACGGAGACCATGCCTCCGAAGGCGGCGGAGATCAAACCCCACCCCGCCGGTATGGAGATCGGGGATATGATGAACTACTCCTCCCAGTCGGAGCAGAAGACCGTGAAGGACTTCCTGAAGAACGACTTCTGCAGAATGACGGACAGGCTCGCCTCTGAGATTTGTGCCAAGGCGGGCGTGGCCCCCGGGTCCGCACCCAAGGACCTGGGAAGGGAAGGGAGCATGAAACTGATATCCGCCATCGCGGAGACGAGGATCATGGCCCCTCCGTCCGAGTGTCTGTCCCCCATCGGGGACGTCCTGATCAAGAAGGGACTCATGCACATCCTCGACGGGATGCGCCCCGAATACTACGCCACCCCCGTCACGAGACCCGCCCATGCGGTTAACGGAAACCCGTTCACGGTGGAGGCCGGCATCGTCTACGGAGGGGACATACCCTCCGACGGACAGGTCACCATAATGAGATTCGCCAACCGTGTCCCCCTGCTGTACCAGCAGGGCGCGGACATCATCACGAAGGCCGTCTCTGAATTCGACTGGAGGAGGTACGGTCTCGAACAGAGGGGAGGGAAGGGCATCCCCTACGGGCCCGCTATCATCCTCGTGCACGTGGCCTCCACCAAGGTGCCGTTCACGTCCGAGGGGAAGGAGGCGATCGCATCCATGCCCGAGATCGAGGAGGAGATCCTTGCGGCCCTCAGACTCGTGGCGAGGAACCTGAAATCCCATCTCAACAAGATGGAACGCAAATCCAAGACCCACGAGAAGTTCGACATCGTCCAGAAGATCCTCCCGAACCTGGCGGAGAAGGTATCGACCCAGCTGGGAAGGCCCGTCCCCGACCTGAGCAGGACCATCACGAAGATCATGAACGTAGTGTGGATAGAACCCTCCAAGAAGAAGACCGAGGACAAGAAGGGATACGAGATATCTTATTCGATCTACAACTACACCGTCCGCCCGCACACATTCATGCTCCACATGGCGCTGCCGGAGGACAGTATAGGCGAGTCCGTGACAGGCTCCCCCATGTTCGATTCCGTCGGCGACGGCGGAAAGACCCAGTGGGTCGTGAGAGACATCGCCCCGTCCGAATCCGTGAACTTATCCTTCGTCCTCACGGGAGACATGGCGGACACGTTCGACCCCGACGACGTGTACGTCTCCGGCATAAACCCTGTCATAGTCATGGGCGCCGAGGCGCTGCCCGGGGACTGGGGAATCAAAGGAATGGAGATAACCGAAACCGATGACGTGGTTCCGGACGACGGCACGGAGGAGGAAGAGAAGGAAGAACTCGAGGAAGAGGAGTTCGAGAAGGAGGTGAGCGACGATGAATGACAGACAGAAGACGGCCTTCGACCGCCTCACCGGCGTGGCGGAGGATATCTACGACGCCTTCGACAGGGGAGACATCCCGCAGATGTCTCTGCCGATGCGTTCCAAGAGGAACATCGAGTTCGACCCGATGACCCAGGTGTGGAAATACGGGAGCCTGAAGACCACCCGTACGGCCAAGACGACGCAGGGCGCAATGACCATGCTCAGGACTGCGTACACCACGGAATTCATCAACGAGATGATTCGCGAGAACAAATCCTCGACCTTAAGGGAGATGTATTACATCTCCGAGGGATGGAATGCGGCCAAGTTCCACTCGCAGGACGAAGGCAACCTTCTGGCGGAGGACCTTGAGACGATCTCCCACTGCATGAGGGAGGATTTCAAACTCAGGCCCGAGGAAAGCGGCGCCCACGTCTACGGGAATGTCACCTTCAGGACGATGACCAAGAAGGGAATGAAGGACATCAACTGCATGGACGACGTGTCCGAACAGGGATTCGCGGTGCCTTACAGCGTCGAGAAGGAGACCTTCGAGATAAAGAGCCACGACGTGAAATTCGTGATGGCACTGGAAACAGGAGGTATGTATGCGAGGCTCATCGAGAACGGCTTCCCCGAGAAGGCGGGGTGCTGCCTCGTCCATCTGTCCGGTCAGCCCGCCAGGTCCACCAGGAGACTCATAAAAAGGCTGAACGAGGAGAACGATCTCCCCGTGGTCGTCTTCACCGACGGGGACCCGTGGTCATTCAGGATCTTCGCATCCGTGGCGTATGGTGCCATCAAGACCGCACACATCTCCGATTATCTGGCGACCCCCACGGCGCAGTTCATCGGGATTACCGCATCAGACATTCTGAACTACGACCTTCCGACCGACAAACTCAACGACAAGGACATCGGCGCCCTGCACGCGGAGCTTTCGGATCCGAGGTTCAACGACGAATTCTGGGACAGCGAGATCCACGCCATGCTCGACATGAACAAGAAGGCTGAGCAGCAGGCGCTGGCCAAGTACGGCCTCGACTACGTTACCGACACATATCTGCCGGAGAAACTGTCGCAGCTCGGTCTGCTCTGAAACATATGATTCCGGACATCTGGGTCATTGTGCCCGGGTGTCGGGAAATATAAAACGGAGGGGCCTGAAGCCCCTCCGGAAGACTGCATCAGTTGTATGCGGCCTGGTTGAATCTGTTTATAACGAACTGCTTGTCCATGGAAGCGAGGAACGAACCGAGCCTCGGACCGGCGGGTTTGCCGATGATGAGTCCGTAGATCACCTTGTAGGCGTTCTTCAGTCCGATGGGGGACTCCTTTCCGCAGTCGGAGATGATCTTGCTGATCGTCTCGGGGTCCCAGTTGCAGTCGTTCATCCTGGTGACGAGGGACTGGAGGAACGCTTTGTCGTTCATCTTCAGCTCGATCCCGGCGGGAATGGTCTGACAGATGGAGAACTTGACCTGGTCGGGAGCGAAGGCGTTGAGCCAGTATCTGATGCATTCGCAGCGCTTCCTGATCCTCTTCATGTCCTCCTCGTTGGCGGCGGATATGTCGACGGTCCTGGAGAGGACTTTCATCTGGTCCTCGAAGCTGTCGGCGATCTGGACGACGTTGCAGAGGTGCCTGCAGGAGACCTGCACGGGCATCTGTGCCGGCACATGGTTGTGCTGTGCGATCTCATACGCGCGGACGGAGTTCTCCTCTGCCTCGGTGTACTCCTTGGCGAAGAAGGCCTTCTCCATCCTGTCATACTCGTCGGCCATGTCGAGGTTTCCGAGACCGGAATCATAGTCGATGGCCCTGGAGGGCTGCACCCTGAGGAACAGGTAGTTGAGGACCTCGGGAGGGGTCATCCTGATGGCATCGAGGCCGGTGACGCTGCATCCGAGGGACTTGTGCATCTGGCCGACGCCTTTCAGCTGGACGAACTCGTAAGGTATCGGGAAGGGCGGCTCGATGCCGAAGATCTCCTTTGCGAACCTCCTGCCGGTGTCGTAGGAACCTCCCGCGGCGGCGTGATCCTTCCCGAAGGGCTCGGCGGAGGTGCCGAAGATCTTCCACTTAGCGGGCCACTCGAGCCTCCAGGTCAATTTTCCATCGTCCTTCCTGATGTCTGCCTTCCCGTGGTGCCCGCAGGGACAGTCGTACTCGACATAGGGGAACCTGTAGGAATCGAAGATGGGCTTGGTGTAGCGTCCGCATTTCTCGCAGAGGGGGTTGTAGGGCGCATAGTTGGGGTCGGCCTCCTTTCCGGAGACCTCGTGGAGGATGTCGATGATCTCCTTCCTCTTGGCGAAGGTGATGTCGATGGTCTCGGCGAACTTCCCCTCCTTGTAGAGGTCGCTCGTCCAGATGATCTCGCAGTGGACTCCGAGGGAGTCGACGGCGTCCAGGAAAGGCTGCACGAAGTGGTGTGCGTAGTTCCTATGTTTGCCGCAGGGGCAGGGGATCCTGCTGATCGGCATACCCACGTACTTCTCGAACTCCGGGGGGAGGAAATCGTATCTCTTCCTGAGGGGATCGAAAGAATCGATGAGGTAGATGAGACGGACGTCTTTGCCGAGTCCCTCCACCGCACTGCGTATAGATTCTCCGGTGATGGCCTCCCTGAGACTTCCCACGTGGATGATCCCGGTGGGACTGATGCCGGTGGCGATGAGCGGATGTTCGCTCTTCTCGGCAATGTCTTTGGCTATAACGTCTGCCCAGTGCATACTAATCAGCCGCGCACATTATGGGATGACAATAAAAAGATTGTCTTGTGGGCGCATCCAACCAATGGGATTATATATTGTCCGAATATACGAATGGGCAATGGCCAAAGAGAACAAAGGCGAATCATTCTCCTCGTCCGCAGGACTGATGAGATACTTCGACTCCGAGGACGACAAAGGCATCAAGGTCGGACCCAAGACCGTCATCGCGATTGCCATCGCGTTCACAGTCCTCGTATTGGTGCTCCCCGTGTTCTTCCCCATGTGAAGACCGGGACGTCCCTTTTCACGGAACGCGGCGGCATGTCCGCCGGACATCCTGTATTGTATTACCGGACGGTTTGATACCGTCGGAAGATTATATCCGGCCGGCTGTATCCTCCGGGGATCTGCGGCCTTCCCGGCACATCGGTCCTCGGTATCTGGCACATGTGCCTTCAGATCTTGTCGTTGGCAGTGATGGTGTACTCCGGCGGGTATTTCTTCCTGTACATCCTGGAAAGTATCGGCGGTGCGATTATGGTGGTCGCGACGGCCATCACGACGATGACTGCGTAAAGGGATGACGAGAGCACAGGCTCACCGTCCACGATCATGTTGAGTCCGATGGATGCGACGATGATACCGACCTCTCCTCTGGGGATCATCCCTACGCCGATGATGTTGAAAGACTCCCTGGAGGTATTCCTGTCGCTCAGTTTCGCACCGAGCCCGCATCCGATGTACTTGCCGATGACGGCGAGGAGGATGACGACGGCGGCGGAGACGATAACGGATGTGCTGCCGAAGTCCCCGAGGTCCACCTGCATACCCACGTGGATGAAGAAGAACGAAATGAACACAGAGGTAATAGTCTCGAATTTCTCGTCGAGTTTCCATTCCCATGCGTGTTCTGCGAACATCATTCCCGCGAGGAACGCGCCGATGATGGCGGCGAGGCCGATGGTCTCGGCGAGCCATGCCATGAAGAAACAGATGATGAGGGCGAGTGCCAGCATGTTCACGGATGCGGGAGTTTTCCCGGCGTCGCGGGCCGCCCTGACCCTTTTCTCGTTCCAGGAGTAGATCTTCGGGACCGCAGTCTTCGCAAAGAGGATGGCCGCTATCACGAAGATGCATGCGACCGCCATGACCTGCACCACGCCGAAGACCGAAATGCCGCCGTCGGAACCGGCGACACCCTTGACGATCGCAAGGACGATCATCCCTAGGACGTCGTCGATGACGGCGGCGCCGATTATGATCCTCGACTCGAGCTTGTCCATCAGGTGCATGTCCTTGATGACGCGGGCGGTGATACCGACGCTCGTGGCCACCATGGCGGCCGCCAGGAACATCGCATGGTGGAAATTGGACTCGGTGAACTGGATGTATGCGAATCCAAGGACGAACGGGACTACGACACCTAAGACCGCCACGAACATGGCGCTCTTCCCGACGCTCAGAAGTTCCCCGACCTTGGTCTCGAGACCGACTGAGAACAGGAGGAATATCACTCCGATCTCGGCGGCGGCGTAGAGGACGGAATAATTGGTTCCGGCAGCGTCGCTCCCCGGGGCCGGAATCTCGATATCCAGGAACTCCAGGAGTGTGGTTCCGCCGACGGCGAGGTTCGCGACTATGATGCCGATGACAATCTCACCGATGAGGCCGGGGATCCCGAAATGCTCGAACGCCCTGTTCCCCAGACGTGCCAAGACAAAGAGCACCAGGAGCATGAGCAGTATCGAGACGATTTCCATGTGGGCGAGATATTATTACTGTTTAAAAAGAAAACGGACGGTTCGGGCTTCTGTTGCAAATGCGGGATGGAATTAGGAAGACGTTCATGAATATCATGTCGATTCCATCAAAAAATGTTTGAAATTTCAATAAAAATTCGTATAATTTCAATCTCTTTTCCATTCATGGACCCGAAGCATCTGCTGGTCTGCGAGAAATACCTCGCCAGGATCAGACCGTATTACGAGACCGACACCATCAAGGTGTTTGTAGGTCCCAGACGTGCCGGGAAATCAGTCATTCTGAAATCCATAGCCGACGAGATCGACACCGACGGTGAACACAAGATTTTCATGAACTTCGAGGACATGGATTACGAAGACATCGACAATGCCTCGAAGCTCAACGATCTCATAAAAGAAAAGATCGGAAGCGGAAGATACTACCTGTTCTTCGACGAAATCCAGCACGTGAGGCACTTCGAAAAAGCGCTCGCATCTTTCAAATCAAAATACGACTGTTCCATATTCATCACCGGCAGCAACAGCGAACTCCTTTCGGGGGAACTGTCCACGCTCCTGGTCGGCCGCACAAGAGAGTTCCCGATACAGCCTTTCTCCTTCTCCGAATCGGAGGATTATCTGTCGGCGGCCGGCATCGGGATCCCCGAAGATGGGTTCAGACAGTATCTCTGCTTGGGCGGTTACCCTCAGAGGTTCTCCGAACCTTCCGCTGACGGTGCAGGAGAATTCCTACGGGACCTTTTCTCCGCCATTCTGGAGAAGGACCTGTTCAGATCGTCCGCCGACAGAAGCAGAGAGAAACTCAGAACGTCGCCATGTACGTACTTGCCAACAGCGGGTCCAGATTCTCGGCGCAGAACGTGGTCGATCATCTGAACAGGATTCACAATTCCAAATCGTACATCTCATTGCAGACGGTGTACAACTACCTCGGTCGCATGGAGAAGGCGTTCCTCATCAGAAGCGTAAGAAAATACAACCTTTCCGGCAAGGGAATAATGGATTCGGTCGCAAAATATTACGCATTGGACAACGGAATGGCGACCGTGAATTCTAATTCGATCGAAGTGAGGGACACCTTCCTCCTCGAGACCCTGGTGTATCAGGAACTGCTTTCCAGGGAATACGAGGTGTATGTCGGTGAGACTTACAAGGGGGAGGTGGATTTCGTGGCGGTGAAGGGCGGGAAGAAATGCTTCATACAGGTGGCATACCTGCTGGCATCGCCCGAGACCGTAGAAAGGGAGTTCGGTGCGTTCTCTCCGATAAAGGATCCCTCTCCGAAGTATGTGCTGTCGCTCGATGAGGTGGACATGTCCCGCAACGGGGCGGTACACTGCAACATCCTGGATTTCCTGAGAGGGAAGGTGGACCTGTTCCTCACGTAAAATCGTGCTTGGAATTTGAAGAATTTTTCCTGAATTTTCAAAGTGTTCGACTGTCGCCGATCGGAATTATCGGAGACAGTGGGACGGAGCGGCGGAAAAGAAGGGAATTCCGCCCCGGCAGGGGCGGAAAGGAGGTTTACCAGCGGTGTCTGAGGTCACCGGTGAAGGGGCGCCCGTAATATTCCTGAGGCAGCTTCATCCTGATCTTGAACTTCCTGTCGTAGGATTCGAGACCGTCCTCGGGAAGGTCCGAGTTGTCATCCGCCGTGGTGGAGATGTACAGGTCGATGTCGTTGGAGAGGGTCGGCACGTACAGACAGAGGACGTCCCGGTTGATGTCGACGATCTCCGCGACATCCCTGATGACGTTGTTCTCGGTGAAACCGACGGTCATATCGATCCCGGGGGCGGCGGCCTCCGACGTCATGGCGGCCTGACAGTGCGCAAAGTTCTCGGGCTCGGAGAACTCGTATTCGGGCTCGGAGTTGGCGTCCTCGAGTTCGGCGGCCTCCTTCTCGAGGTCCTCGAAGGAGTAGCGGAACTTGGGGATCGACATCCTGACAGGCTCCTCCCTCACTATGACCGTGTCGGCCACCACCGTATCGGTGACGGCGGATACGGGGGCGGGGGCCGCAAGCATGTGTACGGGCTCTCCCTGCGGGAGCGCGAGGATTGCCGGCTTTGCGGGGATCTCCTGTGTCTCCGGAACCGCTTCGGATGCCTCCTGTGCTTCCGCAACGGCCTCGCAGAGGGCTTCGGCGGATGCCTGAGCCGATGCGAGGGCTGCGGACACCTCGGCCTCCCGCACCTTCGCGACGGCCTCCTGGAAGGCTTCGGCGGATGCCTGCGCCACGGCAAGTTCCGCCATGATGTCGTCGATGCAGATGCCGTCGTCGGCGGGGATCTCCTCTGCGGCGATCTCCTCCTTCTCGAAGAGTCCCTCCGAGACGGGGACTGCCTCTTCTGCGGAGATTTCGGGGATCTCCTCCTTCTCGAAGAGTCCCTCCGAGACGGTCTCCTCGGCGGGGGCCGGTCCGGATACGGGGATCTCCTCTGCGGCGGCGTCCTCCGCCGGAACGGAGAACACTTCGGGTTCGGCATCCTTCGCAGGGGCGGGCTGCTTCACCACGATCTCGTTGAAATCGACAGGCTCGTAGACGGGTCTCCTCCTGGCGTTGGAGAACATGTCTGCGGGTTCGTAATAGTAAGTGCGGTTCTGGGCGGCGGGCTCCGGGATCTCGAAGTCGTCGAGCGAGTCCTTGTAGATCGGCCTGATGACAGGCGTGTATTCGGGAGACTCGTCGAAGTATCTGCTGTCGGAGACCTTCGTGACGAAAATGGCCGCGCCGGAATCGGTCTCTACCCTGTCGAACTGTCCGGCGTCCAATCCGCGTGCCTCCTGCGGCGTTGCGGCAGCGGTCTTGTTTTCTGCGGTACCGTTCCTGCCCCTGAAGAGCGATATTATCCTGTCGGCGACGCCCGAAAAGCGAGCGTTACCACTGTCTGAGTGTGATTTCCACATCTCCATCCCATCCGCTGGAAGATAGGATTTTTTGGTATTTAATCGTACGTGAAAAGCAGGATTTTGGATTGGTTCCGTGTCCGTTCCGACGGCCCGAAAAACCCTCATCCGCTGACGAAACGGATGTAATCCGCCTTGCCGGCGGACTCAATGTCGCGGATCATCTCCCTGAACTCGGAGGCGTCGCAGGAGATGATCATGACCTCGAGGCATTTGCGGTTCTTCAGGTGCGAATGGAGCTGCGTCTTGATGGCTCCGGTGTGCTTCGCCTGGATGACGCCCATCCACGGGTCCGCGTGGTCCCTCTTTATGATTATCAGGACGCCTTCCACGAGGCCCTCCAGTCCCGCCATGTCCTGTATCTCCGACATGGCGGAGGAGATCGCCGTGCGGACGGCCTCGGAACGGCCTCCGAGACCGTATGTCTCCTGGATGCGGTCCAGGTCCGCGATGTTCTCGTCGCTGAGGGAGACGCTCACCACAGTCATGGCCGAGGGATGGCAGGACGGAGTTAATAACATCTCGGCCCGATGTTAATAAAAATGGATGTTCGGACGGCCCGATGTTATTAACATCTGCAATAAACCTTAATAACCGAATCCCGAAACAGGTCGCATGGACGACGGCATGGCCATAATACTGTTCGCGGCGGTGATCTTCATCGTATCGATGTGCGCCGCACGCATCCCGTTCCTCATCAAGAACAGGAAGAAGGTGAAACTCCACCTCCTGATCACATTCAGCACAGGCATCATGCTGGGGGTCCTTTTCATAATGCTCCTGCCGGAGGCTCTGGAGAAGACGCTGGACGGCGGCGGTTCGGCGGAGAGCGCCGCATACATGATGTTTGCGGGATTCCTCCTTCTTTTCATAATAGACTGCCTCATAAAGAGACGTCTCTCCGGGAACGGATACGACGGCTGCGACGCCTGCGGACACGGCATAACCTCCATGTCGGCATTCCTGGGACTTTCCATACACTCGTTCTTCGACGGCCTCGCCCTCGCCGCGGCGTTCCTCGCAGGGGAGGATGTGGGGATAATGGTGCTCATCGCCCTGTGCCTGCACAAGGCCGTGGTGGTGTTCTCCCTGGCATCCACGATGCTGATGTCCCACCGCAGGAAGAAGTCGTGGCTGTATCTGACCGTGTTCAGCGTCATCTCGCCCCTGGCGGCGGTGGTCTCCTATTATGCGCTGGGCTCGGGAGGTGTGGACGGGGCGGGTCTGGCACTCTGCTTCTCCGTCGGGATATTCGCCTTCGTGACCATGTGCGACATGCTCCCCGAGGCATTCCACCACAGGGAAGGGGACCTGGGCAGGATGGGCATCCTGCTCGTCGGCATCGCCGTCGTGGTCGTCGTGGAACTCATCTCTTCGTCGCTCATGGGCGGCATCGAGATCTGACGAAATCCAGACACTTCAGGAGGAACCTGTAGGGCACGTCGGGGTTCGAATAATAGTAGAGATGCGGGAATCCCGCCACGAGGTTCCCCTCCTCATGGCAGACCCTGTAGATCTTCCCGGAGGTCTTGACGGCCTCCCACGAACCGCCGCAGTCGGAACTGTCCCAGTAATGGAATTCGTGGCCTCTGCAGCCTCCTCCGGCGAGGATGGAGTCCTTATCTTCGGAGGACAGGGAGACGTAGCCGAAACGGCTCAGTTTCCCGGTGTTGCGCACCTCCCCCTTTATGACTCCCGCCATGGGCCGCATCGCACCGTCCGAATCCTCCATCCGTTCGTGGAGGTACATGAACCCGCCGCATTCGGCGAGGCACGGCATCCCGGATGCGATCTTCTCCCTGATGTCGGCGAGCATGGAGACGTTCCCGCTGAGAGCCTCCCCGTGGAGTTCCGGATACCCTCCGGAGAGGATGATCCCGCCGATCCCTTCGGGGAGTTTTCCGTCGGACAGCGGGGAGAACGGGACTATCTCCGCACCGCATTCCTCCAGGAGGGCGGTGTTGTCCCCGTATGTGAAGCAGAAGGCGCTGTCGGACGCGAGCCCTATCCTCACCTTCTCCGGGAGGACCCCGTGGGGAGGGGCCCCGCCCGTCACGGGGGGAGCGGTGCCGGCGATCTCCAGGAGGAGGTCCATATCCAGGGTCTTCTCGAGTATCGCGGCGAGACGCCTGAGATTCTCCCTCAGGGACTCCACCTCATCCGGAAGCACAAGACCCAGATGCCTGCTTTCGAGTACGATGTCCTTCAGCTTGGGGACGTATCCGATGACCTTCAGACCGGTCTCCCGCTCCGTACGGTCCTTCACGTCCCGATAGACGTACTCGCTCATGTTGTTGAATATCACGCCCGCGATGCGGTTCTCGGAGAACTCCCCGAATCCTTTGACGACCGCTACGGAGGAGAGGGCGGCGCCCCTGCAGTTCACCAGGAGTATGACGGGGGTGTCCAGTTTCAGGGAGACTTCGCAGGACGAACCCTCGGTACCTCCCGAACGGATCCCGTCGTAGAATCCCATGACTCCCTCGATAACGGAAATGTCGGCATCCTCGGAAGACCTGCGGAACAGGTATCTGAGGGTGCCGTCATCGCAGAAATAGGAATCTAGGTTCCTGGACTTCGTCCCGATGACCTTCTCGTGGAACATCGGATCTATGTAATCGGGGCCGCATTTGAACGAGGAGACCTTCAGACCCCTGTCCACCAGTGCCTGCAGGATCCCGCATGTGACTGTGGTCTTGCCGCTCCCGCTGGCGGGCGCGGCGATCATGAAACGGGCCGAGCTCATTCGCCGGTCCCCCTGAACACGGCGATGTACACGGGGTTCTGGGCGGTCATGAGGTTGTAACGACCCAGATGTCTGGAGTTGGCTGCATTCACGCAGACGATCTCCTCCTGTTCCACCCTGCACGACGAGGAGAGAGCGAGCACTTCTGAGACTGTCTCGAGCGTGACGGAGTTGATGACGAACCTGCAGTGCGGATTCTTCTCCAGCACGGCCGAGACGATGGAGGACAGGTTCCCGGAGGAGCCTCCGACGAACACTGCATCGGGGGCCGGGAGCGATACGAGGGCGTCGGGTGCGGTGCCCTCGACGATCTCGATGTTGGGTGCGCAGAACTTCCTGCGGTTCAGGTCGATGAGTTCCGCAGCATCATGATTCCTCTCGACGGCGTAGACGGTGCCTCCGACGGCCACGAGTGCCATCTCCACGGAGACGGAGCCGGTCCCGGCGCCGACATCATACACGATGCTGTCCTCCGACAGCTTCATCTTGGCTACCGAAAGGGACCTCACCTCCGATTTGGTCATGGGAGCGTCGCCCCTTATGAACTCCGAATCGGGGATTCCGACGGGACAGCGGGTGTCGGGATGTCCGTTGAAGACGAGTGCGGCGCACAGGGTGCCGAGTTCGGCACCCATGACCTCCGCGGGGGTGCCGTACACGTACTTCTCCTCGGGATACCCGAGGTCGCAGCCGACCGCGACCCTGACGTCCGGACAGTAATCGGAAAGCTGTCTGCACATCTCCTCCACGCCCGTCTTCCCGTTGAGGAGGGCGAACACGGCGCCGTGCCTTCTGGCCTCCCCGGCGATGTTGGCCATCCTCCCGTGGGCGCTGACGAGCTTCACATCCTGCCACGGGATCCCCGCTCTGGCACATAGGTATTGGACCGAGGATATGCCGCAGTGCATCTCCACATCGTAGACAGAGGGGTCCGCCGACGAGACCGCCGTCCGGGCGGCGCTGTAAAAGCCGACGTCTCCCGACACCAGGAGCACCGCATTCCTGTACTCCGGATGAAGTGCCAGATAATCGAATATCTTTCCGGGCGAGTATTCGCGGAGAAGCGTCTTGCCCTCGGCCTCGGGGATCCGGAGCATCCTTTCCGCACCGGCTACGAGGTCTGCGGATCTGACGGCGGCGGCGCCGGCGGAAGTGAGGCCGGTTCCGGGACCCACGCCGGTCCCGACGACGGAGAACACCCTCCTGGAACGCTCCAGATGGATGCCGAGCCTCTCCGAGAGGATCTCCAACACGCCGTCGAAGTCCGTACCCGGCTGTTCCTCCGGCCTCCCGACGAGGACTATCTCCGCACCGGCCCTGCGGGCCGCACGGACCTTCTCGGCGAATCCCCCGGGAACGCCCGAATCCTTCGTGACAAGGTATTTGGCATCGGTCTGCACGAGCATCCCGTAATCGAGCTCCTCGCAGAACGGACCCTGCATCGCGAAGAGATTCTTTCCTTCGAATCCCAATCTGGCACATGCGTCCGCAACCTTGGCGAGGGACAGTACGCGGGCGAACACTCTGTCCCTGTACCCTGGGATCGACGTGAATTTCTCCAGTTCCTTGCTGCCTGTGGTGACGAGGATGTTCCCCTCGGTGCCTTTCAGATATTCCGCCGCATCGGCAACGGAATCCACCACTTTCATCCCAGAATACCCCTCGGATGCGGGACGCACGAGGCGGATGTACTCCGCACCGGTGTCGGCGCATGCCTCCTTCACATGGGCGGAGATGCCGGATGCGTAGGGGTGGGTGGCGTCCACCACGACGGGGTACTCCTTCATGAGGGCCCTCATCTCCTCCGGGGCCAGAGGCCGGGAGGAGACCTCCACTCCGGGAGCCTCTTTCACGGAGGTCCTCCCGTATTCGGTCGCCACGCACGCATGCACGGAGACCCCGGCGGCGGAGAGGATCGAGACCATCTCCCCGCCCTCCGTCGTCCCTGCGAATACCAGGACCCTGCTCATCTGCGGCACCTCCTGAAGCTCACCGAGAACGGTTCGCGGGCTATCGCCACGGTGACCCCGTCCTCCGCATACTTCCTTAAAATCAGCTTTCCGCCACGGGAGACCTTCACGGCGGATCTCTCGCATACACAGTCCACCGCGGTCACGGAACGGACGAAATCCGATACCGTGAAATCCCCCGGGACTGCGTTGAGCTCGTCCGAAGTGTAGAATGAAATGGGGATACGGTGCGACGATGCGAAGGACAGGAGTCCCTCCTCGTCGCTCTTCAGATCTATGCTGGCCGCCGCGCGGATGTTCTTCAGGGTCGTCCCAGCGAGATCGAGGGCGGAGGATACCGCCGCCTCGATCTTCTCCTTCGGGGTGCCCCTGCGGCATCCGATCCCGAGGACGCAGTCCCGCGGGACGAGACGGAGAGTGGTGCCGAAGGGGCCCGCGGGCGCGTTCCCCACGTACACCCCCGTGGGCGCGTCCTCCGCCGACAGTTCTGGAGGGACGTCCCCCTCGACGGGGACGTCGCTGATGAACCCGACGGGATCTCCTGCGAGGATGCGGGCGGCGACATCCTTCGCCGCGCCGAGGTTGGCTATCGAAAGGTCGTTGGCCACGGCCCATGCGTCTATGGCGATCTTTCCGTTTATGTCGGTGGCGGTGGTGACCACGGGGACGGCGCCGATCCTTTCGGCGACCTTCGCCGCGAGTCCGTTGGCCCCGCCGATGTGTCCCGAAAGAAGAGGGATGCAGAACCTCCCGAGCTCGTCCACGGAAAGGACCGCGGGGTCCACGGTCTTGTTCTTCACGAAGGGGGCGATCTCCCTCACGGCGATCCCGACGGCACCCACGAACACCACTGCCCCGCATTCGGCGAAGGCATTCCGCGTCCATTCCCTCGTGGAGCATTCGATCCTCTCCACGCCGCACGTGTCCGCCGTCGTCTTGGCGGACACACGGACATCGTCGTCCGGAAAACATCCTGCGATGTCCAAGGCTTTCTGACATCCTTTCGTTGAAAATGCTATGATGGCTACCTTCATTCCCCTGCCTCGACCTTTCTTATGAGTTCGGCCGCGGACGGAGTCTCCCCCAGGATCCCGAATTCCGACGAGAATACCACGGCCGCCGTCTTCAGCGCACCCTTCACGCGGTGGTTCATGTGGAATTCGATCTTCGGGATGAGGATCTCCATCGCAGGGCCCACTAGTCTGTTTTCGGAAAGGACTTCCAGCGCATCGTCCGTGGAGACGCATCCCATTATCCTCTTCGCGGACTCCGTGTCCGCACCCGCCATGACGGCGTTGGAGGCGAGGATCTCCATCCTCGCATCCGCATTGCGGGAATGGGTGTTCATGATCCCCCCCGCGAGTTTGACGAGTTTTCCCAGATTTCCGACCAGAAGGACGCCTTCGGCGCCCATCTCTACGGCCATGTCCAGGAAATCTCCTATGAAATTGCTGCATTCCACGGGCTGTATCCCTTCCAGTCCCGGATAGGATGCGGTGAAATCCTTCCCGTAGTTCCCGGGGACGGTGAGGAGGACCTTCCTTCCTTGGGCCATGAACATGCTCATCTCCGCCTTTATCGAACCGATGAGCGCGGTCTCGCTCATGGGCTCCACGATCCCGCTGGTCCCGAGGACGGATATCCCGCCCACTATGCCGAGACGGGGGTTGAACGTTCTGGGAGCGATCCTCCCGCCTTCCGGGATGTAGATCTCCACCGAGAAACCGCCTCTGTAACCGTATGCGTCGGAGACGTCTTCCAGCGCCTCCGTTATCATGCTGCGGGGGACCCTGTTTATGGCGGCGTTCCCGACCGGTTGGTCGAGACCCCTGCGGGTGACCCTCCCCACGCCGGCGCCGCCGTCGATATCTATCCCCTTTTCCGCCTTCTCCGACACTTTGGCGTATATGAGGGCACCGTTGGTGTCGTCGGCGTCATCGCCGCCGTCCTTGCGTACGGCGCACGATACGGAACCGGGGGAGACGGACATGTCCTCCACGGGAAGTACCAGAGGGATGCCTTTGGGAGTGATGAGTTCCACCGCGGGCACTGGTTCCCCGGAAAGGAGTGTCAGCGCGGCGGCCTTGGCTGCGGCTGCGGCGCAGGAACCGGTGGTGAAACCTCTTCTGAGCTTCTTCCCGCCGACGTACACGAAACTGTGCTCCTCATCCATGGCGCCCATAGGAAAAACCCCGAAAACCTGTGTCTTTGGATATAACAGCCAACTATTAAAGTGTTTGATGACGATGTCTTCGCCATGAAGGCAATCATGGTGATCGGATACGGGTCCAGCATTCCGGGTGCGGATGATGTGATCAGGGAACAGGCGGAACGCTTCGGCTCCGGAAGGAAGGAGAAGGTGTACACCGCGTTCCACAGGGCAGACACCCCTCTTATACAGGATGCCATGAGGCGGGCCGCGGAGGACGGGGTCGACGACCTGCTCGTCATCCCCTACTTCATCTCCGACGGCATCATAACCAAGGAGTATCTCCCGAAGGAGATCGGCCTGAAGGGATACGGCGACGGCACTGCGGACGTGGATGGGAAGAAGATCCGTGTGAGATTCGGGAAGGCCATCGGATCCGATCCGGGCGTGGCGGACGTCGTCGTGAAGAGGATAAAGGAGAACGGAGGGGACATGGAAGGCGCCGCCGTCCTCATAGTCGGGCACGGTTCGAAGGACAAGTCCAACTCGGAGGCCGTGGAGGCCGTCGCAAAGGCGGCGGAAGCGAAGGGATACAGGACGTTCGTCGGATACAACGAGTTCTGCGGCCCGACGATCGAGGAGTCCTTCCATAAGGCGCTGGAGGTCGCGACCGAAAGGGTGATCGTGGTTCCCATGTTCATATCATGCGGGATCCACCTGAAGGAGGAGATCCCCGAGAAGATCGGTCTGAAGAAGAATTCCCGCGGAAGCGTCGTCCACAGGAACGGACACGCCGTGGAGATCAGGTATCCTCCTGCGGTCGGCGAGGATCCGTATATGACGGATGTCATGGCGGCACAGGCGAAGGCCGTCTTCGGGGAGTGAGTGCCACTCCGCCCGGCCCCTTCGGGCCGGGAAAAACTTCAGGATTATCGTTTTTTCATTACCTGGGTCATTGTCCGGGAACGATGGCGGGGGAGTGCTTGTGACTCATCCTCGCAACCTGTTCCCTGAGTTCGGCCGCCTTGGATTCGGAGATGTCCGCTGCGGCGGCCATGTCGGCATCGCTGCCCCCCTGCTCCATGACATTGAGAGCCCTGTCGAGCGCGAGATAGGTGATCCCCATCTCCGACTCATCGGTCTGACCTTCCCACAGCCCGGCGGTGGGGACTTTGTCGATGATCTCCTTCGGGACACCGACGATCTCGGCCATCTCCCACACTTGGGTCTTATACAGATTGTACATCGGCATGACGTCCTCGGCACCGTCGCCGAACTTGGTCATGTACCCCATCAGGAGCTCGGAACGGTTGGTGGTCCCGACGACGAGATAGTTCTCTTTCTTGGCCCTGTCGTAGAGGACGATCATCCTGCAGCGGGCCATGATGTTCCCTCTCTCGAGAGGGGCCTCCTTCCCGGTCAGGAGTATACCTGAGAAGACGTCCACCGGCTCCTGTATGCTGATGGCCTTGTAACGGATGTTCCATTCCCTGCACATGGCCTTCGTCTGGATGTAATCCTCTCCGGGAGTGACGGCCGTGGGCATGAAGACGCACATCACGTTCTCCCCTCCGAGGGCATCGGCGCAGAGCTTCGCCACGACGGCGGAATCGACCCCGCCGCTGATACCGACGACCGCACCCTTGGCGTGTGCGGCCGCCACGGTATCTCTGATGAATCCGGTAAGGGCATCGGCATCCTCGCGCGTTATCCTGTGAAGCTCCCTGAAAGCCATACTCCGTCAATGCCTTTGATTCTTAATAATACTGTTCCGGGACATATCTGCGCCGGAGAAGACGGTACACATAGCCAGATGCGGAAAACCGGCAAATATCCCGAAAAACGGGCAAAAACCGCATATCCTTATAAATACTCCGTAAGCGCTGATATTCACATGGGCATCAGGATCGCAATATGCCAGATAGCCGGCACCTCGGATCCGGAGGAGAACCTCAAAAGGGTCGAGGGCACGATCATGCAGAATCAGGCCGACCTCTACGTGTTCCCGGAACTCTATCTCACCGGGTACGGAAAAGGCGAATTCAATCCCGAGGATACGGTCACCGCCGAGAACAGGCTTCGCATAATCTGCAACAGCATGGATGTGGCGGTTGCGCTCGGTACGCCGATGCAGTGGTACAACGGCATCACCGATTCAATGCTCTTCGTGACCCCCACCGAGACCTACAGGTACGACAAACTCTACACCGCCGACTTCCCGCCCTATGACGAGAGCATGTATGAGAAGGGACACAGTCCCGTCATGGTCGAATGGAAAGGGATGAAGATCGGCCTGGAGATTTGTTACGACATCATGTTCCCGGAAATCCACCGTTTCTACGCCACCAACGGCGCCGACATGGTCATCGCCATATCCGCTTCTGCGGAAAGTTCCAAGGCAGCCATGGAAAGAATCCTGCCCGCAAGGTCGCTGGAGAACACCGTGTATACGGTCTACTGCAACAGCATCGGACCGTTCAGGGAGGGTGCGGAATTCTTCGGGGGATCGGCGATGTACAGCCCTCTCGGAGAGGAGATCGTCAGAGCCGGAAAGGACGAGGAGATCCTCATCACCTATGCGGACAGCGGCGTGGTGGAACACGCCCGTACGGTCAGACCTCAGCTCAGGGACCTCAGAAGAGACATCCGCTGGATTCTGTGACAGGTTTGAAACATTTGCATCTGGCACATATCTGTGGGAGTGCGCATACTCCGATTAGATGTCAATGGTCTCGGTGCGGACCTTCGGGATCTTTCCCCAGAACGCCATCGCAGTGAGGATTACTTTGCCGGACATGCCGAGATAATACTTCCTTTCGTGCATCTGGCACATTGC
>CAVIJO010000013.1:0-27724 GCA_963643445.1 Candidatus Methanomethylophilaceae archaeon
AAGTCGTAACAAGGTATCTGTAGGGGAACCTGCAGATGGATCACCTCCTACGCAGGGTTGGGCTTCGGCCCAACCCTCAACATCTATAAAGCGAAATAATTGCAAGGAAAATCGTAAAGGTTTTCTCGGCAGTTCCTTGGCAGTTTTCCACGCACTAAACGTAGCATCGAACGCCCATTTCCATTTCTGTTCTTTCTTATCTGCTACTTCTTCAGGTTCTTTCCGCCGTAATCATCCGATGGAAATTTCCGTTCACAATCCGGCATCATGCAGATCAATCGTTTCCGAACAGGCGTACGCAGCAGTGCGGAGATGACGCCGTATAATCGGCCTGCAGATGTCAGGCTGAGAGAACACAGAGTAGTCCTGCCCGGATTCGAACCGAGGTCACCGGCTCCAAAGGCCAGCATGATTGACCGCTACACTACAGGACTGTTGTTGGACGGTTAACCCATCCCTCTATAAAATCAAATGCTTTTGCCGATAAGATATGTGGAACGGCAGTCGGTGACGGTCACTTCGGCAAAGGTCCCCAGAGGAATGTGTTCCTTCACCGCAATGGGCCTGTAGTTATCCGTTCTCAGTATCGTCGATCCGTCTTCCGAGGTTTCGGTCGCGAGGGCCCTGTACGTCTTCCCGACCATTCCCGAGTTGACGTTCTTCTCTGTTTCGTTCTTGACCTCTGTGAGTTCAGTGGACCTCTCCTTGGAGATCCTCCCGTTGAGCTGCGGCATGGAGAATGCTTCCGTGCCGGGTCTGGGGGAAAAACGGGTTATGTTCACAGTGTCCGCACCGAGTCTCTTTATGAGGGCGACGCTGGCGGAATGTTCCCCGTCCGTCTCCCCCGGAAACCCGGTTATGAGATCCGTCGCGATGCTCATGTCCGGATATTCCGCGCGGATTGCTTCCACCAGTGCGAAGAAGTCTTCCGAGGTATAGTGCCTCTTCATCCTCTCCAGAACACTGTCGCTGCCGCTCTGCACGGGGATGTGGAGGAAGCGGTAAACGCGGCCGTCCCTGAATGTCTCCATAACCCCGTCCAGTACAGGTTTCAGGCTGTTGGGGTTCATCATGCCAATCCTGATACGGTACTCCCCTTTCTTTTTCAGAAGTTCCTTTATGAGTTCTCCCAGATCAGTGCCTATGTCGCGGCCGTAGCATCCCGTATCCTGTGCGGTTATCAGAATCTCCTTCGCTCCGGAGTCTATGAGACTGTCGAAACGTTTTTTGATCCCTTCGGGGGAATAGCTGCACAGGGTCCCCCTCGCAAATCTCGTTATGCAGTATGTGCAGTTTCCCCTGCAGCCCTGTGCTATCGGGATGACCGCCGTCACGGACGTGCGGGAAGGGGACACGGGCGTTCCGCATCCGTACATCCCGGCGACGGCATCTGAAAAACCGTCATAATTCTCAGGAGGGATTATGAGCGATCCGGGGAGGCGGACACTTATTCTGCCCGCCTGAACTTTCGCCATGCAGCCGGTGACGATGATCTGTTTTCCGGCCGCTTTCAGTTCGTTCATCCTCCTGATCATCTTTTTTTCCGTGGTGTCGACCACGGTGCAGGTGTTGAGGATGACGAGATCGGCCTCGTCGGCGGAGAGGGCGCGGACGTAGCCGAGCGCATCCATGCGCCCGGCCAGTTCTTCGCCCTCTCCGTAGTTCATCGTACATCCGTACGATTCGACGAAGTATCTCATGTTTCAGTGGTTGACGGACTCGGTGGTGACCTGTCCGAAAGCGGTTTTCGCCGAGATGTTGGTGATCTTGACGTTGGCCCTGGTTCCCCTGGCGGTTCCGGGGACGATCACCAGGTAATCCATGTATTTGGCGACGCCGTCCCCTTTCTTTCCGACGTCGTTGATGGTGACCTCTATGACGTCTCCGGGGCGCAGAGTGTTCACATCCTCCGCCCTTGCGGCCTTCCTCACCATGATGGGTCTGCGCGCACCGCAGGCCTCGCAGACGAGGATGAAGGTTCTGTCCTCCTTCTCGATGTGGGTGTCGGGCCTGCCGCACTCGGAGCAGATGACGTATGTCTCGGTGTAATCCGCGATCTTCTCGTCGATGTGGGTCTTGCTGATCTTCGCCTTGAATACGACCCTGCGTCCCTCGAGGTTCCCGGGGGTTCCGAGTTCCTTCAGGAGATACTGGAGGAGATGCTGGGGGTCTCTCCTGAGCTTGTCGGTGACATCGATGAAGTTCTTGAAGATGGTGATCTTCCCTTCCTGTATGATGTCGAGCTCCGGCAGTTCGAACCTCTCGTGCTGTTCGATCTGGTCGGGAAGCTGGGATTTGGCTCTGTCGAGCATTCCTAGGTAATCGTTCTCTTCCATGTAGGTCGCCTCTCAATGGGCTGGCTATCGTCGGTGTCAATATAAACCTATGCGCGCGCCCGCGATAATATGCGGGCGCACGGCATGTCAGCGTTCCGCTGATGCGGCATGCGCCATCGCGGCATCGATCAGGCCCTGATGGAGGGGCGACGGGTTCATGGGCCGGGACCTGAACTCCGGATGGAACTGCGATGCGACGAAGTACGGATGCCCATCGAGCTCCCCGATCTCCATCTTGGTCCCGTCCTCCGACACCCCCGTGAAGTGCCAGCCCGCATCCTCGAATCTTCCGATGTAGGCGGGGTTCACCTCGTATCTGTGTCTGTGTCTCTCGGACACCGTTTCGGATCCATAGAGTTCCCATGCCTTCGACCCTTTCTTCACCTTCACCGTCTGGGCCCCGAGCCTCATGGTGCCGCCCATCTGGGTGACGCCCGCCTGTTCGGGCATGATGAAGATGACCGGGTTCCCGGTGCCGGGTTCGAACTCGGTGGAATCCGCATCCGCGAGACCCAGCACATCCCTGGCAATCTCGATGGTGGCAATCTGGAATCCCAGGCATACGCCCAGGAAGGGCACCTTCTCCACCCTGGCATATCTGGCCGCGGCGATCTTCCCTTCGACGCCTCTTACTCCGAACCCTCCGGGGACGAGGATGCCGTCCGCCCCTCCGAGGATCTCCTCCGGGTCTCCGTGCAGAAGGGTGTCGGAGTCCACGAATCTGACGTTCACGCGGCATCCCCTCTCGGCCCCCGCATGCGTGAGGGCCTCCAGCTGGGACAGGTAGGAGTCTGCGAGGGCGGTGTATTTCCCGACCAGGGCGATCGTGACCTCGGTTTCGGGTTCCAGGATGTTCCCGAGGAATCTCTCCCACCCCTCCATGTGTCTTCCGTCGGCCATGGGGCGGAGCCTCATCCTGTCGAGGATGTAGTCCACCACGCCCTGTTTCTCGAGGATCAGGGGCACCTCGTAGACGGAGCGGGCATCGGGGCAGCTGATCACCGCCTTCTCGTCCACGTCGCAGAACATGGCGATCTTCGCCTTGGCGGATGCGCTGAGTTCCCTGGAACATCTCCCGATGATCATATCGGGTTTGATCCCCGCAGTCATGAGGTCCCTGACCGAGTGCTGGGTCGGTTTGGACTTCTCCTCGCCGACGGATCCCATGATGGGTATGAGGGTGGTGTGGATGAACAGGACGTTCTCCTCGCGTCCCAGGTCCCTTCCCAGCTGCCTCGCGGCCTCCAGGAACGGCATGGATTCGATGTCCCCCACGGTCCCGCCGAGTTCGACGATGGCCACATCGGCGCCGGAACCCCTGGCCGCAGACAGTATGCGTCTTTTGATCTCGTCGGTGACATGGGGGATGATCTGGACCGTCTTTCCGAGGTATTCCCCTTTTCTTTCGTTCTCTATGACGGCCCTGTAGACCTTCCCCGTGGTGATGTTGTTGTTGCTCCCCAGATGCAGGTCCATGAACCGTTCGTAGTTCCCGAGGTCCAGATCCGCTTCGCCCCCGTCGTCCAGAACGTAGACCTCCCCGTGTTCGAAGGGATTCATGGTCCCCGCATCCACGTTCAGGTACGGGTCTATCTTGACTGACGTGACGCTTATGCCTCTGGATTTGAGCAGGCGGCCTATGGAAGAGGCGGTTATCCCCTTGCCGAGCCCCGAAATCACTCCTCCGCTGACGAAAATCAACTTCATCTTAAATCAACGGGAACCTCAGTAATATGGTGCCGTTAATAAACATTTGTATGGAAAAACAGTATTAAACTATTCAAATGTCCAATATTTTCTTGATAATCAGACATTGAATCCGCCGTTCGGCCTGTCCGTGTAGGATTGCATCATACGCATGCGCCGTCCGAGGCGGTTATATACGGCGCATATGTTGCGGCATACATGCATGCGGCAGCGGTATTCTCCGGCCGCATTCTCCGACTTTTCATCTGGTAAAGCATTAAATACAATCTGTGAATAGCGACCTTCAGCATAGCCACGCTTAGCAATATTTAATGATATTGTGCGGGGCATAATCGCATCGCGAGCGAAAAAACAAACCCAAAATAGGTGAAAACAATGGGAAACGGTCTATTCACTGCAAGGAAAATGCAGGCAGACAGGCAGAAGTTCCGCTGGCTTGACAGGGGATACAAGAAGAGAGTGCTGAAACTGAGGGAGAAGTCCGATCCTCTCGAGGGATCCGCCCAGGGACGCGGAATCGTCCTGGAGAAAGTCGGAATCGAGGCCAAGCAGCCCAACTCCGCTATCCGTAAGTGCGTCAAGGTCCAGCTCATCAAGAACGGACGTCAGATCACCGCCTTCGCAGTCGGCGACGGAGCAATCAACTTCATCGACGAGCACGACGAGGTCCTCGTGGAGGGTATCGGCGGAAGGATGGGAAGGTCTTACGGAGATATTCCCGGAGTCCGTTACAAGGTCATCAAGGTCAACAACGTCTCCCTCGACGAAATGGTAAGAGGCAGGGTCCAGAAGCCCACGAGATGAAGGTGTGAAATATGGCAGACGAAGAAGTTCAGACCCAGGAGCAGGCCGCAGTCGCCGCACCCGCAGAGGAGAAACCCAAGATGGTTGCACCCAAAGCGCCCGTCTTCGGCAAATACGACACGACCGAGATCGTCATCAACGACGCCGGCCTCGCCAAGTACATCGACCTCAACTCCAACAGCGTCCCCCACTCTGGCGGGAAGCACGCCAACAAGTGGTTCGGGAAGTCCAACCTCAGCATCGTCGAGAGGCTGATCAACAACATCATGAGGACCGAGAAATACACCGGAAAGAAGCTCAAAGCCTACAAGGCCGTCTCCGATGCCTTCGACATCATCGCCGAGAAGACCA
This sequence comes from Candidatus Methanomethylophilaceae archaeon, assembly GCA_963643445.1. Lineage (GTDB taxonomy): Archaea > Thermoplasmatota > Thermoplasmata > Methanomassiliicoccales > Methanomethylophilaceae > Methanomethylophilus. The sequence goes on from CAVIJO010000013.1 coordinate 5,199, forward strand.
AGAAGAACCCGGTGCAGGTCCTCGTCGAGGCCCTCGAGAACGCCGCTCCCCGCGAGGAGGTCACCAGGCTGCAGTTCGGAGGAATCTCCGTCCCCAAGGCCGTCGACATCTCCCCCCAGAGGAGGCTCGACATCGCCCTCAGGAACGTCAGCAGCGGTGTCGTCGCGGCATCCGCGAAGAACAAGAAGACCATACAGGACTGCCTCGCAGACGAGCTCATGCTCGCGGCCAGGGGAGACATGACCTCCTACGCCGTAGCGAAGAAAGAGGAGACCGAGAGGGTCGCCCAGTCCGCCAGATGAGCGGTTTAACGACGAAGTGAGTGAGTATGGGACGCAAAGAAGAGAACGTAAAGTACGCAACCACCATCATGAAGACCCCCGAGTTCGTCAGGAACATCGGGACGGCCGCACATATCGATCACGGAAAGACCACCTTCTCCGACAACCTGATCGCAGGTGCCGGAATGATGTCCGAGGACCTCGCCGGAAAGCAGTGTGTTCTGGATTTCGATGAGCAGGAGGCAGCCAGGGGAATCACCATCAACGCCGCATCCGCATCGATGGTCCACCATTTCGAGGGCAAATCCTACCTGATCAACCTCATCGACACTCCCGGGCACGTCGACTTCGGAGGAGACGTCACCAGGGCCATGAGGGCTCTGGACGGCGTGTTCATCCTCTGCTGTGCCGTCGAGGGAATCATGCCTCAGACCGAGACCGTCATCAGGCAGGCCCTCAAAGAGCGTGTCAAGCCCATGCTGTTCATCAACAAGGTGGACAGGATGATCGTCGAGCAGCAGGTCACCAAGGAGATGATGATCGAGCGCTTCTCCAAGCTCATCGCCACCTTCAACGAGAAGATCAAGGCCAACCTGCCCGCACCCCTCAACAAGGAGTGGCAGGTCAGCATCCAGGACGGAACCGTCGCGTTCGGATCCGCCTACAACAACTGGGCCATCTCCGCCCCGTTCATGAAGAAGTCCGGAATCTCCTTCTCCGACATCTTCGACTACTGCAGCAAGGAAGGCGGACAGAAGGAGCTCGCCCACAAGTCGCCTCTGCACGAGGTTGCGCTCGAGATGGCGATCAGGCACATCCAGCCCCCCACCCTCGCCCAGAAGGTACGTATCCCCATCATCTGGAAGGGAGATCTCGACTCCAAGGTCGGAAAGGAACTCCTGAACTGCGACGCCACCGGAGACGTCGTCCTGATGGTCACCAAGATTATCATGGACAAGCACGCCGGAGAGGTTGCGGTCGGAAGGCTGTTCTCCGGAACCATCCAGAAAGGACAGACCCTTTACGTCGCCGGTCAGCCCGCACCCCAGAGGGTGCAGACCGTCGCCCTGATGGTCGGTGCGGACAGGATCGCCATCGAGGACGCCAAGGCCGGAAACATCGTTGCGGTCACCGGACTCAAGGACGCCATTGCGGGATCCACTGTCTCTTCCATGATTGACATGGAGCCGTTCGAGAAGATGGCCCACTACTCCGAGCCCGTCGTCACCGAGGCTATCGAAGCCAAGGACACGAAGGACCTCCCCAAGCTGGTCGAGGTTCTCAGGACCGTCGGAAAAGCGGACCCGTCTCTTTCCATCGAAATCAACAACGAGACCGGCGAGCACCTCATCGCGGGAATGGGAGAACTCCACCTGGAGATCACCGTCTACCGTATCGAGAACGAGCAGGGAATCCCCATTGTGGTCTCCCCGCCCATCGTCGTGTACAGGGAGTGCGTGAAGGGCAAGAACGCCGGCTTCGAGGGCAGGTCGCCCAACAAGCACAACAAGTTCACCTTCGTCGTCTCCAGGCTCGAGCCCGGAATCGTCGACGCCATTCACAAGGGCGACATCGACCCCGATGCGAAGATTAAGGACCCGAAGGCCCTCGCGAAGCAGCTCCAGGAGCTCGGAATGACCGATCCTCTGGAGGCCAAGGGAGTTGTCAAGTTCAAGAACGACAACCTCCTCATCGACTACACCAAGGGTATCCAGTACCTGCACGAGACCATGGAGCTCATCGCCGACGCATTCGACGAGGCCATGACCAAGGGACCCCTCGCCGCCGAGAAGGTCTCCGGTCTGAAGGTCGTCCTCATGGACGCCAAGCTCCACGAGGACACCATCCACAGGGGACCCGCTCAGATCATCCCCGCAGTCAGGGACGGTATCTACGGAGCCATGTGCCAGGCCGGCAGGGTACTGCTCGAGCCCATGCAGCACGTCTTCATCAGCGTGCCTCCGGACTTCACCGGAAACGTCATCAGTCTGATCACCCAGCGCCGCGGAACCATCCTTGAGATGGGACAGGACGGAGCGGACTCCACCGTCAGCTCCAAGTGCCCCGTCGCGGACATGTTCGGCTTCACCTCCGACATCCGCGGTGCCACTCAGGGAAGGGCTCTCTGGTCGACCGAGAATGCGGGATTCGAGGAGATGTTCCCCGACCTGCAGGACAAGGTCGTCGTCGAGATCAGGACCAGGAAGGGCCTGAACCCGCAGCCCTACGACGCGAACTACTACTCCGGTCTCTGATCGGGGAGCCGTCTAAAACCTTTAAATACAAACACCTTTATCGCAGAAAAACTAACTCTAACGAGTAAATAAAAAGGAGAGAAGAACATGGCAGAGAAACAGCACATGAACCTCGTCATCATCGGGCATGTCGACCACGGAAAGTCCACTCTTACCGGAAGGATCCTGCTCGAGGCCGGAGCTATCGACCCCCACATCATCGAGAAATACAAGAAAGAGGCAGAGGAGAAAGGAAAGGGATCCTTCTACTTCGCATGGGTCATGGACGGCCTGAAAGAGGAGAGGGAGAGAGGAGTCACCATCGATGTAGCACACAAGAAATTCTACACCGACAAGTACTACTTCACCGTCATCGACGCCCCCGGACACCGTGACTTCGTCAAGAACATGATCACCGGAACCTCCCAGGCCGACGCAGCCATCATCACCTGCTCCGCTATCGAGGGACCCCAGGCGCAGACCAAGGAGCACGTCTTCCTTGCAACCACCCTCGGTGTCAAGCAGATCATCGTCGCCATCAACAAGATGGACGCCGTCAAATACGACCAGGCCAAATACAACGAGGCCAAAGAGGGAGTCTCCAAGCTCCTGAAGATGGTCGGAAACAAGGTCGAGAACATCCCCTTCATCCCCGTATCCGCTTACGAGGGAGACAACGTCAAGGACAAGTCCGCCAACACCCCCTGGTACAGCGGACCCACCCTGTTCCAGGCCCTCGACAACCTGTCCGTCCCCGAGAAGCACACCGAGAAGCCCCTCAGGGTTCCCGTTCAGGATGTCTACACCATCACCGGTATCGGAACCGTCCCTGTCGGACGTGTCGAGACCGGTGTCATGAAGCCCAACATGAAGGTCATCTTCGAGCCTTCCCATGTGACCGGAATCGTCAAGTCCATCGAGGAGCACCACGAGCAGATGTCCGAGGCAGTTCCCGGAGACAACGTCGGATTCAACGTCGGCGGAGTCGCCAAGAACGACATCAAGAGGGGAGACGTCGCCGGACCTGTCGACAACCCTCCGTCCGTTGCGAAATCCTTCACCGCTCAGATCATCGTGCTCAACCACCCCTCGGTCATCACCGTCGGATACACCCCCGTGTTCCACGTGCACACCGCCCAGGTTGCCTGCCAGATCACCGAGATCGTCTCCGCTAACCGCGCAGGAAAGCCCCTGACCGACCTCAGCTTCATCAAGAACGGTGACAACGCCATCGTCAAAGTGAAGCCCACCAAGCCCCTCGTCGTCGAGCCCGCCAAGGAGTTCCCGCCTCTCGGAAGGTTCGCCATCCGTGACATGGGACAGACTGTCGCCGCCGGTGTCTGCACCGAAGTCGAGAAGGCAAACTGAATTCCCTTATGAGAGGGTCGGGGCTTCGGCCCCTTCCCTCACCCACATCTGAGGTAATTTAAATGTCACAGCGTGCTAGAATCTCTCTCAGCGGCACGGACCCCGCTATGGTAGATAGCGTCTGCAGCCAGATCAAAGGGATTTCCCAGAGGACTGGTGTTGCAATCCGCGGACCCGTTCCCCTCCCTACCAAGAAACTCAAGGTAGCCTGCAGGAAGAGTCCTGACGGAGAGGGCAGTGAAACTTACGACAGGTGGGAGATGCGCATCCACAAGAGGCTTATCGACCTCGACGCGGATGAGCGTGCCCTCAGGCAGCTTATGAGGATTCAGGTTCCCGATGGAGTCAACATCGAGATCGTCCTCCGCGGTGCCTGAACCGTCAAACCAATTCAAGGTATCATACCTTTGTATCTGTCGGGGTTCTCCCCTTCAGCATATGCACCACTGCGCTGCGACAGCGCCGTATGTTCATTTTTCATCCGCTCCGCCCGTACAGTAAATTATTAATCGCAGTCGCAATGGGGGAGTTATGTCAGATTTAAGAAGCGACGTCATAAAGCACGGGGTCGATGCGGCTCCGGCAAGGAGTCTGCTCAGGGCAGACGGACTCAAAGATGAGGACTTCGACAAGCCCTTCATCGGAATCGCAAACTCCTGGAACGATGTCGTTCCCGGACATATCCATCTCAATAAGATCGTAGAAGCCGTGAAGGAAGGAATCAAGGAGGCCGGAGGAGTCCCCTTCGTCTTCGGAACCCCCGCAGTCTGCGACGGTATCGCCATGGGTCATAAGGGAATGAGGTATTCCCTCATCTCCAGAGAAGTCATCTCCGACTGCTGTGAGGTCATGGTCGAGGGCCACGCCATGGACGGATGGGTCGGGGTCAGCAACTGCGATAAGGTCACTCCCGGTATGCTTATGGCCGCAGGGAGGATGAACATCCCCGCATTGATCGTCACCGGCGGGGCCATGGAGGCCGGGAACGGTGTCGAGAAGGGAATGGACCTTCAGACCGTCTTCGAGGCTATCGGAAAGGTTCAGGTCGGCGCCGCCGACGAGAATTATCTCCATCAGGTCGAGTGCGAGGCATGTCCCGGTGCAGGAAGCTGTTCGGGACTTTTCACCGCCAACACCATGGCCTGTCTCACCGAGGCCATGGGTCTCTCCCTCACCGGATGCGGGACCTCCCTCGCTCTCGACGGGAAGAAGCTCGTCATCGCCAAAGAGACCGGAAAGAAGATAGTGGAACTCGTCAGGAAGGGTATCAAGCCCCGCGACATCCTCAATGCACATTCCATTCACAACGCCATCTGCGTCGATATGGCAATCGGAGGATCCACCAACACCGCCCTTCACATTCCCGCCATCTCCAAGGAGTTCGGATGCCCCGTGGATATCGAGGATTTCGACAAGATCTCCCGTGTGATTCCCCATATCACCAGCCTCAGGCCCGCCGGACCCTTCCACATAAGGGATCTGGACAATGCCGGAGGCGTCCCTGCCATCCTCAGCAGGCTGAAGGAGTTCCTCGAGGATGCGCCCACCTGCAACGGCAAGACCGTCATGGAGATCGCCGAGAGTGCGAAGGTTCTCGACGAAGAAGTCCTCAGGCCCCTTGACAATCCCTATCATAAACAGGGCGGAATCGCCATCCTCAAAGGAAACATCGCTCCGCTCGGTTCCGTCATCAAACAGGCCGCCGTCAGCCCCAAGATGATGACCTTCACCGGAACCGCGAAGTGTTTCGATTCCGAACTCGAGGCCAACGAGGCCATCCGTGCCGGGAAGATCAAGGCAGGGAACGTCATCGTCATCAGGTACGAGGGTCCCAAGGGAGCTCCCGGAATGCCCGAGATGCTCTCGCCGACCAGTATTATTCAGGGAATGGGACTCGGAGAGTCCGTTGCACTCATCACCGACGGAAGGTTCTCAGGAGCTACCCGCGGAGGAGCCATCGGCCATGTATCCCCCGAGGCGTACGAACTTGGACCCATTGCGGCACTTCAGGACGGAGATGTTATCGACATCGACATTCCGAACAGGAAGCTTAATGCGAGGCTCACCGACGAAGAGATTAAGGCACGTCTCGCCAAGGTCAAGGTTGTCGACCGCCCTGTTACAGGCGTCCAGAAGAAATACAGAAAGCTCGTCACCAACGGTGTGAACGGCGCTTATCTCGAGTAAATTAAAACATCTAAGGGTCCGGGTTTTCCCGGACCCCGTTTTTTTTTCAGCGCATCAGGAACAGGACAAGGACTGCGAGGGAGATCGCGGTCATAAGTCCGCCGAATATGTAGGCGCGTTTTTCGATCCATGCCGCTTCCTTGGCATTTCTGCTGGAAGGCAGGTCGGCGTATCCGAGGATGAAACTCAGCGCCACAAGACAGATCGGTATGGCCAGGATGAAGGCGATCCGGGATGCGTTGTCCGGATCCGACATGGCTGCCGCAACCGTCAGAATTGCGAGAACGGCGACGGCTGCAATGCCGATCGACAGAATTTTCTTTCTCCTCTTCTCGACATCCGTTATTTCTTCCGTCTCGGCATATCTCTCCGAAGAGATCGTCGCGGATACCCGCTGGAAGCGGGATTCCTTTTCGATGGACTCCTGCATGATGAGGCGGCATATTTTCTCCGCCCTGTCGGGATTCAGTCCGTTTTCGTCTGCCAGAAATCTGTATCTGTCGATTACCCTGCGTTCCACATCGGGATTCACGACATCCAGTCCGTATTCGGCCTTGTATCTGCCAATCTCCGTGGCCAGATCGAGCCTTTTCTTAAGGAGGGACAGGATCTCCCGGTCCGTCTCAGCTATGGCCTTCCTCCTGTCTTCCAGGTATGTATCGTTCATAATCCTCTCTCCATCTGGTCCGCAAGGACCAATGCGGTGACGGCTTCGACGACTGCGACGGCCCTCGGGGCTATGCACGGGTCGTGTCTGCCCTTTATCTCAAGCTCGGCGTCCTCGCACGTCTCCAAATTCACAGTGTCCTGTTTGGCACCTATGGACGGAGTGGGTTTGAACGCCGCACGGAATACCAGATCTGCACCGTCAGACATCCCTCCGACGATCCCGCCCATGTTGTTCGTCTCGGTGACGATTCTTCCGCCCTTCATGCGGTAGGCGTCGTTTGATTCGGATCCGCGCATGCGGGTTATGCCGAACCCCTTCCCGAACTCAATCCCTTTGCATGCGGGGATGCCGAAGACCGCATGTGCCAGCTCTGCATCGAGACTCTCAAACCATATGCCTCCGAAACCGATCGGGAGGCCGGTGACAATGCATTCCACGACCCCTCCGACGCTGTCCCCGTCTTTTTTTGCGGATAGGATCGCCTCGGACATCGCTTTGTCCAATTCCTCGGTGCAGGATCTTGTCGGGAACCTCTCAGAACGTTTCGCATCATCTGCATCTCTCTCATCTGGGTCATCGATATTTCCGACGGATCTGCAGAATGCGCCTATATGTATTCCCTCGGCCGCGAGCATCTGTCTCGCTATGCCTCCCGCAGCCACTATGGCGGCAGTCAGCCTGCCGGAGAACTGTCCTCCTCCCCTTATGTCGAATTTGGGAAGTGCCAGCAGTGCCGGGAGGTCCGCATGGCCGGGGCGCGGCGTCCGTTCGAAAGGCAGGTATTTGGAATCATCCACATCGCCGTTTGCGATCTTCAGGATGATCGCATTGCCGTCCGCCTTCCCGTCCGTAATGCCGCAGACGACCTCCGCTTCATCGGCCTCGGTGCGGTCGGTGCCGATGCCCTTGGACGGCCTGCGGAGTGCCATATCATGTGCCAGCACACCCATGTCGATGGGAGTTCCCTGAGGAACTCCTTCCAGGACACATCCCACGCAGGATCCGTGGCTCTTCCCGAACAGGGAAAATCTAAGTTTCTTCCCCAGAGTATACATGGTTCCGTCCCGGGGCCCCCGGGGGCCCTTCATATGCCCACACGCACGGGGACATAGTATAAAATCGTGCCCTGGGTATACGGTTCAGGGGCCCCGGGATTCATAGAAAGATATTTATCCCGTATGTCAATCGTCCTATCTGCGGGGAACGCAGGTTACCCGATGGGCAGTTAGATCAGCTGGAAGATCGCCTGCTTTGCAAGCAGGAGGTCGTGGGTTCAAATCCCACACTGTCCACTCATTCTTGCATCGTTTCAGTATTCTATCCCCTTTCTTGCGTCGATTCCGGCATCGAACGGGTGTTTCACGAGTTTCATTTCCGTGACCAGATCCGCATATTCCTCGAGATCCGGCGTGATGCCCCTTCCGGTGAGGACGACCTCCACATGTTCCGGTCTTTTCTTCAGCGATCCGATCAGGTCTTCCGACGAGATAAGACCCAGACGTACGGCGTTGACGCTTTCGTCGAGTACCGCTATATCGTATTTTCCGGAGCCGATGAGTTCCTCGGATTTCTTCAGGGCGTCGTGTGCGGCCTGTATGTCCGTCTCGGACGGTTTCCCGAATACGAAGTGGTCGAGACCCATAGACAGGAGGGTTATGTTCTTCAGAAATCCGCAGGCCACCTGTTCCCCATATCCGTCGGACGGTTTCAGGAACTGGAGGATGAGGACGTTCAGTCCTCTCCCGGCGGCCCTCATCGCCAATCCGAATGCAGCAGTGGTCTTTCCCTTGCCGTTTCCGGTATATATGTGGACCAGGCCGAGTTCTTTCCTTATGTCGTCGGTGTCCGCCATCAGAGCATATACCGGCATCTAGTGACTTAAAACCCGTTGCCTACATGTTCCGCAGGCAACGGGAAAAAGTTTTCAGTCGAATTTTCCGACCACTGCTTTGATACGTCTTACGCCGGCGGCGACACTCTCCTGCTTCTGGATCTTGAATCCCTGGAGTTCGCCGGTGTGTGCGACATGGGGGCCTCCGCAGATCTCGCAGGAGACATCGCCCATGGTGTATACCTTGACTTTCTCGCCGTATTTGCTGTCGAATACTCCGATGGCGTTCCTCTGGCGGGCCTCCTCCAGGGGCATTTCCTCGCAGACGACCTCTATGTCCGCCTTGATTGCATCGTTGACGTACTTCTCGATCTTCTCGACCTCTTCAGGGGTGAGTTTCCTGTCGAAGTTGAAGTCGAATCTCAGCCTTTCAGGAGTGATGTTGCTCCCCTTCTGGCGGATATCGGGGTCGATGAGGTTCCTGAGTGCGGCGTTGAGGAGGTGGGTGGCGGTGTGGAGTTTGGTGGTATCCTCGCTGTGGTCCGCGAGACCTCCCTTGAACGTCTGGTTGGAGTCCATCCTGGAGGTCTCCTGGTGCTGTTTGAACCTTCCGTTGAAGTCGTCCACGTCGACGCTGTAGCCTTTCTCTTCGGCGAGTTCCTTGGTGAGTTCGATGGGGAATCCGAAGGTGTCGTAGAGCTGGAAGACCTTTCCTCCGTCGAGGACCTTTTCCTCTCCCTGGGCTGCAATCATCTCGTCAAACCTCCTCATTCCCTTCCTGAGGTTCTTGTGGAACTTCTCCTCCTCCTCGGTGATCGTGGCGAGAATAGACTGCTCGTTCTGTTTCAGTTCGGGGTATGCGGCGGAGTATTCGTCGATGACGACCTGCGCGACATCTTTCATATGCCCGGATTCCTCGATCCCGAGGGCGGACATGTACCTGCTGGCTCTTCTGATGAGACGTCTGAGGATGTAACCGGCACCCATCTTGGTAGGTATGACGCCGTCCGCGATGAGGAATGTGGATGCCCTGAGGTGGTCCGACACGACCCTGAACGCTTTTTTGTCATCGTCATACTTCTTCCCGGAGAGTTCCTCGATCTTTCCGATGATACCGGTGAAGAGAGGGGTTTCGTACACGGTCTCCACGTGGTTCACGACGCGGAGGGCCCTCTCGAGACCCATTCCGGTGTCGACGTTCTTCTGCTTCAGGGGGGTGAACTTTCCGTCCTTGTCCTTGAAGTACTGCATGAAGACGTTGTTCCAGATCTCGGTGTAGTATCCGCAGTGGCATCCGGGCCTGCATTCGGGTCCGCAGGGTTTCTTTGTCTTGTCGATGAAGAATATCTCCGTGTCGGGTCCGCAGGGACCGGTCTGTCCGGCGGGACCCCACCAGTTGTCCTCCTTGGGAAGGAAGAAGATGCGGTCCTTGGCGATGCCCTGTTCCTCCCAGAGTTTCGCAGTCTCCTCGTCCCGGGGCGCATCGGCGTCGCCGGCGAAGGCGGTGACGGCCAGAAGCTCGGGCGGGATGCGAAGGACCTCCTGCAGGAGCTGGTAGCTCCAGGCGATGGATTCCTTCTTGAAGTAGTCCCCGAGGGACCAGTTGCCGAGCATCTCGAAGAATGTGAGATGGCTTGCATCGCCGACCTCGTCGATGTCTCCGGTCCTCACGCATTTCTGGAAATCGGTGAGTCTCGTTCCGGCGGGATGCTTTTCCCCCAGGAGATATGGTACGAGGGGGTGCATGCCGGCGGTCGTGAAGAGGACGGTGGGGTCGTTTTCGGGGATGAGGGATGCGGATCTGATCTGCGCATGCCCCCTTGCTTTGAAGAAATTGATGTAGGCTTCTCTGAGTTCCTGTGCTTCCATATGTGCACTTCCGATGGGCGTGGCTATATGGTACTTATATTTATTTTAAAAGGAAGACCCAGCTGACATCACTGCATCCCTGACGGATGCAGACGTGATGATGATTCTTTTGCCGCGTATCTCGGCCTCTTTCCTCGGCATATCTCCGATCTCCTTCACGGCGATGATGTCGCAGTCGTCCAGGAGGCCGATCACGGAGTTTATGCGGTCCCTGTGGGAGGCTCCCGCCATCGATCTGTTCAAATCACCGGTGTCGGTCTGTCTCAGGAGTTTCACATCATTTCCGTCCACAGAGTAGATAAGGAAGCGCCTTGCGTTGCCGAATCCGGAGTCCACATTCTTTCCTCCGTCGCTCGCCACGGCGACGGTGTATCCCCCTGCGGAGAACGAGATCATGTTGGGAACGTCCCCGGACGGGCCGCAGCCATCCATCTTTCCGTATCCGCATCCGGCGAATTCGGAGGAGCGGTCCTCTCCCAGGAGGCCGATTGCGTCGGCCCTGCACTGTCTGCAGTGGCGCATCATGCGGGCATCAGAGGAGCACAGGTCCATGAGGGCTTTCCTTTCCTCCGCAGTGGGCCCTCTCATGTTCCGGAATTCCGTTCCTTCCACCGGTATCAGCGGGAGAATGTTGACAATATATGCCCCGAGGGAACGTACCTTCCTTACGAGGTCCGGTATGCCGTCTGTGTTAACGTCTGGAATCATGACGATGTTGACTTTGACGAACATGCCCAGATCGGAACATCTGCGTATTCCTTCCATCTGGTTCTCCAAGAGGATGGATGCGCCTTCCGTGCCGGTGTACCGTTTTCCTTCCCAGAGGACGGAACCGTATATTCTGGATCCCGTCTCCGCATCGGCCGCATTGACGGTGACTGTGACGAAACCCACGCCGAGACTGCGGAGTCTTTCCGCATTCGCCGGGAGGGCGAGGCCGTTGGTGGATATGCACAGTGTGAGGCCGGGATATTTTTCCCTGATGAGTGCCAGCGTCCGGAAGGTCTCTTCATTGGCGAGAGGGTCTCCCGGACCCGCAATGCCGATCACACTCAGGTTGGGTACTCTTTCCATGACATAGCCTATCTTTGAGACGGCCTGTTCGGGGGACAGGATCTCACTTGTCACACCGGGACGGGATTCGTTGCAGCAGTCGAATCTGCGGTTGCAGTAGTTGCATTGGATGTTGCATCTGGGCGCTACCGGGACATGCATGCGGGCATATTTCCTGTGGGCTTCCTCGCTGTAGCAGGGGTGTTTTTCCAGGGCTTCCGCAAGTTCGTGTTCGGTCGGCATTCCATGCTATATCTCATGCATTTTATAAATCGGATTGCACGGGTATCGGATAACGCCGCAGAGCGGTACTGCGGACGGGTGCCGATGAGCAACGTAATAGATCCAATTTGGATAATACGTCCAATGTATTTATTCGGCCGCATCGGTATGATGTCCGCAGAACGGTGTGAACCCCCTCCTGTGTCCAGAATTTCAACATCTGGCACTATTACGGAGAGCCTGCCGTAGGTCGGAACCAGTATGAAAACAGGGTTCGTATTACACATAGTTGGATATATATTCCAAACATACATATCCGATATGGCAGTCCGACAATAGGCGCGAAGGAGAGGTATCGATGGACGCATCTCACATAAAACTGGTTTCCGCAGCGATAGTCACAGTGCTTGCGCTGACAACCATTTCGGCGGTGGGATTCACCATGGATTCCGTGGATGCCAAACAGGGGGTTATGATCGACTTCGCATACTATGACGTCGACTGGGTCGAGATGGAGTTCGGGGAGGGTATGACCGGCAGGGATGTCCTCGATGCGGCATGTGCGAAGAGGGAATACGCGGTCGTCGAGAACGACGACGGTTCCATTTATTCCGTAAACGGCAAGCCGCAGCTTCTGAACGTGAGCTGGGGGATGTACATCCTCGGTACGGACGGCACCTGGATCCAGGTGGAGAATCCGGACGAATATGTAGTCTCGGAGGAGAAGATCATCTCCTGGGCGAGGACCGGTTCGGGCAGCGAGATGATGCCTGCGGTGGATCAGACGGGATTCACATACTACAGCTATGCATCGGCCGGAAGGGACAGCATCGGCGACAAGATCAAAGTGGTGACGCTGGCACCCTCTGTCACGGAGACGGTCTGTGCCGTAGGAGGATTCGATTTCATCGTCGGGACCGACAGATACAGCGACTACCCCCGGGCGCTGACGGCCGCAAAGGATGACAGCACCGTCGCTGTTGTGGGAGGATACACCGACCCCAACTTCGAGAAGGTTCTCGCAGAAGACCTGGATGTCGTATTTTTGGATGGCGGGACCGGTGAGCACGTTACTGTGGCGGACAAGTTCCGCAAAGCCGGGATAAACTGCGTCGTCCTCTACGACTCCGTTACCACCGACGATCTTCTGAAGAATCTGTGGATCTGCGCCTCCGCACTCGGATTCTCCGAGAAGGGAAAGGAATATATCTCAGACGTTTCCGAGGCGATCAACAACATCTGCCGCATTGCGGATCTTCAGGAAAAGAAGGTATTCGTTTCGCTAGGCGTCAGCGATTCTCCGTATACGGCGGGTTCCGGCACTTATATCGACACGATGCTGGATTCACTGGGCGCCAGGAACATCTTCTCGGGCGATTCGTCCTCCTGGTTCATGGTGTCCAAGGAAGCGGTCTACGAGAGACAGTCGGATATAATCATCATAATCTACGACACCGAAGAGATCACGTCGCAGAGGGAGTACCGCACCCTGCTGTCGCGCTTCAACGACATGTGGAAGGAAACTCCCGCCTACGAGAACGGAGAAGTCTATATCTTCTCGGGCGATGCGGCGAGCCTTCTGTCCAGGGCGGGTGCGAGACTGCCGGAGTCCCTGGAACTTCTGGCCAAGATCATGGATCCAGATTCCTTCATCGCCGCCGACCCCACCGATGCGGTCGGGGTGAAATATTACAACGATTCGTACAACGACCCGGAGAACGGATATCTCCGCTACGTGAAAGCACAGGGGCTGTTGGAATGGCAAGAATGACATATGTTCTTCTGGCGCCGTGGCCGTGTGCCTCCTACCGATCCTGGCGGAGGACTCCTCCGCGGAGGATGAGACGGAGGCGCCGCATTACCAGATGCTTCTGGATTTCGGCAACGGGCATACCGAGTGGTCGGACACGATATCCGGTACCACTGTCGAGGCGGCCATCGTCTCTGCGTTCGGAACCCGTGCCGTGTTCGGAGACAGGGATGGGGAGAGAACCGTCCTGTCCGTGGACGGGACGTTCGAGGTCACTGTGGGTACAGGCTCTTCCAGACAGGTGTGCAGCTGGCACATCTACATGTGGAATTCCGTCGAATGGGAGATGCTGACGGACGATGTGACGGAGAGATACAGCAAGGGATTCCTTGCGCTGGCATATTACCCGGACAGTTCCGTCACCCCGGTCTCCAATCCCGATTACAGGGACGTGTGGACTTCGTCCGCGGGGACTCGTCTTCATCGGGAGTGAGCACTTCCGAAGGTCCCGATTACGTGGCAACTCCTCTGGAGTGGAGCAATACCTATTCGGGAGCGGTTGACGCATCCATCCTCTATGCGGACGGGATGATCTACCATACCGTGGCCGGGAAATACGGCGCGGTGGGGATGGACGCTCTTGCGAAAATCTGCTGTCTGGATCCCGTGAACAGGGAGGTCCTCTGGTCCGTGACATATTCCAGTTCCAATAATACCGAGATTACGACGCCCGTCATCGTGGGCGATCTGATACTCGTAACCTCCGGCAACTGGCACATCTACTGTTTCGACCGTTTTACGGGCGAGGCCGTGGCGGAATTGGCTCCCAACACAGACGGGGGAGACATCTGCAAGGGATCCAAAGTGACCACCTATATTCCCAGAAAGAACAGCTCCGCAAGCAGCGACAGGTTTCATTCGGAGGCCGGTGTGACCAACGCAGTGTATGATTCCGGAGCACTCTATTTCGGAACCTCGGACGGAGTCATCAGATGCTTCTCCGTTGACCGCGAGAACGGATTCAGGGAGATCTGGAATTATGTTCCGGAGATCGGTTACAGGGGCTGTTTCTACTACCATCCTCCTGTAATCTGCGACTACGGGGGGACGAAGTATCTCATGATCGGCAGCTACGGCGGCGGTTTCGTGTGTGTCGACGCCCTCACCGGCGGGAAGATCTGGGAGCAGAATGTCACCGACACCCTCGGTAACAGGGTCGGGCAGGTGTCTTCCGTGACCGTATGTTCCGGGGGGCGTGCGGTCGTATGCTACTCGGGCGGGGAGATGAGTTCCTCCGGAGGGGGAGTCATGCTCGTGAACGTCACAGACGGTTCCGTCATCTGGAAGGAGGACATCAGATGCGGGAGACCCGTGGTGTCCGGCGACAGGTTCTACGCATATGTGTCCGCACTCTCCGGTCAGACGGTGAAGGATTCCTCCACCGGAAAGGATACGGAACTCGTGAGCGGATACTATTCATTCTGGGTATCGGATGGCAGTATGCTCTGGTGCAGGCCCACCGACGCACTCTCCACGGGCGGTATGACATACTGCGGCGGCAGGGTGTACAGCATGGATTATTCTCCGGGCACGGAAGGTGCCAACGGAGGGTGGGTGTGGTGCCTGGATTCCGATACCGGTACAATCGTCTGGAAGGCGAAGGTGTCGCCGTACAGCGGCAATGCATACAGCATGTGCGCCCCCACGGTGGTGGACGGGAAGGTTCTGGTCGGAAACGACTACGGGGCCGTCTACGTCCTTTCCGAGACATCGGGGAACGAACGCACACACAGCTCGGAAATCAATTACGAATCACAGGGTCTGAGACATCCGTCGTGGATCATCACGTTCATTGTCGTCGCGGCAGCGCTTGCGGCGGCAGTGTATGCGTACAGGCACTGATATATTTGCACAGAGGAAGTTGGATGAACGAAGATAAACTCCAGGTGTCCGCCGGCCCCGGGACGGAGCCTGACAAGGGAAAAGGTCCGCTGAAAGGACTGTTCTCTGTACTGAGGAAGGGATACAGGGGACTGAATGACGACATCGTTCCGGAAGACGACGACAGGAGCGAGATAGGTCTCAAACGCAGAAGATTCGCCATCATCCTCGTGATCGGGGTGTTCATCTGCATAGTGATGTTCCTCATCTCCATTTCCATCTCCGCTGGCGGCATAATCCCGATAAACGATGCGATATCTGCGATGATCTCGATCATCCAGAATGGGGGCCCCGACTCCAGTACCGTTCAGAAGTACATCTACGAGTCCCGTCTGCCCCGTACCATTGCCGCCATCGGCGTCGGTGCGGGTCTCGCCATAGCCGGGTGCATATTCCAGGCGCTCATCAGGAACCCCCTGGTGGATCCGTACATCACCGGAGTTTCCTCGGGTGCGGGGTGTTTCGCCGTCTCGATCACGGTTCTGGGGATCTCCGTATCGGCTCTCAGCGATTTCAGCAACTACATCATCCCCCTCGCCGCCATTGTCGGAGGGCTTATCGCCTTCGGAATCACCCTTTCTGTCGCAGAGGGTGCGGGCGGTTCGGCCATCAATTACATCCTGGCCGGAACCATCGTGGGATTCGCATTCACCTCTGTCCAGACGATATTCCTGTCCCTGGAGAAGGATAACCTCACCAACGTCATGTGGTGGCTGTACGGAAGTTTCGCCCAGATCACCTGGGAGAATGCGTTCCTTGTGCTGATCCCGGCGCTGGCCATATCGTTCATAGCCATGCTGTGGGCCCGCGAGTTCAATCTGTTCCTCTCGGGGGAGGATCAGGCCCGCCAGCTGGGTCTCAATGTCAGAATGTTCAAGGCCGAGATGATGGTCGTCGCTTCGATCCTGACTTCGGTCTGCGTCGCATTCGTCGGAGTCATCGGTTTCGTGGGACTCGTCATCCCCCACGCCTGCCGTATGCTCATGGGCGGAGACCACCGTCTCATCATGCCCGCCTCGATAGTTCTGGGCGCATGTCTCATGCTGTTCGCGGATCTTGTGGCGAGGGTTGTCATAGCGCCGCTGGAGATCCCGGTGGGTGCGGTCACGGCGCTGATAGGAACTCCCGTCTTCGCCTACATGCTCATCAGGAGGGGGCGCAACTATGACGGATGAGTCGCTGGCCAATGTACGCAACTCCGATTCTGGGGTAACGGGGGACGAAGTACTCCGGATCGAAGACCTCAGGATAAGTTTCGGCAATTTTGAGGCTCTCCACGGTATCAATTTCGCTCTGCCCAGAGGCCTCCTCGTGGGGCTCATCGGTCCCAACGGCTGCGGGAAATCCACCATGATGAAATGCATCTCCAAACTCCATACGAACTGGACGGGGAAGATATTCGTCGACGGCGAGAGTACGGCCGATTTCAAAGCCAAGGATATCGCTAAGAAGGTGGCCAACGTGCCGGCGGAACCAGGCCCCCTTTTCGGAACCACGATCATGGAGCTCGTGATGCTCGGGAGGTACCCATTCGTCAACAAGGTGTGGTGGGAATCCCCCGATGATGAGAAGATCGTCCGCAAAGCTCTAAAAACGTTCGGACTCGACCCGCTGAGGAGGAAACAGGTCTCGCTCTGTTCCTCCGGGGAGAAGCAGCGTGCTCTGATTGCGAAGGCGTATGTGCAGGAGCCGGAGCTTATGCTTGTGGATGAGCCCACATCCCACCTCGACATGAAGTACAAGATCGAGGTCATGGAATACCTTCAGAGTATGGCTCACAAGGACATGACAGTCCTCGTGGCCGAGCACGACATCTCCCTCATGGCGAGGTATTGCGACATCTGTATCATTATGAAGAAGGGCGGCATCGTCACCATCGGCGACCCCAAGAAGGTGATCACCGAGGATCTGATAAGGGACGTATACGAGGTGGACGCCCGCGTCGGCCTCGATATGGACGGGGAGATCTATGTCCTCCCCAAGAGGTACATCAGGTGATCCGGATGAGAAAATCCGTTCTGCTGGCACTGTCTGCTGCGGTCGTGATTTCAGTAGCGGCGGCGGCCCTGGAATCCTCGGACGATTCGTCTGCCCTGATCTGTGACAATGTCAGGGTATACATCCTCAATGAGGACGGAAGCTACACCATGTCCGCTGTCGGCGATGTGCAGACGGTGAAGGCCGCCGTGACGAAGGCAATGGATGATCAGGGCCGTACGATGAAACTGAATACGACCCAGACGGCCATACTCTCCGTCGACGGACGCGGTCAGGATGACGGCAGATACTGGAGGGTGTTCCAGTGGCTTCCGGCTGGTACGTCGGGATGGGGGGTGCAGGCGTTCAACACATCCTCCGACGGAAAAATGGTGTCCGGGACATCCTATTGCATCACTCTGTCCTCCATGTCCGTCGTCAACGGTACAACCGTCTATTCTGTTCCGGATTTCGAACCGAAATCCGTCGGTTACGTTTTCATCAGGTTTGCCAACGGATACTCTCCGGATAACGAGCACGTAAAGTCCGTATTTACCTCCGAAATCAGAGAACAGGGCTTCTGGCTCAGGGGAGAGGGTTCCAACATGGGCGCCGTCCTCACGAATGCCATCGAGTCCAATTGGCCGGGGGAAATCGATACGTTCACCGGCGATGCGGGCGGAGGGACCGACGTATCCTCATGGATTAATACGCTGTTCGGTCTCGGTAACGACAGTCTCGGCGATTCCGTATGGGCCTACTGGAGCCAGTGGACGTGGGTGGACCACAAGTGGTCATATAACAGCTGGACCCTGGGATATTACGACCCTGCCGTGTATCCCTACATGGAGTGCATATACCTCATATCCACGCCCGATCCGTACAGCGGGGACTATATCATCGACAAGGGAGGTGCCGAACCCAACCCCGACACGGACGAGATTGTCTGCATGAAGAACATCCTGACGGTGGATTTCAGACTGGAGGACGGTACCCTATGGAAGTCCCAAAAGGTGAATTACGGGCAGCAGGTAGATATGTCCCAGATACCGGAACCTTCCGCCCCCGGGAAGGGATTTGTGGAGTGGGGGGGACACTACGCAGATAGTTACGGCCGATCTCACCTTTACTGCATCGTTCACCGATGTCAGGGACGGGATGAAGTGCATTTCCTACAACACCGAGTCGGGGCATCTGATCCGCAAGGAATACGTCAGTTCCGGTTCCGCGGCATCGTACAGCGGGGTGCCGGTGAAGATCAGCACCAAGCAGTACGATTACACTTTCTCCGGCTGGAGTTCGGATCTGTCTTCGGTGACGGAGGACATCTCCGTGACGCCCGTGTTCACTCTGAAAATCCGTTCCTACGAGGTCACATTCTGTGATTACGACAGGACATTCATAACATCCGTCATGACAGAATACGGTTCCGCGGCGGAACTGCCTGCGGATCCGTCCAGGGAGTCCACCGTCAGATATCAGTATGTGTTCGGCGGGTGGAGTATCACCCCAAACAACAACGTCCCTGCGGATTTGGACAATGTGACGGACACGCTGTACGTCTTCGCCTACTACGAACCCAAGGCGAGGGAGTACATGCTCACGTTCTCGGAAGGGGGTTCCACCGTCGGGACATATTACGCGAAGTACGGATCCCCGCTCGGAGAATCTTATTCAATGGATCTTTTCAAGGGCGAAGCGGTCGCCAAGATGTACCGGGATGCCGAACTCACACAGGAATACAGTACCAATTACATCATCATCGGAGACACCTCCGTGTATGTATCCCGCATATCTGGGTCATATGATGCAGAGAGAGCATCCGACGGAACCGTGTCCGGCGATACCGTGTATGTATCGTTCACGGAATCTCTCGCCCGTTCCGTCACGATGAGGGACGGGACCGCGGTGATCTGCGACATCTCCCAGTATCCCGACGGGACCATCGGTTCGCTGGACAGGGCGTCGCTTCAGACACTGTCGGATATCCTCGGAGGAGACTGCAGGGCGGCGGTATGCGTGCCCCGCGGTTCGGTATCCCTGACCCTGTCGGAGTTCCTGACGGTATTGGGGGACGGGGACAGACTGTCGTTCTCCGTCGGCAACGGACCCTCCGGGGTCAAGATCACCTCCGCTCTGAAGAAGATAAATTACAGTTCGTTCTACCGTCTCAATCTGAAATCGGACACCATGTCGGTGATGGATCTCGGAGAGTACGGAATCACCGCAAAAGTCACGCTGGCACTTTCGCTCGATGAAGGTCTTTCGGCCGCTGTGTGGAATGTCAGGGCGAGCGGCGCGACGGCGCATATCGATTCCGCATACGACGGTTCCGAGGTTTCGTTCTCTGCAGATCTCCTGCAGTTCTACGCCGTCGGAACCACCGATGCCGCCTCGATCAAACAGGCTGTCGTCAATCCGTACGGTAAGACGGAGTACACCGTGGACGGCTCCGGCGGAATAAGCGGATATGCGGCACTCACGTCGATGACGGTAGACAACATGGGCGGTACGCTGTTCCTCCCGTCCTCCCTCGGAGGAACAACCCTCCGCGCTGTCTCTCCCGGTGCGTTCAACGGAGTCGTGAATGCCCCGTCCGTTGTAGTTCCGGTTACGGTGGCGTCGTTCAGCTGGAATCTGTGGAACAACACCTCGGTCCGCGATGTGTATTTCCTCGGCGATTCCCCTGTATTCGAGGGAACGGTCCCGGACGGCATCACGGTGCATTATTCTCCCGACACCTCGGGATGGACGGCCGGAGAGGGAGACCTGGAGTTCCATAAATATCTGGGGCCCTACCGCAAGGATGTCTTCTCATTTACATATTATATTATAGACGGCAATGCCGCAGTCCACAGATATCTGTCCGGGACGTATGTGCAGATCCCGGACTCCGTTTCCGTGGACGGCACGTCGTGTCCCGCCGTATATGTGGGAGACGGGGCATTCATGTTCTCTTCGGATTCTTCCGTATTCTCGCTGTATGGTCTGAAATATTCCGCATACACTCTGAATACAGTGGAATTCGGTGTCAGCGTGAAGGAGGTTCAGTGCCGTTCGTTCTACGGTTCGAAGGTCGGGACCGTGTACACATCGGATCTGCTGCTGCGCATATGCGACGAGGCGTTCCGCGGATGTACGGCGCTGTCAAATGTCACATTCCCGGACGGGCTCCTGTATATCGGGTATGCTGCTTTTGCGGGCTGCGACGGCCAGGCGTTCACCAGGGTCGATGTCCCTGATTCCGTGAGGGAGGTGGGGGAAAATGCATTCTTCCAATGTGCCAATATAACAAATGTTTCGCTCGGCGGCGGCATCTCGTCAATTCCGGAGTATTGTTTCGGGCATTGTACGAAACTTTCCGAACTGACAATCCCGGATTTGATCAAATCCATCGGGAACAGCGCGTTCTACAACTGTACCGGGCTCCCGTATGTGGACCTCAATTGCATCGAGACAGTCGGAAAGGATGCGTTCTATTCCTCTTCCGGTCCGTCGGCGATGGAATTCGCAGTGTTCGGGTCCGCATTGAAGTCGTTGGGGGCATATGCATTCGGAAACTGCAGCAACATTACGGAGCTGGAAGTCCACTGTGCGTATTTCCCGACGTTTGAGGGTGCGTTCAGCAACGTGGATCTCGACATGGTGAAGATATACGCATCCGATGGGGATGTCCTCTCTTCGTGGTCGGAGTACAATTCGGAGCTGCTGAATCCTCCCGAGATCGAGAAGGATGAGACACTCCTGCATGCGGTGGAAGCGGGGTTAATCATACTGTTCCTCATTACAGGGATCATTTCGTTCTGCCGTAAGATGAGGATGCCTGTTTCCGAAGATGTTCCCGTCATGGCGGTTTCCCGCCGCAGGTCCCTCCTGGACGAAATCGAGGAAGAGGAGGCGCAGGAAAACGGAGAAATGCCGTTACAAGTTCCGGCAAAGGCTCCGAAACAGGTCTTCACGCCGGCAGATATCGCGGAATACAAGAAGGAATGCTACTCAGAGGTCGCTGCAAGGCTCGACAGAATAGAAGTTCTGTCTGCGCAGGCTGCGGTTTTGAGCAGCAGCAGAACCCTCGGAACCCTGGACAGGGACGGAATCGCGGAATTGGAGTCTCTGAAAGCGGATCTTAAGGCGGAAAGGAAAGCTCTCCGCGAAATACGTGCCGAATTCAAAGAAGGCCTGAAGTGCAGAAAGGGCCGCTGAGCGCAGATTTCCGGTTCGTCCGCAAACCATTTCCGCTCCGGGCCGCCGGAGCGGCACTTTTCTGATAATTGTACGTCCCAACCCGGGCGGTTCTCCTCCGGGGATGCTGCGGAGAAGGGTGAAATCTCCCCTCTGTTTTCCTAATGTTCTTCTTTTAATATAATTAATATAATAACGGAACGGAATGACATTCGGAATAGAGGACGATCCGCGCAATATCGAGAGAATGCTCGCAGGAATGAACAGCAATCTCCCGGTGAAACGCCGCTCCCTGATGGATTACTTGGAGAACGGCGGCGACACATATGCGACCCGCAGCGGAGAGACAATTTCATTCGACAGATCCGGCGTGGAATATCTCGGAAATGTCTGCACGGACCAGGAAAAGCTTCTTCTGAGGCTTCCGATCTTAATTTCTACGGATACTTCTTCCGAAAACGGCTGCTGGAAAGCGGACGGAACTACAGAAACGGCGGTCATTTCGAGACTTCTCGGCCGCCGGGTGCATGCGGAGGATCGCATATCTCTCTATTATCCGGACATCATCTGCCTGAAAAAGCTCCTCCCTGGACTGATTTTCACTGTTTTCACTCCGTAAGGCAACGCCCTTTACGATAATTATTTATATGACTTGTGTGTAGAGGGTATTGCGCGATGTGTAGCATCGTGTGATACACGGGAAATACCTGTGAATTATCGAGGAAAGGAACGCTGCCAAACAAGGCGGAAAGTTGCCAGATACGAAGGTTTAAATATAACCTAAGCATCTGGGACTTTTGCTGAGTTGGGCGCGAACCCGACTCATTGTCATGCACCCGGTGAGAAGCACTCATGCGGGGAAGTGGTCGAGGGCTCCGTACAGGAAGAGAGAGCGGAATAAAGCCTGATGACAACCGATCATACGTAACCTGGACGTGTGCTAGATCATACGCCAGCGGCG
>CAVIJO010000014.1:0-23596 GCA_963643445.1 Candidatus Methanomethylophilaceae archaeon
GTTATAGAACCATAATTTTTCCCTAAAATTTTAGGGAAAGTTCGATTTTATGGCTCTTTTCCCTATTTTGTTAGGGAAAATTCAACCGAATGATGCATTCCTCATGCATGACGGAATATCCGTCGGAAATAATCAGGCAGTAACTGTCCGGCAGCAAAAACATATGTGCCAGATGTCAAAAACCGATCATCAGTTAAGAGACCTGTCGGAAGAATCCGGCCGCATTCATATGAGCGACGCCATGTAAATCGGCACATACGTTATCTTCCCGTCCTTCCTCAGGTCGCCCGTGTGGACTACGAACGCTTCATCGATCAGAGACCTGTAACGCGACATGAATATGTCGAGCGAACGGTGACGGCATGAATACGATGATCTGACCTCGACCGGGATAATCCTGTTGTTCCTCGGTATCAGGAAATCGACCTCCCAGAGCCGATTGTCCGTCTTGACGTTGAACGCCGAGAATATCAGTTCGCGGCCGCACGCCGTGAGTTCCTGCGCCACGGCGTTCTCGAAGAACATGCCGTTGTTCACCGACAGTTTCCCGAATATGAGGTCCCAATATGCGGACTCCGAAGGATCGTCGGTAAGCACTGCGGACATAGTGGCGAGAAGTCCCGTATCCAACAGATAGCACTTGAACACCGTATCGTCCGGAGAAAGCTTCGGTACGGAGGACGGGTCGGAGGAAGACGTACATTTGTTGACAATCCCGGCCCCCCTGAGCCAATCCACCGCATCACGGTATGCCCGGGTCCTGCTGTTCTTCCGAATGTCTCCCGGCGAGAAGATCTTGCTGGTTTTGGAAAGGAGCGACGGGATGCTGTCGAATATCCGTTCCGCTTTCACGGATTTGTCCGACGGGATCTTCCGGATACTGTCGTGATAAAGTGCCAGGATGTTCTTTTTCTGCTGCTCGGCCTTCACGATATCCCCCGTCCTGAGGAACTCATCCACGACCTGCGGCATGCCGCCGACCGCCATGTATTCCCGGTAGTCCCTCATGAACTCCCTGTGCCGCTCGTCGCCCGCAGGACACCCCTTTGCGAAACAATCCCTGATGTGTTCCATCGTCTGCGCCTTCCCCTTTGCCCACAGATACTCCTCGAAATCCATGGGCACCATGGCGATACGGATCTCTTCAGACGGGGTCATTATAGAACGCATATTGCATTTCAGGGAGATCAGAGAACCCGTTTCGATGTAATCGAACCGTCCGTCAGCCACCAGATGTCTGATCATTTCCCTCGCTTCGGGGCATTTCTGCACCTCGTCGAATACCACTGCGCTTTTTCTGAGAATGAGACGGACGCCCTCGGCGATCTGGAGATTCATGAGAAAACGGTTTACATCGCCCTGCAGCCCGTCCTCGAACAGTTTCTTCGTGGCGGGTTTCACAAAAGAAAAATCGATCAGCAGGTAGGAACTGTACTCTTTCGATACGAATTCCCTGACAACGGTGCTCTTTCCGGTACGGCGTGCCCCTTCGATCAGAACTGCATATCTGCCCCGGCTGTTCTCCTTCCATTCCGCCAATTTCGAATATACTTTTCTTTCAAATATCCTGGACACAGAATTAAGGTTGTTTTAATCAGTACATATGATGTACGGATTTACATTACTTAATGTGCGGGAATCTACACAATTATACAGTACTCAGTGTACAGGAATCGCCGAAAAGACTCTGCATCACATGCGTTTGCAGCCGCGGAATATCCACTGGGATATGGACTTCGCACCGTAGCGGAGGGTCTCGGTGAGACGGCGGTGGACGCTGTGCGCGGCAGCCTTCCCATCCATCACCGCAGCGACGGCCTCCTGCCACGTCTTCAGGCCGTCCGGGAGCGTCACGCTGCCCCACCCTATGCGCTCGGGGGAATGGGCATCCGAACCTGCGGTAATCGGCTTTCCGATCCTCTCCGCCAGCTTCGCAGACTTCCTGTTGGCGCTTCTGATCGAACGGGCGTTCATCGCCTCGGTCCCGTCGAAACCGTATTTCAGGGTGTTCTTCTCGCCGAGACCCGACCACCACCTGTACGGATGGGCCGCGAATGCGAATCCTCCCGCCTCGTGGATGGCGTCTATGGTCTCCTGTATGGAAAGTCCCCTGGGTATCTCCCTGTCGATGCCCAGGGCGACTATGTGTCCCTCTGCGGAGGATACCTCCTCCGCAGGGATCACTATGACCTTCCCGTTGTCCTTCACGTCGAAATACGCCGCAAAACTGTTGTGGTCCGTGATGGCGACGCAGCCTATGCCCCTCTCGACGCAGGTGTCTATCACCTGCTGGGGGGTGGACCGGCCGTCCTTCGAATAGTTCGTGTGGACATGGAGGTCTGCGATCATCTGACGCCTGCTCCGTCCTTTATGTCGCCGTCGACGGTGGCGACACATCCCTTCCCGTCCCCGAGGACGACGGCCTTCCCGCCGTCCACGACGGCCGCGATGCGTCCCGGTGCGCCGGAGGGGAGCTCGATGCCGAGGTTCTCGGATACGAATATCCCGTCCTTCACGGAGGAGACCTTCATCGTCACCGCAGAGAAGTGCTTCTTGTAGTCGATGACATCGGCGGGAGTGAAATCCAGTCCGCATCCGAACCTCGTTCCCACGGGAATGTCGGGATCGGAAGGCCTCAGAAGGAGGACGGAATCGCCTCCCAGGTCCTCGTCGTCGGCTGCCAGGAGCATCCCGCAGGATTCGACCCCTCTCAGCGGGCGGGGTGCGAGGTTGGCGACCACGATCGCCTTCCTGCCGAGCATCTGCTCCTTCGTGTAGTATGCCTTGAGCCCGGCGCAGATGGTCCTCGGGGTCTCCTCCCCTATGTCCACCTGCAGTTTGAACAGCTTGTCGGCGTTGGGGTGGTCCTCTGCGGAGACGACCTTCCCGACACGGAGGTCCAGCTTTCCGAATGCTGCGAAGGGGCCGGCGGGCTCCTCCGCCTTCTTTTCGGCCTTCTTCTCGATCTTCTTCGCCGCCTCCGCCTCCGGCTGACCGAACAGGTCGGGGAAGGCGACCTTCAGGTCGATCTTCCCGTAGACGGGGATGGGTTCCTTCATCACGGTTCCGGCGGGCAGCCGGGACTCTACGGCGGCGTATCCCGCCTCCTCGACGGTGCCGGGGAGTCCCATGTACTCCCAGATCTTCTCGGAGGATCTGGGGAGGAAGGGCCATGCCATGACGGCGAGGGCCTTGATGATCCTGAGGTTCTCGTTGAGGGCCTTACCGCAGGCGGCCTTGTCCTCCTTGATGAGCTTCCACGGGGTGCAGGAGTTGAAGTACTCGTTCCCGAAGTGGGCGAGACCCATGACGGTCTGCAGCGCCTTCTTGAAATCGCACGCCGAGAGGAGTTTCGAATACTCCGCATATGCGTCGGCGATGGCCGCAGTCACCTTCTCATCGGGACTGCCGTTCTCGGGGATGCTGCCGAAGTTCTTGTAAGTGAAACTGAGGCACCTGTGATAGAGGTTCCCGAGGGCTGCCACGAGTTCGCTGTTGACCTTGGTCTCCATGTCGGACCAGGAGAACTCCGCGTCGTGGGTGTCCGGCATTATCATGGAGAGATAGTACCTGACCTCCTCCGGGTCGAACTTCCCGAGTATGCTGGGTATGTCGCGGGGGATACGGGACTCCGCGTCCGTGACCGCTCCCTTCCTGCTCTTGGAGAGCTTTCCGCCGTTGAACATGAGGTACTCGTTGGCAGGGATGTCGTAGGGCATGTTCATGTCCTGCTTCAGGCCCATGAGGATGGCCGGCCAGATGATGCTGTGGAACGGGATGTTGTCCTTCCCGATGAAATAATAGTGCCTGCAGTCGGGGTTCTGCCAGAAGGTCTTCCAGTAATCGGGCTTCCCGATCTCCCTCGAATGGGCGATGGTTGTGCTGAGGTATCCGATGACGGCCTCGAACCACACGTAGATGACCTTCTTCTCCCACTCCTCCCCCTCCACGGGGATGGGTATGCCCCAGGACATGTCCCTGGTGATGGCGCGGTCCTTCAGACCTCCCTTGAGGAAATTGCGGGTGTACGCCCTGACGTTCTGCCTCCAGTAGTCCTTGCCGTCCAGGAATTCCAGGAGAGGCTTCTCGAAGGCGGAGAGCTTCAGGAAGAACTGGGTGGAGGACCTGACCTCGGGGCGGGTTCCGCAGCGGGTGCAGTGGGGATCGATGACGTCCCCGGGCACGAAGGTGGTGCCGCAGCTGTCGCACTGGTCGGAGCGGACGTCCTGTGCGCCGCAGTTGGGGCAGGTCCCCTCGACATACCTGTCGGGAAGGAATTTGGCGCACTTGGGGCAGTAATACTCGTCCTCGTCCCGGGTATAGATATAGCCGTTGTCCAGAAGGGTCCTGAACACCTTCTGGGTGACCTCCGCATGCACGGCGGAGTGGGTCTTGGAGTAGAGGGTGTACCCGATACCCAGGTCCTCTATCGCCTTCTTGTTGATCGCGTGGTACCTGTCCGCGACCTCCTCCGGGGTGACGCCCTCCTTCTCGGCGGTGACGGTGATGGGGGTACCGTGCTGATCGGAACCTCCGACGACCCACACCTCGTTGCCGAGGAGCCTGTTGTAGCGGGCGAAGATGTCGGGGGGAAGGAGAGAGCCCGCGACATGTCCCAGATGGATGGGACCGTTCGCGTAGGGCCATGCGATGTTCACAAGGATTTTAGACATATGGTGGGGGGTATCGTCGCAATTTCCTTATAAGTGTGTGCACGCGCGCAATCACAGGACGGGTTCCGGGTCCGGACAGGGACATCTGCGGGAGAACCTGCGGATGTACACCTTTGCGAGCCACGCCATCAGCAGTCCGCCGAGGATCTCGATGACGGCCATCACCACCCAGATGGCCTCGGAACTGTGCAGCGTCACGGCCACCGCGAAGTACGACGACACCATCACGATGTTGCGGATCAGGGACGACAGGAACCCCATCTCCGAATGTTCCAGCGACTGCAGGAACGCAGATCCGACGAACACCATGGAGAACACCGGCGACAGTGCGGCGAGACACAGCAGACAGACCGTCATGTTGTGCCTTAGATAGGTTATGTCGTCGGATGCGGTGAACATGCACGCTATGGGGTAGGACAGAAGTGCCAGCAATACGGAGAGATAGAACGTGTGGATGACGGAACGGCGCGCCGTGAAACGGTACGCCTCCCGCATCAGGTCCG
Organism: Candidatus Methanomethylophilaceae archaeon; assembly: GCA_963643445.1. Taxonomy (GTDB): domain Archaea; phylum Thermoplasmatota; class Thermoplasmata; order Methanomassiliicoccales; family Methanomethylophilaceae; genus Methanomethylophilus. The sequence continues at coordinate 5,177 of CAVIJO010000014.1, forward strand.
AACGTCCGCGGGCGAATTCCGCGGAACATACGGATACGACTCCCCCGCTCAGGGCCTGACACGGGATCAGGACCAGATACGCCACCCTCCATGCAGAGGTGTACGTACCGATCACGTTCGGGTCCCCGATCCCGACAATGATGTAGTTCATGGGGATGTTGATCAGAGACATCGTCATGTATTCGGCGGACTCCGGGAGACCGACGCAGAGGATCTCCTTCATGGAGTGCCTATCGGGCCTCAGGTCGGATATGCGGAACTTCACATACATGTCGTCCCTGCCGATGTAATAGCGGAGACCCAGACACAGGGAGAGGGCTCCCGCGGCCACCGTAGCGATACCGGCCCCGGCCACCCCCATCCCGCAGACATACATGAGGATCGGGTCCAGAACGATGTTGAAAAGGGCGCCCGCCGCCTGGATTATCATCGAACGCCTGGCGGCGCCTTCGCCCCTGAGGATGCCGGACATGACGGAACCGGCTATGATGAAGAAACTCCCGACGAATATGGGCATGCCGTAGGCGACCGCGTCGGGACCGGCCTCGCCGGCGCCGAAGGCGTCCATGAGAGGCTCCACGAATATCGTCAGAGGGATCGTGACCATCATCGATGCGATGAACGCCAGAAGCAGCGCCTGTGCGGCGGACAGGGATGCGCCCCTCCGGTCGGAGAGTCCCACGCATCTCGCTATGGCGGATGCCGCGCCGATGCCGAGACCGTTGCCGATCCCGACGATGGTCGCATAGAGGGGGTAGGCAAGACCGAGACCGGCCACGGCGGAACCTCCGAGCCATGCGGCCCACATAGTGTCGGCCATGCTGTTGAAGTTCTGCACGAATATGGCTACCGCCAGTGGCACGGCGAGCGCAGGTATCGCCTTCTTCGGGTCGCTGAGAAGCACCTTCGTGCCCGCCGTTTCCTCCATGATGCAGACCCAACGGCAACCAGTCCTTTATTCTTTCGAATGGAAAACGGCAGGAAAAAACCCCTCGGGAGTTTATGTAGAATATATAACGGTATAAAAATCCAACTTAACTTTTATTTAAGCGTTACTACGAACGTATATATTTTTGAATCGACATCTTTCGTACGCCGAAACAGAGAATCAGACTCGGCATATGGGGAAGCACGGCCCTCAACCCGTGCAGAAACGCCGCTTCGGGAACGAACGGCACTGGATGCAGAAACCCGTTAGATCAGAAAAGAAGGAGAAATGAAAATGGACTTCTACACGGCATCTGTGATATGGATCTTCTCTGCAGTCGCAATACTCGCATTCAACATCGTCGACGGACTCGGCCTTCTCGGCAACGTCATTATGGACGCCTGCATACTCATAACCGCCATCGGCTTCGTCGCATACAAGAGGATGTACGAGAAGATGATCGCCCCTGCCTACTCGGCATCGGCCTGAACTCTCAAAACCTGAATGTCAAACCACCCCGGGGCCCGTCCCCGGGCCTTTCCTTTAATTATCGCCGATTTCTTCCCTCCCGCGCCCACGCGAACTTTATTTATAAGTGCGACAGATGGGTCGAACTATGAGGATCGCGGCGGTCTTGTCCGACAGATGTCAGAACAAGAAATGCAACAAGGAATGCTACAAGTTCTGCCCGCTTATCAGAACGGGAGTGAACGTCATAGAATTCGGGGCCAGAGGAAAACCCATAATCTCCGAAACACTGTGCCAGGGATGCGGCATCTGCGCCAACAAGTGCATGTTCAAAGCGATCAAGATCATCGGCCTCGCCGACGAACTGAAGGACGAGATGGTCAACCAGTACGGGGAGAACTCGTTCCGCCTCTACAGGCTCCCCGTCCCCAAGAAGGGGATGATCACCGGTATCCTCGGACCGAACGGTATCGGAAAGACCACCGCCATCAACATCCTCTCCGGAATCGTCATCCCCAACCTCGGGAACTACGAGAACCCGCCCTCGAAAGAAGAGGTCCTCGCCCGCTACAAGGGCACCGAGATCTTCCCCTACCTCAGCGACGTCTACGCCGGGAAGATTAAAGTCGCCGTGAAGCCTCAGTATGTGGACAAACTCCCCAAGGTCACCAAGGGCGTCGTCAGGGACCTCCTCTCGAAGACCCAGGAGAGGATGACCCTCGACGAGGCCGTGGAGACTTTCGGCCTCGGACAGGTCGTCGACAGGGAACTCTCGAAACTATCCGGCGGAGAACTGCAGAGGGTCGCCATGGCCGCCACCTGCATGAAGGATGCGGACATCTACTTCTTCGACGAACCCACGTCCTATCTGGATATCTATCAGAGGGTCAAGATGGCCCGCATCATCAAGAACCTCGCAGGCGAGGACAAGTACGTGGTCGTCATCGAGCACGACCTCGCTATCCTCGACTATCTGGCGGATAATGTCAACCTCGTCTACGGATCCGAGGGGGCGTACGGAGTATTCACCCTCGGGAGGCAGGTCCGCACCGCCATCAACGTCTACCTCCAGGGATACCTCCCGGAGGAGAACATCAGGTTCCGCGACAGGCCCATCGAGTTCGCCGTGTCCGCCCCCAGCGGGGAATGGGAGACTCCTACCCTCATCGATTTCGACGACATCTCCAAGGATTTCGGGGAATTCAAGCTGGACGTCGAGAGCGGCGCCGTGAAGATCGGCGAGTCCGTCGGCGTCGTAGGTCCCAACGCCACGGGAAAGACAACCTTCGTCAAGATGCTGGCGGGCGAGATCAAGCCCGACAGAGGGTGCGTCAACGGGGTCATGAAGGTCTCCTACAAACCCCAGTACATCTCCCAGGATTACGACGGCACCGTGCAGGATTACCTGTGCGCCATAAACTACGACCAGGTGAACAGCGGGTTCTTCGACACCCAGGTCATCGGACCCCTGGCCATCAAATTCCTTATGGACAAGCAGATGAAGAACCTCTCCGGAGGGGAACTGCAGAGGGTCGCCATCGCCGGATGCCTCGCGGAGGATGCAGACATCTATCTTCTGGACGAACCGTCCGCATACCTCGATTCAAACCAGAGGATGGAGGCTGCGAAATGCATCTCCGGTATGATGGAGAAGACCGGGCGCAGCGCCCTCATCGTCGACCACGACATCTACTTCATCGACATGGTATCCGACTCCCTGATGGTCTTCGGAGGGGAACCGGGACACCACGGCATCGCGGAGGGTCCCTTCAGAATGCGCGAAGGCATGAACAGATTCCTGAAATCCGTCGACATCACGTTCAGACGCGACGCGGACACCCACAGGCCCAGGATCAACAAGGAAGGATCCAACCTGGACAGGAGCCAGAAATCCAGCGGCGAATACTACTACGCCGAACAGTCCTGATCCGGACATCTGGGACATTTATTCCGGACGGGGCCCCGCCCTGCGGCGGACCCGTCCGTTTATTCAGGGAAATTTAGGTTAGTACAAATTAAAATAGGTTAACATTATCCTTCCCCCATGGAGAGGATGGGAAAGGCAGACACCCACGTCCATACGAACTACTCCGGTTTCAACAATCTGGGACTTATGTCCTTCCCTGAATCCGTGATCGACCCGGAGAAGCAGGTCGACGATGCAAGGAGGAGGGGTCTCGACGTCCTGTGCATCACCGACCACAACGAGGTCGCCGGCGGCATAATCGCACAGAAGTACGCCCGCAGATTCGACGACATCGAGGTGGTCGTCGGAGACGAGGTCATGACCGACCAAGGGGAGGTCATCGGCCTCTGGCTGACCGAGAAACCCGAGAAGTGGCTCTCTCCCGAAGAGGCCGTGGACATCATCCACGAACAGGGCGGGGTCGCCGTCGCCCCCCATCCGTTCAGCGTCCACGTGGACGGCATGCAGGAGAAGGTGTTCAACCTCCCCCTGGAAGGCCTCGAGGTCATCAACGGAGGCCACCCCGACCCGTATTCCAATTAGCTGGCACAGTGCGTCGTGAAGCGCCATCCCGGCAGATGGGCCGCCACCTCCGGATCCGACGCCCACTCGCTTTTCACCGCAGGTTACAACTGGACGGAGTTCGAGGGGAGGACCGCGGAGGACCTCCGCAAAGCGATCCTCCGTAAGACGACTGTCCCCGTCGGCGTGCCCGCACCCGTCCTCGGACAGGTGCAGTGGAGCATGGAAGTCGTATGGGGAGGGCAGAAACTCATGTACAGATCTCTCAAAGGGAACCTTCCCGAGGTGGAGAACAGCACCCTCGTCCGCAAGATAAATTCCCTGCCCGACATCAGGAAGGCCACCGGAATCGTGGCGGGATTCGCCTACCAGCTGCCGGTCACCACCATGCTCGCTACATTCCTCAGCGTCTCGTTCATCAGGAAAAGGGCGAAGAAGGCCATGAAACACATCGACGAACGCATGGCCGCCATCGACCGCATCATAGCCGGGAAGGGACAGGATGACGGGTCCGAGTGAGATATTCGGCGTAGGAGTGGATGTCCCGGCATCGCATCTCGGGATCCTCATGGATGCGATAGACGCCGCCATGGAGCCCGTCTACCCCGGATACAGACGTTCCTTCCGTTATTTCCCCGTAAAGGGAACGTGGAAGACCGAAGAAGGCTCCCATCCCTACATAGGGAAACCGGGGGAGATATCCGTAGAGGACGAGGTCCGCTTGGAATTCGTCGTCGGAAAAGAACACCTGGAAAATGTCCTGGTGACGATAGACCGCGTCCACCCGTACGAGGAACCTGCCGTGGATGTGATCCCGCAGATCGGATGGAGATCCCTTATTCGTCCTTCTCCCTGATGGAGAAGATCGAATCGAAGGTCCTCTGGAGCCTGAAGGCCTTTATCCCCTGTTTCCTGTATGCGACGTCCTCGCTGCTTATGAGTCCCCTCTTCTCGAACTCGTCGAGGAGCCTGTCGCCTTCGTCGTAGTCGAAACGGACCCCGACGGCGACGTTGAGCTTGTAATTCCTGCAGTAGATGGATTCCGGAAGGACACCTCCGCCGTCGGCGAGGACCTGTTCCATGACCTTCGGCTTCGAGAGGAGTTCCAGCCCCCTGTCGCAGGCGAGGTCGCAGCGGTCGTATTCCTCGGTATTGTACAGAGCGGGGATCGCGGCCTCGATGATGCGGAACCTCTGGATGTCGTCCATCTTCACGCAGTCGGAACTGCCGTAGAGAAACGATACGAACCTGTAATTGTGGTCGTCGGATGCGAGTTTCGACACGGAACAGATGAATGCCGACGGATCCGAGGGATCCGCCCTGTCCAGATATCTGTTCAGCTTGACCCTGTCTGCGTCGGAGAGCGTCCCGTACCACTTGGACAGACCCGCACTGCGCACCTTCTCCGGAACGTCCCTGTTGCCGATCCCGAACATACCCGGCAGTATGCGCACAACCGTAAAAAACCCTGTCCCGGGGACGGGTCGGTTGAAAACGGTTTCAGACGGCCGGCCTCCGCAGAGTCCGTGGAGGTGGCCTGACGGATATACAGGCGTGGCGGAATCGGACCCGTGCGGCAGAAGGTCACAACATCCTTATCCGACGAACGGGGGACTCGGAGACGGAGGGAGAACGGTTTCGGCAGGAATTCAATCCTTCTTCTTCCCGCGGGCCGCCTTCATGTAATGGGTGTCGTTCTTGATGATCGAATCGATACCCAGATACTTTTTGTCGACAAATCTGACGGCGCGGTTCGGACAGTCGGCCTCCTGGCAGAATCTGCAGAACATACTGTCGCAGGATTCCGCCATGAACGTCACGTCGGCATCAGCCCCCAAATGTTCCCTTATCGAGGAGGTGAATCTGTCGGTTATATCCTCTACGGCGCTGACGGACAGTCTTCCGGGAACCGTCATGTGGGCCTCCACGTGGATGTTGGAACCGTACCTCGTGACCCTGAGGTGATGTACGTCGATGACACGCGGGTCCCTGTTCTGGTTGATGCAGCGAGTGACGGCCCTCAGGACCTCGATGTCCGCATGGTCCATAATCCCGTTCATCGACTTCAGGAGGACACGGACTCCGGTGGCGATGATGACCGCTCCGAAGATCAGCGCCATTATCGGGTCGAATATGCCGAGGTCGTATCCCATGCAGCCGCCCGCGTAGACGATGCAGAGACCCAGGAGGATACCCACGGAGGAGTACGTGTCGCTGCAGAGATGTTTTCCGCTGGCCTCCAGGGCCACGGAACCGGTCGACCTGCCCATCCTGACGGCGGTCATACCCATGGCGAAATTGACCAATGCGGCGGCGGCCACGATCACGAGACCGATATCCAGGGAGGTTATGTCCGTCGGATTGAGGAGTCTGTCCACCGATTCGAAGATGATCATGAACCCGGCGATCGAGATCATGCTGCCTTCGATGGAGGAGGAGATCAGTTCCACCTTCCCGTGGCCGTAGGGATGGGAATCGTCCGCCGGCTGCATGGTGAGGTAGAGCGCATACACCCCGATCACGCCTGCGGCCACATTGACGATGCTCTCCAGGGCGTCCGTGAGGATCGCCACCGATCCGGTGATGAAGTATGCCAGAAACTTCCCGATCATGAGGACCGCGCCGACCGCAGCGATGATCTTCTGGAAATTGTAATTCCTGCGGGAAGCCTCCAGCCTCTCCTTATCCATTTTCTTACGATGCGGAAACACAGTATTTAGGTGTTTTCGAGTTTAAAGGACCCTCAAACACGGTTAAGGTCATCCTTATCCTCACTTCCCCTGAACCAGGAGCAGACGAGACCTACGGCGCACATCAGCAGGCATATCGAGAACGCCAGGTGAAGCACGTCCGCAAAATCGCCGTAGGTGGAGGGATTGAGATTGTCTGCGGACCCCATGATGACGGCGATGGCGGCCATGGCGATGCCCATGGACACCATCATACCGGTCTGACGGACCACGGATACGACGCCGGACGCCTCGCCCCGGTACTCCCCCGGGACGGCCGACATTATGACGGATGTGTTCGGAGGTGCGAATATCCCCATCCCGATCCCGATGACCGACAGAAGCACGACGGTGTACGGCAGGGAGAATTCCGTCCCGAGGAACAGGAACATGGCGACGCCGGCGCTCACGACGGCCATCCCGAGGGTGGGGAGGATGCGTTTGTCGGCCATCCTGTCGGACAGTGCACCCATCCTCGCCGCCAGGAGGACCTGGAATGCGGGCTGCACGAGCATGAGGGCACCCGCCTCGGTGGCTGACATCTCCCCTATGCTCTGAAGGTAGAGGGACATGAAGAACGCCACGGAGTAGGATGCCCCGTAGTTCATGAACGCAGCGACGCTGGACCTGCGGAACACCTTTATGCGGAACAGACGGGGGTTGAGGACGGGATCCGCACACCGGGAGAGGTAGCGGACGGTGGCGACGGTGAGGCATATCCCCGCCGCGACGGCGTACGGGGCGAAATCCGAGGTGATGTTGATGACCCCGAACATAAGGATGAATACGGAGATCCCCCATATCGCGGAACCCTTCCAATCCATCTCCTCCCCCGGCATGGGGACGACCTCCCTGCGGAAGTGCGACACAAAGAACAGCGATGCGGCCACGAGCGCGACGACTATGAGGAAACAGGCCCTCCATCCGACGGTGTCCGACACGAGACCGCCGACGGTGGGTCCCAGCGAGAGGCCGAGGTACACGGCGGTTGTGTTGATCCCTATGGCCCATCCGCGCCTGTGGACGGGAAAGACGTACGTGAGCATGGCCACGGATGTGACGCCTATCATGGCGGATCCGAAACCTATCGCAAAACGCATGGCGATGAAGAACCAGAACGTGGGACTCAGCATGGCCAGGAATGCGGTGGCGCCGGTGACGACGAGGCCCAGAACGAATATCCTCTTCATCCCGTATATGCTTGCGATTTTGGCGGCGGGCACCATGGCGATGACGGAACCCATCAGGAACATGGTGTTGACATATCCCAGGCTGCGGGAACCCACGGCGAACTCGGAACCGATGAACACGAGCGCGAGATTCAGCATCGTGCTCATGAGAGGGGTGATGAATGCACCGGAGACCGTGCATATCAGGAGATGCGTCCTCTCCGAGTCCGTATACGCCGCCTCATCCATGACGGCTCGATTGGGTCTTATGGATTTTAAATTTGATGTTAACTATTGCTAACTGCGTATAAGAATATTATATCGCCGAATTCGAAGGATTATCAGAATAACGTAAGCATACAGGGAATAAATTATCGTTAATATTCGGATAAGAATCAAAACAATAGTTTAGGTATGCATTAAAATTTATACTAAATCATCAATCGTTAAGAGCATGGCATTGTACAACTCTCTGACTGAAGCCATAGGGAATACGCCTCTGATCAGGCTGAACAGGATGGTCCCCGCGGGAAGCGAGGTCTACGTCAAGGTCGAGGGGAAGAATCCCGGCGGATCCGTCAAGGACCGCGCCGTCCTCTCCATGATCAACGATGCGGAGGCGAGAGGCCTCCTGAAACAGGGCGGGACGATTATCGAACCCACCTCCGGGAACACCGGCATAGCCATCGCCATGATCTCTGCGGTCCGCGGATACAGATGCGTCCTCGTAATGCCCGACACCATGTCCAAGGAAAGGCAGGCCTACATGAAGGCGTACGGAGCGGAACTCGTACTCACCCCCGGGAAACTGGGGATGAAAGGAACTCTCGACAAGACCGACGAACTCCTGAAGGCGACCCCCGGATCCATCAGCCTCGGACAGTTCGACAACCCCGCAAACGTCCTCTCCCACAGGGCGGGCACCGGAAGGGAGATCCTCGCCGACCTCCCCGACGTGGACTATATCGTAGCCGGATTCGGTACCGGTGGTACCATCTCCGGTATCGCGTGGGCCCTCAGAGACGCCGGATCCGATGCGAAGACCATCGCAGTGGAACCCGCCGAGAGCGCCCTCATCACCGGCGGACAGGCCGGACCCCACAAGATCCAGGGGATCGGGGCCAATTTCATCCCGAAGAACCTCGACAGAAACGTGGTCTCCGAGATCAGGACCGTCAGAGGAGACGACGCCATCGAAACGACCGGGCGTCTCGCCAGGGAGGAAGGCATATTCGCCGGAATATCCTCCGGGGCCAACGTCTTCATGGCGATCGAGATCGCAAAACAGAATCCCGGGAAAAAGGTCGTCGCCATCCTGCCGGACGGCGGCGATAAATATGTAAGCATGGGAATATTTGACTGAAACCCTTGATACGGAACCCATCCGAAGGAGCGAACCGAATTGCCGATAAAAGTACCGAACGACCTCCCTGCAGCCGCAGTCCTCGAGAACGAGAATATATTCGTCATGGGCGAGAACCGCGCCGCCGCACAGGACATACGTCCGCTGGACCTTCTCATCCTGAACCTCATGCCCACCAAGGTGGAGACGGAGATACAGCTGATGAGGCTGCTGTCCAACAGTCCCCTGCAGGTCAACGTACGTCTCCTTCAGATGAGTTCCCACACATCCAAGAACACATCCCAGGAATACCTGGACCGTTTCTACGACCGCTTCGAGGACGTGAAGAACAGGAAGTGGGACGGTCTCATCATAACCGGGGCCCCGGTGGAGAACTTCGATTTCGAGAGCGTCGACTACTGGGAAGAACTCTGCGAGATCATGGAGTGGTCCAAGAGGAACGTCTTCTCCACCCTCCACATCTGCTGGGGTGCGCAGGCCGGACTGAAGTACCACTACGGCATCGAGAAATACCCTCTGGAATCGAAGATGTCGGGCGTGTTCGCCCACAGGGCCGTCGCCAAGGACGAACCCCTCCTCAGGGGATGCGACGATGTATTCTGGTTCCCGCATTCCAGACACACGGAGGTCAGGGCGGAGGACATCATCCAGAACCCGCGCCTGCACATAATCGCCGTGTCGGACGAGGCTGGCGTGGGGATAGTCGTCAGCGAGAGGTACGGACAGGTGTTCATCACCGGACATATGGAGTACGATGCGAACACCCTCTCCTACGAGTACTACAGGGACCTCGGGAAAGGCATGAACCCGCACATCCCGAAGCATTACTTCCCCGACAACGACCCGTCCAAAGACCCCGTCATGAACTGGAGGGGCACCGCGAACCTGATCTTTGCCAACTGGCTCAACTACTACGTCTACCAGATGACTCCCTACGACATCAACGAGATCGGAAAGGAAAGTGAGTGACGTGATAAGAGAGATCAGAACAGACAGGGCGCCGGACGCCGCAGGACCGTACTCCCAGGGTATCGCATACGGGAACCTCGTGTTCACTGCGGGGGAGATCCCGGTGGACCCGGCTACAGGGAAGATACCCGAAGGCATCGAAGAGCAGGCGGAACTCGCTCTGAGGAACACCGAGGCGGTCCTGAACGCCGCAGGAAAATGCAGGGCGCTGCAGGTGACGGTGTATCTTGCGGACATCGGGGATTTCGGTACGGTCAACAGGATCTATGCGGAACATTTCGGGGAACCGTTCCCCGCGAGGTCCTGCATACAGGCCGCAGCCCTCCCCAAGGGCGTGAAGATCATGGTGAGCGCCGTAGGCGCACTCGAAGAATGAGATCGCTCAGACGCCGTTCACCATCGGATTGACGAGTTTTCCGAGGACGGCGTCCCTCACCATCGGATTGTATTCCGACAGGTCCTTCTTCTCGGCGATTATCGCGTCGACCTCCTTCTTGACATGGAGGAACACCTCGCGGAATATGCGGCACGAATCCCCGCCGCAGTTCCCGATACCGCACTGATAGTACGCATCGATGCTGCACCCGCCCTGACAGTAATCATAGACTCCGCATGTCTGGCACTTTTTCCTCCGTTCGATGGAACCCTGCAGGATCCTTGCGAATCCGTCGGTGCGGAACGCTTCGGATATATGCGAAATCCCGTCGATATTGCACATGCGGAACTCCTCCGGACATGCCTTCGCACAGGGGTACAGGTCCCCGTTCGGATAGATACAGAGCCACTTCGTGAGACACGACGTATGTGCGCAGTCCGAAGGCTGCGGGTCCCCGAGCGCGGAGAGCACGTACAGGTAATGCGGGACCAGGGGGATCCTCGCATCCGGGTCGCGGAACCACCTGTCGAACGTCTCGATGCTCCCGCGTATGTACTCGTCCGGATCCGGGACCAGTCCCGGTTCGGCGGCCGCACGGCCCGCCGGTATCACCGGGACCATGCTGACGGATGCGCCGATGCCGTTGAAATGGCCGTAGATCTCCGCCTGCCTCGACTGGCTCTCCCTCGAGATGGTGGCGCTCACGGAGAACACCCTCTCCTTCTCGCTGAGGGAGACGATGGTGTCCTCCACCCTGCGGCCGTCGTGTCTCAGTATGTCGGCGCAGGGACCCTCGTGGGAGATCCCGATGTTGATCATCTTCTCCTTACAGAACCTCACCATCTTCCCGTCGAGGGCGAGACCGTTCGTCTGGATGGTGTTCCCGACCCTGCGGACCCCGAAATACTTCTCCTGAAGTTCCACGGCCTTCCTGAAGAACGAGAACGGGAGCGTCAGAGGCTCCCCGCCGTGCCAGATGAACCATGCGCCGTCGTACTCCTCGGAGACGAGACGGAACAGCTTCTCCAATCTTTCAAAAGACAGCCTTCCCCCCGAGGACTTCTCCTCGGAGGAATGGTAACAGTGCCTGCAACCCATGTTGCAGGCGAGGGTGGGTTTTATTATGACCGAAAGGAAACGGCCCATACCGCAGCCGATTCCTTAAATCAGAAAGGCCACCAGGTCCAGATGCCGTTGAAGCCTTCTGTGACGTAGCAGCAGCACATGCAGCAGATGACGATCCCGCCGATGCAGGCGGCGTGCTGTGCGGGGGTCGCACAGTATCCTCTCTCGCTGCAGCAGGGATACTCGCACTTGGCGTCTCCGTATTCCTGCTCTGCGTTCTTGGGCGTGTTGTAATCCTTTTTCTCCTCTTCGCCGGTCTGGATTGCCATCACGGTGAAAGCGAGGGGGGACTGGCTGGTATAGGATGCGATTAAATCTTCGACAGACTGTGACATTAACTCACCCTGCCAATTGCTGGCTAGATAATCTGCGTAATCGTTCCGCCTATTAAAATGGTTTCGTCCATCCCCGTTTCGACTCGGCACATAAGAATTTTTTCCAATCCTATATTCCAATCGTACACGTCGATAATTTAAATGGCGTGTGCGATGGGAGCACCGTTATGTTCGGTTACACCGTCCCGCTGTATTCCCGTATGCCAGCCGCCGAACGCGCGGCCTACCAGAGGTACTACTGCGAGACGTGCCACCAGCTGAAGGCCGGTTTCGGGCTCGTGAGCACCGCCGCCGTAAACTACGACATGACGTTCAACACCATCGTGGTGGATGCCGCGGCCGGCGGGAAGGTATTCCCCGGAACCCCCAAGTCCCCGTTCTGCGTCTTCCGGAAACCGGGAACTGAATCGAAGATCTTCACGGAAATGGCCGCATATACGATTCTGCTCACCAAGTGGGAACTGGTGGACGACAAGACGGACAAACCGTCCCTGAAGACAGGTTTCATAGATCTGGCACTGAGCCGGGCGATATCCAAGGCGGAAAAACTCTGTCCCGGATACGACGAGACCGTCGGGAAGGGATTCGGCCGCCTGAGGGAGATGGAACTGGACGGCTGCACCGACGCCGAGAAGATGGGGAGGGAGTTCGGGAAGGCCCTGACGGAGCCGCTCCGCGACATAGCGGGAGACGGCGCTCCGGAGAAACTCCCCGACCTCTTCACCGACCTGACCGCGGCCGTGTACGTCATGGATGCGATAGACGATCTGGAGGACGATTACATGGACGGGACCTACAACCCGTTTCTCGAGGCCTGCCCGGATTTCACCAACCGCGACGCATACGTGAAGAAAAACCTGTATTCCCTCACCGGACTGGTGAACGGCATCGTCGGACGCCTCCAGGGGGATTATTCCGCAGTGAGGGGATCCATGGGACATATGGCCGGCGTGACGGACAACATCGTCTATCTGGGTATTCCCGAATCCGCCAAGAACGCAATCGCCGGGAGAAGCGGGGCCAAGATGAGCGTGAAGAACTCCCTCGACCTCAGGAAGAAGAGAACTTCCACTTACTGATCGCTCAGGGAGAGTCTTCCGCAGGGGTCGTACCTGTCGCAGACGCTGAGGATATCCGTGGGTTCCTTGGTGAGGGCGCATACGGCGTTGCCGAACTCGATGACGGCGTGGGAGCAGTTCTCGCAGCACCCGGGGCGGTATCTGGAACATGAGTGTTTCGCGGTCACGACCTTGTTGTTGACCATACATGCCCAATCGTCCTCGGAATGGACGCAGTACCTGCACACATCGCACTTTCCGTATCTCTCGTCGGTCATATCCTGCCCGAATCCCAGCCAAACCGAATGTCATAGATAAAGGTACTGGATTGATAAACAGTCCTCGGCGGCTCAGGAGATCACGTGACGTGTCCCGTCCGGTTCGATCCACACGAAATCGGTATCATCATCGGCCTCCAGAGGTGCCAGCAGCAGGCTTATCCCGGAGAATGCCTCTGTATCCAGTTCCGTTTCGCACATGACATACAGGAGGATGTTCCTGAATTCCATTCTGTACCCGGTATCGTGTATGCCGTTGCGCTCGTAGAACGGCACGAGATCCCCCTCGCAGTCCAGGACCAGGGGTTTCCCCGGATACTTCTCTCTCAGGGCGGAGAGGACGGCGGAACCGTACCCTTTCGAACGCTGTCCCCCGTCCACGGCCAGGAAAAGGACGTACGACATCGTGTCGGACGGGATGGTGACGGCGAAGCCGACCGGTTCACCGCCCGAAACGGCCTCCCAGAGGTCCATCTCCCCTCTCCCGAAATACGGCATGAGGTCCCTGAAAGGGTATCTCATCGCCTCGGCGAAGGACGAATCCAATATGTCCGATATCTGCGAAAGGATCCTCGGATCAGAAGGATTGTGCCTCAGTTCGACCTGCATACACGGCCATCCTCGATGCCGTATTTAGAATATCTGGCACATTGCATTATCCGATTGGAATGCAGAAATCCGTGCGGCCGCCCGGACGGCGGCCGCATCTGCATCGGAACGGAAACCAGCTCCGCATTCCCATTTCCTAACGGCGAAAAACGGTATCTCCTAAGACACACGGAAAGCGGATGGAATTCCTTTATCTATGAAACCGCCAATCGCGGCCCGATGAGAGGCATAAGGACGGACAGGAGGCACACCGTCAGGGCCTGTTACGCAGCCTACGTGATACAGGCGATCATCGTCACGTTCGCGCCGCTCCTGTTCGTGACGTTCTCAGAGGAATTCTCTCTTTCCCTGGACAGGATCACCCTGCTGACGACGGTGAACTTCGCAGTGCAGCTCCTCTTCGATCTCGTCTGCGACCCGATAGTGAAGAGACTGGGGTACAGGAGGACCATGGTGGTGTCCCATGCGGCCATGGCCGCAGGACTCGTCTGCATGGCGTTCCTGGCCGACGCGATGCCGGACCCGTACGTCGGACTGCTCCTCTCGGTGGCCGTCTACGCATCCGGAGGGGGACTGTCCCAGATACTCGTGAATCCGATCATAGTGTCCTGCTCCGGGGACGAACGGGGCGGGGCCCTGTCCATGGTACACTCCATGTTCTGCTGGGGTCAGGTCCTGGTCTCGGTGCTCTCCACGGCGTTCTTCGTCGCCGCCGGGACGGAGGAATGGAGACTGCTGGCACTCATATGGGCGGCCGTACCGGCGGCCAACATGGTCTACTTCATGTTCGTCCCCGTGGACGAACCCGAAAGACTCCCCGGAAGGAAGAAGAGGTCCTCCTTCGGGACCCTTGCGTCGGAACCGCTGTTCTGGATCTTCATTGCGATGATGGTATGCTCCGGCGCATGCGAACATGCGATGAGCCAGTGGGCGTCCGCCTTCGCGGAGACCGCTCTGGGCGTCAGCAAGACCGCCGGAGACCTTCTGGGACTCTGTGCGTTCGCGGTGTGCATGGGGACCGCGAGGACACTCTACGGGAAAGGGAACTCCAGGATAGATCTGGAGAAGATGATGTTCGGCAGTGCCGTCCTCTGCACGGCTTGCTTCGTCACCGCCGCCTTCTCCCCCTGGCCCGCGGCGGCGCTCCTGGGGTGTGCGCTGTGCGGGTTCTCCGTGGGGATCTTCTGGCCGGGGACATTCCATCTGGCGGCCTCGGCGGTGCCGGCCGGGGGGACCGCCATGTACGCCCTCCTCTCGCTGGCGGGGGATGTGGGATGTGCGGGCGGACCGACTGCGGTGGGATTCGTGGCGGAGGCCTTCGGCAACGACCTGAGGATCGGCCTCGCGGCCGCCGTGGTATTCCCGATCCTGATGCTGCTGGGACTGTTCCTGGCGAAACGGAAGACTGCCGTCAGACGATGTCGATGCAGAAGCCCTTCATCACTTCGAGGGCGGCCTTCCCGAGGGCATCGTCATAGCTTGCGACCAGTGCCGGATCCACTGTTATCCTCGCCTCCGGAAGGGCCGTACGGATGAGTGCGGCGTTCACTATGACACAGATGTTGGTGGCCACCCCGCACAGCTCCACCTCCCCGTACCCGCCCTCCCTAAGGGCCTCCGCAAGTTCGGAGGAACCGAAAGTGGGCTTGTCGAACACCCTGCACCTGTCGGAGAATTCTTTCAGACATCCGCATATCTCCCATCCCTCTGTCCTTTCCGTGCAGTGGGGGACGGGGATGTGGACTCCTTCGTTGGAATCCGCATAACCGGGGCCGTGGGTGTCCCTGGTGAAGAATACGTCGTACCCCGTGCGCAGAGCCTCTTCGATGCGGGAACGCAGCGCAGGGCCGATGGAACGCGCCGCCTCCGAACCGAGGGAACCGCTTACGAAATCGTTCTGATAATCGATGACCGCCAACGCGCGCTTCATGAGGCCGCGGAAGGACTGCGGATAATTAACTCATACGGCGATGTTCTCGGGAGAGATGTTTTCGCTCACGATTGCATAGACGTCACCGAAACTCAGACCCGTCGCGATGGCTATCTCGGTACAGGTCTGGCCGTCGGCGTATCTCTCCATGACCGCTTTCGCGGCCTCCGGATCCACGGCATGGGGGACCTGTTTGAAACGGGACCTGGCGGAGGTCTCCCTGACCGGCGTGTTCCACCTCACGGAATGGCATCTGGGACATCTCTTCGGCTCACCCTTGGCGGTGCCCCATGAATGGTCGCACCTGAGACAGCGGTAGATGCGGTAATCCTTCATCCATACGGTCGATCTGCATCTGGGACAGTTCTTGGGAATGCCGTCCTTCTTACGCGCGATCCAATGATGCGTGCATCTGGAACAAGTATACAGTCTGCCGGAAAACTCCTCCGGCGACCCGCCATCCGCGTCCTCAGAACTCATCCAATATACATTGGGATATTGCCGATTTAAAAAAGTCTGCGAACATATCCGGAAAATCGGGCACTCCGGATTATAAACGGAGGATTTACAGGTGCAGGGACGGTTCCCCGTCCCCATTGGAGGAAGAAGTTTATGTTGACGTTAGTGGTGAACGCATACGGCACGTATGCCGGCGCGTTCTTTTCAATCGCAGGCGACAGTATATAAACTTTTGTTATAAATACAAAAACGACCGATCCGCACGAAGGCCCGAATGAAAAACTGCGTCCGCCCCGGCGCGGACACGGAGTATGACAGGACTGTCCGCGCCGCCCGTCCCGGGGCGGGACGGGAAACAAGAAGGAGTTTTCCGGGGCTGCGCCCCGGGTAAAAGATTTGAGATGCAGAGCTCAAGCGGCGGAGACTTCTCCGTCCTCGTCGCGGACAGGGGAGGTGTCCTGGTGCTTCGCCTCGGAACGCTGGAGCAGGAACCACAGCGGGATGTAGAGCAGCAGGATGGTTGCTCCGATCACCACGGAGGACGGCCCGTACGCATTGACGCTGAAGTATGCCAGGCAGGGGATCAGCACGAAGAACTGGTAGATTGCCAGGCAGATCGCCACATAGTACCACCCACGGGGTGCGCTCCAGACTCTGGGCTGGTCCTTGAACCTGGGGTCCCTGTGGGTCTTGATGAAGCACACCATGGCCATTCCGAGTGCGAAACAGAATCCGAAGGAGGATGCCGCGAGGATCATACCGGGGGTACCCAGCGGGATCAGGCACATTCCCACGACGAACTGGAACATCATGGCGTAGATGGGTGCGCCGTTCTGGTTGGTCCTGCTGAGGATCCTGGGCATGTTGCCGTTCTGGCTCATTGCGAACAGGGTCCTGGAGGATCCGAGGAAGGCGGTCTGGATGAGCATGACCATCCCGGCCACGAGGAGGATGAGTGCGACGAGCGCTCCGATGGCGCCGAAGTTGCTGACGCAGACGGGTGCGAGGGTCGCATATCCAGTCGTCTCGACACCGGTGTGTCCCAGTGTTCCGTACACGGAGAACGAGACGATGAAGTACATGAACAGGCAGATCAGACCGCAGGCGATGAGGGCCTTGGGAAGATCCTTCCCGGGGTTCTTGTATTCCGCACCGTAGGTGGCGGCGGATTCCCATGCGCATGCGCTCCACTGGGCGACGGCGAGGCATCCGAACATCATGCAGAAGTCGTTGGCACCCCAGGTCCATCCGGTGGGGGTGAACTCGTCGGTAATGTTGCCGAGGCTGAAGGTCCCGTTGAGGAACGGGATGGCAACGACGATGACCAGGGGGATGATGGTGATCCCCGCAAGGACCAGCTGCGCCTTGGCGCCTCCGCTGAGGCCTCTGGATCCGATGAAGATGATGGTTCCGAAGATAATCAGTCCGAGCACGAGGTTGAGTGCCGTCGAGTTGACATCGCCGAGGAAACCGAGATAGTCGGCAAAACTGCTGTCCTGGAGATAAGCTCCGGTCATGATTGTGAAGATGGGTATGACAGGTGTCCACGTGAACCAATAGGACCACGCTGTGAACGCACCTATGAACTTGCCCCAATTTACCTTACGGCCGCGGTACTTGTCCTCGTCCGTGAAAACGTATTGGGCACAGGCGCCGATTCCGGACACTCCGAAGTTGGCGGCCATCTCTCCGATCGCCATGTTCTGGAGGAATCCCTGCAGAACGGATACCACCCAGATGATTATACTGAGGGCCCAGAGACTGCCGTCCAGATCATATAGGGACGGCAGAATGAGGATCGGGACCCCCATCGCGATGATCACTCCCTGCTTCCAATCGATGGTCCTTGCAAGACCTGTATCGGGGGAGGCGAGGGAAGATCCAGAGCTTCCGCTAACTGTAACATTATCTGACATACTCACTCCTTCTTGTCCATCCATTGAACGGAGGATCCCGAAACAGAGTGGAAAGAGATCCTCCGGACAGTTCGAATGGAGACAACTGTCGAAAATAATATTTCAGTAGTGTATATTTAAAAGAGATTACGAACTATCGGTTCTTTTTAAATAATAATGTTTTTCAGTTGTGCAGAACAATGGAATGTTTAATCCATCTATATTTAAACTTAACTATTCA
>CAVIJO010000015.1:0-23259 GCA_963643445.1 Candidatus Methanomethylophilaceae archaeon
GACGGAGGCCCCGCAGGAGGCAAAAACGCGGTCACGGGAGAGGAGAGACAGTGGCATGGCCACTGTCTCTCCTCTCCCGTGACCATAATCATTATCCATCAACAGAGACTGTCAATCACTTGTTCACGAAGTCCGTGTCTAGTACAATTCAGGACCGCGATTATGGGAAAAGGTTTTATACAGCCAACTTGGGAACCCGGAAATGAGGGGAGAAAGTCATCTGTTTCCCTCGGGGATCAGCAGTCCGTCCCCCTCTTTTCTCTCCTTCGAAAGCAGGACGAGAACCGATGCGGCGGTGGCCGCGAAGAACATGACGGCCCACAGCGCACTGTAATTCTCCAGTGTATATACATTATGAAGAATAAGGCCCGCAACGGCGGTCCCGACGCTCGCACCAAGGAACAGGAGGACATTCATCGACGAGACCGCCGTCCCGGCAATGGATCTCGGGAACCACTCCTTCACCTGGGCGAAGGAAAGCGTCATGAACCCTCCGAAGAATCCGAAGAGGGCGCAGACCGCGAACCAGACGTACTGGCTGTCCATCTCCCCCGCGAAGAGCCATATGAAAGCCCATACGGCCGCATAGGCGAGGGTTCCTGCGGCCATGACCTTCTTCTTGGAACGGACGAACCCCCTGCTCGCAAGACGGCCTATCATGACCGTGCTGACTATCTTGCCGATCCCGATCATGGTCACAAACCATGCGGCAAGGGCGAAACCGTAGACGTGATCCCTGAAATATGCGATCGAGGTGGTCCCCTGGAACACCATTATGGTACCGTATATGAGGAAATATGCGGGACCCAGGGTCCAGAACACCCTTCCGCTGCCGAATACGGTCTTCAGTGCGGAGAGGACGGGCGCCTTCCCGTCGCTGCGGTCCGAGGCGTCCTCCGTATCGCAGACGTCCTCTATCCCAGGGGCCCCGATGTCCTTGGGATGGTCGCGGACGAATGCGGAACAGAGGACCGCGAGAAGGACCGTGATGCCTCCCAGGAGGAGGAACACGTCCCTCCATCCGACGGCATCCGCCAGATACACGAGCGGGGCCGAGGCAGCGAGGGCACCCACGTTCCCCACGGCTATGACGATGCCGTTGAGCTGCGGGAAATCCTTCCTGCCGAACCATACGGAGATTATCTTCACCAGGGGGATGTAGACGACGGCCATCCCCGCGGCGATGAGGACCTTTCCGACCGCCAGGGCGAGAAAAGTGTCCCCGATCACAGTCAGGAACGAACCGGCGGCGGCGATGGCCAGGAACACGGAGGATGCCTTCCGGGGACCGAGACGGTCGGACAGGATCCCGCTGGGGATCTGCATGAAAGCATAGGTCCAGAAATAGACCGAACTGAGATATTCCTTGGAACCGCCCCCGACATCGGAGACCATGTCGGCACCGAGGGCATTGACGGACATCCTGTGGAAGTAGACGAAGAAGTATGCGGCGGCAAGGACGGCGAACATCGCCCATCCGTATACGGCCGCCCGACGCACGGACGCGTCGGGATCCGTTCGGGATGCTTCCCGGGAAACATACAGTCTGCGCAAAACGACACCCTGACAGATATTAAGAGCATTGAAGAACGGCGGAGGTGCCGAAGGAACAGTAAAGGTGGCGGGCAAGAGGGGATTCGAACCCCCAACCTACAGCTTAGGAGGCTGTTGCCATATCCAGGTTAGGCCACTTGCCCATAATGGAAGATGTTTTCAAATGTCCAGATGAACCGGATAAAGCAGGAGATTTACTCCTGCTTTATATCCTTTTGGTTCACTCCTTGGCTTCGGAGGACTCGTCCTTCTTTGCCGCGGACCAGACCTCGACGAACTCGACGGTGTCGACACCGAAGGCCGTGCGGAGGTCGGAGACGATCCTGAACTTGGCGGGGATCCAGTCCTGGTGGAACTTGGTGATCTCGGAGACGGTGACGACGACCTTGTCTCCGGGGAACTCGAACTTGAAGCCCTCGGAGCTGCCGAAGTCGGACTCGATGACGGCTGCGGCCTTGGCGGAGTCGTCGGCGACCTCCTCGGTGATCTTCATGACGTATTTCAGGTCGTGGCCGGCCAGGGGGTTGTTGAAGTCCACCTTGACGCGTCCGGCGCCGACGGACATGACGGTACCGCGCTTGTTGCCGAGGCTGACGGTCATGCCGGGGTAGGGGTTGATCTCCTGCCTGTAGAATTCCTTGACGGAGTGGGTCTCGACGAGCTTGGGGTTCCTGAGTCCGGCTCCCTCCTCGCAGGGGACCTCGACGGTGAACTCCTCGCCGACCTTCGCCTCGGAGATTGCGTTGTCGAGTGCGGGGAAGAGTTTCTTGGAACCTACGATGTACGCCATGGGTTCGTATTTGACCTTCTCGTCGAAGATGCCCGCTTCCTTCGCGGCCTCTGCATCGGTCGTGTCGTACAGTCTGTCAAGGTCTGCCATGTATGCCTTGTAATCAAGGCGGATGATTTTCTTGCTCTCGTTTGCCATTGTTGAATCACCGCGGAAATTTCGGTTGGATGCGTGCGCGATTGATTACCCCTTATTAAAGGTTGCTGGACTGGAAAAACCGTATTTTCCGCACCGGGAGACCGTATCCGGGACATCCGAAATGCGGTTAGACAAATGTCTAATCAAATTGAATTTATGTGTAAAAACCGCTAAAAATACAACAAAATATCAAAAAACATGAAACGGATATCTAATTTTTTTCGATTCTATGTTCAAATGTTAAATACTACCTCCTGTATACGAAGAATCAGCAAAACTGAGGTATTTGCGATGGCAATCGAAAACAAGTATCTGAAGACCGTCTACGACGGCCTCAAGCAGCGCAACGCAGACCAGCCCGAGTTCCTCGAGGCCGTGGAAGAAGTCCTCGTCTCCCTGGAGCCCGTCGTCGAGGCCCGCCCCGAGATCGAGAAGAACGCCATCATCGAGAGGCTCGTGGAACCCGAGAGGACCGTCATGTTCCGTATCCCGTGGGTCGACGACAGCGGAAAGGTGCAGGTCAACCGCGGATACCGCGTCCAGTTCAACTCCGCGATCGGACCTTACAAGGGCGGACTCAGGCTCCACCCCTCCGTCAACCTCTCCATCCTGAAGTTCCTCGGATTCGAACAGATCTTCAAGAACAGCCTCACCACCCTCCCCATCGGAGGAGGCAAGGGAGGATCCGACTTCGACCCCAAGGGCAAGTCCGACAACGAGATCATGAGGTTCTGCCAGTCCTTCATGACCGAGCTCTGCAGACACATCGGACCCGACACCGACGTCCCCGCCGGCGACATCGGGGTCGGCGGAAGGGAGATCGGATACATGTTCGGTCAGTACAAGAGGCTCAGAAACGAGTTCACCGGCGTCCTGACCGGAAAGGCGATCGGCTCCGGCGGATCCCTCGCCAGGACCGAGGCCACCGGATACGGTCTCTGCTACTTCGTCGACGAGATGCTGAAGGCCAACGGCAGGTCCTTCAAGGAACAGAAGGTCGTCATCTCCGGTTCCGGAAACGTCGCCATCTACGCCTGCCAGAAGGCGACCCAGCTCGGTGCGAAGGTCATCGCCGTCTCCGACTCCAACGGATACATCGAGGACGACAACGGGATCGACTACAGGAACCTCCAGCTCATCAAGGAGCAGAAGAGGGACAGGATAAAGACCTACCTGAACTACGACTTCGGAAAGAACGCCAAGTACACCGAGGGCTGCAACGGCATCTGGACGATCCCCTGCGACATCGCCCTCCCCTGCGCCACCCAGAACGAGATCGACGGGGAGTCCGCGGAGATCCTGGTGAAGAACGGATGCTACGCCGTCGGAGAGGGAGCCAACATGCCCTCCACCCCCGAGGCCATCGCCCAGTACAAGAAGGCGGGCATCCTCTTCGCACCCGCCAAGGCGGCCAACGCCGGAGGCGTCGCCACCTCCGCCCTCGAGATGTGCCAGAACTCCGCAAGGCTCTCCTGGACCTTCGAGGAGGTCGATGCGAAGCTGAAGAACATCATGCAGACCATCTACAAGAACGCGGCCGACGCGGCCGAGAGGTACGGCCACAAGGGCGACCTCCAGGTCGGCGCCAACATCGCCGGGTTCGAGAAGGTCTGCAACGCCATGCTCTGGCAGGGCGTCGCATACTGATTCCTTCCGGAGGGGCCTCCGGCCCCTCCCCCAAACGCTTTGTTTCTTCTCCGTTCCGTTCACAAGAATTAAAAACAGAATCGCTATTGAGAGGATAAGGCCACTTTGGCGCAGTCCGGTAGCGCTCCCGCCTTGTAAGCGGATGGTCGGGGGTTCGATTCCCTCAAGTGGCTCCATCTATTACCGATCAGGACGTGTGTGCCGGACGTCGGCATTATGCACACGCGCCGTTGATGTTTACTGAACAACCATAAATACGATGGTTGATGTTATCCGCACCCATGGGAAAAAGAGGTCCCAAGCAGCAGTTCACAGACGTATCGTGCCCCAACCCGGAATGTCCGGAATACCGCGTGGCGGGCAGGGGGAACGTCGTCGGCAACGGCACCTATACGGCCGGAGGGGAGACTGTCCGCAAGTTCCTGTGCAGGAAGTGCGGACGCACATTCAACAGCCGCACGGGGACCGTGTACGAAGGACTCCGCACGGAGACCGGGAAGGTCGATGCCGCATTCGGCATGCTGGCACATGGGAAGAGCGTATCCGAGGCCGCGGAGGCCTCAGGGTGCAGCAGAAGCACCGTGAGGAGATGGGCGGCCCAATCGGACGACGACTGTCTCGTATTCAATCCCTTCGGGGGGAAAGAAACGATGTCGGAGGAGAAGAGACCTCTGATCCTCGACGACCTGCCCGACACCGACTTCCCCAAATCGCTGATGTATTTCCCCGACAAGATGGCCAAGTGCATCAAGAACATGGTCTCCCTGTACACCTGGGAGATCGGCCTGAAACCGCACCATCTCCCGGTGATAATGGAGGTGGGATACCGTCCGCACGTATCCCAGAGGGATCTTACCGACCGTCTGCCCGTGGATAAATCCCGCATATCGATGATCGTCAGGGAACTGATAGACAAAGACCTCCTGATCAACGAGAGCGACAGCAAAATCGGTTCCCTGGTGCTTACGGAGAAGGGACACGAGACTTACGAGACCTGCAGGGAGATCTCCCGCGAGACGTTCTCCCGGATATTCATCGGATTCGATTCCGGGGAGATTGACAGGCTGGAGGAGTATGTATCCCGCATGAACATGCGTATAGACGAACTGTCCAAGGAATTCTCCGAGAAAAGGGATCCATCGCACGGGGACGGGAAGGAATCCTGAAAACGCCGCTTCCCGGAATCACTCGCCGTATGCGTCGAAGGAGATGGTGAAAGTGACGTTCTTCAGTGCCTGCTCGAGTGCGGGCATATCGGATGACTTCAGAATCCCTTTGTTAAAGAAGACTTTGACATCATAGGATTTCTCGTAAACCCCGTCATCGAACTCGATATCGGAGATATCCAGATAAGACCCGTCTCCGTCCATGAAAACATCGGTGCCGCCGATGGTGAACTTGGTGATGACGTCACTCAGGAGAGCCACATCCATGACATCGCCTGCGGTTGATACGGATACCTCGACGGATTTCAGGGTTGCTCCCTCTTCCTCGTAGACGACGTGTGCGGAACCGAGGAGAACGCTGTTCTCGGACACATCGGCATGTTCTCCGTAGGCGTGGGCCCTGACCTGGGAGATCTCCACGTATTTTCCGGCGTCTTCGTCGTAATGTCCGGATTTATCAGATGTGAACATGACCACCTTTCCGTCAGAATAATCGAATACGGGGCCTGTGCCTTCGTATTCGATGCGAATATATCCTTCGCCGCCGGAACCGCCGCCATCGATCTTCTCGGCGACGACGTAGCCTGCTCCGAACATGGACACGAGGCAGAGAAGCAGAAGAAGGAGTATGACAAGCAACTTCTTCCCGCCCTGTTCCTCCTCTTCGCTGTATTGTTCCATATGTACGCCTTCAGGAAGTCCCGGTGATGTATGCGGTCACGGAGAATTTGATGCTTTTCAATGCGTGAACCAGGCCCGGGACCGTATCGCCGTCGGCGAGATGTCTGGGCTCGGTATTCTTGAGGTTGAGCGAAAGACTGAACGTCACGTCCTCACCGGATTCGGTGAGGGGGACCGAAGCAATCGTCTTCACGGCGGATGTGCCCATATCGGATATGGTCAGCGTTGCGCTTCCCAATACGGAACCGCTGCGTTCTGCGGTGACGGTTATGCTCTCGACGATGTCGGAAAGTATGTATGTCTTTCCGATCGGCGCCCCCGTATCGGCCACGGTTATCGACATCGAGAGATCCCCGAGGGTGAAATCCGTACTCGCTACGGTGACGGTCATCTTCCCGAGTTCGGAGCGGAGATCCGTCTCCCCGAAGAACTTGTATTTCGTATCGGAAGTCCAGTCGGACTTGTCATAGACTTTGATCTCGGAGAAGATCACATCGGGGGAATTATCCGAGAAGACCGCTTTCCTCTCACCCTCTCCATTCACCTTGTAATCTATGGTAAGACTTCCGCTGTCCAATGAATTGTCGTCCACTTGGAATGCGGAACTGTATGCATATGCCACGCCGACTACGGCGAAAAGACACAGGAAAATCACAATTATGGGCACTATCAGTTTCTTCCTGCGACCGTCATCATCTTCGTTCGCATCCAACTGACATCACCCATAACAAAAAAGGGTGTGGCCCGAAGGCCACAAATGGTTTGCAATTCAGGCAGTAACGTTGGAAACAGTGAACTCCACTGTAAACTTGACGTTCTTGAGATCTTCCACGTACTCGGCGGGCGAGTCTCCAGAAGGAGAAGAACTGGGAGTCAGAGTAGTATCCTTAATTATGAGATACACAGTGTAAGTCTTGTCAAGGTTAACTCCGTCCGTGATGTCGAGAGTCTTAGCCTCTCCAAGCGCACCGGCTGCTGACGGTACAACTTCGAATGCCTTGGAATTATCAGCGGCATCGTAGAATACCATCTTCTCCACAATATCGGAGAACTTCGTAGTGGTGGTTCCAAAAGCAGTATCGCCGCCTGTGAGCGATACCTTCACATTCAGGCTGACCTTAGCTCCGACTCCCTTACCGGTAATCGTAATCTTTGCATCTCCGAGCTTGGAGTAGACTTTGCCATCTTCGGCGGTGCCGATCGGCTTGTCGCCGTAGCCCTGGGCCTTGATTACAGTCTCGTTCTTATCAGTGACAGTGCCGTCTTGGGCAGCAGTGTATTTTTTCTCCTGGGTGAAAACGACATCTGCGACAGTGTCCTCGAGGAATTTGGTTCCTTCTGAAACATCTACGGAGATGTTTCCTCCGTCAACAGAGTTATTCTCAACAGCCACGGAAGAGGTGTATGCATATCCCGCGCCGAGTACGGCGACGGCACACAGCATCAATGCAATGATAGGCACGATGAGCTTCTTTTTGGAAGAGCTCTCCTCCCCATTGATTGTATCCATATTGTGTTCCTCCTTAACAAACGGCTTCGGATGATATCGCATACCGGCGGTACATCCCCATCCCGTTTATGGGACTCACTAGAATCTTCTGTTATTTAAAAGGATTCCAGCATTCGGGGACATTTACCGAGGGGTTGACAATAATATATAAATAAGAAAACCGAACGACGGATCCGAACCGCACCATGTAGCAGACACACGATCGAAATACGGACGGTTACAAGGAACCGGGATCCGGAAGGGTCCCGTAAAATGGTTTCATTTCTTCTTTTTCTGCAGCCTTTCGAGCCTTGCCTTGGCGGCCTCGTCGCCGGAGTTGGCCGCAGCGGAGAGTTTCTCCTCCTCCGCCTTCTTGGACTTGGCCTTCCTGGCGAGCTGCTTCTTGCTCATCGCCATTGACGTTGCGCCTCTGGGACTCGGTACCGCTGTTCTTTATTTGTATTTTTGCGAAGCCCCGCTCACAGGGACGGTTCGGAGAAATATTCCTCCGCGAAATCTGCCAGAAGCGCATAGCAGGAACGGCCGTGGCCCTTCTTCCCGAACTTCGTCGGGGACGAGGCGTACCTGCTCTTCTCCCCCAGGGCGTCCGAGAGATACTTCGTCCTCTCCCTGCGGTGCTCCGTCCAGTAGGAGACCGCCCTGTCGATCTCGTCCTGCCCCCTTCCCGAGAGTACCGTCTCCACGCAGTCCCTCAGATCCGAGAAGTACTCCCGGTACAGCATCACGGAGCGGTGGGCGGAGCGGGGGTCCATCCCGCGTCCGCCCTTCCCGGCGGAATCTATGGCCGCATCCGCCGCATCGGCACCCCTCAGGACATCCCCGCACCTGACGGGGACCTCCCTGATGTCGCACACGGACCCGATGTAACCGATCTGGCAGAAGCATGCGCTGGTGAACAGTATCACCGTGCGCTCGGCCGTGCCGCCGGAGGCCATCTTCGACACGAGTCCGTCGAAGACCCTCTGCGTCATGCTCCCCTCGGCCGCGATCTCCGGGAGCTTGATCTCGATCTCCGTCTCGATTCTCGCCACCAGGTGTACCGGGCATACGACCCCGCTGCCGGATTCCCTCCGGCAGCAGTCCACGACGCGGTCCGCGATGTTCGCACACATCTTCCCGAAGGCCTTGTCGGAACCGTCGAAACGGTCCACGGCCTCGGTCCAGAAATCCACCGCATACGGTATGTCCCCGGCGTCGAACATCATATCGCCGTACTGCACGCACGCCCTCCACCCGTCGTCGTCCTTCAGGACGGGTTTCCCGACCCTCGGCGGCTCCTGCTGCGGCTCCTTCTTCCCGAACAGTCCCATCTTGTAACAGCCCCTTTTATGCGGTCCGGCGGAACGTGTATGCGTTCATAAACCCTTGTCGGAACCGTACTTCTTCTTCTCGGGGGCGTACCCGCAGACCACGGTCTTCCCGCCGCTGACGCTGCCGTCCACGGATTCTATCACCAGGTCCGCCGCGTCCGCGGGGACCTCGACGAACGAGGACGACTGTCCGAGTCCGATCTTCCCCACGTCCGCCTCCCCGAGGCCGGCCCTCTTCCTGACGAGGTCCGCCAGCTGGGTCCTGTTGATGCCGTCGTCCCTGCCGAGGTTGATCTCCACCACGGTGCGGTCGTCGGAGGCCCTGCGGGCCTGACGGGGCTCCTTCTTCCGGGGTGTCTTCCCCGGGCGGGGGCGCTCGGATACGGGGCGCGGCCTCCTTACGGGCTCGTGGGGGGTGTCGAAGGGACCGAGATCCTCCGGGTCGGCGGTCCTTATCCTCACGCCGATCTCGTCCTCGTACTCGCGTACGGAACCCATGTCCCTCTTGGTGGCGAGGGTCACGGCGACGCCCTCCTTCCCGGCGCGGCCGGTCCTCCCGATCCTGTGGATGTAGGATTCCGTCCTCGAGGGGGCGTCGTAGTTGACCACCAGGTCCACGTCGCCGACGTCCAGACCCCTGGCCGCCACGTCGGTGGCGATGAGGATCAGGACCCTGTTGTCCCTGAAGTTCCTTATGACCCTCTCCCTGAGGGACTGCGGCATGTCGCCGTGGAGGGTCCCGGTCCTGAAAACGTCCCTCATATCCTGGAACAGGTCGTCCACCATGGTCTTGGTGGCGCAGAACACTATGGCCTTGGGGTTCCCGCGGGAGAGGATCTCCTTCAGGACCTCCTTCTTCTCCTCCCTCCGGCACCTGACGAGGTACTGGCCGGTGAGACCGGTGACGGCGTTCCCCTCGGAGGCGTCCACCACGGCGGGATCCCGGAGCATGGCCTTCTCCAGCCTCTCCACGGCGCGGGTCATAGTGGCGCTGAACATCATGGTGTGCCTCTCCTTCGGCACATGGCTCAGGACGGCGCCGAGATCCTCCTCGAACCCCATCTCCATCATGCGGTCGGCCTCGTCGATGACGACTTCCGAGACTCTGTCGAGGACGAGGATCCCCCTCTCGCACATGTCCCTCAGGCGGCCGGGGGTCCCGACGACGGCGTCGGCACCCCTGCGGATGTCGTCGGACTGCCTGCGCATGTCGGCGCCTCCGTAGACGGGGATGCAGCAGTGGCCCGACCTCTTGGAGAGTTTCCTCATCTCGGTATCCACCTGCATGGCCAGTTCCCTGGTGGGGGTGATGACGAGGACGGACGGGGAACCGATCCCCGGGGCGCATCTGGTCAGTGCTATCATGGAGTAGGCGCCGGTCTTGCCGGTCCCCGTCTGGGCCTTGGCGATGAGGTCCCTCCCCGCGAGGCCGGCGGGGACGGCCTCCGTCTGGACGGGGGTGGGCTCCGCCCACCCCATGTCCGCGGCGGCCTTTGCTATCTCGGGGGAGACCCCGAGTTCTTCGAAAGAGGTCATTTTCGGATACCTTCGGAAGGTCTCCGGAAAAGAAGACCTGAATGACCCGGGGGTAGGTGTCCAAGTATTTGAAAGAAAGCCCTCCCCGGAGGGAGGGCGGGAAAAGGAAGGCGGTTCAGTTCTTGCCGATGGTCTCTTCCGCCGACTGGATACACTTGGTGAGCACGGAGTAGGCGTTGATCATGTCGGGCTCGTTGACGATGAAGATCGTGTCGGTGTGGCAGGAGACGGTCTCCTCGATGTTGATGCCGGCGTCGGAAAGGTTGGTTATCAGGTATGCGATGACTCCGGCGGTGTCGACGATCTTCTCGGGGGATTTCACGACGATCTCCACCAGGTTCTCCCTCACCTTGATGATGTTGAACCTGCCGACGGTGTCGGTGATCCTCTCCTTCAGCATGCGGTCGGCGATGATGGTGACCGCGGAGGCGGACTGCACGCACTGCATGATGGAGTTCTCGTTCCAGAGGTCCTTGAAGAGGTTGTCCATCTTGTGGAGGACGGTCCAGTCGTTCTTGGCCGTGACGATGCAGGTCTTGGTCCTCATCTCGAGCCTGCTGTCCTTCAGGACCGCAAGGATCGCCAGTTCATGGTCGGTGGTGACGTTGAGTTTGGAGGCGTAGCGCCTGCAGGCGATCATGAC
The DNA here is from genome assembly GCA_963643445.1 of Candidatus Methanomethylophilaceae archaeon. Classification (GTDB taxonomy): domain Archaea; phylum Thermoplasmatota; class Thermoplasmata; order Methanomassiliicoccales; family Methanomethylophilaceae; genus Methanomethylophilus. Next base: position 10,976 of record CAVIJO010000015.1, read on the forward strand.
CGCCTCCTCGTTCCCCACCTCGAGATCCTTCATGATGAGACGTGCCAGCGAGGAGTAGTTGATGAGGCCTTTCGCTACACAGTCCTTGATGCTCGGATGGGCGTCGATATAAATCCTTGTCCTCTCCGCGAGGCTCTCGCGGGACACTGACTCTGCCATATGTGCGGGAATGAGTAGGATGTATTAATGTCCTATCTCGAACAAACTGTTGAAAAGCGGGATGAAACGGTTTATGTCTGTCCCGAACGGGTATCGGAACCCGCCGGGACGGACTTTATGTCTCACTCGAAGGCGGACGAGAACACCTTCATGAACTCGTCCTTCTGCTCCATGGTGAAAATGAGGGGCGGAATGATCCTGACGGTCTTCCCGTGGGCCACGTTCACGAGGATCCTGCGGTCGATCATGTACTTCCTGACCGCGGATGCGGTCTCCTCGGAATCCAGTTCGACGCCGATCATGAATCCGACGCCGCGGACTTCCTTTATCCTGTCGGGATGGCGGGACATGAGGACCTCCAGGTCCTTCTTCCACGCCGCTCCGACGGAGGACACGTTGTCGAGGATGTGCCCGCGGTTGATTATGTCGATGACCGCGCATCCGCTGGCACATACGAGCGGGTTGCCGCCGAAAGTGGTCCCGTGGGTGCCGGGCGTCATCACCGATGCGATCTCGTCGGTGGTCATGACCGCGCCTATGGGCATCCCTGCGGCGAGTCCCTTGGCGGATGTGATTATGTCTGGGACGATGCCGTGATGGTCCATGCACCACCATTTCCCGGTCCTGCCCATCCCGGTCTGCACCTCGTCGACGACCATCAGGACGCCGAGGTCGGTGCAGAGGTCGCGGACCCCGTGCAGGAAATCATCCTTCCCGCAGATCACACCGCCCTCTCCCTGGATTCCCTCGACCATGAGGCATGCGGTATCCCTGTCGATGAGGTTCTTCACGGACTCGAGGTCGTTGTAATCATAGTACTGGAACGTCTTCTCGTTGATCAGGGGCTCGAAGGTCGCCTGGTACTTCTTCTGGGCAGTCGCACCGAGGGCGGCGGAGGTCCTCCCGTGGAATCCGTTGTACGCGGAGAGCACCTTGTGCCTCCCGGTGTAACGGACGGCGGTCTTCATGGCGCCCTCGTTGGCCTCCGCCCCGCTGTTCGCGAAGAGCGTGCGGGTTATGGGGTCGGGGGTGATGCTGGCGAGACGCTGTGCCAGCTGCGCCTGCTCCTCCACGTAGTAGAGGTTGGAGACGTGGACCAGATGTGACACCTGGTCGCGCATCGCCTTCACCCAGTCGGGGTGGGAGTAGCCGAGGGAGCACACCGCTATGCCGGCGACGGTATCCAGATACTGTCTTCCCTTGGCGTCGTAGAGATAGCATCCCTCGCCGCGCTCGAATGCGAGGTCGAGACGGCCGTAGTTGGGGAAGAGATGCTTCGAGCTGATTTCCTTCACAGTTTCGAAATCCATGTGGTATCACCTTATTATGAGGGTCCCGTGGGGGATGCCCCTGATCACGTCCGTGATTATGCTGTCCGGGTCCTTTCCGTTGACCATGCGGACCGCCTCCGCCCCGGCCTCCACGGCCCTGCGGCAGGCCTCCACCTTGGGGATCATCCCGCCGGAGATGGTACCGTCGGCGATCAGGCCGTCTATCTGTGCCAGTGTGACCGTGTCGATCTTCGATGAGGGGTCGTGCACGTCCCTCAGTATGCCGGGGACATCGGTGATGGCGATCATCTCCCTCACCTTCACGCCGGCGGCGATGCCGGCGGCCATGGAATCGGCGTTGACGTTGAGATGCTGCTCCCCGTCGGAACCGACGGGGTAGATCACGGGGACGATCCTCTCGTCCACTAGGTCATAAATGACCTGCGGGTCCACCGAGACGACCTCTCCGACGAGGCCGTAGTCGACGTCGACCTGCTTCCCCCCGTCGGTGACGGTCTGCGGTCCCTCCCTCCTGCACTCGCTGACGAAGTAACCGGGTATGCCGACGGCCCTGACGCCGGCGTCCTCCAGGCATCCGACGACCTGCGCGTTGATGCCCCTGAGGACCTTCTCCACGACCTCGAGTCCGGCCGCATCGGTGATGCGCTTGCCGGCCACCTTGACGGGCTTCATACCCAGACGTTCCATCTCCGCACTGATCGCGGGTCCGCCGCCGTGGACCATGACGATGCTGACGCCCTCCTCCGTGAGAGCGGCGACCTCCCTGCAGAGGCGCTGCATCCCGCTGTCGTCCAGCGCATTCCCGCCGAATTTGAGAAGATATATATCGCGCATTCCGACCGCTCAGGATGCATATTCCGCATTGATGCGGACGTAATCGTAGGTCAGGTCGCAGCCCCATCCGACGGCGCTCTCGTCGCCGACGCCGAGGTCCATCTGGAAGATGACCTCCTTGTTGTCCATCGCCATGCGGACGACCTCCACGGACCTCCCCTCCTGGAACACGGGCGCCCCGGAATCGAGGATGGGGACCTCCATGTCGCCTCCCTTGATGGTCAGGTGGACCTCGTCGAGGTTGAATGCGGCCCCGCTGTTGCCGAGGGCCATCATGATGCGGCCGTAGTTGGGATCGGAACCGAAGATGGCGGATTTCACGAGGGGCGAGTTGATGATGGTCTTGATGACCTTCCTGGCATCGTCCTTGGTCTCCGCACCGGTGACCTCGACGGTGATGAGCTTGCTGGCACCCTCGCCGTCCATGGCGATGGTGCGGGCGATCTTCGTCATGATCATGGTCACGGCCTCGATGAAGGCGGGGTCCCTGTCGGCCGCCTGTCCGCCCGCCATCCCGTTGGCGAGCATGATGCAGGTGTCGTTGGTGGACTGGTCCCCGTCCACGGAGACCATGTTCATGGAGTCGTCGAGGATCGACTGGAACGTGTCGTTGAATGCGGGAGTGAGCACCGCATCGGTGGTGATCATGGTGAGGGTGGTCCCGTGGAGCACCTTCAGATGGGGCGAGATCATTCCGCTGCCCTTGGAGATCGCGGAGACGTAGACGAGGGTCCCGTCGCCGAGGCGGACGCGGACCGCGCACTCCTTCTTGATGGTGTCGGTGGTCATGATGGCCTCGCAGATGAGACCGTCCGCCTCCCTTCCCATGTCCAGCTGCTTCGCGGCCTTGGAGATGCCGTATCTGATCTTGTGCATGTCCATGAAGCGGCCGATGAGGCCGGTGGACATGACGCCGACCTCCTTGGGGTCGATGTTGAGCTCCGCCGCGACGGATTTCTGCATCATCTCGGCGTCCTCGTATCCGCGGCGGCCGGTGAGGGCGTTCGCGTTCCCGCTGTTCACCACTACTGCGGACAGCTTGGGGGAATTGTCGTTGATCATGAGCTGTACGGGCGCCGCCTTGACCTTGTTGGAAGTGAACGCCTTGAATGCGGTCGCGGGGACCTCCGAATAGAGAAGTCCCAGATCGAGGGAGCGGAACTTGACTCCGCTGTGAACTCCCGCCGCCTTGAATCCCTGAGGGGTTGTAATGCCACCGTCGATTATCTCTGCCATTCCTAATCACACTCCGAGTCCGGGGAAGTCGAGGCCGTCGGCCTCGGGAAGTCCCAGCATGAGGTTCATATTCTGCACGGCCTGTCCGGATGCGCCCTTGACGAGGTTGTCGAGGACTCCGAAGGAGACCGCCCTGTCCCCGAGGACCTTCGAACCGACCTGCGCGTGGTTCGAACCGACCACATCGCGGATCGAGGGTTCCGGGACATAATGCACGAAGCGCTCGGCCCCGTACTGTTTGGTGTAGACTGCGTCGACATCCTCCTGCGACGCATCCTTTGCGAGTCTGAAGTAACAGGAGGAGATGATCCCCCTGACTATGGGTATGAGGTGCGGCACGAACGCCACGTCGGGGATCTTCCCCGCGAACATCCCCACCGCCATGTCGATCTCCGGCTGATGCCTGTGGGCCCCTACCTTGTAGGGGATCACGGATTCGCCGCATGTGGGGTGGTGGAGACGGGCGGAGGGGGTCATCCCGGCGCCGGAGGTGCCGCTCTTCCCGTCCACGAACACATCCCCGCAGACCAGTCCCGATTTCATGAGCGGGGCGATGGCCAGTATGGCGGACGTGGCGTAGCAGCCGGGGTTGGCGACGAGGTCCGCGCCCCTGATCCTGTCCCTGAAGAGCTCGGGCTGTCCGAAGACGGCGTCCTTCAGGCCCTCGGGGTCCGTGTGGTCCTTCCCGTACCATTTCTTGTAGAGGGCGGCGTTCTTCAGGCGGTAGTCCCCGGAGAGGTCGATGCACTTGATACCTCTCTCGCGGAGGGCGGGGACCTCCTCCATCGCGACGCCGTAGGGAGTGGCCACCATGACGAAGTCGAGGTCCGGCGTATCGGAGATCTTCTCGGTGAACCTGATGTCGGTGTATCCCCTGAGGAACCCGTGGACGGATGCGACGTCCTTACCTGCGTTCGAACGCGACGTGAGCGCCGCGAGTTCTATATCCGGATGTCTGCAAAGCAGACGGGAAAGTTCGCTTCCGGTGTACCCGGTCCCGCCGATGATACCCACTCTGTAGGACATTTGGACTGCTCCTTGTTCTGTAAGAGACGCCTCACAGGAAACACATTAAAAAAGGTATTGTCCGATTTGAGACACAAACTGTCGGAACCGTTACGGTGGCAACACGCATGACCCAAGGTTAACGGATGATTCCCTGAGGGACAGCGGGGTACCCCCTGCGGTCCCGCATGGGCGGAACCGGATCCGCACCTGCCGGCGGACACCCGTTCCCGATGCACCGTTTCCGCACATCTGGCACATTGCGTTCCCATATATTCCGGACCTCACCCCGTCCCTGCGACAGTTTATTTTATACGGACGCCATCGCAGTAATGTTTCCCATGAACGAGATTTGGACGGAGAAATACAGACCCAAGTCCCTCGACGACGTCATCGGTCAGAAGGACGTGACCAAAAGGCTGAAAGGATACGTCGAGGCGAAAAACATGTCCCATCTCATGTTCGCGGGATCCCCCGGCACTGGGAAGACCACCTGCTCCCTCGCACTGGCAAGGGGCATGTTCGGAGACGGCTGGAAGGGCAATTTCATAGAGCTCAACGCCTCCGACGACAGGGGTATCGAGACCGTCAGGGGGAAGATAAAGGATTTCGCCAGGACCGCCCCCGTCGAGGGTGCGGAATTCAAGATCATCTTCCTGGACGAGGCGGATGCGCTCACCAACGAGGCTCAGGGCGCCCTCAGGAGGACCATGGAGAAGTACTCCCGCACCTGCCGTTTCATCCTTTCCTGCAACTACTCGTCCAAAATCATCGATCCGATACAGTCCAGGTGCGCCGTCTTCAGGTTCCGTCCCCTGAGCGACGAAGACATCCGCGAATTCCTCGGGAAGATCGCGGCGGCGGAGAACCTCGACGTGGAGGAAGATGCCCTGGACTCCCTGGTCTACATAGCCAGAGGAGACATGAGAAGGGCCGTCAACACCCTCCAGACCTCCGCATCCGTCGGAGACACCGTCACCGCCGACATCGTATCCAAGGTCTCGGGAACCGCCAACGAGGAGGAAGTCCAGGAGATCCTCACCGTCGCACTCAACGGCGACTTCGTGGGTTCCAGGAACAGACTCGACCGCGTGATGATAGAATACGGCCTCTCCGGCCAGGACGTCATCCGCCAGATCCACTCGGCGGTTTTCACCCTCCCCCTGGAGACCCGGGACAAGGTGAGGCTGGTGGACAAGATCGGCGAGATCGAATTCCGTCTCGTGGAAGGCAGCAACGAGAGGATCCAGCTGGAAGCCCTGCTGGCATATCTCGTCATGGCCGGCGGGAAGAGCTGAACGCTCCTCCCGCACATATGTGCCAGATATTCGGGATCAGTATCTGTTGTCGAAGATCCTGCTGGTCTTCTTCTCGCTTCTCGGCAGGTCCCCGACCTTCACAGCCTTCGGGTTGATGGCAGGTCCGACGACCTCCCTGAACTTCTCGGCGACCTGCGACTCTATCCGCGCCCACTCCGTCTCGGGTGCGGACGTCTCGAAGAACAGCGTGAGGATGTCCTTCCCGTCGAGATGGTCGATCATCACCTGGTATTCGCTGCTGGCATCGGGTATGGCCGCCAGGACCTCGTCGAACTGCGCCGGGAACATGTTGACCCCCTTCACCTTCACCATGTCGTCGGTCCTGCCGGTGATGATGTCTATCCTCGGGAACCTGGAACCGCAGGGGCATGCCCCTGTCATGATCCTCGTGAGATCGTGGGTCCTGTACCTTATGAGGGGCGCACCCTCCTTGCAGAGGGTCGTGATCACCAGTTCCCCGACGGTCCCGTCGGGCACGGGTTTCAGGGTCACGGGATCGATCACCTCGAAATAGAGGTAATCGTCCCACAGGTGGATTCCGTTCTTGTAACTGCAGCTGATGCCTATGCCGGGCCCGTAGATCTCGGTGAGACCGTAGATATCGTAAAGCTCCACCCCGAGTTCGTCGGCGATCCTCTGACGCATCTTGTCCCCCCATCTCTCGGAACCGATGATGCCCTTCCTGAGGCAGATCTTATCCTTTATCCCGTGTTTCGCGATGCTCTCGGCCAGAAGGAGCGCGTACGAGGAGGTGGCGCACAGGGCCGTGGACTTCAGGTCCTGCATCATCTTCAGCTGCTTCTCGGTGTTCCCCGGGCCCATGGGGATCGCCATCGCGCCGAGCTTCTCCGCCCCGGCCTGGAACCCTATCCCGGCAGTCCACAGACCGTATCCGGGTGTGATCTGTATCCTGTCGGCGCTGGTGAGGCCGGCCATCTTGTAGCACCTCTCGAACATCGTGGCCCAGTCTTCGACGTCCTTCTTCGTGTAGGGGATGACCACGGGGGTGCCAGTGGTCCCCGAGGAGGAATGGATCCTGACGATCTCCTTCTCCGGAACGGCGGCGAGACCCAGCGGATACGCTCCGCGGAGGTCTCCCTTGTCGGTGAACGGCAGGGTCTCGAAATCCTCCTGCGTACGGATCTTCGAAAGATCGACGTCTGCGAATTTCTTCCTGTAGAACTCGCTCTTCTCCTTGATGACGGAGAGCTCGCGCAGCACCGCCTCCATCTGATAGTTGTTCATCCTCATAGAAGGGCCTCTGAATGGTCCGCCAATGTCTAAGACATATATACCTGATTTGCGGGATTTCCACAGGAAACGCCGGTCGGCCCCCTGCTAACTGCAGTATTCACTTTAAAAAACCCCCCGAAGAAATGTTATCTCCGAGGGATAGTATGAGATGTGGAAAGAAAAACAGAACTGAACGTATCCGCGGAAGCGGAACACCCGGAAAAACGTCCCCCGGCCCCTGCGCCGACGGAAGGGACCTGTTCGTACTCCTCGCCAAAGGCAGGAAGTACCTCGAGGAGGGCGACTGCAGATGAACGGCGTGATCGTGAGACTGCGCGACGCCATGGCCGACGGCGGCAGGGCGGAACGCCTGATTTCGTCCTACGGAGAATGCGGCGACCCGGAGGGATACAGGTTCCTGGAGATGGAAGCCCTGAAGGGGGAGGCCGAGAACACCTCCAGGACCTATCTCGCGGTCGACTCGGAATGCGGCCGCATGATCGGATTCTTCACGGTCCTGGCGGCCGACGGATTCTCCTTCGACCATCCCGCGTACACCATACACCGCATGAGCGCGGGCGGCCCAGCCGAACTGGAGGAAGCCCTCATAAGGAGCGCGGGCCAGCTGTTCTCGGAATGCGGGAAGGCCGTCGGATCCTGTTCGGTGACCGCCAGATGCGACGACAGACGCGTGTGCGGATACGAGAAGGCCGGGTTCATGCGTCTCTGCAGGGACGAGAACGGGATGAACGTGATGGGACTGGAAGTCTGATCATCTGGGGGGAAGCGCCGCCAGGAGTTCCTTCGCCTCGGCGCTTCCCCTGACAGATGCTTTCGAGAGCCACCTGCGGGCGTTGGAGACACTTTTGACCATGCCCTCCCCGGAGAGGGACATCTTCCCCAGCCACAGGTATGCGTCCGCGTCGGACGACTCCGACGCTTTCAGGAACAGTTTCGACGCGGCAGCGGGATCCTTCGCCGTGCCGCGCCCCTCCAGAGTCATGATACCCAGACGCACGAGGGCTCTGCCGTAACCGGTCTCCGTGCACCTTCTGTAGAATGACACCGCCTTCGGGAGGTCGGCCTCGGTGCCGCGCCCTTCCTCGTATATCACGCCGAGACGGTAACACGCCAGCACGCTGCCGCCGTCCATGGCCTTGGTGTACCATTCTATGGCCTTCTGCCAGTCCTGCTCCACCCCGAGACCGTCCGAATACATATGTGCCAGATTGAACATCGCCTGCACATATCCCTTGGACGCGGAATCCGTGTAGAGGCGCAGCGCCTCCTCCAGATCGGCGTTGGTCCCTTCGGCGTGGACATACATGTATGCGGCGTTGCATTCGCCCTCCGGATCCCCTGCGTCGGCGGCCATGTTGAACCATATGAATGCCCTCTCCAGATCCCTGTCGGCCCCGCCGTCGCCCTTGTAATAATAGTAGCCCAGGGCGTTCTGCGCACGCGGGTCGCCCCCCGACGCTCTGTCCATGACCTCCCTGAGTCCCATTACCTCACGATCCTCTGGGTGCTCCTGACGTAGAGTTCGGGGCGGGGCATATATTTGCTGAGGTAATAGTATCCGATCATGTTCCCGCCGGCCGCGGCCATGGCGAAATACCTGATCGCCTCTTCGATGTTCTTATCCTTCCCGCGGCCGGATTCGTAACTGCGTCCCAGGAACAGCTGCGCATCGCAGGAGCCTCCGAGGGATGCCTTCGTCAGGTATTCGAATGCGAGATGGTCGTTCCTCCTGACTATCCCGCCGTCGTGATACAACATAGCCAGCATGAACATCGCATCGGTGTTCCCGAGATCGGCGGACTCCCTGTACTTCTCCACGGCCTTGTCGTAGGATTCCCCGTCCATCAGGGCATCCGCCTCGGCGAGGGTCAGCCTGCATATCTCCGCCTCCCGGGCGACGGGCGTCTGGAAAAGGAGATTCCTCCTTTCGATGAGTGTGTCCTTCTTCCCGCCGTCCATGGCGGCCATGACGCGGGTCAGACTGAAATAGCACCGGTCATGGCCCATGCGGGCACCCATGCGGTAGTACTCGCATGCCCTCCCGGAATCCTCTGCGCACCCCTCCAGGCCGAATTCGAAATCCTGACCGATCCTGAAGAAGAGATCGGCATCTGCGGATGCGGCGAACTTCCCGTACATGGCGGCCGCCGCATCGGGATCGCTGCTCTCGGCGACGCCTTTCTCGAGCACGTATGCGTACCTGAACTCGGACAGGGGGTCGTTCCCTTCGGCCGCGCATCTGATCCAGCGGATCGCCTCGCCCATGTCCTTGGGCAGGATGCTGCCGTAGAAGTATCTGGAGGAGAGTTCCCTCTGGGCCTCCGGTATCCCTGCCTCCGCCGCCTCCTTCAGCCAATGTATGTATTCGGTGCGGTCGGGGTCGGGGACCTCGGAGAAACGGTACATCTTCGCCAGTTCCCATTTGGCGCGGGAACAACCCGCTCCGGCGGACTTCGTGTACCAGGCGACCGCCGCCTCCGGATCCTGTTCCTCTCCCTTCCCCTTCTGATAGATGTATGCGACGGACAGCATGGCGTAGATGTTGCCTTCCCTGGCGGCCTTCATTATCTTGGCATCCATGTCATCCCGTTCCGGGTCCGCTCAGGACCTCTTCTTCATCTTCTTCAGCTGTCTCAGCATCACGGATGCGTCGGGGTCGCCCTGTTCGGCGGCGGCCGTGAGCATCTTCCTGGCGAGGACGAGGTCCTGTTTCACGTACTCGCCCTCGGCGTACAGTTTCCCGAGGTAGAACTGGGCCTCCGGATATCCGCTGCCGGCGGCCTCCTTCAGGAGACGCAGTCCCTCCGGGATGTCCTGCTCCGTATCCTTCCCGGTGATCTTGAACATGCCCAGGAACGACATGGCTCCGGGGTGGCCCTGTTCGGCGGCCTCCTGGAACCATGCGGCGGCCTTCTTCGTATCCTTCGCCACGCCTCTGCCCTCGTAACAGAAGCATCCGAGGGCGTACTGTGCGTTGGGCTCGCCGCCCTCGGCGGCCTCCCTGAACCATTCCGCGGCCTTCGCGTCGTCCTGTTCGAAATAATATCCGTTGCCGTACATGCAGCCGAGGGCGTACTGGGCCATCCCGTCGCAGTTGTCCGCGGCGGCCCTGAACCACTTGGCGGCCTTCGCCAGGTCGCGGGGAACCGCCTGCCCCTCGAAGCACATATTGGCGTAACTGGTCATGGCCTGCTGGACCCCGCCTTCGCAGGCGGCCTCCAGATATTTCACGGCCTTCGCCGGGTCCCTCTTCAGACCTCCGCCCCCGTAGGCATACATCATACCGGCCTGCTCCTCCGCCTCGTGCTGACCGCTGTCGGCCGCCTTCAGAAGGAGTTCGTTCCCGCGGGCCTGGTCGGAGTAGGGGCCGTCCTGCATGAACATGATACCCGCGAGGGCGAATTCCGCATCCGGGTTGCCCATATCGGCCGCGCGGGTGTACCAGTCGTACGCCCTGTCGAGATCGGGATCATTGAAATCCTGACCGGAATCATACATGTACGCCAGACGATACGCAGCCTGCGAGGATCCGTTCTTCCATGCCTCCGTGAGGAGTTTCACGGCCAGCTCCCTGTTCTTGGGGATGCCCTTACCCATGAGGTACATGTACCCGATGGTGTTCTGTGCGTCCGCATCGCCCGCATCAGCGCAGGACATGTAGAGTCTGACGGCTTCGGCGTGATTCTTCCTGGCCGGACCTTTCGTGCCGTCGGCGTTCTTCCCGGTGTCGTACAGGGGAAATATCTCCCTGCAGGCCCCGAGGTCCCCGCACTCGGCGCGAAAACGGAGGTCCATCAGCTTCTCCTGAACATCCTCCGGATTGCGGGAGATCTCCTCCGCCACGATTGCAGCCTCGGCGGAACCCATTCCGGCCGCGATGCCGAACTCCTCCTCAGCGGCCTTCCTGTCCGTCTGCGTCCCCTTCCCGACATATCTGAAAAGACCCAGGAGGTAGGCCGCATCCGCATCCTTCCCCGCGAGGTCCTCCGCCGCGGCACAGGCCTTCTTCAAATCAGATGCCCTCATAAGGCGGCGTATCTCGGAGGCTGGACTTTCGGCGGCGGTATCGGTATCGGCGGTCATTTTCGCACTCTACGCCCCTCTCGATATTTTATTCTATGTTTCAGACGGGGTACGGAGGCCGGATATCCCAGCAACCGATTTATATTCAGTCCCGGTTAGCAACAGGGATGAACGGAGGTCCGGAAGGATGCATGGACTCGCTCGAGTGGGCGAAGTTCGTCATCCGCACCAGGGACGAAAACAACTACGGGGCGGCCATGTCCATTCTGTCCTCGTACGCCTCCAGGGGCGACGACGAGGCGGAATTCTATCTGGGTCTCGTCTATGCCAGAGGTCAGGGCATATCCCGCGACTTCCGTCTCGCCCGCAGCTGGCTCGAGAGTGCCAGCGGGAAAGGGAACCTCAACGCGATGTATTTCCTCGGCAAGATATATGTCCGCGGATACGGGACCGAACCCGATCCGGCGAAGGCCGCCGAACTTTTCGAGAAACCGGCGGAACACGGGGACCCGCGTGCGCAGTATGCCCTCGGACTCCTGTACCTCGACGGGAACGGGGTCGGAAGAGATCTCCCCAAGACCTTCGAACTGATGTGCCAGTCGGCCAAAAACGGCAATGTGGAGGCTATGTTCATCCTCGGTCAGCTGTATAAGAACGGCGCAGGGGTGGAAGCGGATCGGAAACAGAGCGTGAAGTGGCTCTCCTCCGCAGCCATCAACGGGCACAGGGGCGCACAGATCCTCCTCGGAGACATGTATGAGACCGGGGACGGAGTGGACGTCGACCATGAGGAGGCCGGGCGCTGGTACGACATGGCAGACGGCAGGAATAGGACCGCACCCACAGCCTGAATCGTGGTCAGAAAGAATGTGCCAGACACATCGGAATCTGACATCGATGCCATTATGACCGCTACGTTGCTACATGCAGTGGCAGGGTTTTATCAGAAGATGTGCAAGTGGTGCATAATGCCGAAAGGCGGGGAGTCCGGCACACCGGACTTCTACCCAACGGTGTGCCGGTACCGCCCGGCGGGAGGTGGTAAATCGTTTCGATTAACATCGAACGCCGGGGACACGGTCTCCGGATTGTGATCAGGATCCTTTGGATCAAGATCACAATAGATATCCCATAAGGGGTATCTAAAAGTTGGCTCCGAATA
>CAVIJO010000016.1:0-22982 GCA_963643445.1 Candidatus Methanomethylophilaceae archaeon
GACGGAGGCCCCGCAGGAGGCAAAAACGCGGTCACGGGAGAGGAGAGACAGTGGCATGGCCACTGTCTCTCCTCTCCCGTGACCATAATCATTATCCATCAACAGAGACTGTCAATCACTTGTTCACGAAGTCCGTGTCTAGTACATCCGAATAAGAGCCGACTCGGCCCCCGTAAGGGGGCCGTCCGGCGGCGCAAGGGCCCGCGGGACACTCTTCATCGGGTGTCCCGGGGTCAAACAATCCCGTTCATCATGAGATTCCAGATCTTTGGAATCCTCACCTTATGCCCTTGGAACTCATTTTCTTCAGATATTCGGAGAGGTTCCTGTCGGTGCAGTACACGTAACATCCCTTCATACCGCGGGTCATGAGAACGCGGTAGGTGTTCTTGATGATCCGGTCCGCAACGGCAGCCTGCTCCGCTCTGCCGTATTTGGATTTGAGACCGTTCAGAGACTGATCCGTCCTTGCGCGTTCCGACGCATCGGTGACGATCCTCCCGGATTCGAACCCCATGTCGGGTCCGATTATCACGCCTACGTAATCGAATTCCAGCCCCTGGCACGTATGTACGCACCCGGCCTGTTCCACGGATCCCGGGTCCACGGCCCACGTGTCCGTCGAACTGAGGTTCCAGCTCATCCCGAATCCGTATTCGGGGATGGTTATGTCGTACACATCCGGGTCGTTCTTCCCTTCTTTTATCCAATTCCAGCAGTATCCCGCCACCACCCTCGATCTGTCATCGGTCTTGTTCTTCTCCTTTATCGCTTCCCTGAGGAGACAGGGGTCGTCGAACACGCGGAAGTCGTAATCGAAGGACTCCGGCAGATCGAACGATGCGGTCTCCCTGATCTGCAGCGTGTGGTCGATCCATTCGAGGTATCCGTCGGACCCGGAGCATCTGAACTGGGAATCCAGTTCCGTTTCCGTCACCTCCGATCCGAAAGCCTTTGCGAACCTGCGGATCTCATCCTCCGACCCCACGTCCTTCAGGGTGACCCTCTGGTCCTCGTCGATGAAGAACACCGAGAGGCGGGCGGAACGGATGAGTTCCATCACCTGGTTCTCCCCCAGGTTGGAGAACAGGCCGCTCTTCTCGTTGAGCCTGTGGGCCTCGTCCACCAGAAGGACGTCGAAGGCATCTTCCGGACAGTCTGTGAATCCGCCGGAACCTCTGAACAGGGTGTCCACGCGGCTCTTCTTCATACTGCCTTTGAGTTTCCGGTTGTAGACGCTGCGCGGGGCGGAGTTCTTGGAGACGTATGCGGCGGAGGAACCTTCGGCCGTGATCTCCGCCAGGAGGTTCATCGCAAGTACCGTCTTCCCGGTCCCGGGTCCCCCCTTCACGATGACGGTCCTCTTCCTCCCGCCCTTCTGCACCTTCCTGACGGAGTCCAGGATCTCCTCGAAAACGGTCTTCTGGGTATCCAGCATGATGAATTCGCGGTTGCCCTTCATCATCGATGCGAGGACGTCCTGCAGGGATTTCGAAGGTCTCAGTTTCCCTCTGTCCATCAGGAACACCGTCTCGAGACGGTCCCCCCTGCGGATGATGCTCTCCAGGAATCTTCTCAGTCTGTTTCCGTCGTGTTTTGCGAAGACGGGTGCCGCTTCCGTATACGGATCATACATCGGATCCATGAGGGGTTCCGGGTCGCGGACCGCATAGTTGTGCAGGCAGGCGCAGGGCTTCAGGAGGACGTCCCTGTCTTGCACGTCGGCGTTGAAGTCCGCGATGGCGGCGGCGTACGACCACGCCTGGTAGGAGGGATGGGTGGTCTCGTGCTCGCCCCCGTTGATGAACGTGCGGACGATACCATCCTTCCCGGGGACGGCTTCGGCCGACTCCCACTGTTTCAGTTCGATTATGACCGCGGAGTTCCTCCCGTCCGGTCCGAACCCCGACACTATCATGTCGACGCGTTTGGAGGTGTACGGGATGTTGTACTCCACTGCGACGCCCGCATCCCCCGGCACGGCGCAGGATGAGAGGAGACCTCCCATGTATGTGAGGGAATTCGTCCATGCACGCATCTCGGATTGGGGGGTGCGGCGTCCGAAGCGGTTCTCGATCACATCTTCGATCTTCTCTTCGAGGACGCCCCCGAAGACGTCCTCTATGAACCCGTCCTTGGTGTTCTGATATATGATCATATCCAGCGGTGTATCTGCCTGGAACTATTACAATGTGACTCGGATCCGTTTCTCCGGGAGGGATGGGGGCAGTACCACGGATGCCGCCGAAAAAATCGACATCTGGGTCTTTTGAAAAAGGGTGCCGGCGGGATGTCCTCCCGCCGGTCTGAAAAGTTTCAGATCTTCTCCAGTCTCTGAAGCATCTTGACGACCGCATCGACCGCATCGCGGCCCTTCTCGATCCTGTCTACGGCCTGGAGTTCGGTCATGTCGGGACCGGTAATCCCGAGTGCGACGGGCTTGTCGTAGTCGAGTGCCAGATCAGTGATCTTACGGGCGGCCTGGGCGATGATGACCTCGTCGTGCTTGGTCTCTCCCTTGATGACGGCGCCGAGGGTGATCACCGCATCGACGTCTCCGCATTCGAGGAGTTTCTTGATGGCGAGGGGCATGTCGAACACCCCGGGCACCTTGACGACCTTGGTTATCTCGACTCCGAGGAATTCGGCCTCAGCCTTGGCCCTCTCGAGCATCAGCAGGGTCACTTCGTAGTTGAATTCCGCCACAACGGCTCCGATCTTGTATGCTTTCATTTCAAATCCTCCTTACTTTCTGTATACCGGACCTTTGTCCGCGAATCCCTGCCTCAGCCCGGTGCCGGCCCTCCGGGTCAGCCTCTCCGGTCTGAAGAGCAGGTCGTAAACGTTTACCGCGTGCTCCCTTGCACGCCTGTCCGCCAGCCACGCCAGTTCCGAATCGTCCTTGGCCTCGTCCTCGTGGACGAAGACCTCGATGATGTGGGTATTGGTCATCAGCTGGGCCCTTATGAGGCCGTTGGACGCCTCGTCTGCGCACATCTTGTCCTTGGGCATGGGGCCGGGCATCCCGAGCGCCATACAGATGTCGCAGTGCTGTTCCTCAATGAGTTTCTTGCAGGCCACCGGCAGGTCCTTCATCCCGGGTACGGTCACCCTGATGATCCTGAATCCCGTGCCGGTCCTCTCGAGCTCGTCGATGGCGGCCTTCCCCATGTCGTACCTCGCGAACGTGGTGTCCGCGATGCCTATGATCTTCATGATGTGCCTCCCATGCTCCTTATCTTCTCGACTATGCGGCGTGTCGCATTCAGGTCGTCGGCCGTCTCGGTGGCCCTCACGACCCTCACGTTTCCGAGTCCGTGTTCCCTCAGGTCGTTTTCCAGCTTCTTCTCGTCGAAATGCTGGTCGAAACCGAGGACGATCACATCGGGCGAGATCTCCTTCACGATGTCGAAGATGCTCCCGGCGTCGTGTCCCACCACCGCCCTGTCGACGGGTTTGAGGGAGCCGACGATCTTCGCACGCATGTAGTCGGGGGTGATGGGCTCGTGCTTCTCCCGTCTGACGGTCTCGTCGCTGGCCACCACGACGGTCAGTTCGTCCCCGTAGGCCTTGGCCTGCGTCAGATATGATATGTGGCCGGGGTGGATTATGTCGAACACCCCGGAGGCCATCACCCTGGTCATGGTTTACACGTCCAGTTCGGGATGCGCCTTCTTGAAGTCGTTCCATGCGGAGACGACCTCATCCCCCGTGACGAAGGGCATTCCGTGCTTCTCGGCGTATTCGATGCAGTTCTCTTTCTTCTCGGAGCGCCCGTCGTCGCCCATCATCTCGCAGATGGTGGCGCTGGGGAGCACGCCCGCCATGTACATCATGGCGGTGGAGAGTTCCGTGTGGCCGTGTCTGTTGCTGAGGATGTGCTCGGACGAGTTCAGGAGGTGGACGTGCCCGGGTGCGCGGAAGGACCTCCCGAGGTCCTTCGCGATCTCCTCCGGCGCCTTCTCCGCGAAGACGGTCTCCGCGAACTTGCTGATGGTGAGGGCCCTGTCGCGGTCGGGGATGCCGGTGTAGGTGTCCCTGTGGTTGATCGTGACCCCGAACGACGACTTCGTGTTGTCATAGGGGATGTCGGTGGGCGCCATGAGTCCGAGGACGGGGTATTTCTCCCTGGCATCCCAGAAGACATCGGACAGGTACGGGAGGCCCACGGCCTTCGCGAGCCTGTAGGGGACGGTGGTGCAGAGGAGTCCCCCCGCATCCTTCCTCATCCTGCCGACGGTCTCGTAGGTGACGAACTGCGAGGCGGCCGTCATGTCGCTCTCCTTCTCCCTGTCGTCGAAATCGTAGATAAGAATGATCTGACCGCTGCGGATGGCGTCAAGCGCTTTCTCGATGCTCATGGATTCTACTTCCTGGGGCCTTCGTATACGGGAGTATAAAATAATATCTGGGTAACTACTACTATTTTGGTAGACGCTGTCCCGTAGCACATTATATATTCAGTACCGTTTTTCAGAGGAATATGTCTAAAGAGGACGCTCAGTACATCAGGGACCAGGTCATGGAACACAACCGCTGGTTCAACGACTGCATACCCATGATCGCCTCCGAGAACCTCATGTCCCCGCTGGCCAAGGAGATGCTCATCTCCGACTTCGCCGACAGGTACGCCGAGGGACTCATCGGGAAACGCTACTATCAGGGCAACATATACGTGGACAAGGTGGAGCAGAGGGCTGTGGATCTCTCGAAGAAGGTCTTCAACTGCGACTTCGCCGATGTCAGGCCCATCTCCGGGACCGTCGCCAACATGGCCGTCCTCTTCGCCTACGCGCAGCCCGGCGACACCATCACCACCTGCGCCCTCGACCAGGGGGCCCACATCTCCACCTGCGAGTTCGGGGCGTTCGGTCAGAGGGGCGTCAAATCCGTCAACTACCCCTGGAAACTCGACAACATGAACCTCGACGTGGACGGGACCGCGAAACTCCTGAGGGAAGTGAAGCCCAAGGTCGCCCAGTTCGGTCTCTCCGTCTTCCTGTTCCCCCCGCCGATAAAGGAGCTGGAGGACACCTTCAACGAGGTCGGATGCCTCGTATGGGAGGACTGCGCCCACGTCCTCGGACTTATCGCCGGAGGACAGTTCCAGAAGCCCTTCGAGGACGGTGTCGACATCGTCTCCGCATCCACCCACAAGACCTTCCCCGGACCGAACCACGGTATCGTCCTCGGGAACGGACTCTCCGAGGAGAACACGAAGAAGATCCAGCATGCGGTGTTCCCCGGCGTGACCTCCTCCCACCACCTCCACGCCATGGCGGCCCTCGCCATCACCCTGGCGGAGATGGACGTCTTCGGTAAGGAATACGCGGCGCAGGCCTGCAAGAACTCACGCGCACTGGGACAGGCCCTCTACGAGAGAGGTATCCCTGTCCTCTGTGAGAACCTCGGATTCACCAGGTCCCACGCGATCGCCCTCGACGTAACCGAATTCGGGAAGGGGAAGGCGTGCGCGAAGCTCCTGGAGGATGCGAACATCATCTGCAACAAGAACATGCTGCCTTCCGACACCAGCTCCGTCAACCCCTCCGGCCTCAGGCTCGGTACGCAGGAGATGACCCGTCTGGGTATGAAGGAGAACGAGATGGACGAGGTCGCCGAGTTCATCGCAAGGGTCGTCGTGAAGAAGGAGGACCCCGCATCCGTGAAGAAGGACGTCACCGAGTTCAAGCACGGATTCGATACAATCCAGTTCTGTTTCAACGCAGGCGAACCCGCCTACGAATACCACAAACTCGTTCCCTGATCCCGGGGACGGGCCCCCCTTCCGAGGGGCCCGCCGGGATTCTCATTGTTTCTGAGAAATTCGCTCCGTCTTCCGGAGCATATCCTTGCAGCGTCTGTAGATGTCCTCCGCAGGCTGCATAGTCATCCATCCGTCGGCGATGGTTATGGGTTTCAGTTCCATGATCTCGCACAGACTGTCGAATTCCCTGTCGAATTCCTTCCGGTCGGGTTCGAGCCCCGTATCCATCTTGACCATGTTCTTGTACCCGCAGACGGTGAACATCCATTTTATGTAGCTGTCCCCGTCGCTGATACCCAATTCCGCCAGCATCTCCCCGTCCATGCTGGCGAGCGCCTTCGCCGTATCCCCGGCGCTTATGAACGGTCTCCAGTTGTGGGCTATGGCGGGGATCACGTAGAACATCCCGGTGTAGGTTTTGACGAGGTCGGTGTACCTCTCCCCTCCGCCGACGGCGACTCCGACGCAGTCGTCGCAGACCCTGCCGGTGCCGTCGCGGAACATCTCCGCGGGTTTCAATCCGTTCCTCTCCGCCCACGCGGTGATGTCCCAGCCGTAGTTTCCGCACAGCCCGTAGTAGAGTCCGAAGGCGTCCACGAAGGGATCCATCTCCCTGATCTCATTCTCTATGAATTCCTTCAGATCTTTCGGTTCGGCGTGAAGTGCCAGATTGTTCATTTTGATGAGTACGGAGAAGCCTTCCATGGGAACGGCCCCGTTGTACACCTCATTGTCGGTGACCATGGTATAGGGGAGGTTTTTCCTCTCCAGTTTCTCCCTGAGGCTTCCGCAGTGTTCGTTCTCCATCACGAAGATGTTTTTGGGTTCGGGGTCTCCGGACAGCCCGTAGACGAGTTCGTCCTCGAGCATGGGACATGCGATTATCCCCAGCACTCCTTCCGTCATAGAGGTGCTAACATTTTGTTAGTATATACATATTCCAGTACCGTCCCCGGACATCTGGGATATATAAATTAGGCAAACCTAACCTTTAATATGTTGACGCCTATACACAAGGGCTATGACAACGGGAAATCGTGAAGACTATCTGCTCGCAATCCTCAAACTCACGGAGGGCGGCACCGTGGCCAAGACCACAGAACTGGCCACTTTCATGGGAGTTTCCCCTGCCAGCGTCAGCGAGATGCTCAAGATCCTGTCCAAGGACGGACTCGTGGAGTACGCAAAATACAAAGGTGTCAAACTCACGGAATCCGGCCTCAGGGAGGCGAGACTGACCAGGAAAAGGCACCATGTCGTCGAGAGGTTCTTCACGGATATCCTCGAGATGGATCACGAGGCCGCCCACGAGGAGGCTTCCAGGATCGAACATTCCATATCCGACGCATCCGCTGTGAGGATGTGCAACATGCTCGGCAACCCGCCCGACTGCGACTGCCAGTGCTGCGTCGAGCCCTGCAAGAGCGTTTCGGTCAATGGAATATCCATCACCATGTCCCTGGCGGATATGCGTCCCGGCGACCGCGGAAAGGTTTCGCATCTGAAGTCGGATGACAGTTTCGTTCTCAAGAAGCTCCTGTCCATGGGATTCGTACCTGGCAGGAACGTATGTGTGGACAGTACGGAGGACGGCATGTTCGTCGTCAGGATAGGCGAGGCGTCCGTTGCGGTGGATGCCTCCCTCGCGGCATCCGTCTACGCGGATATCGCCAATCACTGACACGTTCCGGTATTCTTTCCTGCGGCGGAATATGTTTTCCGCAGATCGGGATGCGACGGTCCGCTTCGGGATCACCGATTGCAGGTTTCGCCTTCCTTCGGATATATTGGGCTGTACCCGAGGAACGGATCGCCGTTCTTCTCCGCTTTCCGTACCTTTTTCCCGGCGGATGCTTCCAGTTCGCCGACCTCTTCGAGAGAGATGGAATATTCTGAGCGGGATACTCCTCGCTCCCGTTTCTTTCCCTGCGGAGATATGTGCGTGCTTCGGGGGAATGTACATCCTGCAATCTCCTGAAGGAGCCAGAGGCGGATACGGTATCTGATTCTTTTTCTTCTGTCGGTGTTCCCTGCCATCGGTATTCCATATAATATCTGACCGTCGTACGATAAAAAGGCCCTCGGCATCGTGATTTCCGGGCCCCCTATGGAGTCCATAGCGGGTTCCGTCAGGAAATCCAATCTCGAATGAGAGTTATGATCAGATATTATTCGCCATTTATACGCAGGGCCTCGGTTCTGCCGTATGAATGCATGCGGAGCATGTGTTGCAGCAGGTGGAAAAAGACCTTCGGAACACCCGCTGTACGGTGTTCCGAAGGCAGCGGTTTCAGTCGTGCGTGTACACGGCGGTGATCTTCTCAGGAGACTTCTTCTCGATCCTCACGAATCCGAATCTCTCGAACTGGACGCTTTCGCTGTTCTCGTTCAGGATGCAGTCCTCGACGAGTCCCGATGCGACTGTTCCGTCCGTCATGTAGACATCGCAGGGGATGCTGTTCCTGCCGACCCACTGGACGGCCCTGAGGCCTCCCTTCCTCATATCGGAGATGTCGTTGCCGGCGTACCTTGCGGGCATGGAGTATTCCAGGTTGCAGAGGTCCTTCAGCCTGATCCTCCTGTCCTGGGAGAAGGTCTTGGAGTCCTTTTCGGAGATGAAGACGGTCTTGGGACCGTCCACGGTGTACTGTTTCATGCCCCTCTCGGGGTGGTCGGGGTGCAGGGGTGCCTTTCCGGTAAGCGAGTCGATACCCTCGATGTCGTACCTCACGGGGTCCTGCACGAAGAAGTACCTGTTGCTGACGGGGTCGATGATGTCCCTGTTCATGCCGTAGAGATTGTCCCAGGAGAATGTGATGTCGACGGATTTGATCCCGCTCTCGACCCAGTATTTCCTCACGGCCTCGGGCTTTATCCCTCTCCTCTCGAGGGCCCTGACGGTGCCGGTCCTCACGTCGTCCCATCCGCTGTACTCCCCATTCCTGATGCTCTGTTTGATGAGGGAGGTCTTCAGGACGGTATCGGGGATGTTGACGAGACCGTAGTGGTGGTATACGGGCTGTTTCCATCCGAAGTAGTCGAAGACGTATCTCTGCCTCTCGGTGTTGTTGAGGTGGTCCTTCCCCCTGATGACGTGGGTCATGCCCATGAGGTGGTCGTCGATGGCCACGGACAGGTTCATCATGGGGTAGAGGCGGTACTTGGTGCCGGTGAGGGGGTGCGGCGCATCCACGATCCTGAGTGCCACGAAGTCCCTGACGGCGGGGTTGGGGTGGGCGATGTCCGTCTTGACGACTGCGATGGCCTTACCCTCCTCATATCCGCCCTCCATCATTCTGTCGTACCTCTCCAGCTGCTCGTTCACGGGCAGTTCCCTGCAGGGGCAGGCCTTCTTCTCCTCCTTCAGGCCCCTCCAGTCGTCGGGGTTGCAGGTGCACACGTAGGCATGCCCCTGCTCGATGAGTTTCCTGGTGTAGTCGTAGTAGATCCCGAACCTCTCCGACTGGATGAATTTCTTATGGATCTTCACTCCGAGCCAGTCGAGGTCCTCGGGGATCATGTCGTAGGCGTCGGGTTCGATCTTCTCGGGGTTGGTGTCCTCGAACCTGAGGATGAGTTCCCCGTTGTACCTCCTGGTGTATTCGTCGTTGAGGACGGATACGCGGGTGTGGCCGATGTGGAGGGGCCCGGAGGGTCCGGGGGCGATCCTCATGACGGTCTTGCCCTGCTCGACATCCTCGAGGTCGGGGAGTTCGTAGACGCGCTCCTTCTTCTCCTTTTTGAGCATGGAGGGGTCCGCCTTCTCCAGCTCCGCCTTCTGGGCGTCGAAGCCCATGGCGTTGACCTCCTCGGTGATCCCGTTGATGGTCTCGGTGATCTCGGCGACCTTCACTCTGTATTCCGGGTACTGTCCGAGGATCTTTCCCACGATGGCCTTGGGGTTGGCCTTTCCTTTGAAGAACACCGCGTTCTGCAGCGCCAGTTTTCTGATTACGTCCTCTATGGGCTCTGACATATGCCGCTGAATCCGTGCGCGCCTATAATAGGGTTACTGGGTATGTATGTACCCGGCACAGACCGTCCTTATCCTCCCCGGGTCGCCGCCGTACCACTGGCGGAAATCCATCCCGGAGGCGGCCACGGCCTTCCCGATGCTTTCGAAGAACGCGGGGAGGTCGGACTCCTTCACCCTTCCGAGTACATCTCCCATTCTTTCTTTCCCGAGCACGTGGGATCCGCCGGCGCTGACCTCGAAGGCGGGTTCCCCGTCTGCAGAGGGACATCCGCGGAGGCCTACGGTGCCGAGCTGATGGGCGGCGCAGGATGAGGTGCAGCCGGAGATCCTTATCATAGGGAGGATGCCGTCAGCGAACCCGTTCCTCCTTTCCATGGAGATCAGATCATCCAGCAGTCTGCGGGAGTCGCGGAGTCCTATCTGGCATATCGTGTTCCCGACACATGATACGGACGATTCGAAGACGGTGCGGGCGCCGTCGGAGAGAATCTCCGATAGTCTGTCCGTCTCGGATCCGGTGAGACAGACAAAATACATTGTCTGATTCGGTCCGAGGCGGATCTCCGCACCCGGCATGTCCTTCAGGGCATCGCGGATCTCCGTCATCTTCTTCGGAGAGGGGTCCCCGCCTATGGGGTGGTACGGGAGGTAGAAGAGCCCCTCCTGCACCTGCGGGCGGGCCCTCGGGGCCGAGGGCACGGAACCGTCGCCCTTCTTTTCCGCTGCATGCGGTGCGGGATGTACCTTCGGCACGTCGCCGCGGGCCCTGACCTTCTCAAGCTCCTCTTTGTATCTGGCTATGTATCCGCCGTCCCCTAGGGCGTCGCGCATGTAACGCACCCTCGCCCTGCTTCTGTCCTCATAGTTCCCGCAGGCGGTGAACATGTCGACCATGGCGGCGAGATGGAGGAGCATATCCTCCGCTTCCGCGCCTTCGCAGACCAAAAGACCCAGTTTCGGTTCGTTCCCCAGTCCGCCTCCGCTGTAGACGTCGAATCTCCCGCCGTCCCGGGCCACGAATCCCAGGTCCCTCGCGGTGGCGTCGGTCATGTTCTCGGCCGTGCAGGAGAATCCGACCTTCAGTTTCCTGGGGAGTTTCTTCCCGGCGGCGTAACCGAGGAGGAATCTGTTTGCGGCCTCCGCATACGGGAGAACGTCGAAGGGGCAGGGTATGAGCCCCGAAAGGGGGGTGGCGGTGACATTCCTGGGGTAATCCCCTCCTCCGCCGTAGGTGAGGATGCCGTGTTCCGTTGCTTCCGAGATGATCTCCGGGACGTCGTCTCCGGAGAGTCCGTGCAGCTGTACGGACTGGCAGGTGGTGATGTGGATCTTCTCCGGCCTGTACTTCTCTATGCAGCCGCAGATGAAATCCAGTTTGTCCGTGTCCACGGCGCCGCCGGAGAGGCGGAGCCTGACCATGCCTTTCTCCCCGCCCCTCTGGGCGTAGCTTCCGAATCCTCCGGATATGCCTTTGTACTCTCTGACGGACATCCTGCCCGAGTAGAATTTCCCGGATGCTTCGCGGAAGGCCGGAAGCATCCTTCTGTATTCGTCCCCGTCCATGGCGTATATTCCGCATCGCGCGTATTTACCCGTTTCCGAAAAAGAGGAGGCGTAATGTGCCAGACGGATGAGGGAAGGCATCCCGCCCGGGTGCAGGCGGGACACCGGAAGAGGTTTGGGAAGAGGTTTGGGTTCGGGGATCAGCTGTCCCGCTTCCCGGTGGAGAGCCCGGCGTTCTCTCCCTCCGAGGAGGCATCGGCGCAGGTTCCGTCCGTTTCGGCCGCGCTCTTTCCGTTGGGGAGGAGTCCGTGCTTCCTGGTGAGGAATCCGGGTCCCTTCCAGCTCCAGTCTCCCATGAGGTGCATGAGGGCGGGGCTGACGTATCCGACCATGAGCAGACCGTCGATCAAGATACCGGTTCCGAGAGCGAACCCGAATTCCTTGAGCATCGAGGACTGGGCGAGTACCAGGGTGAGGAAGGTTCCTCCCATGAGCAGGGCGCACAGGGAGATGACGGGTCCGGCCTCCTTTATGGCGGCGCAGATCGCATCGTCGTTGGACATTCCCCTGATCTTGTTCTCGCGGATCTTGGTGGTCATGAAGATCTCGTAGTCCATTCCGAGTCCCAGCAGGACCACGAACAGGACGATCGGGATCAGGAAGAGTACCGGCGTGTCCAGCAGATCCTCGAAGACCACATGGGTCAGGGCCACGGTCAGGAGGACGCTCAGCATGATGGTGATGATCGACCTGATGGGCGTGAGGTAGCTTCCGAGGATGAAGAACAGCAGGATGATCAGCAGGACGGCGACGATGACCTTGATCATGTCGAACTGTTCTTCGACATTCACCGAGATGTCGTCGATGGATGCGGAGGTGCCGGTGACGTAGGAGTTGCTCCATACGGCGCTGTAGGTCTTGTCGTAGCAGCTGTCACCGCTGTGCAGGTCGGCTCTGAGGTCTGACAGGAAGGTCATGGTGTCGGCGGACATGGGTCTGTCGGTGGTGATCACCATGACGCTGACGTACTTCCCGTCGCCGGAGAGGATCCCGGTGCTCACGTTGAGGATACCGTCGATGACGTTGGACACTGTGAGTGAGGACAGGGATGCATTGTAGGGAACATCGAAAGCGGAGGAGTAGTGGATAGGGTCCAGCTGTGCCGCAGCAGCAAGTACTGTGTAGACTCCGCCCTGGACTGCGCTGGGCAACTCATTGTAAATGGCGGAATTGACCATGTTTGCAGTGGGGGTCACTCCGGCTGCGGCGATAGTCGCATAAACCTGCTTGTAGAGGATTTCCCAGGAGTTCAGTCCGCTTATGCTTCCGACGATCTCGTACTTATCTCCGATCTCGTCTGTCATCTTCATGATGGCGGGGACGGCACCTGTGAATTTGCCGGAGGTGTCGGTACTCAGACCGTTTTCGTTCCAGACTACATAGGGTATGGTCTGTCCGGAGTACTCGAATGATCCGACGGTGGCAACGGACTGGTTGAGTTCGAGTACGACGTAGGTGGGCATGATGGTGCCTCCGTCCGTCTGGGTCATTATGAGGTTCAGTCCGTCGACGGATTCGGAGTCGGGCATGACGCTGATCATGTCTGCAGAGTCATCCGCGGTGCTGTAAAGGTAGAGCCCGGGGATGCAGACTATCACGAGGGCCGCAACGATGGCTTTGCTGTGCTTGTGGGTGTTCCTGGAGAGCCAGGCGAAGTATCTCTTGGATCCCCTGGACAGGTGTCCGCGGAGTCCCAGTTCCCCGTATCCGCTGGCGACCTTCTCCTCGACCCTCGTGTAGCTTCCGATGTTGGAGGGCCAGAAGATCTTGTCCTTTGCGAGGTTGAGCAGTGCGGGAATGAAGGTGAGTGCTGCGAACAGTGCGATGGCGATACCTGCGGCGAGGGCGATACCCATGGTGCGGACCAGCGTGAAGTTGCAGATCGCCAGTGCTGCGAATCCGATGATGACGGAGATTCCGGAGGTGAAGACGGACTCCCCGCCCCACATGATGGCGGTCCTGAGGGACTCCTCGTGGGAGAGGCCCTTCTTGCGCTCGTCTCTGTATCTGGTGATGATGAAGATGGCGTAATCGCATCCTGCACCGAGCATGGATACGAGGATCAGAGTCTGGGTGATGTAGTAGACTCCCATTATGCTTCCGATGGCGTAGATCGCGGCGAGGGCGATGCCGTATGCCATTCCGACGACTGCGGGAGGTACGATGGCGGTGACGACTGCATAGAAGAACAGTCCCAGAAGAATAAAGATGAGGAGGATCGACAGGGGATCGACCTTGGACACGTCCTCCATGGAGGAGTTCTCGGTGTCGTAGGAGATCGCGCCGTCGCCGGTCACGTAGGTGGTGAGGCCGGCCGCTTCGGGGTAGGTTTCGGACACGGCGGTCTTGGCATCCTTGACAAGACCTCTGATGTCGGCCGTTTCGTGTGAGATGTCGAAATCCGTGCCTGCGTTGTTGGCGATCGCGACGAGAAGGACCCCGGAGGTGTTCTTGTCTGCTTTGGAGTAGGAACCGTAGTTGGATACGGTGACTTTGTCTCCGTATTCATCATTCATAAGGTTGCTGAATTCCGCATAAATCTGGTTGGCAGCGGTGAGTTCCGCCGAGGTTGCGTAGGATATAACGAGTATTTCCGAGAGATCGATTGAATTGAAACCGTTGTCGTCGATGATCGCCTGACCTTTGGACGCTTCGGTGTCCGCACCCGACATGTTGTTCATGTCGTATTCGAGGACATCTCCGCTTTTCAGTCCGAAAGGCAGGGCGCAGATCAGAACGACAATCCAGAGCGCGATTACCGCTTTGGAGTGTTTCATGATTGCATCTGCCATTTTCGAGAACATAAGTTCACCTTACCCGGAGCAATTTGAACACGGTATAAATAGATTTTGAACATGCTCAATAAATTGTGTTTTCACCGCAGTTAAATTGAACATGTTCGCTTTAATCGGCGTTATTCGAACATGTTTAAGGTGTATTTTTCTGAATAGTGTAATTCTTGCTCAAAACTTTCTTGAGCACAATCAAATCTAAATACTGGATGGATAATCGTAACCCCGAAAACGGAGGAAGAAGGATGGCGTTCGGAAGTACGCCCAGGACTCTGGACCAGAAACGCGAGGAATCCCGCGACAGCATCAAGGCCGCGGCGATGGAGTTATTCTATACCAAAGGGTATAAGGAGACCACGACCCGCGACATCATCAAGAAGGCGGGTATACTCAACGGGAGTCTCTATAACCGTTTCAAAAACAAGGAGGAGATTCTTCTCAGCATAATCTCCGACGCCATGAGCGATTTCCTCTCGGAAGCGGAGAAGATATTCTCCGCCGACAGGGATCCGATGCTCGCATTCGCCTTCCCTGTGACCGTGGAACTCTACCTGGCTTCCGCATCGCGCCGGCTCGCCGAACTGATGTACTGCGCCCACTGCTCCTGGGCGGCCGTGGAGGAGTACGTCTCCATATACGGGGATTGGGCGAACAGGGTCCTCAGACCCTACAACAGGGATGTGGTCGGTACCGAGGACGGCAGGAGGAAGCTTATCGCGGTCATCGGTTCCGTCGGCAACATCTGCGGCTGCTATGCGGACGGTATGAAGGCAGATTACAGGAACATCCTCTCCGACATGATCAAAGCCGTCAGCGCCGCAGTCGGAATCCCCGTGTTCGATGTCAACGCACTCGTCTCGAAACTCGCCGATACGGTGGAATCCGGCAATCTCACCGTCTGCGGCCACAGGATATCCCGCAGGGGCATCGCGGTAAAGGATTAATTACGCGGGTGCGATTGTCAGACAATGACAATCGATCTCGAAGGCGCGAAGGAGATCTCGGAGGCCGTGGACCCCGACGATTACGATGCCACACGCTGTATGCAGGGCGACCAGAGGACCACCTTCCTTTTCAGCAGCCTCAACGGGGGCAGGGCCGCCGGCAACGTCTACTCCACCAGGGAGAAGATCGCGAAGGCCATGGGTATAGAGAGGGACGGACTCGTCACCCACATCATGGACGCCATGGCATCCCCCTGCGGGACGGAGGAGGTCCCCGACCCGGCGTTCAGGTACCGGGAGCTTCCGCTGGACCTCATGAAACTTCCTATCGTGAAGTATTTTCCCAAGGATGCCGGGAGATACATCTCCGCAGGGGTCGTGATATCCGAGTACGGCGGGAAACGCAACGCATCGTACCACCGCATGCTCATCAGAGACAAGGATTCCATAGGGATCCGTCTCGTCCCGAGGCACACCTTCACGCTGTACAACGAGGCGAAGAAGAACGGCGAGGATCTGAAGATCGCCGTGTGCATCGGTGCGCCTGCGGAGGTCATGGTATCCGCCGCCCTTTCCGTGGATTTCGGCACGGACGAGCTTTCCATAGCGTCCTCCATGCACATGAAGGGCCACGGGACCCCTCTGAAGACCGCGAAATGTTCCAACGGACTCACCGTCCCCGCGGACTGCGAGTACGTCCTCGAGGGGAGGATCACCTCCGAGACCGCTCCCGAGGGTCCCTTCGTGGACATCGCCGGGACCTATGACGAGGTGAGGGAACAGCCCATCGTGAAGATCGAGAGGATATGGGCGAAGAAGGACCCCGTGTTCCAGCTCCTCCTCCCCGGAGGGTTCGAACACTTCCTCCTGATGGGCGTCCCGAGGGAACCTGTCATATTCAGGACCGTGAGGCAGGCCGTGCCCCGTGTGAAGAACGTCCGTCTTACGGAAGGAGGATGCTGCTGGCTCAACGGTGTCGTATCCATAGCCAAGAATAGGGACGGGGATGCGGTGAATGCGGGGATGGCCGCTTTCACCGGTCACGCTTCCATGAAGAACGTGGTCGTCGTCGACGAGGACATCGACATATTCGACGACCGCGAGGTGGAATGGGCCATGGCCACCAGGATGCAGGCCGACAGGATCGTCAGAATCCCGTGGGCCGCAGGCTCTTCGCTGGATCCTTCCGCGCACGGGACCACGTGGAAGACCATATTCGATGCCACCCTCCCCCTCGGGTGCGACAGGGCGCCTTTCGTCAAGGCGACCGTTCCCAAGAAATGAACCAGGGGCCGGGAGGGATCCCGGCTCCGTTTTTCTGCATCTGGGTCTTTTGTATTCGTTCGATTGTCCGGGTCGGGATTCAAATGATCCCGCCGATCCGAGCAGGTCCTCGGAGAATGCGGCCGATATGCCGATCGGTCCTGCAGGGACTGATTGTCGCCGGATGTGGGGGAACCGTTCGGTAAAACAGCAAAATGCCAAAGTGCCAGACTATGGAGTCAGGACTTGTGTTCTTCAACCGGCGGGTTTAGGATGTGTAATTTACCGTCCGTTAAATTGCACTTTTCATACACTTTACCGTCCGTTAAATTGTAATTTTATGCATTTTACCGTCCGTTAAATTGCAATATTTTTTAAATTCAGATGCTGTGAACCTAATCAAGATGAAGCGTAAAATCCAAGACAATCTGATGGAGTGGAAAAGATCGGGGAATAAGCCGTTGGTCGTCCGCGGACAGAGGCAGGTTGGAAAAACGTTTACCCTGAAACGCTTCGCGGAGGACAACTTCAAAACCTGCATTTATGCAGATCTGTCGGCAGACTCCGATTTCGTGAAAGTTTTTACTTCGGACAGCCGCAGCAGTGTCGACTCCATGATTTTTTACATGGGGCTGCTGCGCGGCATCGAGGCAATCAATCCCGCAGATTCTGTCATTTTTTTGGATGAAATCCAGGATTGTCCCGAGGCATTCAGCTCTTTGAAGACCTTCGCCGAGGACGGGAGATACAAGGTAATCGCTTCGGGTTCGATGATAGGCGTGACGGATTTCATGAATCTCGATCCCGGGAAAAGGCCGCCCCTGTCTCCAATGGGATATACGAAGGATCTGACCATGTACTCGATGGATTTCGAAGAATTCCTTTGGGCTTGCGGAATTCCGCAGGGAGCCATAGAGCAGGTCCGTGCCCATATTGCGGATCTGTCGTATATTGAAAATCCCATATTCGGAAAATTCTCGGAGATGTTCCGCATTTATCAGATTGTAGGCGGCATGCCTGCATCAGTCCGTGCGTACACCGAGGATAAATCGACATTTGCGAATTGTTTTGCAGAGTTAGGAGAGATTTTGATTCAGTGCAGGCGCGACATAACAAGATACAGTACCAAATCCGAAGCCATAAGGACATCCGAATGTTTTTCCGCCATCCCTGCGCAGTTGGCGGAGAATAATAAGAGATTCCATTATTCCCGGATATCTTCCGAAGGGGCGGGGGTTGGGAATTCACGCCGTGCCGCCGACAGATACATGGAGAACCTCCTGTGGATAAAAGATGCGGGATACGGAAACTTCTGTTATGCCGTATCGCAGATCTCGTCCCCCTTGGAAGGGCAGGTGAAACGCGATTTATTCAAAGTATACCTGTCTGACACCGGCCTTCTCGTCAGAATGTACGGGGAGCGGGCTGCCGCAGCAGTGTTCTCTTCCGATTCCGCATACAATTTCGGAGCGGTGACTGAGAATGCCGTGGCCGAAGCCCTGATGAAATGCGGATATAGTCCCAGATATTACGCAAACAATAACGGGAAGAACAGGATGGAGATTGATTTCGTCCTGGAGTTCTTCGAAGGGCCTGTAGCGGTGGAGGTGAAATCGGGAAGATCCCGCAGCGCACCCTCCCTCGGAAAGGTCGCAGACTTCTTCCCGGTCAAACGCAGGATAATGTTCGAGGACGGGAACATATGGGTCGACGGCAGCGGAATACAGCATCTGCCCCTGTTCGCGGCTGCTTTCATCGATGTTCTGGATCCGAAGCCAGAGATGTTCAGATGACAGCAGATGACTTGGAAACCTCTTAAAACGTGTAATTAATATTTTTTGAAACGCATTGAAATCTGCATTTCGGAGCGGATGTACAGAAAATATCTTCGCAATCTGGTGGAATGGAAGGATTCGCCCGAACGCAAACCGCTTATGATACGGGGCGCAAGACAGGTCGGGAAGAAATATCTCGTGAAAAATATCTTTGCTGAGCAGCATTTAAAAGGGAAATGTTCATATGCCAGAGCGGTGCGGATCCGACATCTTTCATATCGAATCAAGGCAGGAATACGCTTTCGGGAGTATTCTTCGAGAACTATGTTGCGACAGAGCTCACCGCCAGGGGCATCTCTCTTTTCTTCTGGTCCGGCAAAGGCAGTTCCGAATTCGGATTTATAGTTGCATGCAGGAATTATGTCATACCCATTGATGTGAAGAAGGGCAGAGGAACGATCAATTCGATGGGAAGATTCAGAGATAACAACAGTTTCGATTTCGCAATCAAGGTGCCTTCGAACAATTACAGTTTCGACGAGACCCAACGCATACTCACGGTTCCGTTTTACGAATTTCCGTTCCTTGCGGACGAGCTTGCGGAGAATAAGGATCCCCTCGGGCGCCGAATATGTCAGGGGGCGTATGTGCCGGATGATCGTTTCGATAAAGAAACAGGAAAAGGCACAGGGGGATGATCGGTCCCCGTGTGCCGGTGAAGGTGTTTTCAGGACGAGAAATAGGCCTTCTTGTCGGAAATCTGCAGTGCGATGACGAGTCCGACGACGAAACAGATGATGGTACCTATCGCACAGATTGCGGAGAGGATGCAGCACCAGAAGCATAGCGAGTGGCAGGTTCTGGTCCTGAGTTTGGATGCGGATATCAGCGCGAATATGCCGGAGAGGATGAGTCCGCTCATCACGAACAGATAGATCAACCCGACCTCGGAATCTATCGTGTAGAAAATCAGGGGGATTCCGAACCCGACGATAAGTGCCAGAACACCCCATACGGCGGTCAGGGTGTACAGGGTGTCGATGCTGCCGTCCGCGGCGGCGGGGGCCGGGGCCGAAGGTCCCGCATATCCGATCCCGCCGGTTCCGGTGGACGTTCCGCAGCCGGGACAGAATCTGTCCTGGGGACTGAGGAGGGTTCCGCATTTGGGACAGTATGCCGTCAGAACCACTTCCCGTTCTTCCTGTCGATGGTCTGATCCCTGTCGGGACCCACGCTGACGATGTCCACGGGTACCCTGAGATCCTTCTCGATGAACGATATGTAGTCCTTCATCTCCTTCGGAAGTTCGTCGTATCCGCCCTTCACGACGGCTTCGGTGTCGTCCCATTCCTTCCATCCCTTCATCTCGGTGTAGACGGGCTTCGCCTTCTCGAGTTGCCTGATGGATCCCGGGAAGTACTTCGTCCTCTTCCCGTCGATCTCGTATTCCGTGCACACGGGGAGGACGTCGTACCCGTTGAGGACGTCTATCTTGGTGACGGCGATGCTGCTGAATCCGCAGAGTCTGTTGGCGTGTCCGGCCACCACGAGGTCGAGCCATCCGCATCTCCTTCCCCTTCCGGTGGTGACGCCGAACTCTCCGCCCTTCTTCTGGAGCTCCGCCTCCTCTTCGCCCTTCAGCTCGGTCACGAAGGGTCCCTCGCCGACGCGGGTGGTGTATGCCTTCACCACGCCCATGACACCGCCGAGTCTGTTGGGCGCGATGCCCGCGCCGGTGCAGATGCCTCCGGCCATGGTGGCGGAGGATGTCACGAAGGGGTAGGTCCCGTGGTCGATGTCGAGCATGGCGCCCTGGGCGCCCTCGAACAGCACGTTCTTTCCCCCGTCCAGGGATTCGTTGATGAGGACGGAGGTGTCGCAGATGTACTTCCCCAGTTTCTTCCCCCAGCCGTTCATCTTATCCAGGAGGGATTCGGGGGTGCAGCAGCATTCCTCGGCGCCCATCATGGCCATCAGGTCCTTCTTGTAGGGGAGGAGCATGGAGATCTTCTCCTTCAGGGTGTCCTCCTCCAGCAGGTCCCCGGCCCTGAACCCGATCCTGGCGATCTTGTCCTGATAGGTGGGTCCGATACCCTTTTTGGTGGTCCCGACGGGTTTCTTTCCGCGGTATTTCTCCTCCGCGCCGTCCAGCTTCTTGTGGTAGTTCATGATGAGGGCGGCCCTGTCGGAGATCCTGAGGCCGTCGATGCTCCCGCCGGCCGCCTCCACCTGGGCGATCTCGTCGAGGAGCTCCTCCATGTTGACCACGGTGCCGTTCCCGATGACGGCGAGTTTGCCGGGCCTCACGACCCCCGACGGCAGGCCGTGGAGTTTGAACACCCTGTCGCCGACGACGATGGTGTGACCCGCGTTGTTCCCGCCCTGGAAACGGACGATGAGATCGGCCTTCTCGTCGAGGTAGTCGATGATCTTTCCTTTACCTTCGTCTCCCCACTGGGACCCGATTACAGCTAGGCTGGGCATATGAAATCGGATGTCCATCCCATTCATGGATATAATATGTGTGCGCGCGGAGGTCCCGGCGGGACAGTGTCGGAGTGATTCCGCGGAAAAAAGGAGGAGCCCCGAAGGGGCTCCGGATTAAGGCGTTTATGCGGTTCCGTCCCTGATGACGTATTTGTATACGGCCCAGGCGAGGATGCCGCCGATGATGGGCGCCACGATGAAGATCCAGACGTCGCCGAGGCAGTTCTCGGAGAAGAGTGCGAGACCGATGGATCTTGCGGGGTTCACCGAGGTCCCGGTGATGCCGATCCCGACGAAGTGGACCATCGCAAGCGCGAGACCGATGAAGAATCCTCCGAATTCGGAGAAGACTCCCTGGTGGGATTTGTCGGTGGCTCCGAAGACCACGAGGACGAAGATGAATGTCAGGACGATCTCGACAAGAAGTCCGACCCAAACCTCCCCGTTGCCATGTACGAAGTTGGCTCCCTCGTCGACCCAGGTGCCGCCGAGTCCGGTGTAGACTGCATACAGGAGGCCCCCCGCGATGACTGCACCGATGATCTGACATACGATGTAGGTGGCGAGCCGCTTGCCGTCGATATCTTTGTCCAAAAACTTTGCGATTGAGATTGCGGTGTTAAGGTGGCATCCGGAGACCTTCCCGATGGTCACGGACATGACCATGACGGTGAGGCCGAATGCAAGAGCGGTGGCGACAAGGTTGCCACCGGTGAAAACCGCAGTTCCTACGCCGAAGAACACCAGGACGAAGGTCCCGATGAGTTCGGCAATTCCTGCTCTGATTGTTTCATCCATATTGTTATCCCCTTTCGAGGCGGATATGTGTTAAGTACAGAGGTTGTTTATAAAAATAGCGCAGGCGTCCGATTCCGATCCATAATGTGCCAGCGTTCCGAAACGGTCACGGATGCATTCCTGCCGGGCGTCCGGCGGGAAGGGTTTTCCGGGGATGCGGAATCACTCTTCAGGTTCCCGAGACAGGATCTTCCCGAGTTCCCCGTCTGCACTGTCCCCGAGGCGTTTCCTCGCCTCTCCGTTGCCGTCGGCGGCGTAGGCCCTGAGGTAGAATCCGCGGGCCGTATCGGTGTTCTTCTCCACTCCGAGTCCCTCCGCATACAGATCCCCGAGTTCGGTCATGGCGTCCGAATCCCCTGCATCGGCGGCCTTCCGCAGCCATTCGGCTGCCTTCCCGTACGACTGTTCGAAGTACTCCCCGTCGCGGTACATCGTTCCGAGGTTGTACATGGCGTCGGCGCTCCCGAGGTCCGCGGCCTTCAGCGAATACTCGGCCGCCTTCTCCAGGGACTGCTCCACCCCCGTGCCGGAGTAATACAGGAAACCCATGTGGGCGGCGGCGTCCGGGTCGCCGTTTTCGGCCGCCCGGGACATCCATTTCACGCCCTTTTTCACAGACTGTTCCACCCCGATCCCCTCGAGGTAGAACAGTCCCAGAGCGGTCATGGAGGGAACGTCGCCCTGTTCCGCCGCGGACCTGAAGTATCCGGCAGCGGTCTTCGGATCCCTGTCGACCGCAGTCCCCTGCATATACAGGTTCCCGAGGAGGACCGCGGCATCGATGCAGTTCCTGGATGCTGCGAACCTGAAACGTTCCAGGGCTTCCTCGATCTCTCCCTTCTCCATGAGTTCCGCGCCTTCTTCGAATATCCTGTCGATCTCCTCGGGGGTCATGTCCATGGCCGTCCGAATGCGTTTGCCGTAAAAGAACTTCCTCCGCCGCCGCGGATTCCAGACAGGGAGACGTCCGCAGTGCCTGCGGAAACACCGCCGGGGCATATGCAGAGTTCGTAAAGAGCCTTTTCCGGGCCGGCCGGCGTGCGGGAAGTCCGGATTCGGGACACCCGGAGGGGCGGGAATACCGCCGGCGGACCGGACGGAATCCCGGTTCTGCCGCTCTGCCATGCCGTTCACAGATTTTCCGTGTCCGATACAATCGGCGGCAGAATCGTTAAGTAGGGGCCGCCGCATCTTCTTAACAGTTGGTTCCCAATCCTGTTCCCATTTCTCGAAAAAACGTCCGAGGGGGGGGGGGAGAGGACGGTTATCCGTTCTGCAGATCACCCAGAAAAGGTCTGTTGGGGCCTGTATGAGGCTTCGATATGTTACGATTGTTCTCCGATGCGGTAACGGTCTGCAGACATGCACTGTCATCCGTACCGTCGGGGTTCTCCGTTTCCGGAGTCTGCGAAGAGAGGATGCAGAGATGAAGAAGGCAATTCTGTTTGCAGCTGTCACGCTTCTGTGTGTGGCGGCGTTTGTTATGATGAGTGACTCTGCGGATGCCGCAGATACCACCGGCGGCAAATGCGGAGATAATCTTACGTGGGGTCTGAGTACAGACGGAACGCTTACGATAAGCGGTTCAGGAAAGATGACAGACTACGGGGACAGTAA
>CAVIJO010000017.1:0-22852 GCA_963643445.1 Candidatus Methanomethylophilaceae archaeon
AGGGGACGTATCGGCGGATGCGTCCCCCGGATTGTTTACTCTTCGCCGGCGGAGGGTGCGGGTGCGTTGCCCATGGCTCTGTTGATGGCGTCGCCGAGGACTTCGTACTTCTCGCGGAGATCCTTCTCCTGCCTCTCGAGTCCTCTGATCCTGATGCCGAGGGTCTCGAGGGATTCCTCGAGTTCATCTTTCAGGGCGGCCTTGTCGGAGACCTTTATCAGGAGCATGCCGACGTTCCTGTACACGTCCCCTTCGGACTTGGAGAGCTCGTCGACGGTCCTCTGGAGTTCCCTCTGCTGGGATTCCATCTGGCTCTTCTGGGTCATGACGGTCTGGAGCTGCTGCTGTACCTGCTGGTACTGTGTTATCTGGTTCTGAAGCTGGGGGCTGATTCCGTTCATTTAGATTCCCTCGTAATCCTGTCGATGTCCTCGGTGATCATTATGCACTCGAGGAACGAGTTGAGGGCCGCACGCATGGCGGACGTATCGTCCGCCTCTATATGCATCACGGCTCCTCCGTCCTCGGTATGTATCTCCGTATGGGTTCTCAGGAGGTCGCGCCGGGCTTCCGGCTCTATCGCGGATGCAATCCTCCCGGCGCTGCCGGATGTTATCCTGAGTACCGCTGTCGGCATATCAATCGGATCTGAGGACCTTCTTGACGTTGGGCCTTTCCTTGACGAAGATCCTGGATCCGCACTTGTCGCACTGGAGTCCGATCGGGGACATGTTCCTGATGGGCTCGTTGCACTTCGCGCATCTGTACATTCGGACCACCAGTCCGGATCACTGTTCTGCGGGAGCGTCTGCGACGGGCGCGGTCTCGGCCGCCCTGGCCGCCTTGGCCGCGACGAGTGCGTTGGTCGTCTTCTTGGTCTTGGGGCTGTATGCGGCTGCGGCGAACTTGTTTCCGCAGTGCCTGCACTCCCAGATGCCGGAGCACACCCTCTTGACGGACATGTGGTGGCACTGGGGGCACTCGTGCTTGGCCTTCTGGTGGGCCTCGATGGATTTCACCCTGTTGCGTACAACGACTCCGTACCTTGCGCCGAATCTTCCGGCCGTTCCTGCCTTGGCTGTTCTTTTTGCCATTTTGAATCACCCGATGATGTTTCTGATCTGTTTGCCTATCTCGACGGCCCTGTCAAGGCAGAGCGAGAGGTCACCGCGGGTAATCGATCCCTTTCCGCCTTTCTGCATGGCCCTGAAGTTGCCATTATCGTCGGTGGTGACGGTGAGGCGGGCCGTGGAGATTGCTTCCTCGTCGAAATTAGGGTCTACTATTAAATCATTGCCTATTTTGCATTCGGTGACCGATATGGGGAGGCACGTGACCGGCATGGGCACGTCGTCCATCTCCGTTACGTTTCCATCGTCGTCGGTCCTGCATTTTCCGTACTGTTTCCAGGGGACGATGGCGTTCTTGAGTGCGCACACCGCCGCCAGGTTCGCCGCATCGAACAGGTTGCCGTCGTAGTCGAGGGCGTAGATGTCGATGAAGACCATCCAGATCTCCTCGCCCTTCTTCATGCACAGCTGTTTGACGTCGATCATTCCGGACTCGCGGATGCCGCGGTCCACGACACGGGCCAGTTCTATGGCGTCCTCGCTGGGGGGTCCGGGCTCGAAGGTCTCATGTGCCAGGGGGATGAGTTCCGCGCCGGTGGTGAGTACTCCGTCCCCGGGGGAGTCCATGTAGGGAGTCCCCGGGATGACCTTGATGCCCGCGATGACGTCAGTGTTCCCGAGGTGCACCCTCGCGGAACCCTCCGCAGATTCGATGATGCCGGTCTCGACGGAGATTTTTCTGACCTCGTCGAACTGTCTGCCGTCCTCCCTCTTACCTTCGGCGAGGAGGTTGATGATATGGTCCCTCTTGATCTGGGATATGACATAGTTACTCATCGGAAGCACCTTCCTTCTTGGAGATCTCGGTATAGCGTCTTCTCAGGGCATCCTTCTGGAGGTCCCCGACCTCGTGGGCTGCCTTGAATGCCATGTCGAGTCCGTATTCCAGTTCCTCCCTGGTCATGTTGCCGTCCATCTGGAGGAGGACGATCTCGTCCGTGGAGGGGACGATGGCGAGAGGTACGTCGGCCTGTCCGTAGTTGTCCTCTTCCTTGTTCAGGTCCAGGAGGACGTTCCCGTCGGCCTTTCCGCAGGCGATGGCGGGGACGATGTCCCTCATGGGGATGCCCGCGTCGGCGAGGGCCACGGATGCGGCGGTGAGTCCGGCGCACCTGGTGCCTGCGTTCGCCTGGAGGATCTCGATGTACACGTCGATGGATGCGCGGGGATACAGCTCGAGCTGTATGACGCTGCTCAGGGCCTCGGAGATGAGTTTGGAGATCTCGACGGACCTCCTGTCGGTCCCGGGCCTCTTCCTGTCGGTGACGGAGTAGGCCTCCATATTGTATTTGCACTGGACGATGGCTTTGGTGGGGTCCTGCAGGTGTCTCGGCCTGCATTCCCTGGGCCCGTAGACCGCGCAGAGGACCTTGTTTTTCCCGATCTCGAGGTAGCAGGAACCGTCCGCATTCTTCAGAACGCCCGCCTCGATGCGGATGGGCCTCTTCTCGTCGGTCCTGCGTCCGTCGATCCTGATGCCTTCTTCGTTAACCAATACCATGTCTGTGTGTCCGCTCATTCGGAACCCTCCTCTGTGTATTCGGACTGAGGGAGCCTCTTCTCGATGAACTCCCTCACCCTGTCCGTGAGGTGCGAGGACCTTGCCTCCGCCTCGATGATCTTAATCGCCTCTGCGGCGACTTCCACGTTCTCGTCGTCGCCGTCCACCCAAATTCTTCCGTTCTGGCCGACGAATATGCGGCAGTCGGTCATGTTCTTCAGCATCTGGATCATCGATCCGCCCTTGCCGATGACCCTCGAGATCTTGGAGTGGGAGATCTCGACAAGCTGCCCTCCCTCGATCTTCCTCAGTCCCGCATCCTTCATGGTGACGGAGATCTTCTTCGATTCGTCCACCATGAGGACCTTCAGGAGGACCACGTCCCCCACGGTCAGGAATCTGGAGGTGTCGCCGAATTCCACCTTCCACGGTACTTCGCTCACATGGAGCGGCGCGGGATAGGGGGAGTTGATGTCCAGCATCCAGTTGGACGGTCCGACGTCCGAGATGATGCCGATGACGGTGTCCCCCGTGACGGGCATGTAGCATCCGCCCATGGGGATGACGCCGACGGTGTCCCCCGTGAATGTCCTGAGTCCCGTGACGAGGGAACGGATCTTACCGTCGGACACGTATGCGTTCTCGCCCGTCCTGTACTCGTCGCTGTCGCCGAGAATATCCCCGGGGACCACGATCGCACGGGTCTGTCTGGCGTTTCTTCTTTCCATTTTATCACTCTCTGAAATGTAAAAATCACGAACCCATCAGTTTGACCGCTGCGTTCCCGTGGGTCCTGTTCTTCAGTTTGTCGGTCAGTTCGGTGATCAGTCCGGCCGGGATCTCCATCGTGCCGATCCACGACCCGTCGGCCGTCCATTCCTCCCTGTCGACGATCCCGTATCTGCTCATCTCCTCGATGCAGCGTCCGTAGTCCTCGCCCTTCAGCCTTATGGCGATCCTGCTCTTCTCGAACCGGATGGGGAGGAGGGGACGGAGGACCTTCATGGCCTCCTCGATCTCCCTGTCGAACGGTTTGAACGGGTCCACGTGGAACTTACCCTCCTCGAGGGCTATCTCGATCCTCTTCGGAGGATGGGGGAGTTTCGTCTGGGGGTTGATGGCGTTGGCGGAGATGTAGGTGATGATCTGCCTCTTCTTCGCCTCGAGCAGCTCCCTGCGCTGCTCGGCCGTCATCTGTACCTCCCCTTTGTCGATGATGTGTTTTGCGATGGCTGCGATATCCTCGGTCCCGAAGACCTCCTTTATCGCCGATTCCGCAGGGCGGGTGCCCTTGCGGGCGTCTTTGAATACGTCCTCCACCGCAAGATATTTTTCCAGGTCGACCTCCCTGCCCTGCTTCATGAGATCCATGGCCGCAGGGTCGAGAAGGATCTCGAACCTCTCGCCGTGGCTTTCGAGCCGGGCTACGATAGCATCGTCGAGGTCTACCAAGGGGATCACTCCTCGGTTTCGGTTTTCTGGGCGGCGGCCTTGGACGCGGATCTGGGTTTCTTCTCCTTCTCCTCGGACTTGGCAATCGCCTTCTCCTTTTCCTCGGCGGAGAGTCTCCTGAACTTCTCGTTCGCCCTGACGACTCCGATCTCGATGGAATCGGGGTTGAGTTTTTCCTCTATGGCGGCCGAGAGGGCGCTGAGGGCGAGTTT
Organism: Candidatus Methanomethylophilaceae archaeon; assembly: GCA_963643445.1. GTDB lineage: Archaea > Thermoplasmatota > Thermoplasmata > Methanomassiliicoccales > Methanomethylophilaceae > Methanomethylophilus. Next base: position 4,296 of record CAVIJO010000017.1, read on the forward strand.
GAGGGCGGCATCGAGGGACATGTTGTCCTTGAATTCCTTCTCGAAGATGTCCATGACCACGGGGCGGCCGGTGCCGATGCAGGACGCCTTGTATGCAATGAGCGCTCCCGAGGGGTCGGTCTCGAACAGGTGGGTTCCGAGGTCGTCGGTACCTGCCACGAGGAGTGCGGTGCCGAAAGGCCTCGCTCCCCCGTATTGGGTGTAACCCTGTTCGTAGTCGCAGATCTTCTTCGTCAGCATCTCCACGCCGATGTTTTCGCCGTAGTTGACCTTGTGAATCTGCGCTTCCTTCCTGGCCTGATCCACGAGGATCCTGGCGTCCGCCACGAGGCCGGATGTCGCGCAACCGATGTAGTCGTCGATGTCGTAGATTTTCTCAATCGACTCGGGTTCCACGAGTCTGCTGGATACCCTTTTGTCGACGACCAGAAGTACGCCGTCTTTGATTTTGATTCCAATCGTCGTCGTTCCTTTCTTGACGGCTTCGCGGGCGTACTCTACCTGGAACAGCCTTCCGTCGGGGGAGAAAACGGTGATTCCCCGATCATATGCCATTTGTCCTGGTTGCATTCGTATTCCTCTCGGAACGTGGGAATGCAGGGGCACTATATAATGGCGATGTTTTAGTTTCTACGCGTGTCTATAAAGGCTCGGCGTTTGGGCGGCGCACAGCCTCCGCGGGGCGGTTTCGGCGGCGCATTCTTCTTCAGGACGGGATAGCAGTCGCGCAGCGTACGCAATGTGCCAGATGTTTTCACCGGGTATGCGGTGGGGTCGCAGACCTTCACCGCCCTGACGCAGCGTTCGATATCGGCGGGGCCGCAGCGGACGATCGCCATGCCTTCGGCGCACTGGATGACGTTGTACGTTTTCCCTCCGGGTATGGCCGCGACCATGTCGGGTTTGGTCATTCCGGGTGCCGTGACGAACGCTATGTACCTGCGCCTTCCGCGTATCGATTTGACGGTCATCTCGTCTCCTCCATTGTCCGGCGGAATTAAATTTTTGGTATCGCCGAAGGCTGTTCCGGCCGACGGAAACGGTTGTTGCGGAGATCCCGCTGGACAGTGTGCAGGCGGGAATCTTCGGGGTTTCGCCATGCCTTAACGCCAGCGGGTTCCGGCGGGGTTTTTCGGGATGGATGCCGTATATCCCGTCCGTGCGGATGTGCCAGATTGGATTTATCAAATTATTCGTCCATCCCGGAATATTTAATACATTCGTTCTTCGCCGCACCCGCCGTAAAATTTAGGCATATTTTGAATTGCATACGATTTTATGTTTTCGTATGCATACGACATACTTAAAAATGAGTTGATTTGCCGATTTCGGTAATACCGTTTTTATGCGCTATTCCGATGTGCTGGCACAATCAGAATTCGGTTAACCTAAAAATTGTACGGTCAAATTTTAATTTGACTTTTCGAAGTCTTTAATTAGATGAATTTTTATTATTTAAATATTTCATAATAAGTGTTTTAATAGCCAATCTACATTCTCCAGTCATTCCAACCAACAATTGGGAACGGAGGTAATGAATTGACAACCAAATCTGCACTAGTGATCGGCGGAGGAATCGCCGGAATCCAGGCTGCTCTGGACCTTGCAGACAGGAACATCCACGTCTACGTGGTGGACAAACTTCCCACGATCGGCGGAACGATGTGCATGCTTGACAAGACTTTCCCGACCAACGATTGCTCGGCATGTATCCTGTCGCCCAAGATGGCCGACTGTGCCGGACATCCGAACATCACCGTCCTGACCTACCATGAGGTCAAGGAAGTTCTCGGTGAGGCCGGAAACTTCACCGTCAAGGTCCTGAAGAAGGCCAGGTACGTTGATCCCAAATCCTGTACCGCATGCGGAGACTGCGTCGCCAAATGTCCAACCAGGGGCATCCCGAACGAGTTCGAGTACGGACTCTCCACCAGGAGGGCAATCTACATCCCCCACGCACAGGCCGTCCCCAGGGTCGCCCTTATCGACGCAGGTAAGTGTAAGAAACTCCTCGAGGACAAGTGCGGTGTCTGCGCGAAGGTCTGCGGAAAGCAGGCCATCCACTACGACGAGAAGGACGAGATGATCGAGCTGAACGTCGGATCCGTCATCGTCGCCGCAGGATTCAAGGTATGGGACGCCAAGAACGGATCCGAATACGGATACGGAAGGTTCCCCAATGTTGTCACCGCTCTCGAGTACGAGAGGCTCGAAGGAGCGGCCGGACCGTTCGACGGACACATCCCGATACCCTCCACCATCGTGAAGGACAAGTTCGGTGTCCCCCAGAAGCACGCAGGCGAGGTCGGACCCAAATCCGTCGCCTGGATCCAGTGCTGCGGTTCCAGGTCCCACAAGAAGAGCTGGAAGACCTACTGCTCGTCCGTGTGCTGCATGTACGCGACCAAGCAGGCGCAGATCACCAAGGAGCACGGAGATGTCGACGAGGACATCTTCTTCATGGATATCAGATCCTACGGAAAGGAGTTCGAGGCCTACATCAAGAGGGCCGAGGACGAGTACGGCATCCACATGCACAGGGGAGCCCGTGTGTCCAACGTCGAGGAGGACCCCGAGACCCACCAGGTCACCGTCAACTACACCGACAAGAACAACGACGCATGCTCCAAGACCTTCGACATGGTCGTCCTGTCCGTCGGACTCGAGCCTCCTGCGGGAGCTGAGGAACTCGCCAAGACCCTCGGAATCGAGCTGAACGAGTACGGATTCGCAAAGACCTCCGTTTTCAACCCCCTCGAGACCACCAGGAAGGGAATCTTCGTCACCGGTGCCTTCGCAGCACCCAAGGACATCCCGACCTCTGTCGCAGAGGCATCCGGTGCTTCCGCCAAGGCCGGCGCATTCATCGTCAACGACCCCGAGTTCGAGCCCTGCAAGCCCAAGGTGTACCCCGCCGAGAAGGACGTCGCAGGAAAGGAGCCCCGTGTCGGAGTATGGATCTGCCACTGCGGTATCAACATCGGATCCGTCGTCAACGTGCCCGAGGTCACCGAGTACTCCAAGACCCTCCCGAATGTCGTGTACGCGGCCGAGACCAAATACGCCTGCGCACAGGACTGCCTCACCGAGATCAGCGAGGCCATCACGAAATACGACCTGAACAGGGTAGTCGTCGCCTCCTGCACCCCCAGGACCCACGAGCCTCTCTTCAGGGAGGCCTGCAGGAACGGAGGACTGAACAAGTACCTCTACAATATGGCCAACATCCGCGACCAGTGCTCCTGGATCCACATGCACGCCCCCGAGGCCGCCACCGTGAAGGCGAAGGACCTCGTCAGGATGGCAATCGCCAAGGCATGCCTCCTCGAGCCTCTCGAGGGAGCCGAGATCCCCGTCACCCAGTCCGCCGCCGTCATCGGAGGAGGAATTACCGGAATGACCGCCGCCCTCGACATCGCCGCACAGGGAGTTGAGGTCAACCTCTTCGAGAGGGAGTCCGAGCTCGGAGGATTCGCCAGGAACTTCGTCCACAAGGAGGACGGAAAGCTCGTCTCCGAATTCCTCGCAGAGACCATCAAGAAAGTCGAGAACTGCCCCAAGATTAAGGTGCACACCAACGCCGAGATTGAGGACATCCCCGGATACGTCGGAAACTTCTCCGTCAAGCTCAAGAGCGGAGAGGAGGTTCCCGCCGGAGCAGTGCTGTTCGCGGTCGGTTCCGCACAGTACCAGCCCGTCGAGTACAACTACGGCTCCGACCCCAAGGTCCTCACCTACGTCGAGCTGGAGAAGAAGGTCGCCGCCGGAGACTTCACCGGAAAGAACGTCGTCTTCATCCAGTGCGTCGGTTCCAGGAACGAGAAGGTCGGATACTGCAGCCGTGTCTGCTGCGCCGGAGCGATCAGGAACGCCATCCAGATCAAGATGAAGGACCCGACCGCCAACGTCACCATCATCCACAAGGACATCAGGACCTACTCCTTCCGCGAGGACCTTTACTACAAGGCTTGCCAGCTCGGAGTCAGGTTCCTCCGCCGCGAGTGCGAGGACAAACTGCCCGAGTACGACGGCAACTTCGTGAAGGCATACGACACGACCCTCGGAGACACCGTCGCCATCCCCGTGGACACCCTCGCCCTGTCCGTCGGAATCGCGCCCATGCGCGAGGAGAAGGAGCACCTTGCCAAGATGGTCAAGGTCCCGATCAGCAAGGACGGATTCTACTTCGAGGCCCACCAGAAACTCAGGCCCGTCGACTTCGCCACCGAGGGTGTCTTCGTGGCAGGAACGGCCCACTGGCCCAAGTTCATGGACGAGTGCATCGCCCAGGGATCCGGAGCAGCCTCCAGGATGCTCACCATCATCACCAAGGACCACCTGCTTTCCGAAGGTATCGTGGCTTCCGTCAGCAACCCCTCCGTCTGCAACGGATGCGGAACCTGCGAGGGCTGCTGCGAGTACCACGCGATCACCATCGTCAAGGGAGAGGACGGAAGGCCCATCTCCCAGGTCAACGCCGGTCTCTGCAAGGGATGCGGATGCTGCGTCGCAGCCTGCCCCTCCGGAGCGATGGAACAGAGAGGATTCAGGAACAAGCAGATCACAGCTGAGATCGATGCGCTGTTCGAGGGCCCCCTCATGGAGAAGGAGTGATATCAATGGCAGATGAATTTGAACCTCTGATCGTTGCATTCTGCTGCAACTGGTGCTCCTATGCGGGAGCCGACAACGCCGGAGTCGGAAGGCGTCAGATGCCTCCCAACTTCCGTATCATCAGGACCATGTGCTCCGCAAGGATCGACCCCGAGTTCGTCCTCAGGGCACTGTCCAAAGGCGCGGACGGAGTCATCGTCCTCGGATGCCACCCTGCCGACTGCCACTACATCGGCGGCAACTACAGGGCAAGGAGGAGGATCGCACTGCTGAGGCTCGTCCTCGAGCAGTACGGATTCGACCCCAGGAGACTGAAGCTCGAGTGGGTCTCCGCTTCCGAGGGAGAGAAGTTCCAGTCGACCATGACTGCCTTCATCGACACCATCAAGGCGCTCGGACCCACCCCCGTGAAGTCCCAGAAGACTATCGACCAGGAAAAGAACACCGCCGCACACGCCGCAAAGGAGGCCTGAAGATGGGATTCTTCTCCAACCTGTTCAAGAAGAAAGAAAAGAAGGATAAGGAAGCCCCCGCCAAGTGCGAGGAGCCCAAAGCCGCACCCGCGAAGGCGTGCGCATGTGAAGCCAAGAAGGAGGCCCCCAAGGACGCCTTCTCCAGCACCGAGGCCGCCAAGGCAGCTCCCGCTGCCCCCGCGGCCGCCGGAAGCGGACACGTCGAGTACCCCGCCGCAGACCTCGGAGAGCTCCTCCCCCCTGCACCCGCAGGCGGCAAGATCAAGCTCGCCATCTACTGGGCCGCGGCCTGCGGAGGATGCGACGTCTCCCTGCTCGACACCAACGAGCGCGTCCTGACCATCGGTCAGTTCGCAGACATCGTCATGTGGCCTATCGCCGCAGACGGAAAGGAGAAGGACATCGCCGCGATGGAGGACGGAGAGATCACCGTATCCCTCATCAACGGAGCCGTCAGGAACACCGAGAACGAAGCCATGGTGAAGCTGCTCAGGCAGAAATCCACCATCGTCGTCGCCTACGGAACCTGCGCCATGTTCGGAGGAACCCCCGCACTGGCCAACCTCGTGCAGGGCGGAAGCCAGGAGATCTTGGACTACGTCTACACCAAGGTTCCCACCACCGCCAACTTCCAGGCGGACTACCACAGCGATGTGCCCATCATCCCCCAGACCAAGTACGAGGCGCCCGAGGGAACCCTCACCCTGCCTGCACTGTTCGACACCGTGAAGGCCCTCGACCAGGTAATCGACGTCGACTACTACATCCCCGGCTGCCCTCCCCAGCAGGAGTCCATCTCCCATCTGCTGAAGGCCGTCGTGGACTTCGTGTACAACGGCGTCCCCCTGCCTCCCAAGGGAGCCGAGATCGGAGTCACCGACAAGTGTCTCTGCGACGAGTGCCCCAGGGAGAAGTCCTACGCAAGGATCACCCAGATCTACGAGCCCTACCAGGTCGACGTCGACCCCAGCAAGTGCCTGATGGACCAGGGAATCCTGTGCCTCGGACCTGCGACCGTCGGCGGATGCAACGCAAAGTGTACCCGCGCCGGACAGCCCTGCCGCGGATGCTACGGACCCTCTCACTTCGTCGAGGACCACGGAGCAAGCGCATTCAGCGCCATCGCCTCCCTGTTCCCCGTGCTGGATGAGGACCCCACCTGTGACGAGGAGAAGATCATCGAGATCATGTCCACCATCAAGGACCCGCTCGGATACTTCTACGCGTTCACTCTCGGCAAGTCATTGATCAACAGGTCCGTCTCCGAGGAGAAGACCGCATAAGGAGGAAGACAAATGGCAGCACCTATCATTTGGGATGAGAAACAGAAGGTCACCGGAAACAGGGTGACCGTCGACCCTATCACCCGTCTCGAGGGACACGGAAAGATCGAGATTTTCCTCGACGACAGCGGAAACGTAAAGAACGCATACTGGCAGATCCCCGAGGTAAGGGGATTCGAGAGATTCTGCATCGGCAGGAGGGTCACCGAGCTCGCACAGATCACCGCAAGGCTCTGCGGCGTCTGCCCCGGCGCACACCACCTGGCGGCCACCAAGGCCATCGACGGATGCTACAACGCGAAGCCGACGGAGGCGGCGTTCCACATCAGGGACACCTTCTACCACGCCCACTTCGTGCACAGCCACATCGCGCACTTCTACGCACTGGCAGCCCCCGACTTCGTCTGCGGACCCGCGGCTCCCGCGGCCCAGAGGAACGTCCTCGGAGTCGTCGCCAACGTAGGTCTCGAGCTCGGAAGCGCGGTCCTGAAGGCCCGCGCAGAGGCTCAGAAGATCCAGGCCATCATCGGCGGAAAGGCCACCCACCCCGTCATGGGAGTTCCCGGCGGAGTCAGCAAGGCCATCAGCAAGGAAGAGGCCAAGGAGATCCAGGGTTACGCAGATGGGCTCGTCGGATTCGCACAGACCTCTCTGAAGGTATTCCACGATGTCGTCCTCTCCAACCAGGAGTACCTCGACATCATCCTCAACAAGGACCTCTACTACCACGAGACCTACCACATGGGACTTGTCAACGACAAGAACCAGCTGGAGTTCCACGACGGACCTGTCCGTGTCCTTGACCAGGAAGGAAAGGAAGTCGACAAGTACCAGCCCTTCGACTACCTCGACCACATCGGAGAGGCCGTCGAGCCCTGGTCCTACGAGAAGTTCCCGTACCTGAAGAACCCCGGATACAAGGGACTCGTCGACGGACCCGACAGCGGTCTGTACAGGGCGACTCCTCTCTCGAGGATCAACGTCTGCGACAGCATCTCCACTCCTCTGGCTAACGACGCCCTCCAGGAGTTCAGGAGCACCTTCGGTGTCAAGGGACGCGAGCCCGTGCAGTTCACCCTCGCAACCCACTGGGCAAGGCTCATCGAGCTGCTCTTTGCGGCCGAGAAGCTGAAGGAGGATGCGTACAGCGACAAGCTGACCGACGCCAACATCAAGCAGTTCGACCTCGTCCCCGGAGGACGCGGAGTCGGATGCGTCGAGGCTCCCCGCGGAACCCTGACCCACGACTACACCTGCGATGAGAACGGAATCGTCACCGCATGCAACCTTGTTGTCGGAACCACCAACAACAACGGACCCATCTGCATGGATGTCGCAAAGGTCGCCAAGGCCCTCATCAAGAACTACGATGTGTCCCCCGGTCTCCTCAACATGGTCGAGATGGCATTCAGGGCATACGACCCCTGCAACTCCTGTGCAACCCACAGCCTGCCCGGGCAGATGCCTCTCACCGCAGAGATCAGGAACTCCGACGGTTCGCTCTACGACACCATCACCAGGAACTGATGTCAAAACGGGGCTTCGGCCCCTTAATCTTCCATTCGGGGGAATGCCTCCATCTCATTCTCCCGTTCTTTTATCCCCTTTCAATCAGAGATATAACGTTTTCAGAGGGAACTGTGTCTTGGTGAGTTCTCGTTGTCGTTCCATCTTTTGAATTGACGGTCTTTCACCATGAGAGCACCTCTTCTTCCCAGATCTATGCCGTCCAGAAGGTAGAGATGGGCATTGTCGAGATCGACGATGTCCGAGTTCATTATCGGGCCGAGAAGCGGTGTGTCTATCGCATTTACCGGGGATCCTCCGAGCATCCTGTTGAATGCGGGAACTATGATGAATGATTCCGGGAGGATGTCATACCTATCGTTCTGCGTAACGGAGAACGATCCTCTTACCCAACAGGGTTCGGAGATGTGAGCTCCCACTCCGTCCTTGAAGAGGACGGTCGGATGGCAGTGGCCCATGACAAGAACTTTTTTGGACATGACCTCCGCGGACGGCCACGTATGTCCGTGGATCAATCCGACGTTCCCGATCGACATCCCCGTTGCGGGATAGATGCGCACGTGCCCCGGGACGAACTCCTCTATGGATGTGTCGTGATTTCCGCGCACGATGCAGACTTCCGAGAAATGCTCCAGAAGTCTGTCGCAGAAATTGGGTATCTCCCGGTATTCCTGCTTGGTGGAACCGGGGACGGAGTCTTTGATATCCCCGATCATGATGACACGGTCTATATCGGTTCCTGCGGCCTCTGTGACCGAATCGAACATCGTATCCGTCCTGGACGTCAGATGGACGCCTTTGGCCCCCAGGTGGGCTTCTACGCCGATGTGGAGGTCTCCTATGACGAGTGTGTCCCCGATCTTCAGTGCGGGGATTCCGGGGACGGGCTGAATATCCGTCATATGTCCAAACGGTCCAATCCCTTTCTCAGGACCTTAGGTATGCGGTCGATGACATCTGTGGCAATCATTCCGTAGGATAATTTGTCAAAAGCCGATTCTCCTGCCGTTCCGGACAGATATGCTCCGAGGAATCCGGATTCGTATGCCCCGAGACCTTTGGACAGGAGTCCGCCGATGATGCCTGCAAGCACGTCCCCTGTTCCTCCGACGGTCATTCCGGCGCATCCCGTGCTGTTGATCTTCACGGATCTCCCGTCGGAGATAATGTCGTCTTTTCCTTTGAGGACGATCGTGCAGCCGATCCTCGCAGCCGTCTCCATCACTCCTTCGGGGTCTGCGGAGGTGCCGCCGATACGTTTGTACTCTCCCGCATGGGGGGTGAGCACGGTAGCGGGATTGGGAGCCGTGAAGTCCATGCCGAGTGCGTTGAGTCCGTCCGCATCTATGACTGCGGGTTTTCCGCAGGACGATACGAACATTCTGACGGCTTCGGACGTCTCCGGGTCCCTGCCCAATCCGGGACCTATGAGCACAGCATCGAAATCCTCCGACAGTTCCAGAATATTTGCGATATGTGCCGGGCGGAGGAAATCTCCTTCCAGTTTCCTCACGATGAGTGCGGGGGACACGGAAGCCACCTCATGGCAGCTCGATTCGGGTGTCGCTACGGTGACGATGTCCGCTCCCGTGCGCATGGCAGCCATAGCAGCCATCGCAGGGGCTCCGTAATACGGTCCGCCGCCGATGACGAGGAGGCGTCCGTTCTTTCCCTTATGGCTGTTTTCGGACGGTACAGGGTATCTGTACAGGTCGCCGGGGCCTGTATACATGTATGCTTTCTCGGGGATGCCGATGTCTGCGGCGATAATCTCCCCAGAGTTCTTCCCGTCCATGCCTTCTTTGGCATCATGCATGGTGACGGTGATCTCGGGTCTGATGCCGTTCGGGGATCCCAGTCCCGTCGGGACATCCACCGATACGATGTGTCCTTTGAATCCGTTGGCATATCCGACGAATTCCTCGATATCGGGGCGGAGGATTCCTTTCACGCCTGTGCCGAGGACCGCATCCACAAGGACATCGTAATCCGTGAATTCCGGGTCGAAATTTATGACAGGGCAGGTGAGTTCGGAAAAATAGGACATCGGTGCGCCCGGGCGGATCTTTGCGGCACCTCCGATAACGCACACTTTCACATCCTCGCCGGTCAGATGGAGGGCGGCCGCGAAGCCGTCTCCTCCGTTGTTCCCGTGTCCGCAGAATATGACGAAACGCTTTCCGCCGAATCTTTCTTTCAGAACATCCGCGACTGCACGTCCGGCATTGTTCATAAGTGTGAGGACGCTCGTTCCGAGGGCCTCGGAGTTGGCATCCATGACCTTCGAGTCGAGTGGGGATATCATCGCCTTCACTTCTGGTTCTTCACAAGGACTTCGCCGATCTTGGGGAGGATCTCGCTCTTCTTCAGCTTCCCCTTTTCCACACGGACGCATCCGCGTTTCGCAGCCCAGTCCGCAGGGTAGCTCTTGTCTTCGAAGATGCGGTATTCCAGATCCAGAAGTACGGCGCCTTTGGAGATCATATCCAGAGAAGGCTGTTTTACGCAGAGCGACACCGGGAGTCTTCTTCCCTGTGCGCGCGTGAGTTCCGCGTCGAAGTACTCCGGCCACAGAACAATTGCGGTATCGTCATCGTAAGCCATGGGAATTCATCCGACGTATGACAATCAAGTTAAAATCAGTTGCTGGAAGATTTTTGAAAAGAAGCCCCCGGAGGCAGGCTCCGGGGGACGGCAACGTCAGTTTGATCAGTTGATCAGAACAGCGTTGATGGCACCATCCTGTCCGGGCCTGGAGGTGACGATCGCGTCTCCGGCCTCGGTGGAGATCTTTGCTCCCTTGTTGATGATGTTACGCTGTACGAAGTTGGGGTTGGAGGGGTTGGCGGTAACGTTGAGGATCTTGACCTTCTTGGTGGTGTTGGTCTTCTTGTCGACGACGTTAGCGTACTCGGCGTAGAGCATTCCAACTTTGACGCTTCCACCCATTCCGCGGTACTGCTTGAGAGATTCCGTTCCGATTCTGGTGTACAGCTTCTCTCTGCTGATTTCGAACTTTCTCTTGCTTCTGGCCAGGACGAGCCTGCCGCCGGTGGATTTTCTGTTGGATTTACCCTGCCACAGTGCCATATTAATCGCCTCTGCTATTGTGGACCGATATATAATGATTGTTCTCTTATTCGGTATCCAACGGTCCTATGAAACGCACGTACGCGTGGCCGCCCTCCACATACAACAGGGCGGCGCGGCCGTCCTTGGCCGGGCCCGGATTCACGAAGAGGGTGCGGCCGATGTACTTGGCACCGATGTCCTCGTGGATGTGTCCGGAGAGAGCCACGATCGGGTGGAATTCATCGATTATCTTCATGATCGCAGGACTTCCCACACTGGTTCCGTCGGGGATGTGGTCGAGGGTTCCGAATGCGGGCGCATGGGTCATGAGGATCATGCCCTCTTTCGAGATAGGTCTGAGTCCGGACTCGATCTCCTCCTCGGTGAGTTCGAAGGGGGTGCCGAATATCGTTATGTTGGATCCGCCGAGTCCGGCGATGTGGTATCCTCCGATCTCCGCGCTCTTTCCGTGCAGGTCGACGGCGGCGGACCCGATCTTCTCGGGGAGGTCGCGGGGGTCGCAGTTGCCGGGGATAGCGTAAGTTCTGCATTTTATGGAGGACAGTATCTTTTCAGCGTCTTCGGCCGTGCCCATATCGGTGACGTCGCCGAGGAAGAGGACCGCCTCGGGATTCTCCTTCTCTATGATGCCGTTGATCCAATCGATTCTGGATGATTTCTGGTGAAGGTCCGTGATGACCAGGAATTTCATGGGCCTCCGTATGGGAATTCCGTACTTATCCGTTATCCGGGCATCCGGCCCCGGGACTGCGTCCCACCAATATCCACGAGATGAACGAGAGTACCGGGAGTTCGATGAGCGGCCCGATCACCAGCGCAAGGGAGATCAGCGGACGGTCGGGGAACGCCGCGACCGCCACTGCGAGTGCCAGAGGGGAATTTCTGGCGAGGACGGTGAAGCTCAGGGACACGGTGTCTCTGCGGGGGAATCCCAGCATTTTTCCAGTGCATTGGGCCGCTGCGAACGCCGAGGCGAAGAAGATCATCAGCGGTACGAACAGGCTCAGCAGGAGGGAGACGTTGTCCAGGAGGGGTCCGCTCTCCGATGCGAACATGACGGCGACCGCCAGACACAGGAACAGGATCTGCAGACCGTCTTTCCTGGCGGCTGCGAAGCGGGACGCCCTCCCGGAGATCTTCCTGGTGGCGGCGGCCGCTATGAGCGGTATCGCGAGGACGGGGGCGGCGCTCTCCAGCAGGGACACCGCATCGATCCCGACGGATCCGCCCATGAACAGGAACAGGTACACGGGCAGGAGCAGGATCTGGAGGGCGAGGTTCAGGGGGAGGATGGAGAGGCTCAGCTCCACATTGCCCCTGCTCAGGCCCGTGAACACTATGTACCAGTCGGTACAGGGGGTGGCCAGCAGCATCAGGAGTCCGATGCGGAGGTCCGCCGAATCCGGGAAGAACACGGTTCCCAGGACATATGCCAGAACGGGCGTGAAGATGAAGTTCACCGCGGCGGCGGAGACCGTGAAGCGGAGGTTCGAAAAGGATTCCCTGACGAGACGGGTGTCCACCGTCATGAACAGGACATACAGCAGGAGGATGAGGAACACCTCCGTAACCGCCGCCGGGGCGGAACCCAGAGGCGTGGTGCTGCCCAGGAATACCCCCGCGCCCGCTGCGAGGATGATGAGTGCCGGCTGCCGAATCCCCGTGATGTTCATTCGTTCCGTTATCGCACGGTGTCATAATATACTGAGCTGTCGCCGGTGCAGTCCGCCGTCCCTCACGATCGTCTCGTACAGTTCGGATACGGCATCTGACGGGGTGAGACCCTGCTTTCCGAGGATCTCCTCCGCCTTCGCCTTCAGGATCGGGTCTATCCTGGCGGTCACGATGGATCCCCTCTTCATCCGGGATTTGCTCCCGAATGCTTCGCCGCACACGGAATCGATATACTCGTTGTAGCCCATGTTCCTGTCCCTGGCCATCCTGCGGATCAGATCTGTCGTCCCGGACCCGTACTGCGATGATTTCTTGGTCCTGTCCGCGAGGAATCCGTAGCCCAGATCCCTGGCTATGTCCTTGAGGACGGATTTGCGGGAGGACATGTCGGCGGGCTTCATCTCGAGGATGTCTATCCTGTCGATCTCCGTGCGGACGGAGTCCTCGAGGTAGGGGTAGATCAGTTTCTTCCCGAAATATTCCGCGATCTTCCGTTCGCAGGGGACGGAGATCTCGTTGAGCCTTTCTTTTGCCGCCTCCACGAGGACGGCATAATCCTCGTCGGACGTCCCGATGAATTTGGCACATCCCATGAAATACTCGTCGGACCCCTGTCCGGAGAGGACGGTCTCCTCCTTCGCGGCCATGCATACGCTGAAGAGCTGCAGTTCGTAGGATATGGTGAACGGGTCGTCCGTGTCTCCTGCGACCGCAAGTTCCGATATCATGTCGGCGATGTTGCTTTTGGAGATCTGCACATGGTTCCACGGGAGTTCCAGTTTCTCCGACAGGTCCTTCGCCATCGCCACATCGAACGCGTTGGAAGTGCCGCAGGTGTACAGGGTGACGGAGTCGGCGTACTCCTTCGCCACCGCGGATACGAGTCCGGAGTCGAGTCCTCCGGAGCATGCGACGGCCACGTCCCTGTGTTCCGTGTTCCGTCTTATGGTCTCTACGATGGCGTCCCTGAGTTCCGTGCGGCAGGTCATCGTCCCCCCAACGGCGGGTTCGGTATAAACAGATGCGTTCCGGGAGGGTGTGCGGTCATTCCCCGGCGGACGCCCTGCAGACGGGGAATCTGCAGAAAGCGAATGCCAGAATGAGGCACAGTACCGAGAATACCCAGAGGTTCGATACCATATATTCGCCGAACAGCGCATCGAGGACGTTCTTCCAGACCATCGACAGGAAGTCTCCGAAATACAGGGATGCGGTGACGGCGGCCGTGCCGGCGGCCAGCGCAGACGCTCTGCAGACCGTCCCCGTCCAATCTATGAACGAGGGGATCACCATCCCGAATCCGAGTCCGAACACGAACATCCCGGCGGTCATCCCGGCCGCGCTTTCGAAACAGGCCGTGACCGCCAATCCGATGAAACTGAGGATCCAGAGGAGGGGGAACACCGACGCCGGCGATTTCTTCTTCACGGTTCCGAACAGCAGTCCGCCGATGCAGCCTGCGAGGGTGAAGACCGACAGTGTCAGACCGGATACCGAGGATCCCCCGGCGCCCCTCAGCGTGAAGAGTTCCGCGGTGTTCTGCATCACGGAGAACTGCATCATACCGTACACCGCGAAGAGGACGGCCACCGTCCACAGTTTCCTGTCGGGCCTCGTCCCCGCCGCCGTATCCGTTTCGATCTCCGGTATGAAGAACGACATGACGAGCGCGGCGGCGAACAGCACATGTCCGTAGAACACGGCCTGCCATCCCGTCTCGGCGAGGAATCCGCCGAGGGTCTGCATGCAGATGCCTCCGGCATTCAGGAGAACACTCCCGGCGGCCAGCATCTTTGTCCTGCGTTCCCCGTCATACCTTCCGTTGGCCAGGGTGTTGGCCATGGCGATGATGAGTCCGATACCGAATCCGTGCAGCGCCCTGAACACGAGTATCAGACCGAAATCCTGCGTGAATGCGGGCCCCAGCCCCGCAAACAGCGCAAGCGCCGAACCGAGGACGGCCAGAGTGCGGAAACGCAAGTGTTTCCCGGCCACCGGGCCGAGTATCAGCCCGGCGATGCCGATGAATAGGGTGGGTAAGGAGTTTATGAGGGCATATTCCCTGTCCGGGAACGCCTCCGCGAACACCGACATCGCCGGCGTCACGACGGAGTATCCCAGAGAGAAGAAGTACAGGGTGAGGACGGCAGCCGCGGCCGTCCTCCCTCCGCTGCCCAGAGAAGCCGGGTTCAAGATACGGCCTCAGAAGGTCTCTTTGGAGATCTTGTCGATCGCGGCGGTGACCTTGTCGTATATGCCCGGGGTGATGGACATGTACAGCCCTCTGCAGAGGCAGGGGATGTAGCTGCGGTTGCCGTTCTGTGCGATCCTCTGCCTGACGAACGCCTCGACATCGGCATCCGTCTTGTCGGGGTAGTCGATGTCCGAGTTGTCGATACCGCCCATGAAGACGAATCTGTCGCCGTACATGTCGATGAGCTCGGGGATGTTGTTGGCGCTGACGGGGCCCTGCCAGATGTCTGCGCCCATGTCGATCATGATTGGCACGAGATTGGCCGCATAGGAGTCGGAGTGGTGCACCACGACCTTTCCGCCGAGTTCCTTGAAGTGGCTGTAGATCCTCTTGTAGGGCTCGAGGAAGAATTCCCTGTGGGTGGCGGGGTCGAGGAAGGAGTTGATCGCGGATCCCCAGTCGTCGTGATGGAAGAGGACCTCGGGCTGATATCTCGCATACAGGACGTCGAGGGCCCTGATCTCCCAGTCGGCGATCCAGTCGATGAGCTCGTGCATCTCGGCCGGGTGCTCGTAGTATGCGGTCAGAGCACCCTTCATCCCCATGAGGAAGTGGGTCCTTTCGAAGAGACCGGGGGCGAACCATACTCCGAGGGGCTTTCCGCGTGCGCGGATGTCCGCGGCCATCTTGTCGGACATGGCCCAGTCCTCCTCGGTGAATTCGAGGGAAGGCTGTCCCCTGACCTGTTCCTTCCATTTGGTGATGTCCTTGATGACGAGGACGTCCTCGCCTTCCTCGGGGTGCGAACCCGCGGATCCCGGAGGGTTGGAGGCGGTGACGCCCCATGCGTCGACATACACGGGCTGGGGGTTGAACAGTTCGTCGGGAAGGTTCCTGGACCTGCTGAGGACGGGGTCGAAGGGGATCTCGAAGAAGTACTGGTTGACGAATGCGTCGGGTACGGCCCCGTCGTGCTTGGAGATCATCTCGAGGACGTTCTCGAACTGGGTCATGGGTTTCCTGTCGTATCCGCCCGCGGCCTTGAGCTCTTTGATCCTGGGTGCTTCCAGGTGGCGCTTGAAGGTGATGGTCTCCTTCTGCTCCTCGGTCTCCTGCTCCTTGGGTGCGTTCTCGGCCTCCGCCTCGGCCCTGGCCTCCTGAGATACCTGGGCGAGCGGGACTCCGTCGATGATCTGTTTCGCCCTGTATGCCGCACCTGCCGCGGTGAGGGTGTAGACATCCGCATGGATCTGGTCGCTGAAGTCCTGTTTCATGGTGGCTCCGCCGACGAAGATGGCGATGTTGCCGAAGCTGTCGATCCCCCTGACGGTGGAGACGGTCCTCTCCAGTTCCGCACGGGTGGGGGTCATCGAGGACGAGCACGCGAGGATCTTGGTGTCGGGGTTCGCATTAAGGGTCTCCACGAATTTCTCTGTGGACACATCCGCGCCGAGGTCGATGACATCGAGTCCCTGACCTTCGAGCATCACAGTGACGAGGTTTTTTCCGATATCGTGGACATCTCCGAGGACGGATCCGATGACGGCCTTGCCGGCGGCGACCGAACTTCCGTCCCCCTTCAGGAGGGGCTTGAGGATGGCGAGTCCCATCTGCATGGTCTTGGCGGCCATGAGCATCTGGGGCATGAAGACGGTGTTGTTCTTGAATCCCTCGCCGATCTCGTTCATTCCGAGGATCATCCCGTCGTTGAGGACGGCCTCGGGCGTCTCTCCGGCATCGAGTGCCGCCTTGACGGCCGGGACGATCTCCCTCACCTTGTATTTGACGATGCAGTCTTTGACAGCAGCTACTTTTTCACTCATTTTCCGAACTCCTGTGGTTTGTCGGAAAATGAATTTTTGTGTAACAATATAAGCCGTTTCGAAAAAATAATTTTTCAATGAAGTAATAACTATATCTTTCTGAAGTCTGGCTCTTTCGAATTTATTACTAAATTATAAATATTTACCAGTTATATTGCAATATGTGTCATACAACGTAGTGCAGAAGATACGTAATAACTACTACCTCTACGAAGTGACGGCCGAATGGGATCCCGCGGCCAAGAAATCCCGGCAGAAGAGGAAATACCTGGGCAAATGCGATGCGGACGGCAACCTCATGACCCCCAGCACCGTCAGCGTCGTGTGTAAGAACCTGGGCGAATACTATCTGATGCACCAGATCTGTATCAAATCGGGCCTCTGGGGCGCTCTCTGCAGGGTTTACGGCGAGGATTCGGCCAAATATCTTTTCTCGCACTCTGTCAGCAGGTGCATACGCAGCTGCCCTCCGCCGCAGTCCCCGTATGACATCAAGGCGTCCATCCTCCCCGATTTCTTCAACATTCCGCCGGATTCGAAGAGACTGTCCCTCGAAGGGTATCTCAGGAACATCCTGCAGGTATACGGCAGACGCCAGGAACTGTTCCGCGAACTGGCCGTCGACGGCAGCGCCGTGGTTTTCGACCTGGAGACCCTCGTGCAGCCTATCCACTATTACAAGCTGTACGGGATGAAAGGCCACCTCAATTTCAACGAATTCCCGCAGAAGAGCATATTCCTGGCCATGGGGGAGACGACGAACCTCCCGTTCTATTTCCGCATGGCCAACTACGTCGGCGCGGACGTGGATTCGATGAGAACCGTTGCGTCCGAACTGCGCGGGATGTCGGTCGCCCATACGACGTTCTTCATGGACGATAAACCCTTCTCGGAGTCGGAGATAGGGAGTTACTTCGGATCGGATTACGATCTCGTGATCAGTCTGAACAAGGAGTCGGAATTCCATGCCCGCATGTGCGGGGAGTACAGTGCCGCGGAGGATCTCGAGACGCTCGTCTACGAGGGCGCAGTATACAAGTACAAGGAGGCGGACATGAAGTTCGATCTGACCTCCTGCAGGATGTTCTTCGTGGACAACAGCAGGGACTGCGAGGAGACCACTATATCGTTCTTCGCCAAACTGGATCAGTTCGAGAACACTGTATCCAGACTCAAATGGAGTAAAACCCTCGAAAAGCGCCTGGAGATCAATTACGGATTCTCCGACATCCGGAGATATTTCACCCTTTCGAGGGGGGAGGATGACAGCATCATGATCGTCCGCAACGCCGGGGAGATCCGCCGCAGGGAATCATCGTTCGGGAAATCCGTGATAATATCCAATTCCAAGTACGATCTGAAGACGATCCTCCGCCTCATGCGCAAGGTAGACCGGTTCAAACAGGATATGGACATCTACAGGACGGATCTGCAGGGCGGGGCTGCGCTGTTCCCCTCGAACGAGTCCGCCGTTGCATCCCTCATGGGGGATTTCTTCTCCATGGTGATGAAATCCGCACTGATCGATCTCATCGATTATTCGGGTCTGTCCGAGGAGATGACCTATCTCGACGTGATCTCGGAGGCGGCCACCATCAAAGGGTACTGGGTGAACGGGGTATACGGGGTCACTGAACCGACCCCCGAGCAGAAGAGTATGTTCGAAAGACTGGGCATGGCCCCGCCGAGCGCCGCCATGCGTCTGGCGCAGCATTCTCCGGACGAAGGGCCGAAGTTCTGAGAATCAGTTCGATGCACAGTTTGTAGCAACAGGCGGAATGAGTGTAGGGAGGGGAGTAAGTTGGGCAGGAAGATGTTTAATCTTGTAATCGGCAAACCTCCGTACCAAGAGATGACGGATAGTGGGGAAACGCTC
>CAVIJO010000018.1:0-21032 GCA_963643445.1 Candidatus Methanomethylophilaceae archaeon
CTCTCGTCGAATTTGACATCGAAGATGTTGTCGACCTTCAGATTGTTCAATCCGGAGAATATCCCTTCCTTGGCAACCTGCATCACCCCCGTCAGCACTGCGAAGGACATGTGTTCGTTGCTCTTGAAGGACTGCGAATAGAAATTGCGCAGGAACTTCAGGATCTCCCCGCAGGAATCATCGCCGAACGAGGAGTTGATGGGGTGGTCGTACTCGTCGATGAGGACGATCGGTTTCACGCCGTGGTGCTGTTCCAGCATCTCGCACAGTGCCAGAAGGGAGTTCTCCAATTCCGGTTCCCCGAAATCTTTCACTCTTGTATCGAGGTAATCCTCACGCAGCCCCTCATCGACAGACCCGCTGTTTTTCAGATATGAAAAACCCCTGTAAACGGAGGTCATTCTGATTTTGAACCTGTCTATGAAGTCCGCCTTCGTGTCCATGGTGAGATTCTTCATATTCAGACAGATGACCGGGCGGGAGTTCCTGTAGCCTTCAGCCTCGGGGTGGCTGTTAATCTTCAGTCCGTCAAACCAATCATTCCCTTCGTACTTTATATTGAAGAACGCATCGAGCATGGAGAGGTTGAGGGACTTCCCGAAGCGTCTGGGTCTTGTGAAAAGATAGACTTCGGCCCTGTTCCTGAGGATATCGGAGATGAGTTCGGATTTGTCGACGAAATAAAAACCGTTTTCGCGAACCTTCCTGAAATTATCCACTCCTATCGGCAGCGATAACTTTTCTCCGTCCCCGGCCATGTCCTGCATATCATCTCACCGATTATAAAAGGAACAGCGTGTTACGCCGGCCTCCCTGCGCAATTAATTTAATACATCTCCGCAGTCCGTGGCGGTATGATACAGTGTCCCCGCGGAACGAGGGATTTCCTGCCTGATGAGCTTGAGAAGAGAAGATCCTACGAGAACGTCCTCAGAGGCGTTGCCCGCAGGTTCGGGTTCCGGGAGATCGAGACCCCCATCTTCGAGGATGCGGAACTCTTCATCCTCAGGTCAGGCCCCGGGGTGATGAAGGAGCTGTACAACTTCAAGGACAAGGGTGACAGGGACATCGCCCTCCGTCCCGAGATGACGGCTCCCGTGATAAGGGCTTTCGTCAACGGCATGGGGAGCTATCCCAAGCCCATCAAGGTGTTCTACTTCGGCCAGTGTTTCAGATACGAAAGGCCGCAGGCCGGCAGGTACAGGGAGTTCTTCCAGTTCGGGTCCGAGATCATCGGTTCCGCCACTCCCGAGACGGACGCCGAGGCGATAGCACTCGCCGCATCCATGATCCGCGCTCTGGGTCTTAAGAACTATAAGATCCGCATCGGGCACATCGGGGTTCTCAGGCAGAGGATCGCAGACATCGGCGTCCCGAAGGAGAGGACTGCGGAGGTCCTCCAGAAACTGGACAAGAAGCTCTACGATGAGGCGAGACCCATCCTCAGGGACATAGGCGTCTCCGATGCGGATGCGGAGGCCCTCTTCGAACTCACCGAGACCGTCGGAGGGACCGAGATCCTCGGCAAAGTGCCCGGGGAGGCGGGGGAATACCTCAGGGATCTCGTAGCCATCCTCGGCGAGATGGGCGTTAAGGATCTGGAAATCGACCTCGGCGTCGTCAGGGGACTCGATTACTACACCGGCATGGTGTTCGAGGCCGAGGCGCCCGTCCTCGGGGCCGAAAAGCAGATTTGCGGAGGAGGTTCGTACACCCTCTCCGAGCTGTTCGGCGGAGAGAAGGTCTTCTCCACAGGTTTCGCCATCGGTTTCGACAGGATCCTCCTGGCGATGGAGAAGGAGGGTATAACCTACGAGAGGGAGGGTATCGACGCCTACGTGATCCCCGTCTCCGAGGACGTCAGGAAGGACGCCGCCCGCATAGTCTCCGCCATCCGCGCATCCGGAAAGAGCGCCGACATCGACATAATGGGAAGGAAGATGGCCAAGGCGCTGAAGTACGCCGACTCCGTATGTGCCAGATATGCTGTCATCGTGGGGAGGAAGGAGCTCGACGGCGGCAGCGTGACCCTCAGGGACATGAAGACCGGGGAGCAGAAGGAAGTCCCCGCCGGATCCGTATCCGAGAACCTGTGATAAGGCATTCTCGGAATCTGGGTCATACGCAGTCGTATCCCTTCCCGCCCCGCCCGCGCAATAATTAATATATCGGACGTCGGGATAGCAGGCGCAACGCCTGTTGTATGGGCGGGAAGGGAAAACCCAAATGAAAGCATTATTCAGTGACGGAAGCGTGAAGGAAGCCGAGGACGGACTCTCCGTTCTGAGGCACACTGCGTCCCACGTCCTCGCGCAGGCCGTGAAGAGACTGTACCCCGAGACGAAACTCGCCATCGGACCGTCCATCGCAGACGGATTCTACTACGACCTCGACAGGGAGGGCGGATTCACCGACGCCGACCTCGAGAAGATCGAGGCCGAGATGAGGAAGATCGTGAAGGAGAACCTCAAACTCGAGACATTCACCCTGCCCCGTGCCGAAGCCATAAAGCTGATGGCCGAGAAGAACGAGGATTACAAGGTGCAGCTGATCGAGGACCTTCCGGAGGATGCCGTCATCAGTTTCTACAAGCAGGGGGAGTTCACCGACCTCTGCGCAGGACCGCACGTCCTCTACACGAAACAGTGCAAAGCGTTCAAACTCACATCGCTGGCCGGTGCGTATTGGAGGGGAGACGAGCACAACAAGATGCTCACCCGCATCTACGGCACCGCATTCGAGTCCAAGGAGGACCTGGACAAATACCTCCTCATGCTGGAGGAGGCCAAGAAAAGGGACCACAGGAGGCTCGGAAAGGAACTGGGCATCTTCATGTTCTCCGAGGAGGGGCCCGGATTCCCGTTCTTCCTCCCCAACGGGATGACCCTCAAGAACACCCTGCTGAACTACTGGAGGGAGGTGCACTTCCCCGAGGGATACAAGGAGATCTCCACCCCCCTGATCCTCAACAAGCACCTGTGGGAGATGTCCGGCCACTGGGACCACTACAAGGACAACATGTACACCACCACCATCGATGACGAGCCCTACTGCATCAAGCCGATGAACTGCCCCGGCAGCACCATCGTCTTCGCCAGCGAGTCCCGTTCCTACAGGGACCTTCCGCTGAGGCTCGGCGAGTTCGGCATCGTGCACAGGCACGAGAGGTCCGGAACCCTCCACGGACTGTTCAGGGTCCGCTGCTTCACCCAGGACGACTCCCATATCTACGTGACCCCCGAACAGATCGGGACGGAGATCACCAACGTCGTCCGCATCATCGACAGGGTGTACAAGCAGTTCGGTTTCAAGTACCACGTGGAGCTCTCCACCCGCCCCAAGGACAGCATGGGGAGCGACGAGGACTGGAAGAACGCCACCGACGGCCTCGTGCATGCACTGGAGGAGATCGGTCTCCCGTACGCCGTCAACGAGGGCGACGGGGCATTCTACGGCCCCAAGATAGACTTCCACCTGGAGGACTCCATCGGAAGGACCTGGCAGTGCGGGACCATCCAGCTGGACTTCCAGATGCCCCAGAGATTCAACCTCGAGTATGTGGGTGCGGACGGTGCGAAACACCACCCCGTCATGATCCACCGTGTCGTATTCGGTTCCGTCGAGAGGTTCATGGGCATCCTCATCGAACATTATGCGGGCAGGTTCCCCGTATGGCTCGCGCCCGTGCAGGTCAAGGTCCTCTCGGTCTCCGAGAAGAGCAGGGAGTATGCCGCAAAGGTGGCCTCCGCCCTGTCGGCCGCGGGCATCCGCACCGAGAACGATGCCAGGGACGAGAAGATCGGATACAAGATCCGCGAGGCCCAGCTCCAGAGGGTCCCCTACATGCTCGTGATCGGCGAGAAGGAGGCCGAGGACGGCACCGTGGTGGCCGTCAGGAGCAGGGACAAAGGAGACCTCGGTTCCTGCAGGACCGAGGAGTTCGTATCCCTCGTACTCAGGCAGACTGCCGAGAAATCGGACTGAGCCGTTGTTCCGGGATGTCCGGCGGATCCCCGTCGGACGTCCCGTTTAAAATTCTTTTACATTTTTGAAAGGATTCATCCGAGGAGTTCCTTCGGACCGATCAGGATTACGTTTTCCTTTTCGGCCGCCCTGACGGTGCCGCCGTCGAACCCCGACACGGAGAACATTGCGAGCCTGACGTTTTCCGCCCCCGTCGCCTCCGCGCGGTTCTTCAGATTTCTGAGGGCCCCGGAGTCGATCATCTCCTTTCTGAATTTGCAGTCGCACAGGAGGATGTATTTCGAATCCCCGTCCTTCATCTCGGCTGCAAGATTCATGCTGTCGGTAGATTCCCCCGGAAGCCACCATCCTCCCGCCTTCACGCACCCGGGATCCTTTTCCAGATATTCGCGGCAGGCTGTGCGGAATCTGAATTCCAGGAACATGTCCGCCAGCGGTTCGATGTCTCTGAACTCCTTCTTCCCGGAGGTCAGGGCAGGGTTGTTCCTGATCACCGTGTGATAGAATTCCAGAAGTGCATTCCGAACGATGAAGACGGGTTTCTTCGGGGCATTCGCTATAGGTGTCACGCGCTCGATGAGTCCCTCCGCCTCCATCTTCTTAAGATAGACCTCGCACAGCTGGCGGGATATCTTCTGGCCGTTGGCGATATCTATCGGACGTCCGCACCCTCCGGCGATGTCGCCGAGGATCGCCGCGCAGTATCTGTACGGTACGGAGGATCTTCTCATGATGAGTTCCGCTTCCGCACACAGACGCGGATACGTACCGAGGAAACATTTCTCAATGCAGGTCCCGTAGTCGGATTTGTTCATCAGGGCGTGATACAGGGGGATCCCGCCGGCCGTAAGGTAGCACATGTAGGCATCGGACTCCTTCATTTTCCCGCTGAGCTTCCTGGATTCCCGGAATGTCAGGGGTCCGAGGACGATCGTTTCCGCAGTGTTCTCCTTTATGAGGGGGATCTCCGACAGTTTCATGACGGCTTCCGCCGGGGATCCGCACAGTACGAGGAGGTTTTCCGTGCCTATGATGTATCTTTCCGCAAATGCCGACAGTGCCTTCCCGAATGGTTCGGAATATGCGTAACCCACGTTGTCCAGAAGGACGGCGGTCTTCCTGTCCCCGCATGCGTCCCCGATGAGGCCGAAGGCCTCCCCGTAATCCTTCGGGGCCGGAACCTCCGGCAGGACCCTTTCCGCCGCAAGGTACATAGCGGACAGGATCTCGCGTTCGGTCCCTTCCGGGAAGCATACGGTCACGGATCTTCTTCCCGTGCAGAATTCCTCCGCCAGGAACGATGTTCCGATGCGGGACTGTCCGTATACGCAGCAGATCCTGGGGCCTTTTCCGAAGTAGGCCGATTCCAATTTCCCGAGTTCGTTCTCCCTGCCTGCGAACTGCGCCATAGGTTCTGCAGCAATTTTTGTCAATTTAAATTTAACAGCGCACGGAAAATTTCCTCAGTCCCCGATGGCGGTCTTGATGCCTTCGGCGAATCTGTCTGCATCCAGGTCCTCCAGCCGGAAGTATCTCGCACCCATCTTCTCCGCCAGTTTCGATGCGTTGTCGAAATGCGGGAATCCCATTCCCGCATCCACCACGACCCATTTCACGCCCGGGATGCGGATGTCCTCCGCCATCTTCTGGACCTCCTCGTTGGCGTCCGCCCCCTGTCTCAGGGGCACGTTCGCCCTCCCGTCCGTGACGAGGATTATGAAACATCTCTCGCCCACATGGCATCTGGCGTAGGCGGTCATGTACTCGTCCACCCTCACAAGGGCCTCCGAGAGGGGGGTTTTGCCTCCGGTGGGCATCTCCTCGAGACATCTGTAACTGTATTCCACCGATTTGGTCGGCGGGAGTATCATGTCTGCGGAATCGCGGCGGAACGCCATGAGTCCGATCCGGTCCCTCCTGACGTAGCTGTCCCTGAGCATCGAGAGAATGGCCCCCTTCACGGTGGCCATCCTCCTCCTCACCCCCAGCGACCCGCTGGCATCCACCAGGAACAGGAGGGTGCATCCGCTGCGCCTCTCGCGTACCTTCTCCCTTATGTCTCCTGGCTCTATCGCCAGGGCAAGACCGTCCCTGTGTCTCGTCCTCTGGTACGGCGCGGCCGCTCTGACAGTGGCATCGAGCGCTATGCTGTCGGCCTTCCCGTCGGGGATCTTCGAACGGGCGTACCTTCCGGTGCCGTCCGCACTCGTCGCGACTGCCCTGCGCCCCTTGCGGGTCTTCGTCCTCGATGGTATCCTCGTGCAGGAATCAAGATAATCGATGACACGGAACTGCCTGCCGATCTCGAACATCATCTCCTCGAGATCGGGCAGATCCTGCTGCACCGGGGGCTGTTCCGGGGAGTCATCCGACTCGTCTTCGGAATCGTTCTCCGAAGGTTCGTTTCCGTCATCCGGAGACTCATTCCCGTCGTCGGGCGGCTCATCCTGCCGCCCGTCATCCTCGGGAGGCTGCTCTTCGGGCGGTTCCTCCTCCGGCGGCGGAGGGGGCTGACTGTAGTTCCTCCTGTGGGGCAGGCAGAGGACGGCCGCTTCCTCGACGTCCTTCCTCATGACCTCGTCGCGCCCTCCCAGGGCGGCGAGGGATTTAGCGCACCGGACCATCGCGATGTCTCCCCTGACCCCGTCCGCACCGATTTTGATACAGAGTTCCGTGATGACGGACACCAGTTCATCGGATACCGTCACGTGGGGGAGGATCTTCGCCGCCTTCGAGACTTTGTTCTTCTCGTCCTCCTCTTCTTTTCTGTAGATCTCGGCAAAACGCCCGGGTTCGGAGCAGAATTCCGCATTCCTGACGAGGATCGTATGCCTCTCCTCCTCTCCGCATTCCGATGCGTAGGCGCAGAGGTCGAAGCGGTCGAGCATGTGGGAGCTCAGATCGCTGTCGTCGGGATTCATCGTGGCGATGAGGGTGGTGTCGCAGGGATACGCCGCGGAGATGTTCCCCCTTTCCACGCGGACGGTCCCGGTGAGGACGGCGTCGAGGATGCCGGCGAGCATTCCTCTGTCCATCAGGTTGACGTCGTCGATGTAGAGTATGTTCCCGTGGGCCCTGGCCAGAAGGCCGGGCTGGAGGGCGGTCTTCCCCGTTTTCAGGGCCTCCTCCACATCCAATCCGCCGAAGATCTGTTCGTCCGAGGCGTTGAGGGGGCAGTTGACCAGTTTCCTATCCGTGATCCCGGCGGCGGCGCGGGCGAGGACCGTCTTGGCTGTCCCGCTGCCTCCGCGGAGGAGGATGGTACGGATATCGGGGTTCGAAAGGGCACACTCGAGAGCCCTCTTCGCATCATCCATCCCGACTACTGCTGTGAACGGAAGCGAGGTCACAGGTCCTGCAGGCATTTCTCGAGCTCCTCTTGGTCGAGACCGGCCTCTTCGAACGGACGTCTCTTCAGACGGTGTGCGAGGACGAGTTCCGCGGTCGCACGGATGTCGTCCTTCGTGACCTCCGTGCGCCCTTCCAGGGCGGCATTGGCCTTCGCGGCCTTCAGAAGGGTTATGTCCGCCCTGTGGCCGTCCACCCCGAAGTGTATCATAACGGAGACCACCATGTCCACCACGTCGTCCCCGGCCTTCACGTTCGGAAGGCGTTCCCGTGCCTCGGCTAGCTTTCTGCAGACATCGTCAAGTTCTTTTTGACATTCCCTCACATATGCTTCGGGGTCGGAATCGTACTGTACCCTCCTCTTGACCACTTCGGCCCTCTTCTTCACGTCTCTTTCGCCTTTGATATCCAGGGAAAGGCCGAATCTGTCGAGGAGCTGGGGCCTCAGATCCCCTTCCTCGGGGTTCATCGTTCCGACGAGGACGAACTTCGCCGGGTGGGAGAACGAGACTCCCTCCCTCTCCACATAGTTCACGCCCATCGCGGCGGAATCCAGGAGGAGGTCGACAAGATGGTCGTCCAGAAGGTTGACCTCATCCACGTACAGGATGTTCCCGTTGGCTGCCGCGAGCACGCCCGGTTCGAATTTCTTCTCCCCTGTCTTGAGCACATGCTCTAGATCCAGCGTACCGGATACTCTGTCCTCGGTGGCGGACAGGGGGAGGTCTATGACCCTCATCCTGACCTCGGACGATTCCAGCTTCTCCCCTTTCGAAAGTCTCTCCCTGCAGAACGGGCAGTATCTCTCCTCCTTCCCGAATTCACAGCGGAAGGGGCATCCTTTCACAGCGGTCCTGTAAGGAAGGACCGCGTTCATGGATCTGACGGTGGTGGATTTGGCCGTTCCTTTCTCACCTTTGATAAGGACTCCGCCTATGCCGGGATCGATGACGTTGAGCATAAGTGCCCGTCTCATATTCTCCTGGCCCACGATTCTTGTAAAAGGGAAGACGAGGGGTTCATCCATATTGTCACTGACCTATATCTTGTTGGATGATTGTTCCAATGGGCAATCTCCTTTAACTCTTTTTGCAATTCACCTCCCGGGGATCCCAATGGCAGAAGGAACAGATTCCGGCGGAAAGAGGCTCTTCGCGGCGGCGCTGGCCGTATATGTGGCGCTGTTCGCCGTATTCGTGGCGGCATACATTCTTCTTAAGGACGGCGATTCGCTCGTGGCCGGCATGTCCGCAGTCGCATTCGTGTTTCTGCTGGTCTCCGCCGTTCTCGCATACCATGTGTTCTTCCGCACTCCGAAGGACAGGGCTCCCGAGGATGTGTCCGAGGAGGCCTGGGAGAAAGGAAGGAACCGAGGCCGTATCGGATATATAGTCCAACATACCATCCTTGCTGCGGTGCAATGTCCGAAAAATCCGAGAAACGCCGCAGAAGGCTTACAGTCTGCGCAATGCTGATGTACGCCGTCTTCCTGGCGGCGGCGGTTCTGACGTATACTTCGGTAGACGATGAGGATTCCAGGCTGATGGCGCTCTACTTCATAAGCAGCACCCTCACCCTCGCGACGCTGATATTCGCGCTGCTCGTCATGAGATCCTCGCCTTCGGAAAGATACTGCGAGAAGTATCTGGAGAACGAGGAAGACGGATCGGAGAAATGACGGGATTCCGATCATATCGAGGATATCGGCGGAGCATACACCTGGTCCTTCAGGGGATATGCCCTGTCGGTGAGGCCGTCAGACATGACGGCCCGATGCGGTATGCGGACCTGTCGGGCCGGGCGAATGATTTCACGGCGTGAAGATTCGTAAGTACATATTTGCAGCAATAATCTTGTTCCCGCTCCGGTCAACATCTGAACGATCATGCATTGACGGGTTCTTACCCGGACTGCCGTTTTTCAGATCTGGGTATGTTGCGGATTCAGCTGAAATCCGGTTTGCCCGTGGCTCTGGCGGTGACGGTCGCCCCGCGGAAATACCTCTTCTCAGGGGATACCTCCGCATACTTCTCGTCGGAGGATATCTCGACGACGGGATTCCTGGCCCCGTTGGCCGCCGCCGCTTCCTCCGCAAGGCGGGCGGCCTCCTTCCTCGCATACTCCAGCGCATCATGTGCCAGCTGGAATGTTTTGATCTCCTTCCCGGTGAAGACGTTGCATTCCGGATCTTCGATCAATTCCGTCCCGCAGGCGCGGACCGTCACCGACACGGTCTCCGAGACGCTGCCCGTGATGGCCCCTACCGCATTGCCGATCTCGGAATATTCGGGCAGAATGAGTTCCGCATGGAGATATTCCGCAACTCCCGGAAGCCATGCGCGGACGGGGGCACCTATCCCGATGATCGGATGTTTCAGGAAGAATCCCACGGAATAATCCTCCGAATCCCCGCAGAGCACGTCCCCGATGAGATCCGTCTGGGATTCCGAGAGTCCGTCCTTCCCGCTCCTGTCCAGAAGTATCTTCTCCATCACGCAGGCGGCGATCTTCTTCACCACGAGGTTCTCCGTGTACCTCAGGAAATCCTCCGGGGATACGGAGCATTTCGCGGCCAGATACTCCACCGCGGCCTTCGACGTCTCCGCATCGTACTCGGTGTATCTCCCGTCCGCATGCAGGAGGTCGGTGGGCGTCACGCCTATCCTCGAGACGTATCCCCTGCTCTCGAGGAGGCCGGCCGGGACCGCATGCGGGGGCACGCCGAGGATCCCCGCGGCGTCCGTTATCCCGATCGGACCGTCCTTCAGAAGGTCGAGGAAGGCGCATGCGGTGTCGGACAGACCGGTGCGGTCCTTCGTATGTGCCAGCATGAAGAATTCCGTATCCTGTACGATGTCCTCTTCCCTGCAGTGTTCGGGGGAGCGTCTGTCCGAAGCCCCGTCCAGAGACCTCACCTTCTCCCCGATCGCGGGATACGCGGACGCGGCGATGCACAGCGGGACCGCACGGACGGGGGACAGGATCACCTCCTTCCCGTTGACCGCGATGCGGCTGTCCCCGCCTATGCCGAAGGCCGCGACGTCCGCGGCCATCACGCGCGTGCGCCTCCCGCCGATGCGGGCCCCCTCGGGCTCCATGCGCGGGAATCCGTTCTTCAGGACGCCCACGTCGGAGGTGGTGCCGCCCATGTCGACCATGACCGCATCGTTCCTCCCCGTCAGGGTCTTTGCCCCGATGAGGCTCGACGCCGGGCCGGACAGGATGGTCTCCACAGGTTTCAGGAGGGCGGTCCCGTCCTTCATGACGGCCCCGTCGCCCTTGACCATCATCAGAGGGGAATCCATCCCGAATTCCGCCATCACCTGTTTCACGGCGGTGAGGAGTTCCTTTATCACGGGGATCAGGCGGGCGTTCATCACGGCAGTGGTCGTGCGCAGTTCGAATCCCAGTTTCGACGTGAGTTCGTGCCCGCATACGGTGGGAACGCCCAGGATCCTTCTGGCCATCCTCGCCGTGCGCAGCTCGTGGGACGGGTTGCGGACGCTCACGTATCCGGATACGGCGACGGCGTCCACCTTCCCCTTCATCTCCTCCAGGGCCTTCTTCGCCGCGCGGACGTCCAGGGATTCGGTCTCGTTCCCGGACATATCGAATTTCCCGCCGATCTCCGCATAGAATTCCGGTTCGGATGTGCGGCGGTAGGATATGCCGATGCAGATGAGACCGACGCGGCAGCCCTTGTTCTCCACGACGGAGTTGGTGGCCAGCGTCGACGACAGGGAGGTGAGGGAGACCTTCTTCAGCAGATCCCGGTCGAGTCCGGCCAGGGATCCCCTGATCCCTCTGGAGAGGTCGTCCCTGGTCGTCAGGGATTTGCTGCTGCAGAGGATCTCCCCTGTGCCGAGGTCGATTATGACCGTGTCGGTGTAGGTGCCGCCTGTGTCGATCCCGAGTCCGTATGCCGTGTCCATGCCCCCGTCGGACGGATAATGTCCAAGTGATGCCGAACGGCCATTTAACTGCTGTTCCGGGATTACCTGTCGGTGATCTCCTCGATCCTCTCCTCCGTCTCGATGAACAGGTCCCTGATTTTCTCCCTGTACTCATCGGTCGCTTTCCAGAGGCCCCTCTCGATGGCCTCCTGAAGGCGCTTGAGGATGTTCATCATCGCATAGGGGTTCACATCCTCCATCCACTCCCGGGTGTCTTCGTCCAGCAGGAATTTGTCAGTTATCCCCTCATACATCCAATCCTCTGCGGTATCAGAGGTCGCACCCCATGCCATGGTGTATTCGGTGAGGTTGGCCATCTCCGCGGCGCCCCTGTATCCGTGTTCCTTGAGTCCGTTTATGAACTTCGGGTTGAGAACCTTGGAACGGAATGCGAAACGCAGTTCCTCCCCGGTGCTGCGGATCTTCGTCTTCTTCGGGTCCGAACCGTCTCCCATGAACGTCAGGGCGTCCTTCCTCCCGTAGGCCCTGACGAACGCGTTCATCCCTCCGAGGTATTCGTACACGTCATCGCAGTCCAGAAGGTCGATCTCCCTGTCCGGCATGTTCTTGACGGTGACCCCGACGCGGGAGAACCTCCTGACGAATTCGTCCTTCATCTTCCGGCCGTAGTTCCCCTTCTCGTAGCCGTTGCCGCACCAGTCGATGTAGACGTCCGCCAGGTCGTCCACGGTCTTCCAGGAGCCGGCCTCGATGGCCTTGTTGACGCCCGTGCCGTACCCTCCCGGCGGTGCGCCGAAGATGCGGACGGAGTTCCTCCTGCGGGCCTCGTCCGGGGTGAGTCCCTCCGCGATGCCCTCGACGATGTCCTTCCTGAGGTTGGCGGCGAGGGCGTTGTCCTCGTCGTCCTCGTCGAGGGAGGCGGCGAGTTTGACCGCATCGTCGATCATGTCGATGAGGTTGGGGAACGTGTCCCTGAAAAGTCCGGTTATGTTGACGGTCACGTCGACCCTGGGTCTTTTGAGTTCGGAGAGGGGGACGGCCTCGAGACCGACCACCTGTCCGCCGGCATCGGACCATACGGGCCTCACTCCGAGGAGCCACAGGATGTAGGCGACGTCGTCCCCTCCCGTCTTCATGGTGTCGGTGGCCCATATGATGAATCCGACCTCGCGGGGGAATTCCCCCTTCTCGGACGTGTATCTTTCGATCATCTGGTCGGCAATCTTCCTGCCGATCTCCCATGCCGCCCTGTTGGGGACGGCGTCCGGGTCTACGGAGAAGAAGTTCCTCCCCATCGGGAGGATGTCCGCATTGCCGCGGGTGGGGGCACCCGAGGGTCCCGGAAGGACGTATCCTCCTTCGGTCCCGCGGAGGATGTTCCCTATCTCATCGGACATCCTGCGGATGTTGGGAACGAGGATCTGGCACATGTATTCCGCCGAACCGCGCAGGTCATCGGAGACCTTTCCGTGCATCTCCTCCAGTTTCCTTATGCATGCGTCCGTGTCGTAATCCGCGGAGCGGGCCCATGCGAGGAAATCCTGCAGTTCCGCATCAATCCTCTCCGCCGCATCGCTGTTCAGTTCCCCGGACGGGAGCCTTCCCGACGGGTCGCCGAGGGCCTTTTGGATGTCCACCCCCTCGTTTTCCGCGAATGCATCCCTGAGACTGCGGACCTTCCCGTTGTCGAGTCTCATGAGGGAATAGACAGCCTCGTCGAAGTGCGTGCCCCGGGGTACGCATCCGAGGACGTGGAGATCGGATCTCACGAGGGCGTCCTTCACCTCGGTCAGGTATTCGTGCAGCGGGATGATGTACGGGAGGAATCCCTCCGGCCCCGGGTCGTCCCCTTCCGGGATGCCGAGGTCGTTCAGCATATTGTGTTTCTTCGCCGCCTCGTAGACGTCCTTCACGAGCAGATCCACGCGTTCTCTGTCGGGGGAGTTCTTCTGTCTGAAATACTCCTGCAGCGGGATCTCGACCTCTCCGATCTCCTCGTATTCCCCGGCACGGGCCATGGACGGGGGCATGTGTCCGATGAGGACACTCTCGATCCTCCTCTTGCACTGGATCCCCTCCCCGGGATCGTCGATGATGTAGGGGTAGATGTTCGGAAGTCCTCCGAGGACCACGTCGGGGTCGCATTTGGCGGACATGCCCGCATTCTTCCCCGGGAGCCATTCGACGGTCCCGTGGGTACCCACATGGACGACCATGTCCGCTCCGAAGACGTCCCTTATCCACCTGTAATATGCCAGATACTGATGCTGCGCGAAGAGGGCCGGGTCGTGGATGTTCTGCTCCATCTTCTCCGCCGTCCCCCTCAGAGGCTGGTATCCGACGAACACGTTCCCCTTCAGGAGTCCCGGGATCACGATGTCGCCCCTGTCGACGCAGATCTCCCCGGGCGGGTCCCCCCAATCCTTCCTCATCATCTCCGCATCCCATTCCGGGATCGAGGCGAAGACCTTTTCATAATCCCCCGCGGGGACGAGGGCGGCCGCTTTCTCCCTCAGGGTCTCCGCGGACATGCTGTCGAGGTCGTTGGTGACCCCGTTCAGGATCTCGTCCGCGAGGGCCTTCCCGTCCTCCGGGACGTTCTCCACGGTGTAGCCGGCGTCGGACATGCTCCTGAGAAGCACGGCGACGCTCTCGATGGAATCGAGACCCGCCGCGTTCCCTATGACGCCGGAATTCGGGCGGGACTGCCACAGGAGTACGGCAACCCTCCGTTCGGAGGCGGGTTTCCTCCGGAGTTTGGCCCAGTTGTATGCCAGGTCCACGATCCTCTCGATCCTGTCGGGTATCGGGACGGCCTTCTTCATCCCGCTCTTCTTCGGGGTGTACGATATCGGCACCGTGATGATGTCCCCGTCGATCTCCGGGAATGCCACCGACGAGGTTATCTCGTGTTTGTTCAGCCCTATTTTGTCGCTCTCGTAATCCGCATACTCCCCGGTTATGCTCATGGAGTGGAGCATGGGCACGCCGAGCAGGGTGCTGTAGTAATTGTCTCCGTCGGCGATCCTGAGTCCGGTATGCTCGCGGGAGTTGTACATGACGGAGAAGGAGGTGTGCACGATCACCGCATCGGGGATCGTCTTCCCGTTTTCCGTGAAATATCTCCTGAACGTCTCCTCGGTCCCGGCCTCGCCCTCCCTCTTGTACGACGTCGCGGAGTAGAACACCGGGAGGGCGTTCATGCCCCTCCTTTCGATGGAATCCGTGAGGGCGTCCACCGCCGCCAGGTTGTCATAGATCCACAGGCTTCCCGCGAAGAGGATGCCGACGGTGGGCTTACCGGGATCCAGGGTCTTCAGGTAGTCCTCCCGGGAGATGTCCCTGTCCATCCCTTTGTGGTAGTAGCCGTCCTTCCTCTGTTCGACGGGTTCCGGGGGCTCCTCCTCCAGCAGACCGAGGCGGTGCGCGAACCACTTCATCATGCCGAGGTCGTTCTCCGGTCCGCGGGATGCGGCGTAGCGGGACACCTGTGCGAATTCCGCATCGGTGCCTTTGAAGAGGGGCCTCTTCATCACGGTGACCTCGGCGTTCCCGCTGAACACGAACACGTATCCCCCGCATTCCTCCATGACCTTCTCGTATCTGCCGTATCTCTTGAAACGGGCCGTGTCGGACATGCAGCGGAGATACACGAGGTCCGCCCCGCGGGTCCGTTCCGCCAGTTCCTGATAGACGAGTACGTCGTCGTCCGCATCGTCCGAATTTATCGCATATATCTCCGGCTCTATGCCGTACTTCCTCAGCTCTTCCGCGGGTTCCGCCATGACGGAGGCATCCGCCGACTGGAGGGAGACTATGACGATACGCATCGCTGCCATCGTCAGTTGGATGGGTAATCCAATAGTTAAAATATCGTTCGGGGGCATAATCGGACGATACATCATGCTAAGGATCGCGGGTCTCGGCATAGGCTGCAGGGACGGGTACATCCTCTCCCCGGCCGTAAATGAGCTGTCCGGAAGATACGAGATCGAACTCACCTGCGGGGACGCGGTCTCCCTCGATGCGGACCCCGAACTCCTGGGGGATTTCCTGGAGAAGGTCGGCCGGTGCGATTTCATGCTCATACGCGTCCACGGGGACGTGTCCTATTTCCGCCACTTCCGCGAACTCACGGACACGCTGGCACATTCGGAGTGCTCGGCATTCCTGGTATGTTCCGAGCCGGGTGTCACGGAGGAATACCGCAGTCTTTTCAGACAGGGGGACGGGGATTTCCTGACCCTCAGGAGACTGGAGGAGATCGGAGGGGACGAGAACCAGAGATCGGCCGTCCTGTGGGCCCTGAACACCTTCGCGGGAGCCTGCGAGGAGATCCCCGAACCGACGGTCCCTCCGGCCCAGGGGATATATGTGCCGGATGCGGGCTACGTGCCTCTCGGGGAGGGGATGCGGAAGGTCGGGGGGAAGGGCAGACCCGTCATCGCGGTGTTCTTCCATCAGAAGTATTTCCTGACACACAGCACCTCCTTCGTGGACGGACTGTGCCGCTGCATGGAGGAGAGGGGCGCCGAACCGGTGGCCGTGTTCGTCGTTTCGTCGCCCAATCCTCTCACGGGCTCGATCGGTCTGCGCAGGGTGATCGACGAGTATCTCATGAAGGACGGGGAACCCCTCGTCGACTGCGTCGTGAACACCATGGGTTTCTCACAGACGCTCATCGCGGATCCCGGGTGCGGGACCCAGAAGACTGCAGACAATTTCTTCGCGAGGCTGAATGTTCCCGTGATACAGGCGATAACCCTCTACAGCGACGTGAGGAAGTGGGAGGAGAGCCCGTTCGGTCTCTCCCCGGCGGATATCGCCATGGGGATGGTCAATCCCGAGTACGACGGTCAGATAGACACGGTCCCGGTGGGCGGAGTCGTATTCCGTCCCGACGGGTCCTCCGGCGTCGCATCCATCCCGGAAAGGTGCCGCATGGTGGCCGACACCGCTTTCAGATGGGCCTCCCTCAGGCACATCCCGGATTCGGAGAAGAAGGTCGCCGTCATCATCTACATGTATCCTCCGAGGCAGGATCTGGCAGGCGGAGGGTACGGCCTCGACACCATGCAGAGCGTCTCCTGCCTGCTGCACAGGATGAAGGATGCCGGTTATTCCCTGGACTGGGTCCCCGCAGACGGAAAGGAACTTACCGCCCGTCTTCTGGACGGGGTCACGAACGACGACTCGTGGAAATCCGACGCGCAGATCCGCGCTGCGGCCGCGGACATGGTCCCGCCGGAGACCTACAGGAAATGGTTCGATGCGATCGACGGATGTGCCAGACGCAGGATGGTCGAGGGCTGGGGAGACCCTCCCGGGGACATCCACGTCCTCGGCGGGAAGCAGCTCCTCCCGGGAATAATGAACGGGAACGTGTTCATCGGATTCCAGCCCGACCGCGGGAAGACGACGTCCGGCGCATACCACGACGCATGGACTGCCCCGCCGCATCAGTATCTGGGATTCTACAGGTGGCTGCGCGACGTCTGGAAGGCGGATGCCGCGGTCCATGTGGGCACCCACGGGACGCTGGAATGGCTTCCCGGGAAGAGTGCGGGGCTGTCGGGCGGATGCGACCCCGACATCGTCCTCGGGAACATCCCGAACATCAACCCCTACATCATAGACAATCCGGGGGAGGGGATGCAGGCGAAGAGGCGCAGCTACGCCGTCGTCACCACCCACATGATCCCGGCGATGGTGCGCTCCGGAGGATATGAAGAGATCAACGCACTGGAGACCGCGATACAGGCGTTCCTGAAGGCGGAGGAGTACGGCCAGGAGGAAAAGACCGTCTCGATCGCGGGGGAGATCGCCTCCATGTGCGGGAAGATGGGTCTGACCGCCGAGGCGGGTCTCACGGAGGATCCGACCCCCGAGGAGGTCCGCGGGAAGGCGGACGCTCTCTACGACTACATTCTCGAAGTGAAGGATGCCATGATCAAAGACGGTCTCCACATCCTCGGGGATGTCCCGGAGGACAGGCTGATGGCGGAGACGGTCTACACCCTCGTCAGGAGCGCCAACGGGGATGTCCCGTCCCTGAGGGATTCCGCAGCCGCCGTCCTCGGATGGGACATGGAAGACCTCCTGAAGGATCCGTCCGGCACCCTGCCGGGCGGGATGCTGAAGGGCGAGGCGTCCGATGCCGCGGACGCCGGAACCTTCCGTCTCATAGAGACGATGCAGGAGACGGATTTCTCGGAAAAAGAATGTCTGGCACTTCCCGGGAAGATATTCGGGAAAAGCAGCGCGGATCTGGAAAAGAGCATCCGTTTCGTGTGCGGGGAACTGGTTCCCTCCCTGCGTCTCATGGGCGACGAACTGACCAATATCCTCCGTGCGCTCGGAGGGGAATTCATCCTTCCGGGCCCTTCCGGATGTCCCAACAGGGGCCGGGCACAGATCCTCCCCACGGGCAGGAACTTCTATTCGATAGATCCGGACGGCATCCCCTGGAACTCCAGCTGGGAGACCGGTTCCGCCATGGCGGAGCAGATGGTGGATCGCTGCGTGAAGGACGGAGGGGCCTATCCCAGGACGGTCGCCGTAGTCCTGTGGGCCACCGACACCATGAAGACCGGAGGGGACGACGTGGCCTACATCCTCAGGCTGATGGGGCTCCGCCCGGTATGGGCGGAGTACGGCGGGAGGGTGAAGGACCTGGAGGTCATCCCTCTGTCCGAACTGAAAAGACCCAGAGTGGACGTCGTGCTGAGGATCAGCGGTCTGTTCAGGGACACTTTCCCCAATCTCGTGGAGTTGATCGACCGCGGCGCGGACAGGATCGCGGCCCTCGACGAGGAGGACGAGGACAATGCCCTCGCCGCCCACCTCAGGAGGGATGTGGCGGATGCGATAGCCTCGGGCGTGCCGGCGGACGAGGCCCGCAGGGCCGCCTCCGTCCGCATATTCGGCGACGCCCCCGGACAGTACGGATGCGGAGTAAGCGATGCGGTGGAGACGGGGGAATGGGAGACGGTCGGGGATCTGGCGGACATATACGTGAAACACGGATGCTACGTCTACGGAAGCGGCCTGCAGGGCGAGGCGAGACCCGACCTGTTTAGGAAGAGGCTCGGGGAGACGGAGGTGACCGTCAAGAACCACAACACAAGGGCCGTCGACATGCTGGACATGGACGACGATATGGACAGTCTCGGAGGACTCAACGCGGCCGTGGAGGCCGTGAGGGGGACGAAACCCGTCTCGTTCATGGGCGATTCGTCCGATACCCGCAATCTCAAGCTGAGGACGGCCGCGGAGGAGATAAGATTCGTCTACCGCAGCAAGGTGGACAATCCCAAATGGCTCGAAGGTCTGAAAAGGCACGGATTCGCAGGGGCGAAGGAACTGTCCAAACTATTCGTGTTCACCCTCGGGTGGTCCGCCACGTCGGGGATCGCCGACGGAAGGATGTATCGGGATCTGGCGGAACGTTTCGTCCTCGATGGGGATACCCGCGAGTGGGTGAAGGATGAGAACCCGTACGCCATGACGGAGATGCTGAAGAGATTGGACGAGGCCATGGAAAGAGGGTTCTGGGATGCTTCCGACGAGATGAAGGAGAAGCTGAAGGAAGTCTACATGGAGTTCGAGGAGAGGATTGAGGAGATTACCGACAGATGATGTGCCGGATGAGCACATTCCGCCGGATGAAACAGAAGGCGGAACGGTCCGTCCCTTCCTTTCGGAACGGGCGGATCGCTTCCGAAGTGTTTTCAGATCTTCCTGTTGCGTATGAGGTACAGGTTGATCAGGAAGAACGCCGCCGCGAACAGCATCAGAACGCCGAGCGCCCAATACGGGAATGCGTAGACGTCGAGGGTGGCGGCCCTTATGCAGACGCTCGCCTCAGTAAGCGGGAGCAGGTACAGCAGCCCCTGGATAACATCCGGCAGCGCCGCAACGGAGAAGAACGTGCCGCAGAGGAACGTCATCGGAGTGATGACGAGGCTGCTGAATGTGGACATGGACTGATGGGATTTCACCATAAGCGCCGCGGTCTCTCCGAGGAGGGAGAACGTGAAACACGCCGTCAGGACCGATATGACCAGGAGGGGCGTGAGATTCATGTACGACGGTTCGAGGACGTATCCTATGATGAACATCAGACTGCAGCTCAGAAGACTCCTGCACATACCCAGCGCCGTTTTTCCGACGATTATCGCCGAGTCGCCCAAGGGACACATCATCATCTCGTCGAAACTCCTGTAATAGAGTCTCTGCACGTTCATCCTTGTGGATGTGGATGAGAACGAGGATGACAGGGAG
The DNA here is from genome assembly GCA_963643445.1 of Candidatus Methanomethylophilaceae archaeon. Classification (GTDB taxonomy): domain Archaea; phylum Thermoplasmatota; class Thermoplasmata; order Methanomassiliicoccales; family Methanomethylophilaceae; genus Methanomethylophilus. The sequence goes on from CAVIJO010000018.1 coordinate 19,530, forward strand.
GTCAGGGCTATGATCCCGGGAATGACGAAGTCGAGATACGGGATCACATGTCCCTCGATCTCGACGTCCCCTGCCTTCAGACCGTAACCGAAGGCCAGAAGGTACAGTATCGGGAGCATGAGGCTCGAGATCAGGATGTTGCGGATGTTGTGCCTCATGAAACGGATGTCGCACCATGCGACGGCGTACACCTCGGTGAAGAACGACATTCACATCATCCCCTTGGAGACACCGTTCCCGTTCTGTCCCACCATGAATCCGTTGTCTCCGATCCTGTTCCCCGTCATCTCCACGAAAGCATCTTCGAGATCCGTCCTCCTGACGGTGACGGTGTGGGTGTCGTCGAGGGTCTTGGCGAACGCATCCGCTTCGGCCCTGCTGCCGAAATATCTGTACTGGGTCTTGCGGTCGGGGCCGAAATATTCCACGGTGGCAACACCTATCCTGCGGGCGAGTTCCTCGGGTGTGCCCTCGGCGATGATCTTCCCCTTGTCGATGAAACCGACCCTTTCGCAGAGGGATTCCGCCTCTTCGATGTAATGGGTCGTCAGGAAGATGGTCATGCCGTCGTCGTTAAGTTTCCTGAGGAGGTCCCAGAGGCCTCTCCTCGCCTGGATGTCGAGACCGACTGTGGGCTCGTCCAGGAACAGGAGCTTGGGTTTGTGCACGAGGGCGCAGACGATCGCAACCCTCTTCTTCCATCCGCCCGACAGTCTGTCCACCTTATAATTGTAGTATTCCCCGAGACCGATGTATTCCGCCAGCTGTTCGATTCTCTCTTTGCGTTCGGCCTTCGGAATCTGCTGGTAAAGCGCATGGGACATCATGTTCTCCCATACTGTGAGATCTTTGTCGAGAGAGATGTGCTGCTGGATCACGCCGATGGCGGCTTTCGCAGCCCTCGGTTCTTTAAGGATATCGTGTCCGTCTATGCAGACAGCCCCCTCATCGAACCCCGTGAGCGTACTGAGAACCCTGACGGTCGTGGTCTTGCCGGCACCGTTGGGACCGAGGAAAGCATACATCTCCCCTCTTTTCACTTTCATGTCTATGCCGTCTATGGCGGTCTTGCCGCCGTAACGTTTGACGAGACCGTCTACCGCGATTATACAGTCGTTTTCCGTCAGATCGCTCACCTTATATCACGTTGGATTATACATCCCAGATATAAATCGGTACTCTGTACCGATTGCGGTTTTACTGCGGAAAAGATGGCCTTCGAAGCAGGAATTCAAATCTCGACGGTCTCGGTGCGGACCTTCGGGATCTTTCCCCAGAACGCCATCGCAGTGAGGATCACCTTGCCGGACATGCCGAGATAATACTTCCTTTCGTGCATCTGGCACATTGCAGAGTCCAGAGCAGGAACGAGTTCCTTCTCGCTGTCGGTCCTTTTGAGTTCGACGATGATGTTCGGGTTCCCGGGGACTTTGGAGATGAGGAGGATGTCGATCCTCCCGTTCCCTCCTTCGCGTTCGGTCTTCACCGTATACTTTTCACTCA
>CAVIJO010000019.1:0-20528 GCA_963643445.1 Candidatus Methanomethylophilaceae archaeon
TTTCAGAACATGTATGGGATAACCTTTAAAAGGATGGCTGGTTCATCATATTATATTTAAATGTTATTCCTTATATGTCCAATTTGAGGACAATGTTTTTTATATGGACTATGCGATGTTCAACATGCATCCACTACTGAACTGCACCTCAAAACCCTTAACCCACACAAATCCGGCCTGCACGGATTCCGCGGTTTTTCCGCACTTATCATCAATCGCATCCTTCGAACTGACTGTCGTACAGTTCCCTGTAGAATCCGCCGAGTTCCATCAGTTCCGCATGCGTTCCCCTCTCGCAGATGTTCCCGTCCCTCATGACGAGGATCAGGTCCGCATTCCTCACGGTGGACAGTCTGTGGGCGATGATGAACGACGTCCTGCCCTTCATCAGCGTGTCCATCGCCTTCTGTATGTGCCTCTCGGTCACGGTGTCTACGGAACTCGTGGCCTCGTCCAGGATCAGGAGCGGCGCATCCCTCACCATCGCCCTGGCGATGGCGATCTGCTGCCTCTGTCCCGCCGACAGCCCCGTCCCGTCAGTCAGCACCGTTCCGTACCCGTCCGGAAGACCCTCGACGAACCCGTCTATTCCTGCGGCCCTGCAGGCCCGGCGCACGTCCTCCTCCGAGACGCCCTTCCCCGTGCAGGCGATGTTCTCCGCCACCGTGCCTTCGAAGAGCCAGTTGTCCTGCAGGACCATGCCGAACAGTCCGTGGACCTGCGCCCTGGTCATCGACCGCACCGGTATCCCGTCGATGAGGATCTCCCCTCCGCCGGCCTCGTAGAACCTCATGAGGAGGTTCACCGCGGTGGTCTTCCCGGCGCCCGTGGGTCCCACGATGGCCACCTTCTGCCCCGGTTCCGCCCTGAGGGAGAGGCCGTGTATGACCTCCTTCCCCGGAACGTATCCGAAGTGCACGTCCCTGAACTCCACCTCCCCGCGGATTCTCTCCGGGAGGGGGTACTCCTCCTTCTCCTCCCCCATCTCCGGCGCATCCAGGAACTCGAACACACGTTCGGAGGCGGCCGCCACCGACTGCATGGAGGTCAGGGATTCGGAGATCATGAGGATCGGCCTCGTGAACTGGTTCACGTACACTATGAACGCCACGACGATGCCGTACCCTATGCTGCCGTCAATGATCATCATGGAACCGAAGATGCAGACGGTCACGTAGCCCATGTTGCTTATGAGGTTCAGGATCTGCGGCATGAGGTTCGTTATGTAACGGGCGCAGAACGCGCTCGAGCGGAGACGTTCGTTGATCTCCGCGAACTTCCGGGAGGAGCCTTCCTCCCCGCCGTACGCCCTCACTATGTTGTGGCCGTAGTAGACCTCCTCCACGAGTCCGTTCATGGCGCCCAGGTCCGCCTGCTGCCTCCTGTAGTACTTCTGGGACTTCCTGATCAGTATGTACATGAGGACGAATCCCGACGCCGTCGGGAGGACCGCGACCGCCGCGAGGGCGGAGCAGGTGTACACCATCATGACGGCGGATCCGGCGGCCATGGTCACCGACGAGATGAACATGGCTATGCTCCCGCTGCAGGAGCTGCCGACGGTGTCGGCGTCGTTGGTGAGGCGGCTCATTATGTCGCCGGTGCTGCTGCCGTCGTAGTATTCCAGGGGGATGCGGTTTATCTTCCGGGAGAGATCGCCGCGCATGACTGCGGCGATCTTCTCCGAGGAGGCGGAGATCAGATATTCCTGGCAGGCGGAGAGTGCGACCCCTGCGGAGTAGATCAGGACCAGGAGGAGGCAGATGTCCCTTATCCCCTCCAGGTCGGGGGACGTCCCGCCGAGGACCGCCTCCGAGACGGCGTCCGTTATCTGTGCCAGATATTGGGGTCCGATGAGCGTGAGTACGGCCGCGGCGACGGAGAACACGGTCCCCAGGACGATGTCGCACCTGTATTTCCCGATGTAGCGTCCGAGGCGGACCATGGTCCCCCTCATGTTCTTCGGTTTCTCGCCCCCGGCCCACTTGGGGCCCCTGCCGGGAGGTCCGCGGGAGCTCATGCCGTCCCCTCCTCTTCCGTCTGGGACATCGCGATCTCCCTGTACAGGGGGCAGTTCTCCATGAGTTCGGCATGGGTTCCGTCGCCCACCTTCCGCCCCCCGTCGAGGACGATGATGCGGTCGGCGTCCTTCACCGTCCCGATCCTCTGCGCGACGATGATCTTCGTGGTGCCGGCGGTCTCCTTCGCGAGGGCCCTGCGGAGTGCCAGATCCGTGCGGAAGTCCAGTGCGGAGAAGGAATCGTCGAAGATCAGGATCTCCGGGTCCCTGCACACGGCCCTCGCGATGCAGAGTCTCTGCCTCTGCCCCCCGGACACGTTCCTGCCGTGCTGGGACACGTGTCCCTCCAGCCCCCCGTCCATGTTCCCGACGAAATCGGAGCCCTGGGCGATGTCCAGGGCCTTCCTGATGTCCGCCTCCGTCCTGTCTCCGGCGGTGTCGCCGTAGCTGACGTTGTATCCCACGGTCCCGGAGAACAGGACCGCGTTCTGAGGCACGTATCCTATCTTCCTCCTGAGGTCCTTCTGCCTGTACTCGCGGACGTCGACGCCGTCCACCAGGACCTGTCCCTCCGTCGCATCCCTGAATCTGGGTATGAGGTCCGCAAGGGCGCTCTTCCCGCTGCCGGTGGGCCCTATGACCGCCAGAGTCTGCCCCTTCCCGATGCTGAAACTCACCCTGTCGACGGCGTTCCTCCCGGACCCGGGGTAGGAGAAGGAGACGTCCCTGAACTCCACCTCCCCCTTCTTCTCCGTCCCCCCGCAGAAATCCCCGTCCTTCAGGGAGGGTTCGGTGTCTATGACCTCCTCCACGCGCCCGGCCGCCACCATGGCCCTGGGGAATCCCCTTATGATCCCGACGGACAGCAGGAACGCCGAGATCACCTGCATCGCATACGACGAGAAGACGATCATGTCGGAGAACAGCAGCATTCTGCCGTCGGTGTCCCCCGCGGCGGCTATGAGCCCCGCGCCTATCCAGTAGATGGCCAGCGTCAGGAAGTTGTTCAGGGAGGATATGATCGGATGCATCGGCGCCATGGCGTGGGCCGTGGCGACGTTGTTCCTCAGGAGGTCCCCGTTCGCCCTGTCGAATTTCCTCTGCTGGTACTCCTCCGCGTTGTATGCGCGGATCACGCGGATTCCGTCGAGGTTCTCCCTCACGGCGCGGTTTATCCCGTCGGTGAGCCACTGGATCTTCCTGAAACGGGGGACGGTGTACGCCATCGTGACGGCCATCACCGTCAGGAGGACGGCGACGGCGGCGCCCGTCGCCGCAGTCCACTCCCAGTTGCTGCCGGAGATCTTCATCAGAGCCCATGCCGCGAGTATGGGGGATTTTATGACGATCTGCAGGGCCCTGGCCGTGAAGACGGTCAGCTGGTAGACGTCGTTGGTGGAGCGGGTGATGAGGCTGGCGGCGGAGAACCGGTCCATGTCCTCCGCGGAGAATTCCTGCACTTTTTCGAACTGTTTCGCCCTGAGGGTCTTCCCGAGGGACATTGCGACGGTGGTGGCCAGGAGACCGGCCGCCATGGAACATCCGAGACTGAGGACGGCGCAGGCGACCATCTCCTTCCCGTAGTGTTTCACCAGGTCCGTCCCGCCCCCGGTCTGTATGGCATAGGTGATGTCGCTCATGTAGCCGGGGATCTCGAGGTCGAGATACACCTGGCACATTATGAAGACCATGAGCACGCATACGAGCGCCCAATCCCGTTTCCTGAAATACTTTAGGATCAAAGGAACCCTCTCGGACCGATATCGGGACCCCGATTGCAGGGGCCGTTTTAATAACCAGCGTTTTCCGGGAGAGGGTAAGGGGTTTCGCATCCGCCGCATGAACCGCGGGACCCCCGTCCCGGGACGGGGATCCGTTTCAGCCGGAAATGTTTGATCTTTCAGTCGTCCATGACGTTCTGGACTTCCAGATACTGCAGTATCTGCTTCCTCAGGGCCGTGAACTCGGGCGATGCCCTGTCGCGGGGTCTGTCCCAGGGGACGTCGATGACCTTGTAGATGGAGGACGGCCTCTTGGTGAGGACCACCACCCTGTCGGAGAGATAGAGGGCCTCATCCACCGAGTGGGTGACGAAGAGTATCGTTCTGGCACTGTGCATGATGATCTTCGTCAGCTGCTCCTGCATGATGTTCCTCGTCTGTGCGTCGAGGGCCCCGAAGGGTTCGTCCATGAGGATGACGGCCGGGTGCATCACCAGCGCGCGGGCGATGCCGACGCGCTGTTTCATGCCTCCGGACAGCTCGTGGATGCGGGAGTCGGCGAACTTCTCGAGGCCGACGGCCTTGATGTATCTCAGCGCCCTCTCCGTGCGTTCCTCCTTGGGGACGCCGGCGACCTCCATCCCGAACTCGACGTTCTGCTTCACGGTCCTCCACGGGAACAGTGCGAAATCCTGGAACACCATCCCCCTGTCGGAGCCGGGCGCAGTGCACTCCCTGTTCCCCATGAAGACCTTCCCCGACGTGGGCTGCAGGAGCCCCGCTATGCAGCGGAGCACCGTGGTCTTCCCGCATCCGGAGGGTCCGACTATGGAGATCAGCTCCCCCTTCTTGACGTCCAGCGTGAAATCGTCCACGGCCACCGTCTCGGAGTCGTCGGTCCTGTATACCACGCGGAGGTTCTCGACCTTCATCAGGGTGTCCCCCTCCGGGATGTCCTTGTAGAGGAGATCCGTGCGGTCGGCCCTGACACGGTCCTTGGACTTGGATTTCGGACCCGTCGTGACTATCTTCGCCTGCTCTTCCGATGTCATATGTCCATCCCCATTCTCTTGGATACGATCTTGTGGATGTATTCCGCCACCCCGGTGGTGAGGAGTCCCAGCACCGCGATTATGACGATCGCGGCGTACGCCGCGGGCCAGAATCCGGCCGTCGCCTGCTCGGAGAGATAGAATCCTATCCCGCCCAGCGGGGACGCGTACAGTTCCGCCGCCACGATGCACATCCATCCGATCCCGAGGCCGACCTTGATCCCGTTCATGATGTACGGGACGGTGGACGGCACCAGCACCTTCACGAAGATCTGCGCGTCCGATGCGCCCAGGGTCTTGGAGGCGTCCACCAGCTTGGTGTCTATCTTCGACACGCCGAATATGACGTTGGTCAGCAGCGGGAAGAAGATACCCACGAAGACCACGAGCATGGGTCCCAGGCTGTATCCGACGGACACCATGAAGATGGGCGCCCATGCGATGGGCGCGATGGGCCTGAGGACTTCGATTACCGGTGCGGAGAAGGATTTCAGGGTGTCGAATTTGCCCAGTACGAGTCCCAGGGGGACCGCCACAAGGAGGGCGAGGCCGAATCCCTTGAGGAACGTGCCCATACTGGACCCGATGTACGACCATACGGATTTGCCCTGGGTCATGGAATCCCCGTTCTTCACGAGATCGGTAAGGGCATCCCACGTTTCGGCGGGGGTGGGTACAGTCGGCGAGTCGGCGACGATGGAGAGCACCCACCACGCCTCTATGAATATCACGAGGGATACGGCGATGATCAGGATCTGTTTCAGGATCCTGTGGTATTTGTTGTGCCGATCGTATCTGAACATCATGGTATCGCTTTCTTCAGACGGTGATGAGCCTGCTGTTCACGGCCGTGATGGTCGCCGGCGGAGCTCCGAGGAACCCGAACTGGGCGGCACCGTTCTGCAGGGCGACGGCGACGCCGGCACCGTTGGTCACAGGGGTGGTGTTCACACTGATCTTGTATTCTGCGAAGGATCCGATCTCCTTTCCGACGACGAGGGCGATCTGATGGATATCGCCGGAAATGGCGGCCACTGTCACAGTCACGGTCTTTCCTGTAATCTCCGACGCATTCACCGCCAGTGCGTTCATCAGATGGGAGTCGTCCACGAATCTGTTGGCGAACTGTACGGTGTTGTCGAATCCGAGGTCCTTCATGCCGTACTTCAGACTGCCGCTGTTGGCCGTCGCGACGTCCGAGATGTCTTTTTTCAGTCTGTGGAGGTCGTAGGAACCGTAACCGTCGTCGTCTCCGAAGACATAGGAGATGTTTCCGAGAGCGTTGGCGATCACCCCTTCATTGTCGATGCCGGTGTACTCCTTGCTGAGAGCCACCAGTTTCCTGTAATCATCGGATGACGTATCGCTCTTGGCGTTCTGTATCCACATCACGGCCTGTATATATCCTGCGAGGAATCTCTCGGCCACGTCCTGATTGGAAGAGACATAGGAAGTATATCCCGCGAGGATGCAGCAGGTGTGGTCCGGGAAGAAATCGTTGGTAAGACCCAGTTCTTTGAATGTCTCGGTCCCTTTTTCGATGATTATGCGGGAGAACTGGGGTTCCCAGACGATTCCTATGTCCAGGGAGACGCTGTTGTTGCTCTTGCTTTCCATGGCCGCGGTGTAGTTCGTGACGGTGCTGATGTAATACACCGTGTCGGGGCTGAGGGCCGTTCCGGATTCGTAAAGCACGAATCTGAGACCCATGGATTCCACAAGCTGTTTCATCTGCACATGCTGGATGGATGTGTTGCCGGGTGTTCCGCACACGAGTCCGCCCCATGCCTTTCCGCAGTCCCCATCCACATGATATGTTCCGTCGGAGGGGTCGATCTTGTAGAACGGGGTTCCGTTCCTCTCGGGTATGCCCGGGGAGGTACTGCAGATTTTCTCATTGATGTAGATCCCGGATCCCTCGGAGTTCACCCTTGCGAGAACGTTGTAGACGGATTCGGAACCGCTGTCGCTGTTGCGTGATTCGTCATAGGCGATCACACAGGCCATCGACGTGATGACGACGGCCACAATGACCGCCGTGGACGCGATTTTCATTTGGGTCGGATTCAGTGACATGGTGCTGGCGGTCTGATTCCCGCCGAACGTATATGTACCTTCGGATAAATCTTGTACAAAAGGGATAAATTATGTTCCCGGGATTCGGTTTGTAATACTGTTTTTCCGGTTCCCGTTCCGCCCACTTAACCATTTTATAGTACGGCCATCATCGCGCAGGTATGGCAAACATTGTCGACACCATGTCCAAGGACAGGGTGAAACCCGAGGAATTCACAGCCTTCATCGAGATCTCCAAAGGAAGCAAGATGAAGTACGAACTGGACGAGGAGACCGGCCTCATCGCCGTCGACAGGATCCTCTCCACCTCCACCGCATACCCCTGGAACTACGGTCTCATCCCGCTGACCGTGGCCCCCGACGGAGATCCCCTGGATGTCCTCGTCATCAGCAGCGAACCCATCGTCCCCGGTGCACTCGCCAAGTGCAGACCCATCGGCATTATGAGGATGGTCGACAGCGGCGACCAGGACGACAAGGTCCTCGCAGTCCTCCCCAAGGACCCCATGTACAAGGAGTACACCGACATCGCACAGCTCCCCAAGCATCTCGGGGAGGAAATACAGCACTTCTTCAGCGTCTACAAGGCCCTCGAGGGCAAGAAGACCGAGACCGGTGCGATCGAGGGTCCCGAGGCCGCGAAGAAGACCATCGCAGCCTGCATGGACGCCTACGCAAAGAAACACTGATAAAACCCTTCACGGGCCGGGTTTCCCGGCCCTCTCATTTTTCAGATATTGTATCAAACCGTGCGGAGGAGGTCAGAGGACCGCCTGCAGCGCATAGAAGTACACTGCCGCGATGGCCACCGTCGCCGCAGTCACGGGTATTCCGACTTTCAGGAACCTCACGAAATCCAGCCGGACGCCGTATTTCTCCCCCTCGTCCGCGGCGATCACGTTCGCCGCGGCGCCTATCAGGGTCAGGTTCCCGGCGAAGGTGGAGAAGACGGCCAGTGCCGTCCATATGACTGCATCCCCTCCGGGAAGGAACGGAGACAGAAGCATCACCGCGGGAACGTTGCTCACGAGGTTCGAGAGCACCGTCGCGAGTACCGCAAGGGTCCCAACGGACGGGGCCGACGTGCCGTCCGCCCCGAAGAGACCGGAGACGGAATCCATAAGTCCCGATTCCACTGCGCCGCCCATGACTACGAACAGTCCGATGAAGAACACGAGGACGGACCAATCGATGCGTTTGGCCACGAACCCTCCCGCTCCGACGCCCCCGGTCATGACGATGAGCACGGACACGGCGCCTGCCGCAAGGGCGGTCACATGGATTCCGATCCCGGTGTATCCGGACACGGAGAACAGGATGAATGCCGTTACCGCGACGGCCGACACGGCGGCGAGGCGCGGACGGTCTACGGGCCGGGGTTCGGAGGTCTCCTCCGGCAGGGAGGGGTCCGTATTCCCGAGGCGGGACCGGTACACCCGGTGCACCGTGTACACGGCGACCGCCATGCACAGTACGGCGAGAGGAATGACCCAGAGGGAATATTCCACGAAATCAAGCCCCGCATAGGATGCGATGAGCGCATTCTGCGGGTTCCCGACGACAGTGGCGGCGCTTCCGATGTTGGCGGAGACGAACACTCCCACCAGGCAGGGCACCGGGTCCGAACGGAGTATCCGGCAGCAGCGCAGCACGATTGGTGCGAAGATGAGGACGACGGCGTCGTTGAGCATGACCGCCGACAGTCCGGCGGACAGGACCATGATCCATTTCAGGAATGTCCCGCCGTCCCTGTAACGCTTCAGGAGGACATTCACGACGATCTCGAAGAACCCGCAGTATTCCAGGGATGCCACGAGGGCCATCATCCCAGTCAGAAGGAAGATCACGCTGAAATCGATGTGTTCCAGCGCCTCGGACGGAGTCAGCGCCCCGACTGCGAGCATCAGGATGCCGCCTGCGGCTGCTGCCATCCATATCTTCACCCTGTGTCCGCGGATGCTGCGGACCGCCATCAGGGAATAGGTCAGGATGAGGACCGCCAGCGCCGCTGCGGTTCCGAAAGACACGGACGGCCCCCTCCCTCATGCGGTTTTCACAGCGCTTCGGCTATGAAACTGGCCGCTACCACGAACACGACCATGACCATGATGATGACCATGAACCATGCGCGGAGCTTCTTCTTAGTGGCTGCTTTCATATGGGGGACTCGATTGGATAATACGTATAATTGCATTATGCCCCGTCCGCCTCGAAATCGTCCTCCGGAAGGAGTCTCGGAGAACGCTTCGACGGATCCCTCTCCTTCTCCGCGGCCATCCTCTGCACCCGGTTGAACGTGACGGGGTCGACGGGGACTTCCGCATAATGGCGTATGGTAAGATCCTCCCATCTCAGGTATCCCGCATACACGGGGTTGTGGAGGACCGTCCCGATGCTGTACACCGTCCATTTGTTCCCCCGTCTCGTGCGGAGGCCGCTTCTGTTGAGGGATTCGGCCACGTCCGCGAGGGAATTTCCGTCCAGGTATCCGCAGAAGATCTCCCTGACGGTCTTCAGTTCCTCCGGGACGGATCTCAGGAGGCCGCCGTCCAGAACGTATCCGTACGGAGGGTTGAATCCCAGGGTCCTGCTCTCCCCGGGTACGTTGTTCATGGTCTCCGCCTTCTCGCGCATGCCCGTGTAGGTCCTTTCGCCGATCTGCTCGCTCTCCAGCTGAGCGATGTTCTGTATCATCGACATCACGAACTTCCCCATGGCGTTGGTGGTGTCGAGGTTCTCGGTGGCGGATATGAACTGTTTCCCCTGTCTCCCGAGTTCGTCCATCATGTTCATGAAATTGCGGGAGTTCCTGTGGATCCTGTCCATCTTCAGGACGACCATGACGTCCCATTCCGCCATCTCCTCCATCATCTCGCGGTAGGCGGGACGGCGGTCGCTGCGGCCGGAGAACCCCTCGTCCGCATATATTCTGAAAATCTCGTAATCCTGCGCGATGCAGTAGTTGGTCAGGAGTTCCTTCTGGGCGTCTATGGAATATCCCTCCATGGCCTGCTCCTCGGTGGATACGCGGACATACAGCGCTGCGGATACCACGGGGATCACGCCACGGGGCCGTTGACGCTCTCGAACAGCTCCCGCGGGACGATGGCGGCCTGCGTCCCCGGACGGACGATTCCGTCCCAGCGCAGGTATCCCGCATACACGGGGTTGCGGAGGATGTTGCATACGGTCTGTCTGCTCCAGGAACCGCCCTTCTTCGTCGGGACGTTGGCGTTGGTGAGGACGGATGCTATGTTCTCCATGGATCTGCCTTCGCAGTACAGGTCGAAGATCCTGCGGACCACGCGGGCCTCGCTCTCGATGACGACGAGCTTCCCGCCGGAATGGGTGTATCCGTACGGGTCGGGGGAACCCATGGGTCCTCCTTCGGAGGATGCCTTGCGTGTCATGCCGACCTTCACTCTTTCGCCGATCTGCTCGCTCTCCAGCTGGGCCATGCGCTCCACTATGTCCATGACGAACCTTCCCATGGCCGTGGTGGAATCGAATTTCTCCATCATGGAGTTGAAATCCTTGCCGCTGTCCCGGAGGGTCTCCATCATATGCGTGAAATTGACGCTGTTCCTGTGGATCCTGTCCATCTTCAGTACGAGGACCACGTCCCATCTGTCCATCTCGGAGAACATGCGGCGGTACTCCGGACGGTTCACCGTACGGCCTGAGAATCCTTCGTCGCGGTAGATGTCCGCTATTACCCATCCGCGGACCGCACTGTATGCCTTCAGACGTTTCTCCTGCGCATCCAGCGAGAAACCGTCCCGTGCCTGATCCTCCGTGGAGACCCTGGTATAGATCGCCACGCGCAGCTGTTCCGACTGCATCTCCATCCCGTTCTCATAATGGGGGATACAGGTTATAAAGATGAGCTTCGGAGGTTTCATAGACCTAGGTATTTAAAAGAAGAACGACCCCGTGGCCGTCATTCCGCAGCCGGGAGGGAGACTCCTCCTCTCGGCCGGGGGAACACCCGTGCCGTCCGCTTCGGACGACACGGTAATCGACGCCGACAAAGTACCGGATGCCCTTGCGCTGTACCGTCGCCCGTCGGCGCCTGCATCGCCGGTTTCCGTTCCATCACGGTCCGTTCCGAATTCCCCCTCAGGGGTTCGATGCTGGAATCTGTGTCCCGTTTCACGCAGACCTCCATCGGTATGGAGATCGTCGAGGAGGACGAGAACCGCACCGTGGTGAAGGACCTCATGGACATCACCGAGGTCGTTCCCCAGAAGAACATCCGGCGCGGGTACCTTCTGGTCAAGCGTATGGCATCCGACGTATTCCAGGCGGCGTCCGAGATGGACTCCGAGCGGCTGGGCGGGATGTCCGACAGGGACACGGAGGTGGACCGCATCCACTGGATGGTCCAGAGGCAGTCCCGCATCTTCCAGAAGGACATAGGTCTCAGTACCGGGATGGGGATAGACCTGCGTACGGTCACGGGCTGCGTCTCCGTGAGCAAGATCCTCGAGAGGATAGGTGACCACACGGTCCTCATGGCCCGCCATACGGCGGAACTCATCGCCGCCGGCAGGAAGAACGTCTGTGCGGCCATAGGGAAACTCGGCGGCGGAATCATCGGGGCCCCGGACTCATGCGTCCGCACATGGATGGATGCTGACAGGGAGGATTCCGAACAGTGCATCCGCGATGCGACGGCCGAGGCGAAGACGGTTACGGAAGAATTCTCCAAACTCGAGAAGAAGGATCTCTAGCCGGACGCCGTGGCGGCAAGTTCCCGCAGACTTGCGGAATACTGCGCGGATATCGCAGAGATGGCCCTCAACGCTGCGATGGAAAAACCGGATCACTCCGCGGTCTCGTAATCGGATACGTCCTTGCCCATCTTCCGCAGTTCGTCGACGGCTTCCCTGCATCCCTTCTCCGCAGATGTGCGGTACCATTTCTCGGCCTCCTCGTCGGACTGCGGGACCCCTTCCCCTTTGCGGTACATGTCGCCTATGCTGCATTCCGCCAGGTCGTTTCCCAGCGCGGCGGATGCCGTGTACAGGATGTAAGCCTTCGTGAAGTTCTTCTCCACGCCCCTGCCGTTCTCATACATGTCTCCGAGGTTGCAGAGGGCGTCGGGATTGCCCTGGGAGGCGGCCATGGCGTACCATTTCTCCGCCATTTTGAGATCCCTTTCGCATCCGACCCCGAAGTCGTAGGCGATGCCGAGATTGAACTGGGCTTCTGAATGTCCCAGATCGGACGCCTTGCTGTACCACCGGAACGCCTCGTCATCGGACTGGGGGACGCCGATCCCTTCGGTGTACATGGTTCCGAGATTGAACATCGCCGAAGGATAATTCTGACCGGCGGCCTGGAGGAAGAGTTCGGCGGCCTTGGCGGGGGATTCCGGGACCCCATCCCCGTAGTAGTAGAGGGTTCCCAGCAGTTCCTGGGCTTCGCCGCAGCCCATCCCGCTGGCCTTTTCCAGCAGGGTCACCGCCTTCGTCTCGGATTTTTTGACCCCGTTTCCTGCGGCATACATCCTGGAGAGTGCGGTGAGCGCCTCCGGGACATCCTGCTGGGCGGCGGAGCTGTACCAGGAGAACGCCTTTTCGTAGGACTGTTCCGTCCCGCAGCCGAACTCGTACATAAGTCCCAGCTGGACCTGCGCTCTGGCATACCCGCTGTCGGCGGCTCTCTGGATGAAGGAGAACGCCTTCGTTTCGGATTCTTCGACGCCTTCGCCTTTGATGTAGAGGCACCCGAGGTTCAGGAGGGCCTCGGCCATATCCGCCTCGGCGGCCTTGGCGTACCATTTGGCGGCCTTCTTGAAGGAGCGGGCGACTCCCCTGCCGTCCTGATACATCAGACCGAGGTTGAACTGGGCTTCGGGTATGTTCCTGCGTGCCAGTTTCGAGAATATCTTCCTGGCTCCGTCGAAATCCCCTTTTTCTATGAGGGCGCATCCCTCGGACAGTCCGTCGTCGGCAGTCGTCACGTTCTCCCCTATCGCCGTGTACATTCAAACCATTTGTTACTGACAGTCTGCCGGCCGAATCCGTACTTTTCGGTATCTGGCACATATAATCGCAGACCGTGTCCTCCGCCGGCTGGAACGGCGGGTCCGGATTTCCGGTTCAATGTTCTCGTTTTTCTTCTAAATGACATGAAATTTTGCAAGTTAGCTTGATTTTATTTTGGAAAGTGTAATTTGAAAATTATGCAAATTAGGATTTGAATTCCAGAAAAACAGGAATTGAATTCCTAATTTACATAAACTATGACGTGTATCGGAGATATATGATTGCCCGCACCGCACTTTCCCGTATCGAAGAGAAAATGAGATACAGGCCCGTGACGCTCATAACCGGGGCCCGTCAGACCGGAAAGACCACACTCTGCAGGCTGCTGTCGGAAAAGTACGGGATGAATTATGTCACATTGGCGGATGTATCCGAACGCAGGACTGCCGTAAATGACCCGGGGTTGTTCCTTAAAATGCATCCCGCACCACTCATCATCGATGAGGTCCAGTATGCGCCGGGACTTTTCCAGTCACTGGAAGAAATCGTGGACAGGGTGAAATTCGAAGGCGGGAAATATGAAGGAATGTACGTAATTACCGGGAGTCAGGCATTCACCCTTATGCAGGGGGTGACTCAATCCATGGCCGGAAGAATCGGGATCATCCGTCTCTCACCCCTGAGTCAGAGCGAAATCTCGGGGAGGGAGGAAGTCCCGTTCCGGGTGGATCCTGAAGAAAACAGCCGCCGTGCCGGAGAACTGCAGATGTCTGTTGACGAATTCTACCGCAGAATAGTACGCGGTTCCTATCCGGAACTTTACAGCAATCCGTCGGCAGATACAGGGGATTTCTATTCCGATTATACCGACACATACATTTCCCGCGACGTTTCCCAGATCATAAATGTCAAAGATGCCCTGAAATTCCAGGAGTTTCTCGAAGTAACTGCCTCTCTTTCAGGCCAGGAACTTGTTTACGAGAATATCTCGAATGCCATCGGAATCGATGCAAAAACGGCGAAATCATGGCTGGGTGTCCTCGAGACAAGCGGAATTATACGCATCATCAGGGCCTATGTAAGCAGATCGCCCGTCAAAAGAGTGATCAGACGCCCGAAGATATATTTCTGCGATACCGGTCTCGCATGCTATCTGGCCAAAGTGGCCGATGCGGAAACCCTGAAAAACGGATATCTCCGCAGTCCGATGGTTGAAACATACATAGTGAATGAAATTATCAAAAGCCATGAGAACAACGGGATGAACACGGGGTTCAGCTATTACAGGGACCAAAGCGGAGAGATCGACCTTGTTATGCTCAGGGACGGAAAGCTCACACTTATCGAATGCAAATCGGGAATCACATATGATGCCAAGGATGTGAAGTCTTTCGAGAGAATGAGCAGAACCAGCTATGAAATCGGACCGTCATGCATAATCTGTATGACGGAAAAGCCGTATGTCCTGAAAGAGAACGTGTATGCACTGCCGATCGCATCCATATGAGTTCATCTATCCGGGTGCCCGGTCCCGAGCTGTGATTCGATCGTTCGAAGTGCCGTTTTTCTTCTAAATGACATGAAATTTTACAGGTTATCGGGAAAACTGATACACAGAAGGCATTTTTTCGCTTTTCACGACATGAAATTTTGCAAGTTAGCGCAGCACGGAGTTCTGCGCCGCGACAGTTCCGATCCTCTCCGTCGATACACGGTTTTCGGCGGCGTATTCCTACGGTGTTCTGCGGTACGGCGGTCGGAAACCGTTATCGTTTTATCACATCTGGCACATCCGTATCCAATGGTCGTACGCATACTGTTCGTATGTCACGGGAACATCTGCCGGAGTCCCATGGCGGAGTTCGTCATGAAAGATATGGCGGAGAAGGACGGCGTAGAGGATATGTTCGAAATCTCCTCCTGCGCAACCAGCTCGGAAGAGCTCGGGAACGATATCCATTACGGGACCAAACAGGTTCTGGATATGCACGGAATTCATTATGAAAAGAGATGTGCCAGACGTATGAATTCAGATGATTATGCCCGCAGCGATTACATCGTGGCGATGGACCGTCAGAACCTCAGGAACATGAAACAGTTCGTCGGCGCCGATCCGGAGAAGAAGGTATCGCTCCTCATGGAGCATGCGGGTCAGTGCCGCGGAGTGGAAGATCCGTGGTATTCCGGGGATTTCACCAGGACATACAGGGACATATGCCGCGGCTGCAGGGCGCTTCTGGACGAGATAAAGGAAAATCTTCCGGACGAATGATTTCAGATTCCGGCCTTTTTCAGTGCGGAGAGCCTCTTCTTCGCAGTTATGTTTCCCTGGTCTGCGGAGGCTCCGTACCAGTGCAGGGCCTTCTTCAGATTCCTGACGGCGCCCCTTCCGGCCTCATACATCTGTCCCAGATCCCTCTGTCCGAACTGATTCCCCTTCTCGGCGGATTTCGCAAACCATGCGAACGCCTCCTCGTCCGACTGGGGGAGTCCCTTTCCTCCGAGATACAGAAGACCCAGACTGTCCATGCATGATGCATCGCCGCGTTCGGCGCCTTTTCCGTACCATTCCGCCGCGGTCTCGTAGGAGACTTCCACCCCCTTCCCGAATTCGTACATGCGGCCGATGTTCCGCATGGCGTCGGTGCTGTTTTTTTCCGCCGCCTCCCTGAAGAGAACCATGGCCTTTTCATAGGACCTCGGGACGCCTTTTCCGGAGCGGTACATGTGTGCCAGTCTGATCTTTCCGTTCTCATTGCCGAGACCGGATGACCTGGTGTACCATTCGACTGCGGAACTGTCCGACTGTTCCACGCCCTTTCCGTGCTGATACATGTATCCGAGGTTGCACTGGCAGGTGGCGTTGCCTTTCACCGCGCCTTTCCTGTACCAGCGTACGGCTTCTTCATAGGACTGCGGGACCCCCTTTCCGTACTCGTACATCCATCCGAGGCTTCTCATGGCATCGGTGTTACCCAGTTCTGCGGACATCATGAAGATGTCCGCGGCGCGCTCGTACGACTGTTCGACACCCTTGCCGTCGCGGTACATGAATCCCAGTTTCTTCAGTCCGTAATCGTTGAACTGGTTGGCGGACATGGAGTACCACAGGATCGCCGCACTGTAGGACTGCTCTGTGCCTTTTCCGTACTGGTACATGTCGCCGAGGTATCCCTGGCACATCGCATCCCCCAGCAGGGCGCCCCTCCTGTACCAGCGTACCGCATCCCCGTAGGACTGCTGGACTCCTTTTCCGAATTCATACATCCATCCGAGATAGCGCATGGCGCGGGGGCAGTCTGCGGATGCGGATTCCCTGAAGCACTGTGCCGCACGTCCGTACGACTGGGCGGTGCCCCTGCCTTCGTAGTGCAGCCGTCCGAGGATGTACGCCGCAGCAGGGCCGTCCGGGGCCGAATTCCCGGAAAGGAGGGAGAATGTCTTTCTGTAATCGCCCCTCCTGTAGGCGGCGGTGATTCTTTCCAGAGTATCTGACGCAGACATGTGCGGACGTCGGATAATCGGCAGAAATCACTAAAAATCATAATACGAACATGTTTTCCGGAAGACCCTCCCCGAGGGGAGGGCATCCGGTATCATTCGGAGATCATGCGTCTCAGGACGAACGGGAGGATGCCTCCGTTCGCGATGTATTCGATCTCGACAGGGACGTCCGCCCTGCAGATCGTGTCGAACTTGATCTTGCTGCCGTCCTGCTTCACGGCAAGGACGGAGACGATTTTCCTGGGACTGAGGTCAGACAGTTTGATCTCGAAGGTCTCGGTGCCGTCCAGATCCAGGTCGTCGGCGTTCTGGCCGTCCCTGAACTGGAGGGGGACGATACCCATTCCGACGAGGTTGGACCTGTGGATCCTCTCGAAACTCTCGGCGATGACCGCCTTGACACCCAGGAGGAGGGGACCCTTGGCCGCCCAGTCCCTGGAGGAGCCCATTCCGTAATCCTTTCCGGCGATGACGATGAGAGGGGTTCCCTCTCTGACGTATTTCTCGGAGGTCTCATAGATGTAGTCGACGCTTCCGTCGGGGATGTATTTGGAGTATCCGCCCTCGGTGCCGGGGACCAGCTGGTTTCTGAGCCTGACGTTGGCGAAGGTCCCTCTGGCCATGATCTCGTGGTTGGCCCTTCTGGACCCGTAGGAGTTGAAATCCTTCTTCTGGACGCCCAGGGATATGAGGTACTGTCCCGCTGAGGACTTCTCCCCGAACGATCCGGCGGGGGAGATGTGGTCGGTGGTGATGGAGTCGCCGAGTTTGGCGATGCATCTTCCGTCTTCGATGTCCTTTATCCCGGGTTCGTCGGAGAGGTGCTCGAAATAGGGCGGGTTCCTGATGTAGGTGGAATTCCTGTCCCATCCGAAGAGGGCGGTCTCGGAGCACTGGATGGAGTTCCACCTGTCGGAACCGCCGTAGATGTTGTCGTATCCTGCGGCGAAGGCCTCCCTGGTGACGTATTTCTCCATGACCTCGGCGATCTCCCCGTCGGAGGGCCAGATGTCCTTCATGTAGATGTCCTTCCCGTCCACGGTGGCCAGAGGCTCGGAGGTTAGGTCGATGTCGACCCTTCCGGCGATGGCGAAGCACACCACGAGGGGCGGGGACATAAGGTAGTTGGTCTTCACGAGGGGGTGGATCCTCCCTTCGAAGTTCCTGTTGCTGCTGGCGACGGCGGCGACGGCCAGGTCCCCGGACAGGATCTGTTTCGAAACATCCTCGGAAAGGGGCCCGGAGTTGCCGATGCAGGTCATGCATCCGTATCCGCAGTTCTGGAATCCTTCGGCGTCGAGGTACTGCTGGAGTCCCGACTTGGTGAGATAGTCGGTGACGGCTTTGGAACCGGGTGCGAGGGACGTCTTCACATATTTCCTGGGTTTCGCACCCAGTTCGAACGCCTTCTTCGCCACGAGTCCCGCGGCGATCATGACGGAGGGGTTGGCGGTGTTGGTGCAGGAGGTGATGGATGCGATGGCGACGGCGCCGTCGCCCATGGTGTCGCCCTCCGTGGGCCTCTGCTCGGCGATCCCGAGGGCGGAGAGGGCCTCTCCGAAGGCGGTCTTCATGTCCTTCAGGGGGATCCTGTCCTGGGGCCTCTTGTATCCGGCGACGCTGGGTTCCACCTCGGAGAGGTCGAGTTCCAGTGTGTCGGTGTACTCGGGGATGTTGATGGGGTCGTACCAGAGCATCTGCTCCATCTCATAGGTCTTGACGGCCTCGATGTGCTCCGGACTCCTGTTGGTGAGTTTGAGATAATCGATGGTCTTCTGATCCACGGGGCAGAATCCCATGGTGGCGCCGTACTCGGGCGCCATGTTGGCGATGGTGGATCTGTCGGACACGTCGAGGCTCTGGTATCCGGGACCGTAGAACTCGACGAATTTTCCGACTACGCCCTTCTTCCTCAGCATCTGGACGACGGTGAGGACGAGGTCGGTGGCGTTGACGCCGGGCCTGAGTTTCCCGGTGAGCCTGAATCCGATGACGTCGGGGAGCCTCATGTAGCTGGGCTGTCCGACCATGACGGCCTCGGCCTCGATTCCCCCGACACCCCATCCGGCGACGCCGAGTCCGTCGATCTGGGTGGTGTGGGAGTCGGTACCGAAGCAGGAGTCGGGGTAGGCGATCTTCCTGCCGTCGGCCTCCCTGATGTGCACGAGGGGGGACAGGAACTCGATGTTGACCTGGTGGCAGATGCCGTTCCACGGGGGGACGGCGGTGAAGTTCCTGAAGGAGCGCTGGGCCCATTTGAAGAGGGCATATCTCTCCTTGTTCCTGGAGAAGTCGATCTCCTCGTTCTTCTCCATGGCGTCGTCGGTGCCGGCGGCGTCCGTTTGTATGGAATGGTCGATGACCAGGTTCACGGGGATGATGGGGTTTATGGTCTCGGGGTCCCTGCCGATGGCGGCGACGGCCTCCCTCATGGAGGCGAGATCGGTGACGGCGGCGCCTCCTGTGAGGTCCTGCAGGAGGACGCGGGCGGGGATCCACGGTATGTCGGCATCGTTTCCTTTGGGAGACCAGGATGCGACGTTGGCGACATCGTCGTCGTTTATGGTCTCGCCCCTCTGCCTGAGGACTCCCTCGATCAGGATCCTGATTGAATACGGGATTTTTTTGAGGTCCTTTATGACCCCCTTGTTCTCCAATTCCCTGAGGCTGAAGATGGTGACCTCCCCTTCGGCGGTCATTATCTTCTTGGTGCAGTCTCCGATTCCGTTCATGGGATCAATCTCTATACTGTTGCGATAGGGATGCGGTATTAAAACATGTGCAGACGGCCGGTGTTCCCGCAGGGGACGGAATACATACGGTTCTGTACAGTTCCAGTGTGCTTATAATAGTAGCAGGTCCGTATCTTCTGCAGAGGGGGAACGTTTTCAGTTCCCGTGCGCCGCGCATGGGTCCCGAATCTGTTTTCCGGAAACCGATTTCCTGCCCAGGCCCGGATATTCCGGAGAATGGGTCGGGACATACACTCTCGACGGAGAGGACCACACCGTGGAGGCCAAGTACACTGCAATCGAATACACGGTCGCATTCGACCCGAACGGTGGAACCGGCACCATGGCCGAAATCAAGGTGACGGTGGAGAAGGATTTCGACCCCGGGTGTGCGTTCGTCAGGGTGAATTACACCTTCGCCGGATGGTCGTACTCTGCGGACGGCCCCGGGATCTCCGCGGAGATCGATCCCGCCGAGTTCGACGCAACAACCCTCAGGTGCACGGTCTATGCCCTCTGGGAGGGGGTACCGTGCACGGTGACATACAAGATCTCGGTGAACAAGGCCTCCGGCGCGACGGAGACATGTCAGTATTCCGCCGAGACCTATCCTTACGGCTCGGAGCAGAGGATCATCGGAGCATCCCTCGAGGGTTATTCCGTATCCGGGTGGACCACTACGGATACCGCCGTCGGAGCAGACGGAAAATACACCGTGGATAAGGACATAGTGTTCACTGCGGCGGCCGACCCCAACCTCTACAGTTACACCGTGAAGTACATGGCGGGCTCCGTTGTGCTGAAGACGGTGTCCAACCTCCAGGCGAAGTTCGGTGCTTCCGTCACGCCGGAAATCCTCGCATTCACCGGTTACACCGCGCCGACAGAGTCCAAGACAATCGAGATAGGAACGGATCCTTCGAAGAACACTGTTGTTTACGAATATGTCGCCAAACTCTACAGATATACTGTGAAGTACGAGGATGATTACGGCAACACGCTCGCCGACGACGTCACCGGGACCGGAGCATACGGGACCTATGTCGAGGCGGAACTGAAGACCATCGCCGGTTACAAAACGCCTCTGCGCTGGAGTATCAAGATAACCGACAGTGAAACGGACAATGTTTACACCTACTATTACAGTGTTGACTATTTCACCATCACCTTCGACACCGACGGAGGTTCCGCAATCTCTGCGATTACACAGGGTTACGGTACTCCGATAACCGCTCCTGAAACGGTGCCGGAAAAGACCGGACACACGTTCAGGTTCTGGTCCAAGGACGGAACAAGCGAGTACGGGTTCACCACCATGCCTCCGGAGGACATAACCCTCAAGGCAGTCTGGGAAGCCAACCTCTACGGCTACACTGTGAAATACCGGGATGCCGGCGGCAAGAAGATCGCGGACGACGCGACCGGCACCG
>CAVIJO010000020.1:0-20308 GCA_963643445.1 Candidatus Methanomethylophilaceae archaeon
ATGATTAAAGTACGTAAAACGGATATGTATTCGGAACGGAGATGGAATCAAACATAAACCAAATCGACAGGGTGATTTTTCAGATAAGATTCCCTGCTGTTCTGGAGATAGATAAACGTATCAACGAATTTCAAAATGAGTTGTACGCCGAATATCCCAATTATCAAAGAACCCAATCGTTACCTATCGGTCTGGAGACCGTTCCTGTATTTCCAGATCACATATTCTACACGGATGACAGGACATGGTCCGTAACGCTGTCGGTGTGTGCGATGAGTCTGACCTGTTCAAAGTATACGGATTGGGACGAATTCCGCGCGAAATTGCATCAGATTATCGACATCTTCGTCAACCTCTTTAATGTCAGAAAGTGTAACCGCATAGGATTAAGGTACATCAATGCCATCCGCCCCTCAGCTGTTGGTTTGGACGGACCTTTGGATGCGGTCAATGCAAAATACATCGATGCCATAGAGTCCAACTTCCAATCCCCCATGAACGTTAATCTGACCCTGAATTACAAACTTACCGAAAACATCAGTGGCAGGACCGTCTTGACAGATATTCTGTTCAATGACGGAGAAAAGGGGATATTGATCGATGACGATGTATTTGTGGAGTCTCTGCAACCTATCGAAGAATTGAAAACCGTTGCCAACGAGATCAATACTCAGTCCTTAGAGGTATTCAAAAAAATGACCTCGGAAAAATTGCAGAAGGAGGTGATATGATGACCCTGTTCGCCACGGAAATCAAGAACGGAAACTACAGAATAGAGGCGGCAGATGAACTGGGCACATATGGCTGCCCTTCCTGCAATGCCGAGTATTTCAACGTCCCGCAGGGATCCAAAAAGATGCTAGATGCGCTGAGACAGGAGATCCAGACAGTAACTTCCCCTTCCTTAAGAAACCAAGCTGAGTCTTTCTGTTCCCAATTATCGCTGGGCATAGTGAATTTCAACATTCAGGACTCCCTGCCGGAGTTCTGCATTTCCAAGGATGAGGATGAATTCTATCTCGAATGGATTTTCGATTACTATCGGTTCGGGTTTGATTTCTACACAGAAGAACTGCATTCCGGTTGGTTCGTAACCATCAAACAAGAAGGAAAACCCTACAGATATCATGCTGAATTCAACAACAATTACAGTTCTGTGATAAAATTCGCACTCAGCGTAATCGGCGGCATACATGAACAGTGATGAATTCCCCGAAAACTGGGCCAGAGGAATTTCCAAAAAGAGGTATCTGCCGATTCAGAACACCCGTTGAAACCGGTGACCTTCGAATTTATGAAAAACAGGGAAACCGGAATGGGGGAAATGTCTATCATTTAGCTGGAGACGCGGGAGTCAGAACGCATAGCCAAACAGATGATCAAACACGACTCCGGAAACCCCATGTTTGTCCTGGGGTTCGCAGTTCTGAAAACCAAAAAACTGGATGAGATTATTTCCGATCCGTATTACGAAGGTAACATAACTTATTGTCATGCCCCATCCTTCAGCAATCCCTTCCACGGACACATCTGCATACCTTTAGATAAGTATGTTCTGGGAAGACAGCTGGCTTCAGAATTGGCAGACAATGCGGATCTTTACGATTTTGATCAGGCTCTGCCCGTAGGCTGAGCCCGACCTAAAAGGCACCACAAGAACAAAAATCCCTTCAATACCGGAATCTGCCAAAATGACGTCCGTTCCAGCATCCCGATTCTCTGCTGCAGCAGGGCGATAATCTCATCCGCCCGCCCGGGATCGAAATATCTGCGGTCCGAAAAGATCCTGCGGGCGTCGCGCACGGACTTGTCGAGCGAATCGAAATCTATCCAATCGAAGGACTTCACCAATCCCAGCTCCCTGTCGAATGTCTTCGCGAAGGGTTTGCATATCTGGCACATCCCATCGGGAATGCGGTTCGGCGGCTCGTCGAATCCGAGACACGACCCCGTGTCGAACACCGGGATCGAAGATGTGTATTCCGGAGTATCCGAATCGCGCATCAGTCCGAAATTGTTCAGATGGCGGTCGCGGTTCATCAGGATGTAATCCGCGACGATCATCCTGTCGAGGTCTTCGGAGACGTCGAGACCGAGTCTTCCGCAGCATGCGATATAGTGGTCATATGCGGAACTGCGGTTGTCCTTCCCGAACCCCGAGTACACCTGATATGCGCTCACCATCTCCGTCACCCCGTCTGCGAGATCCGCACACGAAGAATAGGGGACACCCATGTCCCAGATCACCGAATATTCCGCATGGGGGATTCCCAGTCTCTCCATCACCTTGGATGCGACGGCCTCGTTGAAGACCTGTGACGGTACGGAGACATCTCCGAAACGGATTTGACGAGAAATCGTTTCCCGCCAACGGCTATCCATCTCTTCATCAGGTCCCCGTTGGCCGTCAGATCCGGGGAGCGCACATCTGCCGGATCATTTCCGCACCCCTTCCCGAACATAATATCCCCTATATCCACGGAGAACGGGTTGCCGAAGAAGTTTACATCAGACCATTCCGCATCCGAATCCGCCGGACGGATCCAGTAATGGTCCGAGAGACTCAGCCCCATGGATCCCGGGAGCAGGGGAAGGACGTTAGGGACCCCCATGGCGTCTAGGAAAACCCCTATGCCCTGACGGGTCCCGGGCACGGCGCGGTCCCTCCGCCATGCCGCAAGCTTGAGGCGGTCCGCCCTGCCGGACGTCGTCGTCCCCGGAGGAAGGCGCTCGGGACACCTCATGCGGCCGAGTTCCGGTCCGCCGGAACCGTATACGGACATGTCGGCGACCTCCGTGTCCCTGTGCATCAGGATACAGTCCATGGAAACCGGATGTGTATCAGGGAAGGTTCATCTCTTCTCTTCGGACAGGATGTCCTCGATGGCGTCGGTCATCCTCTTGTTGAGTTCCGCGGTCCCGACAGTGGGGCGGACGCAGTTCTCGGTCCTCCTCTTGGAACCGAAGTCGCGGATGAGGATCCCTCTCTGCTTCATGCCCTCGACAAGTTTCGCATGGTCTATAGGCGATTTCGCAAGGATGAAGTTGGCATCCGAGGGGTAAGGCTCGAATCCCAGGGATTTCAGCTTCGCAGCGAGTTTCGGCCTCTGGTCTGCCACCATCTCGACGCTTCTCTTTATGAACGACTGGTCCTTCACGGCGGCGATGGCCGCACCCTCGCTGATCTTGTTGAGGGAATAAGGCACCTTCACGGCGTTCAGCATATCCGCCACCTTGAGATTGGAAGCCATGTATCCGATCCTGAAGGCCGCCATCGCATATGCCTTGGAGAATGTCTTGGAGACGATGAGGTTCTCGAACTCGTCCACCTTGTCGATCATGGTCCAGCCGGCGTATTCGGAGTAGGCTTCGTCGAGTACCACGATCCCCTCGTGCCTCGAGAGGATCTCCTCGATGTCCTTCTTCCTGAAGCAGTTCCCGGTGGGATTGTTTGGTGTGGGCATGATGAGGACGCCCCTGCTGTCCTCGCCTTTGCCGACCATGGCGTCCACATCCAGCTGGAAATCCTCGGTCAATTCCACCTCACGCATCTTCCCGGATGCGAGGTCTGTGAAATAGGAGTAGAGAGAATAGGAGGGGTACGGCTGCGTGACCGACGTCTGTCCGGGCTCCACGAACGTGGTGAAGATGGTGTTGAGCATCTCGTCGCTGCCGTTACCGGCCACGAAATTCTCCCTCTTCAGGCCGTACATCTCCGCCAGGGCGTCCCTCAGTCCGTCGGAATAGGTGTTGGGGTAGCTGTTGGTGTCGACCTTCAGATCCCTCAGGTACGCCTCCGCAGCGGGGTTGGAACCCAGGACGTTGATGTTGGTGTCCATCCTGAGGGCGTCCCCCACGGAGGGGTTGTAGTACATCGTCAGTTCCCTGACGCTCTTCCTCATCCAGCTTCTGTCCATCGTATCACTCCACAAGCCTCTCGATGGGCATGGTGAGGATGCCTTTCGCACCAATCTTCTTCAGGTCGGATACGACGCGGTAGCTGTCATCGCCGGAGATGACCGCCTGCACGGCCACCCACTCGTCGTTCCCCGCGATGTTGACGACCGTAGGTCCTCCGATGCCGGGGATAATCCTCTCCACATCCTTCATCATGCTCCTCTTCACGTCGGCCATGATGTATTTCCTGCCGTCGGCGTCGAGAACGGAACGGATGGCATCGACGATCTCGCCGATCTTCTCTTTCTTAACGGGGTCGGAGAGTGCCTTGGCGGTGGTGAACACCGCCGCCTCGGACTCGATGACGGTGTCGATCTCCTTGAGGCGGTTCATCCTCAGGGTGCTGCCGGAGGCGACGAGGTCGGAAATGGCGTCGGAGACACCGAGACGCGGCATGATCTCCGCGGCACCCTGCACGAAAACGATCTCCGCGGCGATGCCCTTCTTCCTGAAGTATTCCGCAGTGAGTTTGGGGAAGGAGGTGGCGACACGGACACCGTCCTCCATCTTCCCGGTCTGCGCTATGGCGGAATCCTCGGGGGCCGCAATGGAGAGCCTGCACTGTCCGAATCTGAGACCCAGGATATTCTCCAGATCCTTTCCGGCCTCGGCGGTGACATCCTCTCCTGTGATACCGAAGTCCACGGCGCCGGAGGCGATGAAGATGGGGATGTCCTGAGCGCGGACGAAGAACACCTCGAGATCGAGTTCGGGGATCTTGATGTTGAGTTTTCTCCCCCAGTCCTCCCCGAGGCTGATGCCGGCCTTTGTAATCAGCTCGATGGATCTCTCATTGAGCCTGCCCTTGTTGGGAATGGCCATTTTGACTGTCATGGTTCCACCCAATGCGGTATAATAATTAATTATAACCATGGACGCCGGAAACGGGTACCGGAAAAGAATCGGTGAACGGAACCCGGCGGGCGGAGCCGCCGGGATCCGGAAAGTTTCAGAGAATGCCTTTCTTGTAAGCGTACTCGGCATTCAGGACGGAACCGCCGGCGCCTCCCCTGAGGGTGTTGTGGGAGACGACCCACATCTTGTAGTATCCGTTGCTGCAGCGGATCCTGCCGACGGAGGACGCCATTCCCCTGGCTCTTGCGGGGGAACCTGCGAACACGTCGTAGATGGGCTGCGGACGGTTCTCCTCGGACCTGACGATGATGGGCTTCTCAGGTGCGGAGGGAAGCCCCAGTTTCTGGGGTTCGCCCCTGAACGAGGCGAGGATCTCCGCGACCTCTTCCACGGAGGGGGCGCCCTCCATGGACATGGTGAGAGCCTCGGTGTGTCCGTCGATCACGGGCACCCTGGCACAGTTGGCCATAACCTTGAAGCCGGCATACCTGAACTCACCGCCGGAATAGGTGCCGAGCATCTTGGCGAGTTCGGACTCCATCTTCTCCTCCTCGTGGCTGATGAAGGGGATGACATTCCCGACGATGTCGAGGGAAGGCACTCCGGGATATCCTGCGCCAGAGATCGCCTGATAGGTGGACACGAAGACCTCTTTCAGACCGTAGGCGTCGTTGAGGGCGCGGAGGGGCACCACGATGCCGGTGGAGGAGCAGTTCGCGTTGGTGACGATATATCCGCCGTCCGCATAGGTCTCCTGGTCCTTCACGGAGCAGAACTGGTCGGTGTTGACTTCGGGCACGATGATGGGGACATGGGGGTCCATCCTGTGGGACCCGGCGTTGGTGAAGACCGCGACCCCTTTCTCCGCGAGCTCGGTCTCGGTGGGTCCGGCGAGATCGCTGGGTATTCCGGAGAATGCGATCCTGCAGGACTTCGAAATGTGGTCGAGGTCCATCTTGGAGATCTTTCTGTCAAGGGTCTCCTGACTGTATTCATAGTCGCGGACCTTCAGGGTGTCCCCGAACCTCTTCCCGTCGGACTTCTCCGATGCATACAGGCCCTCCACCTCGAAATAGGGGTGGTCCTCCAGCATCTCGACGAACCTCTGACCGATCATCCCGGTCGCACCAAGCACAGCCACCTTGACCTTGCCCATAACAAAAACCCTCTGGAACGGAATAGATACGGAAGTTCAGTTCCCGCCGTTGTCGTAGATCTTCTTCTGCCTCTCCTTGGAGATGCTGAGAATGACATTGGCGATCTGCTCGGCCTCCTCCTCGGTGAGACTGACTTCGGTGCAGAGATTGAGATACCTCTCGACAATCTCCTGTCCCTTGGCCTCGTCCCAATAACTCTGTCCGCTGCGTTTCTTGGCCTTGGCGAGTTCGTCGGTTATGTCGACGCGGGTCGCTATGAGATCGATGATCTGACCGTCGATCTCCTCGATTTCGTCCCTGAGTTCCTTGGTCGATACAGGCTGATCCATTGTCTGCCCTTCCTTACGGGAACATCCTATAAAGCGCGTTTATAAATTTCTATCTGGGACCCGGCAGGACGGCCGCGGGATACATCCGTGTACGGAAGAATGCATCGCTGGACAGGAACAGACTTATTAACGGAAATGCACATCGTCCGGATCATGGACCGCATCCTCAGAATGTTCGAGAAATATCCGTCCCAGAAGGCAGTGGCCGCCCTCATGCTCAGGCAGGGAATCGGAGTGAGGGACGGGGATGCGTACTGCGGCGATGTGAAACAGTCCGATGCGGCGATCGCCCGCGCGGCGGGCGTGGACAGACGCGTCGTGCGTTCGACCATCGACAGGATATCGTCCAAACCGGAACTGCTGGCACTTTTCTCCAGGATACGCCCGATGCTCCTCCTGTCCGAGGCTTCGTCCGAGATCGGATGCTCCTCGATAGAGGTCATTCCCACCGATGCGACGATGCCCGGGATCATGGCGGGGATCATGGATGTCCTCTACTGCGCGGGGATCAACGTGAGGCAGGCGGTCGTCAGCGACCCCGTCGACGAGAAGACTTCCCATCTCATCATCGTGGCCGACGGCACCCTCCCCGGGGACGTCGTCTCCGCGGTCAGGAACTGCCGCGGCGTCGCCAGCGTCATCATAAAATGAACATCTGGCACATGTGATGGTACGCTCATACGGCCTTATGGGCGTTTGCGCGCGCGGTGCGCGCACATTTAATTATGAACACACCCTACGACCGCACATTATGACAGAACCTAGGAAAGCCGGCCTGGAACGCAGCACGCGCGAGACCAAGGTGTCCGTCGATATGAACATCGACGGCAGCGGGAACTTCGACGTGGAATGCGACATCCAGTTCCTCAAGCACATGACGGAGACGTTTGCCAGATATGCGGGTTTCGACCTCGTCCTCAGAACGGGAGGCGACAATGAACACCACGTGATAGAGGACACCGCCATCGCCATGGGCGAAGCGGTAAAGAAGGCGCTGGGAGACACTCCCGTGGAGAGAACCGCATCCTGTATCCTCCCCATGGACGATGCTCTCGTCATGGTGTCCCTGGACCTCGTCGACCGCCCCTATGCGGACATCGACTGCCCGGATCCCCTCTACACCCACTTCTTCAGGAGCTTCGCCATGTCCGCCGGCATCACCCTGCACATAGTGCAGATCCGCGGATTCGACGAACACCATATCGTCGAAGCATCCTTCAAAGCCCTGGGAAAGGCCCTGTACGGCGCGACCCGTCCCCGCGCGGCGCTTCTGAGCACCAAAGACGCAGTGAAGATGAACCGATGCTGGCGAAAAGGGTGATCCCCTGTCTCGACGTGAAGGACGGAAAAGTCGTCAAAGGGACCGAATTCGTCAACCTCCGCGACATCGGATATCCGCCGGAGCTCGCGGAGATCTACAGCAGGGAGGGTGCCGACGAGATAACATTCCTGGACATCGCCGCATCCAAGGAATCGAGAGGTACCACCCTCGACCTGGTGAGAGAGACGGCCGAGAGGGTCTTCGTACCTCTCACCGTGGGCGGGGGCATCCGCACCGCGGAGGATGTGCACGCGGCGCTGCTGGCGGGTGCCGACAAGGTATCCATGAACTCCGCGGCCGTGAGGAATCCCGACGTGATCTCGGAATCCGCCGCCAGGTTCGGAAGGCAGTGCATAGTGGTCGCAGTGGATGCGAAACGCACCAAGAACACGAAGAGCGGATACGAGGTCTTCGTGAAGGGCGGTTCCGAACCCACCGGGATCGATGCCCTCGAGTGGGTCGCCGAGGCCGAGGACAGAGGCGCGGGGGAGATCCTCCTCACCTCCATCGACGCCGACGGGACCAGGAAAGGATACGACATAGAACTCACCAAGGCGGTCGTCGACGGCACGAACATCCCCGTCATAGCATCCGGCGGATGCGGGACGGTGGACGACATCTACAGGGTGTTCGCCGAGACCGACTGCGATGCGGCCCTCGCCGCATCCATCTTCCACTACCGCGAATACACGGTGGCGCAGGTACACGACTATCTCAGGGAAAGGGGGATCGAGGTAAGATGACGGAGATACCCAAACTCAAATACGACGAAAAAGGACTGATCCCGGTGATCGTCCAGGATTGCAGGACCAACGAGGTCCTCATGATGGCCTACTCCAACGAGGAGGCCGTGAAACTGATGTACGAGACGGGCTATACCCACTTCTGGAGCCGCAGCAGGCAGAAGATGTGGAAGAAAGGGGAGGAGTCCGGCCATGTCCAGAAGATCCTCTCCATACAGGCCGACTGCGACGACGACACCCTTCTTGTAAGGGTGGAACAGACCGGCGCCGCCTGCCACACGGGGAACCCGTCCTGCTTCTACAAACTGATATACGGCAGCACCGACAGGACCGCCGCCATCATCCCCGACCTCGTGAGGACTGTGAAGGACCGCAGGGAGAACCCCTCCGAGGAGAGCTACACCTGCAAACTCTTCGCCGACGAGACGAAGATGTGCAAGAAGATCGTGGAAGAGGCCGCCGAGGTCGCCCTCGCGGTCAAGGACCATGACCCGGACGAGATCGCCGGCGAAACCTCCGACCTCATCTACCACACGCTCGTGGCTCTCGTGAAGGAGGGCATCGACCCCGAGGACATCTTCGCAGAACTGACGGAGAGACACTCATGAGGGCCGATCTGCACACCCACTCCATATTCAGCGACGGGGAGCTCATCCCCGCAGAACTCGTGAGGAGGGCGATGGTCCTCGGACACGACGTGATCGCCATAACCGACCACGTGGACATGACCAACGTGGAATTCGTGGTGAAGAACGTGGTGAAGGCCGTCGACCTCTGCGAGGACTACATCAGAGTCATCCCCGGGGTCGAGATCACCCACGTCCCTCCGGGAAAGATAGCCGAGGTGGCGAAACAGGCCAGGAGATACGGCGCGAAATGGGTCGTCGTCCACGGCGAGACCGTGACCGAACCTGTCATGCCCGGGACCAACAGGGCCGCCGCCGAGAACCCCGACATCGACATACTGGCACATCCGGGTTTCATCACCCTGGACGAAGCCCAGGCGGCCAAGGACAACGGCGTCATCCTCGAGATCACCGGAAGGATGGGGCACAACATCACCAACGGCCACGTCTGCAATATGGCACGCGCGGTCGGTGCGGACATGGTGATCGACTCCGACACCCACGCCCCCGAAAACCTCATGGACGAGGCCGCCGCGAAGGTGGTCGCACTCGGAGCTGGGCTGACCGAGGCGGAGGCGGAGAAAGCACTCCGCGTGACCCCTTACGAAGCGGTCAGAAACCTCTGAGACGGCGGCCGGGAACGGCCGTCACTCATCTTCTTTCTCAAGATCCCTGCGGATCTTCTTCATGACCTCGTCCATGTAGAGGTCGCGCCCCTCGTCGTGGAGACGTTCGTCCTCCACCAGGAGCAGTTCGTAGAATTCCTTGTCCGACAGGGGTTCGGTACCCTTTTCCTTCTTGGGATCCGGCATGATGCCCTTCCCATCGCCCTCATCCGTATTATCGTTTCCCTTCCGGAAGGGATAGATTAAAACGTGGTCCCGCCATCGGAATCCCCATGCCTAAGATAGCCCTGATCGGCGGTTCCGGAATCTACAATCCCGACAATTTCGAACTCATCGAGGAAGTTTTCCCCGACACCCCCTACGGAAAACCCTCCGACCCCATCATGATCGGAAGGATCAACGGAGTGGAAGTCGCATTCCTCTTCAGACACGGCAAGAGCCACCAGCACCCGCCGTCCTCCGTCCCATACAGAGCCAACATGTACGCCCTCTGGAAACTCGGATGCGAGTACATCATCTCCGCCTGCGCCGTCGGATCCCTCAAGGAGGAGTTCAGGCCCGGGGACCTGGTCATCGCGGACCAGTTCATCGACTGGACGAAGAAGAGGGACTACACATACTTCATGGACAAAACCGTCCACATCTCCATGCCCGACCCCTGCTGCCCGTACATGAACGGGATCTTCGCGGAGACCGCGAAAGAAATGGGTATCCCCTACCACCTCGGAGGGACCTACGTGTGCATCGAGGGCCCCAGATTCTCCAACAGGGCCGAGAGCAACATGTTCCGCCAGTTCGGAGACATCGTCGGAATGACGATGGTTCCCGAGTGTCAGCTCGCGAGGGAACTGGGTATGTGCTACTGCAGCCTCGCCACCGTCACCGACTACGACTGCTGGAAGGACGAGGACGTCACCATCGACATGGTCATGAAAACCATGGCGGAATGCCTCGACAAAGTCCTGAGACTCCTGGAACTCGGTCTCCCGAAGATCGGAAAGAAGAACTGCAGCTGCGCCGCCGCGGCTGACGGATGCGGTTCCCTCAAGGAGATCCAGTGAACCTGCGGGGCCCCCGGGCCCCGCTCTTTTCTCCGGCGATGGCACAATGAAATACAGGTAACGCCATCGTCCGAACGAATGAGGATTGTCATCAGAGGAACCGTCCAGGGCGTTGGTTTCCGTCCTGCAGTCTACCGCACCGCGGTCTCGCTGGGTCTCCGCGGCAGCGTATGCAACAGCGGTTCCGACGTCGTCATCGACGTGGATGACGGCGATGCATTCCTCGGGAAATTCCTGAAGGAACTCCCTCCCCTCGCATCGATCGGGAGTTTGGAGAAATCCCCTTCCGAGATCGACCCGTCCGTGACTGGTTTCTCCATAAGGGAATCGGATTCCGGGACTGGGGAAGGCGCATCGATCCCTGCGGACACGGCCGTATGTGCCAGATGTCTGGAAGACATGCGTTCCGGGAGAAGGAAAGGGTATCCGTTTACGACCTGCACCGACTGCGGACCCCGCTTCACCCTTCTGAGGTCCCTCCCGTACGACCGTGCCCGCACCGCGATGGACGCATTCCCTGTGTGTCCGGTCTGCGGGAAGGAATACGCCGACCCTGCGGACAGGAGATTCCACCATCAGACCGTATGCTGTCCGGAGTGTGGCCCCGAATACCGTCTCGTCGACGGGAACGGGGACACCGTCCCCTGCGTGGATCCCATCGGGACTTTCGCCGAACACCTCCGGAGGGGGGAGATAGGGGTAGCGAAGAGCTGGGGAGGAATGCACATCTGCTGCGTCCTCGGATCCGTACCCCGTCTGAGGGAATGGTACGGAAGACCCAACAAACCCTTCGCGATAATGGTCCGCGACAGGGAGGCCGCCGGAAGATACTGCCGTATCGCACCCGGAGAGGAGAAGGAACTCCTCTCTCCGCACCGCCCCATCGTCCTTCTGGAAAAGAAAGACCCGGATGTCACAGACTGCCTGTCCCCCGGCCTCGATACGGTCGGCGTCTTCCTGCCGTATACTGGCATGCAGCACATCCTCTTCGACAGACTCGGGGAGGATGCACTTGTGATGACATCCGCCAACGTACCCGGCGAACCGATGATCCTGAGCGACGGGGAGATCCTCGGAATGGGTGCGGACGTCTACCTCCTCCACAACCAGGAGATTGTCAACAGAGCCGACGACAGCGTCCTCCGCATGTGCGGGGACGATAAATTCTACATCAGGAAATCCAGGGGCGCCATCCCGTCGTACTACGCCGTGCCGATGGCCGGCGACGCCGCCGCGGTGGGCGCACAGGAGAATCTGACAGGCGCCGTATCGTCCTGCGGCAGGATCTATCCGACGCAGCACATCGGCAACGGCGAAGGCATCGGCGTCCCGGAATATCTGGAGGAGGCAGTGAGGCTGCAGATCTCCCTGACCGGGTGCACCCCGCAGATCGTTGCGGAGGACCTCCACCCCGCATACCTCAACAGGCCCTTCGCACACCGCCTCGCCGAGGAATACGGCGCAGAACTGACCGATGTACAGCACCACCACGCCCACGTGGCATCACTGATGGCTGACCGCGGAGACATCTCCCATATGACTGCGCTCGCCCTCGACGGTACCGGACACGGCGACGACGGGGCCGCATGGGGAGGCGAGGTGATGTCCTGCGATTACCGCGGATACGAACGTCTGGCACATCTGGAGTACATCCCTCTCCTGGGCGGTCAGAAAGCCGTCCGCGACATCAGGAGACTGAGACTTGCGATAGACATGATGAACGGCGACGAGAGCGCAACGGGCTTCTCGGACCCGGAACTGTCCGTACTGTCCAAACTCTCCGGCAGAAGCGTGAAGACATCTTCCTTCGGAAGGATCCTCGATGCCCTCGCCTACTCCCTCGGCGTATGCGGTACCAGGACCTACGACGGCGAACCCGCCATGAGACTCGAGGCGCTTCTGGCGAGAGGAAAATACGTCGAAGGATTCGAAACCGATACGGAGAACGGCGTCATCCGCACCGCCCATCTGTTCTCCGGAATCGAAAAATACCCCAACAGGGCGGATGCGGCGTATTCCGCCGTCCGGAACATCGTCTCCGAGATGGTGGACTCCGCCGCAGACAGGGCGGATGCCGACGGAGAGGATTACATCGGCATCACCGGAGGGGTCTCCTACGACGTACCCATCGTCAGGATGGCGGAAGAATCGGCGGAGAGGAGAGGGAAGAAACTGCTGTGCCACACCCGGGTCCCCAACGGGGACGGGGGCATATCCACGGGACAGGCCGCCGTGGCCCTCGGAAGGCTCTGACGGTGCTTCCGAACACATGGATGTATACTCCAACAGTAAGACGGTTTATCTATCGGGGGATTATACTTCCATCCATAGAGAAACGCCCGAATCTACGTTTCCGAAACGGGGAATCTGATGAAAAATACCTTGTTCGTACTGCTCGACGGAATGGAAGACGACCCCAACCCGGAACTCGGCGGAAAGAAGCCCTACGAGGTCGCCGATATGCCTTTCATACGGAGCAAGGCCCCGTACCTCAACTGGACCACCGGAAGGGGATATACCCAGCTGTTCCTGAACGAGTTCTGGACCGGACACCCTCCCGACATAGCCCGTGCGGCCATAGAGGCTTACGGACTCGGGATGGATATGTCCCACGGCCGCACGGCGTTCCGTATGAGTCCCGCATTCATCGACGGGAAGACCGTGCATTGGGCGTACGGAACCGACGACAGGGCGGGGGACCTCGAGGAAAGCGTGAGGAACAACCTCTACCTCCTCGAAGACTGCAACCCCGAGGTGAAATTCTTCGTGCACGGAAGGTCCGTGATCACGATGGATTGGGAAAAAGAGCCCCAGGAGAACACCCCGCAGGCCCCCGTGGACGGTCCTTATGTGCCGATAGACGACCCCCTCGGCGAACTCATAGTCAAAGTGGCATCCGAGAACGGCGGCCTCACAGTGTACCCGTGGGGTGTCGGCAGAGCAGGGAAGATCTTCCCGCCGTTTCCGTCCGTCGGGAACATGACCGCGGTATCGGACAGCCCCACCGCATTGGGGATAGCGGCCACGCTGGGACACAGGATACGCCTGGTGCCCGAACTCGACGACCGCTTCCCGATAGCCCTCGGGGCCCTCGCCGACGGGAACGTGTTCCTGCATATGGACGAGGTCGACGAATACAGCCACGAGAAGGACGCCCGCAAGAAGATTCGCGTCCTGGAACATATCGATTCGATGATGGGGGAATACTTCTCCGACACCGACAACATCGTGTTCTTCGTAGACCACGGCACATCCTGCGTCACCGGCAGCCATATCCTGATGGATGTCCCGTTCAGAACAAGCGTACAATGTTTCAAGGAGGGCGAGCATATCGGGCTGGACCGTCTCGTCCCCGAAATAATGGAGAGAATGAAATGACCTTCGAACTTCCGCCGTCCCTCGGTATACACGGGGACAGAAAGACCGCCGAGGATATCCTTTCCCGCATATGGGGCAAGAGAGGGATCTTCACCTGCACGATAGCCAACACGCTGACCTCCACCATACCCGGCATATCCGAGGCGGGAGACACCCCGGAGCTGACCCTTTTCACCGGTCCGGCCGATGCGGAACTCCTCATGATGGGGAAGGTCACGTGCATGAAGGGCATCCCCATCAACCCCGGGAACATACCCACGCCCGCCACCCTCACCAAGGCGGCCCTGGAACTCTCCGGGATGCCGTTCATGATAATCAACGGCGGATCGCAGGTGGTCCCGAACATCCCCTGCGTGGAAGTCGGAGGCGTATGCGGGGAGAAGATCACCACAGGACACGCGATGGATCCCGCCCGCGTGAAGAAAGGGTTCGAGTACGGAAAGATCCTGGGAGAGCACTTGGCGAAGACCTACGATTATGTGGTCATCAGCGAGAGCTGCGCCGGGGGCACCACCACCGCCCTTGCCGTACTCCTCGCCATGGGCACGGTCAGGGAGAACCTCGTGAGCAGTTCCTCCCCCAAGAATCCCAAGCAGTTCAAGTGGGACACGGTCATGGAGGGACTGAATGCCGCCGGCATCGCAATAGGCGACCTCGCCGACGAACCTCTGAAGGCCGTCGCACACGTAGGGGACCCCATGATGCCCGTCAACATCGGAATCCTCGTCGGTGCCGCAAAACACGTCCCCGTCATCGTCGGCGGAGGAACGCAGATGGCACCCATCATGGCGGCCGCTGTGAAACTCGAGCCCTCTATCATCGGGAATTTCATGCAGGGGACTACCAGGTGGCTCCTCTCGGACCCCAACTCCAACATGGAGAAACTCGCAGAGGCCATCTCCCCGGAGATACCGATCGTCAACATCAACATGGATTACTCCAAGAGTCCCTACGAGGGTCTGCAGGCCTACGAATGGGGCTACATCAAGGAAGGAGTGGGCTGCGGAGGATCTTCCGTCGCGGCCGTCATCGGCAGCGCCGGAAAGATCGACTGCGATATGATATTGGACAGGGTTCACGAAATCTACCGCGGGATAATGAATTCCGACTGAACGCCGGAGTATTCCTTTCAGAAGGAAATATCATCCTTGATCTGATACAGTTGGATGATATTTCCATCTTTTGTATATATACCTTCCAAGACAGTATATAACTGGTAACACGAATTACAGGTTCAGTAGCAAACCAGATATTCATAAGAAGAATAAAAACGGCAACGGCCGGAATGGATTTCAGAACTCTTCTTCGACCTCAATCGGACAGAAGTGTTCGTCGAGGAGATCGAGCTCGCGGGAGATTCTCTCGTTCCTGCAGCGGGAACATTCGGGCTCCTTGTGAAGCAGTTTTTTAAGCTCGCATCCGAGACGGTCGAAATCGACGATTCTCCCGCATCTGCAGTAGATTTTCTGGAAAGAAGACGGGCCAGAGTCATAGATCAAGCTGTTTCTGATGCAATCGAGCGGCATAAATGGATCCGGGGCTACGATGTCCGACAACTGATCTATCCTCCAGTTTTAATTCGAGCACCCTAGAAGTATCCACGTCCCAACCGATGCTTCAGAGGCGGACTTCCCCATCCTATCCTTAGCATATAAGCATTGTGCAGAGACAATTTTAAGCCAATTAAAAACAGCTTGAACAATATGTGTTAACCACTGTTTTTCAATAAGAGGTTTTAAATAATAGTTTGTATGCCGTTTTCCGGGTTTTTTCCGCCGGAAAACGGCTGAAAAGTTTTTCCGACTCAGAGTCCGAGAGCCTTCTTCCCGGGGAAGACGGCCCTGTCGCCGAGCCTGTCCTCGATCCTCAGGAGACGGTTGTACTTGGCGGTCCTCTCCCCTCTGCAGGGCGCCCCGGTCTTGATCTGTCCGGTGCCCCATCCGACACAGAGGTCGGCTATGGTGGTATCCTCGGATTCCCCGGACCTGTGGGATACGACGACCCTGTATCCATTCGCAGCGGACATCTCGCAGGCGTCCTGCGCCTCCGAAACGGTACCGATCTGATTGACCTTGAGGAGGAGTGCGTTGGCCGCACCTTTCTTTATACCGTCCGCAAGGCGCCTGGAATTGGTGACGAAGAGGTCGTCGCCCACGATCTGCACCCTGTTCCCGACGGCCTTGGTGAGTTCCGCAGTAGTGGCGTAATCGTTCTCCTCGAAGGGGTCCTCGATACTTATCAGAGGGAATGCGTCGATGACAGATTTGTAATGGTCCACAAGCTCGCCCGCAGTGAGGGAGAGTCCGTCCACACTGTACTTCCCGTCCTCGAAGAATTCGGAGGATGCGGCGTCGATTCCCAGGCATATATCCTTCCCGGGTTCGTATCCTGCGGCGGAAATGGCTTCCACAATGGTCTCCAAAGCCTCGGAGACGGTGTTCACGGGCGGTGCGAATCCGCCTTCGTCGCCGACATTGATGGCGGAAACACCGTATTTGGACTTCAGGAGGCTCTTGAGCGACGCATAAGTCTCGGCGGCCATCCTGAGGCACTCGGAGAAACTGGGGGCTCCGACGGGGATGATCATGCATTCCTGCACCTTCAGGTTGCCTCCGGCGTGCTTCCCCCCGTTGATGATGTTGAACATGGGGACGGGAAGGGTCGCATGGTCCTTCCCGATGTACTCGTAGAGTTCCTGTCCGTTGACTAAGGCCCCCGCCTTCGCGACGGCGAAGGATACCGCGGTGGTGGCGTTCCCTCCGATCCTCTTCTTGTTGTCGGTACCGTCGGCCGCATTCATGACGGCATCGATACCCTTCTGGTCGGAGGGATCCATTCCGACGATGGCCTTGGCGATGTCTGTACGCACGTTCTCCACGGCCTTCAGGACGCCTTTCCCGCCGTACCTGTCTCCTCCGTCGCGGAGTTCGTGGGCCTCGTACATCCCAGTAGACGCCCCAGATGGGGCGATGGCCGAGATATCATGCCCGCAGACGGTGACGACCGCCTCCACGGTGGGGTTTCCCCTGGAATCGAGTACCTCTCTTGCCCAAACCTTCTCTATCTTTGCCGTATTTATTCCTCCTTGTACAGTGTCATCATATTTGTCAGGACATCCCTCTCGTTCTTCCTGAGGACATCTCCGTCCACGGAAGTCAGGAAGGTGAACCTGTGCTTTTCGTTCCTGATCGCCAGAATCTCCTTGAGAGCGGTGAACGTCCTGTCCGTCCCGCAATGGTCTATTATATCGTCCAGATCGTCGAGTGCGACGACGGGGTAGCCGGAGTTCTCTATGAACTTCCTGACCTCGCCGATCATCGTACCGAGCGGATAGAAACTTCCTTTGAGGGTGTACACCCCTGCACCTTTGTCGAGACCGAACCTCTCCCTGGCGACCTTCGCCCTGGATGCGGTGATCAGGAATATGCTGTATCCCGCCATGGAGAACGCCTGCATGATCTCCAGAACTGTGCGGGGATTCTCCTGGAAGAAGACGTACGACTCCCCGAAGGAGATCCCTCTCCTGACAAGTTCGTCGTTGGGATTCGTCATCCTCCTCCCTGAATCCGTGTTCTCGATACGCTTCTCTTTCGGAAGGGCGGCGTTGACCGCATTCACGAGGTCTGCCGACGAGAACGGTTTCACCAGTTCCGCTTTGACGAATATGCAGCTTTCGGGCACGGACTCGGTGCTGCCGCGGATCACGATGACGGCGGGACCGTTCTCGGCCCTCTGTCTGCGGACCCTCTTGCTCTCGGGTTCCGTCTCCCAAGTCTCGAGATCGTTCAGAAAAGACATGCCGGTGCCGCCGGACACGGCGGTATCCAGAATTATCATGAGGCGGATGCTCTCCGTACGGACGGCATCCATCGCCTCCTCGGGCGTATCCGCAAAAATATGCTCCATCCCGTTCTTTCCGAGAACGTCCGCGAGCATATTCCTCATGCCTTCCCTGTCCTCGATAATCAGAGCCTTCATCAGAGATCTCCCGGATGTCCACACTATCAGGTCGACGTATATTAAGAATGGGAACGGAAGGGTGTCGGAATCAGGCCGGCACACGCCAGCCACACGAAACAAGTCTGCGACTGATTAAGAGATTTAGACATACCGGCGCACCGGGGAGATGACTCCCCGGATGCATCCGGCGAGACCGAAGAGCGGAAACTCACTGTTTCCTGCTCTCTTTCGCTTTCGGCCTCAGGTTACTGTATCCACATTTGCGGCACTTGGACGCCTTGGGGGGGTTCGTCGCATAGCAATTCATGCAGACGGACTTGTCAAGGAGCCTGTGCTCAGCCTCTTTGAAACGGGCCATTTATTATTCCTCTGCCAAGCCAATAGGCAGGGAATATAAAACTCTTACCAATCCAGCGTCTCCCCGTCTGTGACCCGCGGGGCGTCTGAAAACGCCGGGATGACCGGAGATCAGGGCCTTTTCCGGCAGCACCGCAGCCGGTGCACCCGGGGGCCGAAACAAGGAACGGATCACTTCTTCGCGAACGGATTGCGGAACACCGTGGTATCGGCCACATCGCATGCGGTGCGGCCCCTCATCATGAACGCCGCCAATGCGACCATTATGACGCTGCCCAGAAGGTCGGCCCTCAGATCGTCGAGCGTATCGAAGTCCCCGTACACCATGACACTCTGTCCGAGGATCACGTCCACGTATCCCTCCATAACCTCCCATATCCCGCCGAATGCGAGAGAGATCATCAGAGTGTAGCAATGGATGGCAGCGGCGGAACCCAGAGTGACGCCGGCAGGGGAATGCTTCTCCACAAGGCACAGTGCCAGAAATACGATCCCTCCGACACTCATGGAGGACAGGACGTGTCC
Organism: Candidatus Methanomethylophilaceae archaeon; assembly: GCA_963643445.1. Taxonomy (GTDB): domain Archaea; phylum Thermoplasmatota; class Thermoplasmata; order Methanomassiliicoccales; family Methanomethylophilaceae; genus Methanomethylophilus. The sequence continues at coordinate 18,896 of CAVIJO010000020.1, forward strand.
GAAGAATCCCCACCACGGGATCTCCGGGTCCATATAGAATCCGAGGCACAGTGATATGGTGTAGATGTACACATCCGCGATCAGAAGGAAATTGAACCACCAAGGCATCTTCACGGCGTTCAGGAGCCTGAGGACCGGGATCACGCAGGAGATGAGGGCGAATGCGATGCAGGTCGCCTCGAGATACCATGCGGGGTGCCATCTGAGACCGCGGGCGATGCCGCAGGCCACCGTCAGGAACATCACCGCGAAGATGGCCTCCTCGATGACCCAGACGGCGACAGTGAAGCGCCTGTCTCCCTTCTCCGTCATCTGCATCATCCGCACACCTCCAGGGATTCGCGGGAGAGGTAGAAACCCTTCCCCTTCATACGGCGGACGATCACTGCCGCCGCCGCCAGGGAAAGGACTAAACCGGTGAACAGGTAGGCGAGCTCATCCATAAAGAAGAATGTCTCTCCCAGCTGATCCTTGTTAAACACCGAGAGCGCCACGAGCATCAGAGATGTGAAAGCCTCGCTGGTGAACACCAGGAACCCGCCCACGAGGAATCTGTTGAGTCTGGAACCGAACAGGACCGCAATCGCCGCAACAGCCACATATGCCAGGGGATAGGAGATACACCATGTGACTATGCCCTCGATATGCGCATAAATCTTCTTCTCGCTGCTGAAGACCGCCTCGAGGTTTCCTTCGGCGTCGTAGGTGTACGAACTGTATATGTCGCCGGTGAAATTGAGAACATACAGGAGAATCAGGGACATAATCAGCATTATGAACGCCGAGAAAAGCGGTATCCTCGGATCCAGCGGGACCTGTCTGCCGCAGTATATCAGCACAGCATACAGAACCGCCGCGATGAGTGCGAACATCGTGACGACCGTGTCGTCCTCGTAAAGACCCAGTGCCACCAAAAGCACAGCCACGGCCATCGAAATGCAGTATGCAGCGGTTCCTTTCATCTGCATAGAGCATCGGCATCTTATTTAAAAATGTAAGCAGTACAATACGATTCTTTATCAATGCGCAGATACATCGGTGAAACATGAAGCAGATCGACACCGGAGGTCAGTCGTTCAGGGAACTCCGTAAGGAGGACATGTACTATGTCGACAAGTCCCTCCTTATCAAGGACATCCTGGACTGCAACGACAGCGGCGTCTATCGATTCACAAGACCCAGAAGGTTCGGGAAGACCACCAACCTCTCCATGCTGGACGCATTCTTCAACATGCAATACAAGGGAAACGATTGGTTCGATGATCTGGAGATCTCCGAATATCCCGAATACGGAGAATACAAGAACAAATTCCCTGTGATACACATAGATCTGGGATTATCGCAGTCGGATGAATACAGTTCGTTCATCAGCAATTTCCGTGTTGCGATAGGAGACTGCTTCGAAGCTCACAG
>CAVIJO010000021.1:0-17653 GCA_963643445.1 Candidatus Methanomethylophilaceae archaeon
CGGTTTTGTCAACGAAATAATATCCGTTTTCGCGTACCTTTTTGAAATCGTCGACTCCCGTCGGTATCGCCAATCTCTCTCCGCTCCCGGCCATGCTCTGCATATTGTCTCACCGATTATAAAAAGAACCGCATGTTAAACGGATTCTATTCAGTTTCACACGTCTGGGTCATTTATTTTCCGTACTGCACGAATGTCCGTGCCGCCTGTTTGCAGGCACACAGGTCCCGACCGACAGCATCTGTACGCACCGGTCAAAATCCGGAGCACATCCCGGCATCTCGAAGAATCGGTCCGCACCGTAAGGGAGTAACCGCCGCAGGTTAAGAAAGCATCATATCCTGAGATTCCATCGTCCGCCTGTTATGTCCGAGAGAGTGACGGTCACAGAGCTGAACACCCGCGTGAAGGAGATCTTCAACAATGCGAAGGAACTGAATGATCTCTGGCTTCTCGGGGAGATCTCCAATCTCAAGAAGTACACCTCCGGACACTACTATTTCACGATCAAGGATGCCGGGAGCGAGATCCGTGCGGTGATGTTCCGCGGTTCCCGTTCGAGGATCGATTTCGAGCCATCCGATGCCATGAAGATCGAGGCCTACGGACATCTGGACATGTATGTGGAGAGGGGTTCCTACCAGTTCATCGTCGAGAGCATGAAGCGCTCGGGGATCGGGGAGCTCTATCTGAAATACGAGGCCCTCAAGAAGAAGCTGGAAGGAGAGGGACTGTTCAGCAGCGAACGGAAGAGGCGGATACCCAGATATCCGAAGACCATCGGGGTCGTCACGTCCCCCACCGGGGCCGTCATACACGATATCATAACCACCACCGAGCGCCTGTATCCCGTCGACATCCTTCTGGCGCCGGCGCAGGTTCAGGGGGAGGGTGCATGGAAATCCATCGTCGCAGGGATAGAGCTGCTGAACAGGGAAGGGGTCGACGTCATTATCGTGGGCCGCGGAGGAGGTTCCCTCGAGGATCTCTGGCCGTTCAACGAGGAGCCGGTGGCCAGGGCGATCGCGGCATCGAAGGTCCCTGTCATATCGTCGGTGGGGCATGAGACCGATTTCACCATAGCGGATTTCGTCGCCGACGTCAGGGCCGCCACCCCCACCGCGGCCGCCCAGATGGCAGTCCGCGACAAAGGCGAGATAATCAGGCAGCTGGAGGATTTCACTCTGAGGATGAACAAGGCCCTCACATCCGTGACCGAGAGGATGCGCGGGCGCTTCGAGGTCCTGGACTCCAAACTGTCCCCCCGGAAGGCCAGGGACAGGGTGGATATGCTCCTGATGAAACTGGACGACCTGTCGTCCAGGATGGCGGGGGCCCTGTCGAAGACGGCGGCGGAGATGCACAGAAGGCTGTCATCCGCGGATGCGAGGCTCGCACCCGCCCTCGGAGGTGTCATCTCCGGGAAGAGGATGTCGTCAGAGGTCGTCTCCGCAAGGCTGGATCCCGCAGTCTCGTCCATCCTGTCGAAGAAGAGGGCGTATTTCGAGAGGACGTCGGCGCGCCTCGGTGCGCTGAATCCCTACAGCGTCCTCGAGAGAGGATACAGTTTCGTGGCGGGGTCCGACGGGAAGGCCGTCACTTCGGTGAAGGGACTGCAGACAGGTTCCGTCATAACGGTCAGGATGCGCGACGGCAGGGCCGAGGCGCAGATCACAGGAAAGGAGGAATTCGAATGAGCGAAGAAACGGAGAACATGAGTTTCGAGGAGAGCATGAAGGTCCTTGAGGACCTCGTAAAACAGCTGGAGAGCGGAGAGCTCGACCTGGACAGGAGCCTGGAGGTCTACGAGAGGGCCGTCGCCCTCCGCGACCGCTGCAGGAAGATCCTCGACGAGAGCGACCGCAAGGTGCAGACCATAATGGAGACCGCATCCGGTACCGCCAGAAAGGATTTCACCGAGTGATCCAGAGGTCGAGACCCTCCGACGCACACCAGTCGCAGGATGATGCGTAGAGGTCCGTCTTCCTGAAGTAGGCGAAGCTGTAGGCGAGACGCAGAGCGCCGCTCAGTTCCCCGTCGCTGATGTACTTGGAGTTGTAGGCTCCGAAGGTGTTCTTCAGCGCAAGTGCCAGTATGCTCACGGCATCATGCCCCCTCACTGCATCCCAGGGGTCGGACATGTTCTTAAGGAAACTGCGGACCTGATCGGTGACGGTCTGTTTCGGGTACATCTGCGCCATGGACTGCGCATACACGTCGGAGACCATCCTCGGTATGTCGATCTCCAGGGTGTGCGGGTTCACGAAATGCGAATGTTCCAGATCCTTGAAGCTGAGGTTCATTCCGCGTTTGTATGAGATGTACATGAGGGCGCAGATCGGTCCCGCCGCCCTCGCAAGCGCATCCCGCAGCTTCCCGTGTTTCTCCTCGAACCTCTTCAGTTTTTCCTGATCCGCGTATTCCGCCATTACATCGTCCAGTGCCTTGGAGCACAGGGTCGTGGATTCCATGTCGTTGCGGTCGGTCCCGAACAGGGGAGGCGCCCTCTTCTTTCCGATGAGACCGTCCAGGTCCTTGTCGGCTATTCCCACGACCCTGCCGTCCATCCTCCTGTTCCGGCATTCCGTCACCGTGCGGCGGACGTTGTCCTTGGAGTGGGCGATGATTATCCTCACCTTCTCTCCGTCGGTGAATTTGCGGTAGAGTCTGCTGTCAGTCACACCTTCCACGACGAGGACCGTGCCTTTGAAGGCGGACCTCATCATGGATATCTCGTTGGCGACGTCGTTCGCCGAGATGCTGTCAATCATTTCCGGCAGCCTTCAGTTCCACTGCGAGGTCCCAGTCGTCGTGTATGACGGACGGGGAGTGGGTGGCCACTATCATCTGCAGGCCCCTGACCCTCGCCACATCGCCGAAGGTCTTTCCCAGCTGCTGCTGCCACGATATATGGAGGGACACCTCGGGCTCGTCGATGATGACGAGGGATCCGGCATCCGTCCTGAACAGGAGCAGATAGAACATGATGAGGATCTGCTTCTCTCCGGAGGAGAACTTGGTTATGGGGATGACGGTCCCGCTTTTGTCCATGCGGGCCTCGAGATACCCCATTTCGTTGATCTCCACCGTCTTGTTGACGTAGACGGAGTTGACTATGTCCTTGAAGACGATGACGCTCTCCGCGAAGGTGTAGTATCTGTCCACATAATCCTTGAGGGAAAGTGCCAGCTTCCTGTAGTCTCCGCGGTATTCCCCGATCTCGTACCTGTTCGGCGGGAACCTGTATCCCGCAGGGATCGAAGGTCCGAACCCCGCCTGTTTTATGAAATCTATCTGGGCCTCGAGGTCGCGGAAAAGATGGTCGAGGTCGGCGTCGCTGAGTTCCCTCCCGTCGTCCTCGATCTCCTTCGGTTCGGAATCCTTCTTGGCCTTCCTGATGTTCTCGGAGAGCTCGTCCATGTAAATCTGCAGCGACGGGATGCCGCATCCGTTCCCGTCGGGGGTGAACGTCCTTTCGGGACCTATGTACACGCACTTCATGACGCTGCGGAGTTCCTCCGCAGTCATCGGTTCCTCAAGCTCCGCCTTCTGTCCCAGTATGCTGACCTCGCGGCCCCTGTTCTCGACGATGATGTTGGTTCCGCTGCCGAACATCAGGTCGATCCTGTCGAAGGGGCACGATGCGACATCCCCGAGGTTTCCCGTGAGGATGCTGTAGACGAGTTTCATCACAGTGGATTTCCCGAGACCGTTCTGGGAATGGATGAACGTGAGTCTCCTGTCCGCAAGATCGATCTCGTAGTCGTATTCGCCGAAAAGTCCGTAGACGATGATTTTGGAGAGCAATTCCCCCACCTCTGTACCGATATCGGGATGAATCTATTTGATACTAGTGGGGAATCTGTCCCATATCGGACCCCGTGTCCGATATGGAGACAATTACCGAACAGGTTTAATCCTGCAGGCCGTAGGTCTGATCCACGCTTTCGAAGAGTCCCATCTTCTTGAGTTCGCTCCTGACCTCTTCCGCCTTCCCTTTGTCGGCACCTTCGAGGTATACGAGGTACGAGGTGGATACGAGAGAGAACGTACTGAAGGGCACAGAGCAGTCCTTCATCATGCTCCAGAGGAGGGAGTAGGCCTTCTCGAGATCCTCCCCGTCGGGATTGTCCGGGTCCCCGCTCTTTACCGCTCCGCGGTACAGGTATGCGAGGATGAGTTTCGGGTTGAAGGAACCGTCTTCTGCGGGTTTCTCCAGGAACGATATCGCTTCGTTCAGATTCTTCACGATGTCCTCCTTGGGTGCGGTTTCGAAGCTGGAGGTGAGCATGGCCTGTTTGAGGGCTGCGTCCACGTAGGCGTCGGGGCATTGGTCCCGGTATTTTTCCGCGATCCTGACGGCGTCCGCCATGGCTTTCGCGCCTTTCTCCGGCGCATCGTTGCGGGCGGCGGCGATCCCGTATCCCAGCGAGAGCTGGACGAACCAGAGGAGTTCATCCTCGTTTCCGGATTCGGTAAGGATCTTCGCGGCCTCTTCGACGGCGGTTTTGGTGGTTTTCGCACCTTTTTTTATGTTTCCGGACAGAGTGTAGAAGTGTCCCAGCGCCTCGTACGCTTTTGCCCTTATGAGGGGGTCGTCCTTCGGAAGGGCGTTCTTCGATGCGAGTCTGTCCAGTTTGGCAACCGTCTTCTCCGCGGACCTGAGGGCGCCGTCCATGTCCATGGTCATGAGTTGTGCCAGGGATCTGTTTATGCGGAACATGTATGCGCTGCAGCTGTTCCATCCGTCGGCGAGGTTCTTCACGTCGTTGTATACGGAGAGGGCTTGGGGGAAATCCATTTTCTCGGACCAGTATCCGGCCACGACGGCGGTCTCGTCGAGGGCCACGGTCCTCATGGCCTCGGACTCCTGTGCGAGTTCCTTCGCCTCCCCGATGATCTTCATTCCCAGTTCCAGGGATTGATGCTCCCTCATGGTCGTCCTGAGGGCCTCCTCCAGGCGGAATTCGGCGGATATTCTGGCTTCGCCTTCGGAATTCTCCATATCCTTCCTTGCTTCCGCGGCCTCGAAGGAAGGTTCGTATTCCTCTTCCGAGGAGGAGACGGTCAGGCGGACGTCCCCGTCCTCCAGGACCTCCGCATCGAGGGAGGTGTCCCCGCACTTTCCGCATCTGACGGTGAGGATCAGGGCGGGATCGCTGCTGCAGTCGACTTTCGCATCGAGCACGGAATGTCCCCCGCACGCCGGACAGGGGCAGTCCTTGCTTTTGAGCGGATAGGCGAGGGCCCACGGGCTCATTCCTCCGTATCTGTCTTTTTCCATCGGGCCGGGTACGGGCTGTTGCGTTATAGTCATTTGTGCGCAGTACGGCCGGAAAGGCCGTTTTTCCCAACGGAGTACTTATACTCCTTCCCGCCATACTTGCGGCGTTAAGTCCTGTCCGCACAGGATATGTCACGCCGGTTGCCGTTATGATTGAGTTCAATCCCCGCGCCCTCACGAAAAGGCAGAGGAGCTACGTCTTCGCTCTGTCCCTCTATGCCGTACTGAGTATAGTCCTCTATGCCGTAGTCAGACTGTCGGACATCCCTTCCAGCGTCTGCGACGGATATTTCCCGTACGCGGATGCGATGATGGACGGTATATTCCCGTACACCCGGGACATCTGGGTATATGATGACTGGAACACCTGGGAATATCCGCCCCTGGCGTATGTGTTCATCCTCCTGCCGAGGCTTTTCGCATCCTCCGCCGCCGGATATCAGGCGGCGTTCATCGCCATGACGTTCCTGTTCTTCCTCGCCGGACTGTGGTGCTCCGAACGTCTGGCACATCACTTCGGACGCAGGCCCGAGATGATCATGGTAATCTACACGTTCCTGATGGTCCTCATGTTCGAGTTCCAGACGGACCGTTACGACATCATACCTGCAGTGCTGACCCTCATGGTCGCGGTCTTCTTCCTGGAGAAGAGGTACGTGCCGGCGTTCCTCGTACTGGCCGTAGCGGTGCTTGCGAAGCTCTACCCTGCGATATTCCTGCCGATAATGGCGATCTACATGCTGGCGAAGGGCGAGAGGAGAGAGGTTCTGAAAGGCGTCGGGGCGTTCCTGGTGTTCTGCCTGGCCGTCTGTGCCGTGTTCGTCCTCTGCGATGCGGATCCGCTGTCGTTCGCCAAGTATCACACCGACCGTCCCCTGGAGATCGAGTCGCTGGCGGCTTCGGTCATCGAGTTCTTCTCCATATTCGGTCTGACGGACGTATCCTACGCCTACGACTACGGTTCGGACAACCTCTACGGTTCCCTCAGTTCGTCCCTGTCGGGACTCATGCTGCCCCTGGCGGCTGCTGCGATAGCGGTGTTCTACGCCGTCTTCGCATTCCGCGCGTTCCGTCTGAAGGACGGGGATGTGCTGGAGAAGGATGCGGGGGATGTCTGTCTTCTGTCGATGCTCGCATTCATCCTGATCTCGTCGGTGTTCTCCGGCCAGTATATGATATGGCTCATACCGCCCGTGCTCCTGCTGTACGTAATGCGCGGGAAGAAGGAGGAGAAGATCACGATGCTGAACCTCTTCGTGGTGGCGGAGGCGATGACCCAGATCAATTTCCTCGTGAATTACGGGTTCCGCGGCGAAGGCGAGGCCATGAGCGATCTGGGAATCGTCGTGGTCCTGATCAGGAACATCGTCGCAGTGGCACTGTTCGTGTTCATCCTCAGGAGATTCCTCCTCAGGAAGCCCTCTCCGGAAGAGGCCGTTTCCGCCGCGAAATGAGATCTCCCCGCTGGAAACCGTTAACTAATAAGAGATGGCTAGTCCGCCGCAATGGATAACAGCGATGCCCTCGGGGCAATCAGACAGAACATCAGCGACGGGAAGAACGACATCGCCGCCATGCAGGTCATGGACCTCGCTTCGAAGAATCAGGACGATCCGATGATCCTCCTCACATGCTGTTCGATGCTGAGGACGATCGGGGATGACAATGATTTCCCCGGTGTCCTCTCGGTTCTCATGTCCCGTCTCCCTTCGGACGGGAAGATGAAATACGAGATCGCTTCAGGTCTCATCGGTCTCGGATGCCTCAGGGAGGCCGGTACCGCTCTGGACGGCCTCGAGGAGAGCGACCGCGTCCTCAGGGCCCGCGCCGCCGTCATGCATGGGACCGGCAGGGATGAAGAGGCCCTGGAGACGATTTCGAAGATGGAGAAGACGGAGGAGATCGACCGCGTCCTGAGGGTACAGGCCCTCGGTTCGCTGGGAAGGCATGCCGATGCGTTATCGGAGGCCGAATCCATTCTGAAGGACGGCGGTTCCTACCGCGCAGGGAGGTGCTACATCTCCGCTCTCGTCCTTGCGGACCGTGTCAAGGATGCTGCCAAATACGTCAGGGAGCGGATGAAGGCGAAGGATGCGGACGGATACGCCCTTATGGCGTACTACCAGTGGCTCAACGGGAATTCCACCGCGTCGGGGGCGTTTTCATCCAAGGCCCTCAAGGAGAACTCCAAACACATCGGTGCATTGGAGACGATCGGGTACAGCTTCTGCGACAAGGGCGCCTACTGGGAGGCCAAAGTGGCCGCCGGCGCCATCAACGAGGTGGAACCCGGGAACCCCGCAGTCCTGAAGATCCTCGCCATGTGCAGGAAGGAGTGAAACTTCTCCGCAGGGGTGCGGGCACAAATGTGCCAGATGTAAAATTCTGCACTCCTGCGTGATCATTTTCGAAAGTCTTTTCCGATTTGCAGTTTCTGTGTGTTCTGCAGAGCCCGGTCGGACGGAATCGATGCGGGCGGACTCTCCGAATCCTGTCGGACTTTTCGAGGGTTTTCCGGAAAGAAATATGCCGTCACCTGTATTTCCGGCCGATGGAGTATATGTGTCTCATCTCCGCGGCCTTCCTGCGGAATCCCGCATTGAGGCGCACGTCCTCCCAGAATCCTCTGGTGAAGATCATGACCGCCAGAACGAACTCCATCCTTCCGAGCCACATCAGGAGGCACAGGAGGTACTTGGTGGCGTCCCTCATGGCCCCGTAGCTGTCGAACGGCCCGATCTGTCCGGAACCGACGCCGACGTTTGCGACCGCTGCGAACACGACCCCGAAATCCGTCTGGACATCCAGCTGAGGTTCCAGATACATGACTGCGCAGAGTGCCACGGTTATCCCCACGATGAAAAGGAAGATTGTGGATACGGCGGAGGTAACGTCGTTGGAGTCAAGAGTCTTGTTGTCTATTCTCATGGACGTGACCATGCTGGGATGCATGATCTTGTCCATTCCCGCCACGATGTATGATTTCAGGGCCATCATACGATGGATTTTGATACCTCCTGCGGTCGATCCGGACATCCCCCCGACGAACTCTACGATAAGCAGGATCATAAGACCCAGAGTGGGCCACATGGTGTAATCGGATATGGCGAAACCCGACGAAGTCCCCGCGGATACGATGCAGTATGCGGCATGCCACAGACTGTCTGCGACCTCCCTCAGGCCGTCGATGCCGTAAGGGGTCTCGTCGCTGGCCACGATGACCGCCGCGACCACCAGGGTGCAGACTGCGAACCATTTGACCATCCATCTGAATTCGGAACTCTTCTTCAGCGCCCTGCGGTCCTTGGTGAAGAACGTGCGGAAGAGGAGATAATAGTTCGTGGCCCCGAGGAACATGAATACCAGTGTGACGAACTGCACCGGGGTGCCGTATCCTGCCATGCTGTCGTTGGTGGGCAGGAGTCCTCCCGTGGGGATGTTGGACAGCGCTATGCAGAAAGACTCGAACGGTACGACGCCGAGGGCCGTCAGGATGACGATCTCCGCCGCAGTCATGAGTATATAGATTCTCAGGAAGTTGAATGCGGCGTTGGAGATCTTCACGGTGTATCCGCTGGAGTCCGCGCCGGAGAATTCGTTGGAGCCGAATCCTGCGCCCCTCATACCGAGCATCGGCAGGAGGACCGTGAAGATGATGACGACGGTTATACCTCCGGCCCACTGCATCACGGCCCTCCAGACGAGGAGGCTGCCGTCCACCGAGTCGACGTCCGCCAGGATGGTGGCCCCGGTGGTGGTGAATGCGCTCACCGCCTCGAACAGGGAGTCTGCGACCGTGAATCCCGAGAGGAGGAACGGCACCGAGAGGATCGCGAAGGAGATCATCCACGTCTCCACGGTCAGGAGGATCCCGAGGGAGGGAGCCATGGGTCTGCGGTTGGAGAAGAACAGATACTGGAACAGTCCCAGCAGAAGGACGAACGGCGCCGGGAGTGCGAAAACGTAGGAGTCGTCGCCGACGGCCGCGGCGTATGCCGCCACCGACAGGAGCATGGCGGCGATGAGTATCTCGACCATCCCGAGGACCTTTACGGTCCCGCTTTCCCACCTCTCGAGGTGTTCGATCCTTCTTCTGAGGGCGGGGAAAGGCATCTTCACATCTCCGGTATCTGGTTCCCGAAGAGGGCGGACAGTTTCACGGGGTCCGCCTCGTGGGCGTAGATGAGGACGCGGTCGCCTTCCGCGAACTGCGAGGTGAGGGAGGGGTAGAACAGTTCCCCGTCCCTGATGACGGCGGCCACGCGCACGCCTTCGGGGAAGCGTATGTTCCCGAGTATCATCCCGCAGACGGGTATGCCGTGTTTTATGTCGACGCCGAAGAGGCAGTCGCCGGGGCGGTCCATCCTGATGAATCCCGCAGACGAACCGTCGATGGAGATGACCATCCTGCGGGAGATCTCGTTGACGATGACGCGGTGGTACCCTACGACGGATTCGATGCCGGCGTACTTGAAGATCTCGTCGTACTCCTCCATGGAGTAGCGGGATATGATCTTCCTGATACCGAATCTGAGGGCGGTCATGCATGCCAGAAGGTTGCGTTCGTCAGCGGGGGATACGGATATGACGACGTCGGCCCTGTCCACGTTCTCGGAACGGAGGAACACGGGGTCCACGACCGGTCCGTTGACGACTATGGCCTCCCTGAGGACCTTCGACGCCTCCCTGCATCTCGCAAGGTCGTCGTCGATGATCTTCACGAAGTATTTCCCGCGGTCGGAGCAGAGGGTCTTCCCGATCTCGATGCCGCTCTGTCCGGCCCCGAGGATGACGACCTCCCTCGCATTCTTCCTCACGCCGATGGCATCGTTGAATTCCCTGATGCCGCCGTAGGTCCCCATGACGCAGAGCCTGTCGCCGCTGCGGAGTTCGGCGGTGGCGGTGTCGAGCAGGGTCTCGGTCCCCCTGTAGACTGCGACGACGGAGCATCCTTTGGGGATCTCCATCTCCATGACCGTTTTCCCGACCACCTTCTGGCCGTTTTCTATGCGGAATGTCACGATGCACATGCCGTCGATGCTGAGCCTGTCGAACGTGACGGCGTTCTCCAGGGTCGTCATCATGATGATCTTCTCGGCGGTGATGCTCTCGGGAGAGATCAGGAGGTCGACGTCCTCCAGGTCCTCGACCATGTAGTCGGGGTTCCTTATGCATGCGATGGTGCGGATGGTCGGTTTTATGTTCTTCGCGGCGACGCATATGAAGATGTTGATGGCGTCGTCCGGGACCGAACTGAAGATGATGTCCGCCTCCGTACGTTCGATGGCCTCCCTGAGGACCTTCGGATTGCTGCCGTCCTCCCTGAGGACCGATACGGGGAGGGTGTTCTTGGCGGCCTCCGTCCTTGCGGGATCCCTGTCGATCATGAGAACGTCGTTGTTGCGGGACGCGGCCTCGGCGGACGCCATCCCGACGTTTCCGGCCCCGACTATTATGACCTTCATTCAGGCTCTGATTGGCAGGACGTAATAATATCTTTTGTCCGAAGAACCGATGATCCGCAGGAGACGTGCACGCGCAATGTGCCAGATACGGAGTTCGGGCGGTTTCTCCCGGAGAGGTGCCGAAGTCTGTTTTCTGATATCTGGGACATCGTCTTCCCCGTGTCCGTCCGGCGCCCGTGCGCCCGCATCCGTGCGCGCGAATATTATTTTAATAAGGGGAACATAGGCGGGATTATGGCAAAAGAGGCAGGCAGCCGGGAATTCGCCGAACCTGAGAAATGGAAGGAGATCGACGAGGAGTACTGGATCGAGAACAGGAAATCCGAGACCGATTCGGTGAAGGAGGCCGTCGAGGCCATCATCGAACAGGTCAGGAAGGACGGGGACAAAGCCCTCTTCGAACTGACCAAGAAGTTCGACAAGGTCGACCTCAAGAGACTCGAGGTCTCCCGCGAGGAGATCGAGGCCGCATACGAGGAGGTCGACCAGGAGGTGGTCGACGAACTCGAGAACGCCGCATTCAACATCCAGAGGTTCCACAGGATGCAGCTTCCGCCCGACATGTGGACGACCGAGGTGGAGCCCGGGATAACGCTGGGTGTCAAGAGCGTACCCCTCAGCAGGGTCGGGTGCTACATACCCGGAGGGCTCGCCGCCTATCCCAGCACCGCCCTCATGACCGTCGTCGCCGCGAAGACCGCGGGTGTGGACGAGGTCATCTGCTGCACCCCCGGGAAGACCAATCCCGCCGTCCTCGTCGCTCTCGACATCGCCGGATGCGACGAGATCTACAGGGTCGGCGGTGCGCAGGCCATCGCCGCCATGGCGCTCGGTACCGAGAGCATCGAGAAAGTCCAGAAGATCGTCGGACCCGGCAACATGTTCGTCACCGAGGCGAAGATCCTCCTGCAGGACACCGTCGGCATCGACTTCCCCGCCGGCCCCTCCGAGGCCGCCGTCCTTGCGGATTCGTCCGCAGTGCCCGAGTACGTTGCCGCGGACCTCCTGGCCCAGGGCGAGCACGGCCCGTCCTCCGCCTTCGTCCTCGTCACCGACGACCCGTCCCTTCCCGACAGGGTGTGGGACTGCATGATGGAACAGCTGAAGGACATGCCCCGGAAGGACATCATCGCACAGTCTATGAAGAACTCAGGGTACATCGTCGCGAAGGACATGGAACTCGCGGCCGAAGTCATGAACGGGGTCGCTCCCGAGCATCTCTGCATACAGGTGAGGGACTCCATGGACGTCCTTTCCAGGATAAGGAATGCGGGATCCATCTTCGTGGGGCCCTACACTCCCATAGCCGCCGGCGATTACGCATCGGGCACCAACCACGTGCTCCCGACATCCGGATACGCCTCCATGTGCTCCGGACTCACAGTCTCCATGTTCAGGAAGACCTCCACGGTGCAGATCCTGACGAAGGACGGTCTCGAAACCCTCGCCCCGACCATCAATACCCTCGCCCGCGTGGAGGGTCTCGAGGCCCATGCGAGATCCGTCGATATCAGAAGGTCCTGAGGAAAACGCATGACGGCCAAACCGAAGGAGGTCGACCTCTACGACCGTTCCCTCTACATAAACAGGGAGATCTCGTGGCTGGGTTTCAACAAACGCTGCCTCGAGGAGGCCATGGATCCGTCCGTCCCCGTATTGGAGAGAGTGAAGTTCCTGGCCATCTGCTACGGGAACATGGACGAGTTCTTCATGATCCGTATGCCCGGGCTCCTGGGTGCGGAGGTGGACCGCCTCGTGAACATCGGTCCCGACGCCTACGACGACGAGGGGGAGCTCATAAAGGTCCTCAACGCGAAGGTGAACGAGCTCGTCGACGGATACGAGGACTGCTGGGCCCATCTGGAGGAGCCTCTGGCCGTCAACGGCATAGGTATCCTCTCGGTGTCCGCCCTCGACCCGAAGCAGAAGATGTGGGTGGATGATTACTACCTGGAGAGACTCCATCCGCTCCTGACCCCTCTGGCCCTGGACATCTCCCATCCGTTCCCGTTCATCTCCAACAACTCCCTGAACGTGGCGGTGAAGCTGCGCCGCGAGGATGGGGAGATCCTCTATGCCCGTGTCAAGGTCCCCGTCGGGATCCTCCCGAGGTTTGTCAAGGTGCCTTCCGAGGGCCAGATGAAACAGTTCGTCCTGCTGGAGAACATCCTCAAGGACAACATCGGCGCCCTCTTCCCCGGACTCGAGGTCCTGGGATGCTACAAGTTCAGGATCACCAGGAATGCAGACGTGAAGGTGACCATCGACGAGGCCGTGGACCTCATGTCCGCCGTGGAGACGGCCCTGGATTCCAGGGACCTCGGTTTCCCGGTGAGGATGGTCGTGGAGGACTCCATGCCCTCCGACCTCGCCGCGATATTCGCAAAGAACCTCAAGCTGAGGGACCAGCAGGTGACCCGCGCATCCGACAAGGGCATGATGCTTACGGACCTGTGGGAGCTGTACGGTCTCAATCTCCCCTCCCTCAAATACAAATCATTCGTCCCGTCGGTACCCCAGGAGATCTCCGAGGCCGTCAGCATGTTCGACGCGATCCGCCAGAAGGACTGGATCCTCTTCCACCCGTACGAGACCTTCGACACCGTCATCCGTTTCCTCAGGGAGTCCGCCGACGATCCCAGCGTCCAATCCATCAAGATATGCCTCTACAGGCTCGGAAAGAACTCCGAGATCATCCGGCAGCTGATGAGGGCGAAGGAGAAGGGCAAGGCCGTGTCCGTCCTCATGGAGCTCCGTGCGAAGTTCGACGAGGTCAACAACATCGCCCTCGCGAAGGAGCTGGAGAAGATCGGCGTCCACGTGGTCTACGGTCCCGTGAACCTCAAGGTCCACTCGAAGCTCCTGCAGGTGGTGAGGCTGGAGAAGGACCATCTGGTGAGATACACCCATATGTCTTCCGGCAACTACAACGCCAACACTGCGAAGCAGTATGCGGACATATCGTTCCTTACCGCGAACCAGGAGATCGGGGAGGATGTGGGTGAACTGTTCAACGCCCTCACGGGATATTTCGGACCCAGGAAGTACAGGCATCTCCTGGTGGCGCCCCTCACGCTCAAGAGCTCCCTCATAGAGATGATCCGCAACGAGGCCGAGATCAAAAGGAACGGCGGGAAGGCATACATCGCCATGAAGGCCAACGGTCTCATCGACAGCGACATCATCGCGGAACTGTACCGGGCGAGCATGGCGGGGGTGAAGATCGATCTCAGCATCAGAGGTCTCTGCTGTCTCAGGCCCGGTGTGAAGGGCATATCCGACAACATCACCGTCACGAGCATCGTGGACCGCTTCCTGGAGCATGAGAGGATCTACTTCTTCCTCAACGGCGGGGACCCGAAGATGTACATGGGTTCCTCCGACATGATGCCCAGGAATCTCCTGGCGAGGGTCGAGATCCTGTTCCCCGTCCTCGACAAGGAGATGATGATCCTCATAAGGGATACCATTCTGAAGACCACACTGGACGACAACGTCAAATCCCGCGAGCTCCGGAGCGACGGCACATACGTGCGCCGCAGGTGCGGAGGGAAGGACGGGAAGATCAGGGCCCAGGAGTGGTTCCTGGATAACAAAGGCGTATGGCATGGATAAGACGGTCGGATTCATCGATGTCGGGACCAATTCGGTCCATATGCTCGTGGTCCGTTTCTACGAGGGTTCCCTCGGAACCTCCGTCTACTCGGACAAGGAGTCGGTTCGCATAGGTCAGAGTCTCTACGAGCACGGTTCCATCGATGCGGAGACTGTCTCGAAGGCCGCTTTGGTGATATCGAAGTTCGCGGAGATAGCCCGCGGGTTCGGTGCGGAACAGGTCGTCGCGATGGCCACCGCCGCCGCGAGGGAGGCGTCGAACCGTATGGATCTCGTGCAGGCTGTCAGGGAACGCGGCGTCGATATGCGCATCATCCCCGGGATGGAGGAGGCGAGGCTCGTGCGCCTCGGAGTCCTCGGTCCCGACGCCCCCGTGAGGACCCTCTGCATAGACGTGGGCGGCGGCAGCACGGAGATCGCCGTGGCCGACGGGAAGGAAGACCTCTATCTGGACAGTCTCAGTCTCGGTGCGATACGTCTTGCGTACGGGTCCGGGGTGGATCAGAAGAGGAAGGTCACGTTCAGACAGTACGACGTCCTCCGCAGGATGGTCGATACGGCATCCTACAGGAGTGTCGGGAAGGTCCGCGAACTCGGATTCGAACGTGCGGTCGGTTCCTCCGGCACCGCGGTGGCGCTGGCGGAGATGTGCGCCGCCGGAAGGGGGGACGGGGACCCGTCGTACCTGCTGCTGACGGAACTCAGGTCCCTGATGAAGGAGATCTGCTCGTGCGATGTGGAAGAGAGACTGAAGTTCCCCAAGATGAGCCCGGGCCGCGCCGACATCATAATCGGCGGCGGTGCGGTCCTTGAGGAGATGATGTACCTGCTGGGTATCGAGAGACTCGAAATCAGCAGGAACGGTCTCCGCGAGGGCATGAGGACCGATTATCTCCTGGAGCACGGGGGACAGCAGGATTTCGACATACGCGGTTCCTCCGTGCGCACTCTGGCGGCCCGCTGCGGATGCGACCGTAAGCATTCCGATGCCGTTAGAAGATACGCGCTGGCACTTTACGATGCACTGTCCTGCAAAGGCATAATCCCCGCCTCGGATCCGAGGTGGAGGGAGCTTCTGGGATACGCCGCGGAGATCCACGATGTGGGGGAGTTCATCAGCTACGAGAAGCACAACATCCATTCCTACACCATCATCAGGAATTCGTATCTCGCGGGATTCGACGACGACGAACTGCAGGCCATGGCCCTGATGGCCCGTTTCCACCATAATTCGGTGCCGGGTCCGTCGTCGAAGTATTTTGCGGAATTGGACGGGAACGAGATAATCTGCGTGAGACGGTGCGCCCTCATCCTGAAGATGGCGGACATCATGGACCGCGGGAGGGATGCCGCCGTGGAAAGTCTCGATGTCGAACTGTCCGCCGGTGCGGTCCGTATGACGCTCAGGTCCTCCAAGGACATCAGCATGCAGATGTGGAAGCTCAAGAGTATCAAGGATGAGTTCTCCAACATCTACGGCAGGAAGCTGCGGATCGACCGTGCGCAATGACGGTTCCGGGGCATACGGGATATTGTTTTCCGATATCCTTCCGCCGTTTCCTGGCGGTTCGGGCGGAAGCGATTTTGGATGGATTATCCAACTTTTCGGCAGAATATACCAGACTTATGGTAGATTGTTCTTATCGAGTATAATATTTAAATAAATCTCTATTTTCCGCAGTGTTTTCCCTTGTTTTTTCCCTGAAAATAACATGTTTTGGGATTATTTATTATACTCAAACGGTTTTCACGGATACTATAGTGCGGACCGATCCCCTTGCACTTGGTTAACTCCAGGTCGGCCCGCACTTATCTTTTGTTCCGCCGTCTGCCGGATACTGTATTTATCGCCGTTCGGCCTACGGTACCGTATGGGGACGGCATTCTTCGAAGAGATGCGGAAGGAGGACGGCGGGTCCGCCTCCGGACTCTGCGTCATATGCAAAGGTGCCCATCTCCTGTGCGGAAAGAAGTCATGCCCCCTTATGATCAAATTCTACTCCCGTCAGAAGTCCAGACCCCTCACGGACATGAAGGATCTCGCCGGAAGCAGTCCTCCGGCCGTCTTCGTGGGCAGGTACGGGTATCCCAAGGTGGATATCGGCCCTCTGATTCCCGGAGAGTTCGGCGATACGTCCGTCATGGATACTCCTGAGAGGTGGATGGGCAAATCCATCGGCGAGGTCACTGATATGAGGTACCGTCTCGTCAGGGGGAAGTACAGGATTGATGCGAAGGATTTCCGCAAGGCGGGAAGAATAGCCGACGACATCCAGGAACTGGCACTCGCCGAGAGGCCCGTGGACGTCGAGGCGGGTTTCAGGGAGAGGCCCCGCGGGAGGATTGTCCTCGACGACGAGGTGCAGCCCTTCGGACCTTCCGCGAGGATGGATTCCTTCCGCAAATCCAATGGGAAATGGGAGCGCAACCTCGAGAGGAATTTCTATGACACGGACCTCACTGCAACGGGGGCGGTTCTGAACGCATACAACGGCGGCACCCTGATATCGGAGATACAGAAGGCGTTCTCCGTGGGCACCATGGGGATAGAAAAGAATCGCCGCTTTGTACCCACGAGGTGGAGCATTACCGCCGTCGATGACATAATCGGGAAGGATTTTCTCAAAAGGACCCGTTTTTACCCGACTATCGACGATTTCAGGGTTTACGTGTGGGAACAGCTGGATAACCGCTGGTGCATCGTGATGATGCCTACATCGTGGAGGTTCGAGCTGATCGAGGCGTGGTATCCGGAGACTGCGTGGAATCCCGTGACGGCCGCTGCGTCGCCCGGGGATGCGGCCGACAGGACGGGCCGGAAGATCGAGATTATCCACGACAGCGAGTTCTTCGAGAGCCGTTGGGAATATGCCCACATCGGAGGCTGCTATTACGCTTCGAGGATGGCCGTGAACGAACTTCTTGAGAAGGAAGGGAGGACTGCGGGGGCGGTCATCTGCAGGGAGGCCCATCCGGGATATGTGATGCCCGTGGGGGTATGGAACGTCCGCGAGAACGTGAGGGAGGCCCTGAGGCACAATCCGCTGCACTTCGATACCCTGGATGCGGCGCTGGATCACGTATGTACGATTATGGATATCTCCAAGAGGATGTGGATCAGGAATTCGGACGTCTTCACCGATTATTTCCGTCAGAGACGGATCGAGGACTACTATGGGAAGCATATGTCCAATCTGGATTCCGAATGAGGCGCGGTGTCAGGTGTCAACCGTTTCGGTGCGGACCTTCGGGATCTTTCCCCAGAATGCCATCGCGGTGAGGATGACCT
>CAVIJO010000022.1:0-17064 GCA_963643445.1 Candidatus Methanomethylophilaceae archaeon
CGGACAAAGCCAACCTTTATAAATGGGCCTTAAATATGTCAGTCCCAGGTGTATAAGTTGGCCAATATGAAAATCGAGAACGTTGTGGCATCCACGTCCCTCGGACAGGAAATCGACCTTGACAAGATCATGGCATCTCTGGAAGGGGCCGAGTACAACCCCAAACAGTTCCCCGGACTCGTCTACAGACTCAAAGAACCCAAGACCGCCACCCTCCTCTTCAGGAGCGGAAAGATTGTCTGCACCGGCGGCAAAAGCTACGACGAGGTCGAAGCGGCGATCACACAGGTATCCAAGGATCTCGAGAAGGCCGACATCAAGATCACGATCAAACCTAAGATCGAAGTTCAGAACATCGTCGCATCCTCCGACCTCGGTCAGGAGATCAACCTCAACACCGTCGCCATCACCCTCGGACTCGAGAAGGTCGAATACGAGCCCGAGCAGTTCCCCGGACTCGTCTACAGGCTCGACGACCCCAAGGTGGTCGTGCTCCTGTTCGGCTCCGGAAAGATGGTCTGCACCGGCGCCAAGATCCCCGAGGACGTCACCCGTGCGGTCGAGAAGATCGCGGCGGAACTCAGGGACGCAAGCCTGATGGCCTGAAATACCGACTTATCCGCGGACGGGGCCGATCCCCCGTCCGCATCATTTTTGCACTTCACCCGAAACGGGCGATGAACTCGTCTTCGGAGATTATCGGTTTTCCGAGTTCCTTCGCCTTCTTGTTTTTGGACGAGGTGGACTCTATATCGTTATTGATCAGGAAGTCGGTGGATCCCGTGACCGAACCCGTGACCTTTCCGCCCTGGGATTCGATGTACGCCTTCAGCGCGTCGCGGTTCGCATAATGGTGCACGTCGCCCGTGACGACGAAGACGAGCCCCGTGCATCTGTTCCCGATCTCCTTCCTCTCGGTGTCCCTCACCCTTATCTGGGCCATCAGGTCCCTGAACCCTTCCATGTTGCGTCCGTCGCGGAACCATCCCGCGAACGAGGCGGATTTCTCCGGCCCGATGCCGTCTATGTCCGAGAGGACGGAATCCTTACCGGAGACCGCTATCTCCGCCAGTTCCTCCACGGTGTAGGCCTCGGTGAGCCTCTTGGCGACCTCCGTACCGCACATCGGGATGTTCAGCGCAAACAGCAGGTGCTGCGCATCCGGGCTGCGGGATCTCTCCAGAGATGCCATGACGTTCTGCACCGATTTCTCGCCGAATCCGTCCATCCGGGACATCTCCTCAGCATGCTCGGAAAGACGAAAGAAATCCGCATAGCCCTTTATCCATCCCATATTGACAAACTTGGAGATCGTCTGCACGGAGATGCCGTCGATGTCCAATCCTCCCTTGGAGACGAAACGCGTGAACTTCCTCAGCTGTTTTGCGGCGCAGTCGGCATCGGTACAGTGCAGCTTGAGCACGCCGGTGTCTGATTCCCAGACCTCCGTCGGCGCCCCGCACACGGGACACCTGTCGGGCACGGAGAACTCCCCGACCGCCTTCCCGACCCTGATGACCTTCGGGATGATCTTATTGGCCTTTATGACGGAGATCTCGGTACCGGGACCTCCGATGCCCAGACGTCCGCATTCGCTGATATTGCACAGGGACGCCCTCTTGACCGTCGTGCCTTCGAGTTCCACGGGCCGGAACACGGCGACGGGCGTGATGGACGATGCGGCGCAGCTCCACTCCACGTGGTCGAGGACCGTATCGGCGGATTCGTCCTGCCATTTGAATGCAAGACCGGCGCGCGTGGCGTGATGTCCCGTCACGGAACCGGTGGCGGCGAATGCGGAATCGTCGAAGGTGATGACGAGACCGTCCACCGGATAGGGGTTCTCCCCGCCCGTGACCTTATCGGTCCACCTGCCGATGGCCGCGCCCATGCCGGCGTAATCAGGATGCTCCACGAACTCCCTCTCCACCGGGTGCAGACCCGCCTTCTCCAGAAGATCCATCTTCCCGCCCCATGTGAGTATGTCCTCATCCGAATGGACGAGGGTGAACGGGACCCAGTGGATCCTCCTCTTCTTCACTTCGGCCACATCCTTGAGGGACAGGGATCCGGACGCGAGGTTCCTGGGGTTCGCGAAATCATCGCCCGACTCCATGCAGAACTCCTCGAAGTCGGAGTAGGAGATGACCGCCTCCCCGCGGATCACCAGATGCCCCTGTACGGGGACGGAGCGGGGGACGCCGTACAGTCCGTCGGCGAGATGCGTGATGTTCGTCCCCACGTGTCCGTTCCCGCGGGTGACGATCTTGGTCAGTTTCCCGTTATCGTAGGTGACGACGAGGGTGAGACCGTCCAGCTTCCACGAGATCCATACGGGGCGCCCCTCGGCCCATTTGACCAGGTCCTCCACCTTCTTGGTCTTGGCCAGGGACAGGGCGGGGAACTCGTGCGGTTCCTTCTGCCCGGTGATGTCGTCCTCTGAAACCCTGTTGGTGGGGCTGTCGGGAAGGACCTCCCCCGTCTCCTCCTCCAGGGCCTTGAGGCGGTCGAACATGGCGTCCCATTCGTAGTCCGTCATCTTCTCCGCCCGGCCGTTGTAATATGCGTCGGCCGCCTCGTTGAGGGTATCCACCAGTTCCCTCATCAGTGCCATCTTGTCTCCGTCCATCTTACTTCGCCTCGTACCAGTCCTTTCCGACATGACAGTCCGTCTCGAGCCTCACACTGAGGTCTGCGGCCGCGGCCATCTCCGTCCGCAGTATCTCCGCCGCCCGGTCCGCATCGGCCTCCCGGCATTCCACCAGGATCTCGTCGTGGATCTGCAGGACCATCCTCGCATCCGAGATCTCCCGGGCGAGACGCCTGAACACCCTGTTCATCGCCTTCTTCATTATATCCGCAGCGGTCCCCTGGATGGGGCTGTTCATGGCCGCCCTCTCGCCGAAGGAACGCTGGACGAAATTGGCCGATTTAAGCTCCGGTATCGGTCTCCTCCTGCCGTAGAGGGACTCGGCATACCCTTTCTCCTTGGCGGACGCTATGAGCCCGTCCAGGAAGTTCTTTATCCCCGGATATGTGGCGAAATACAGGTCTATAAACTCCTTGGCCTCCTTGCGGGATATGGAGAGCCCCTGACTCAGTCCGAAGGAGCTTATGCCGTAGACGATACCGAAGTTCACGGCCTTGGCGTTGCTCCTCATCTGGGGCGTGACCTCCTCGAACGGGACGTGGAAGATCTGCGAGGCGGTGGTGCGGTGGATGTCCTTGGAACTCCTGTACGCCTCGATGAGATTCCCGTCCCCCGACATATGTGCCAGAATACGCAGTTCAACCTGCGAGTAATCCGCATCCACGAACACGAACCCCTCGGAGGGATGGAAGCATCTGCGGATCCTCCTGCCCATCTCCTCCCTCATAGGTATGTTCTGGAGATTGGGTTCGCTGCTGGAGAGGCGGCCTGTGGCCGTGACGGTCTGATTGAAGTTCGTGTGTATGCGGCCGTCCTTCCGTATGAAGTCGGGCAATGCGTCCGCATAGGTGGACTTCAGTTTGGCGCAGGACCGGTATTCCAGGACGTGCGCCACTATAGGATAGTCGGGGGCCAGTTTCTCCAGGACCTCCTCGGCGGTGGAGTACCCCGTCTTCGTCTTCTTGGACCCCTGTATCCCCATCTTTTCGAAAAGCACGGAGCCCAGCTGTTTGGGACTGTTGATGTTGAATTCCTGTCCCGCCTCCGCATAGATCTCGGCGACGAGCCCGTCTATGCGGGCTCCGAGTTTATCGGAATATTCCTTCAGTTTTTCCCTGCTGGCACATATGCCGTTGTTCTCCATTGCCGCAAGAACGTACGTCAGCGGCATCTCCGTCTCCCTGAAAAGCGGGAGCATACCGGATTCCTCCAGGGATCTGACGAGAACGGGTGCGGAACGCAGGGCGGTGCGGGCCTCCGCAGCGGCGAAGCGGGATATGTCCGAGACATCGGTGAGCATGTTCAGCGTCTTCCCGAGGACATCCTCGCGGGAAGGGATGCTCTCGCCGAGGAAACCTGAGGCGATGGATTCCGAATTCCAGTCGCTTTTGAGCGGATTCAGGAGATAGGCGGCGACGGTGCAGTCCGTGAGGGAGGAACTGACGTCCGTGCGGAGCCACTTCTGGAGGGATTTCGCATCGATCGCCGCGGCGGACGAGGCCGTGACGACGGTGTCCGTCAGGATCCTGCGCACGGTATCCTCGCCGGGCCTGCGGGACAGGAACACGGACTTCTCCGCGGAACAGATGCATGCGCCGTAGAACACCCCGCCCCCGAAGACGGCGGATACGCCGATGTCCTTCCCGGCGAACATCCCGGGAATCTTCTCCGGATCCCCGGATTCCTCCGTCTCCTGCCCCGGTTTCTCCGGCTGTGCGGGCACCTCCCTGAAATGTCCCAGCATGCTCTTGAAACCCAGTCTCTTGAATGTCCCGTACGCCTCCGGGGTGTATATGTCCCCCGTACGGAACCCGTCGGCATCGAACTCCACGGGTGCATCCGTGCGTATCGTCACGAGGGTCCTGCTGAGCAGGAGGGTATCGTAATCGTCGCGCATCGAGGCGGCCGCCTTCGGAGGTCTCACCTCGTCCGCATGGGCATGTGCGTTCTCGATCGTACCGAACTGTGCCAGGATCTTCTGTGCGGTCTTCTCCCCCACGCCCGGGAGCCCCGGCACGTTGTCGGAGGCGTCGCCCATGAGCGCTTTCAGTTCTATGAATCCCGCAGGGGTGACACCGTAGGTCTCCATTACTTCGGCGGGGGTGTAGCGTTCGTACACCGTGTGTCCGCCCTTGGTCTTCGGTATGACGACCTCGACGGAATCCGAGACCGTCTGCAGGAGGTCGCGGTCACCGGAGAGGATCCTCACGCCGTACCCCGACCCCGCCGCCTGTACGGCGAGGGTTCCGAGGACGTCGTCGGCCTCCCATCCCTCGGCGGAGACCGTGCGTACCCCCATCTGTCCCAGGAGGGACTTTATCACCGGGATCTGCTCCTTGAACTCGTCGGGGGCGGGTTTGCGGGTGCCTTTGTACCCGGGATACATCTTGTGTCTGAACGTGGGTGCGGAGAGGTCGAACGCCACGGCGAGGAAATCGGGCCGGTCCTCCTCGATCTCCTTGTTCAGGATCGACAGAAAACCGTAGACGGCGTTGGTGTGGGTCCCGTCGGGGGCGGTCATGTTAGGCGGTATCGCGTAGAACGAACGGAACAGGATGCTCATCCCGTCCACCAGGAGTACCTTCCCCTTCAATCTCTCACGCATCCGCGCAGAAGGGCGATCTCTTCGGCGTATCCCGACATGGCTTCCTGGGGGGTCTCGAGAATGAAGGGTTTGTCCCTGAACGCGGGATGGTTCACTATCCTCCCGAACGCATCAAGACCGATGCTTCCCCTGCCGATCTTCTCATGACGGTCCTTGTGGCTGCAGAACGGGTTCTTGCTGTCGTTTATGTGGACCGCCTTCAGTTTCCCGAGGCCTATGACGGAACCGAACCTGTCCATGACGGAATCCAGGTCGTTCACGATATCGTACCCCGCATCATACACGTGGCACGTGTCGAGACATACGCCGATCCTGTCCTTCAGCTCCACGCGGTCGATTATCTCCGCCAGTTCCTCGAAGGTCCTTCCGACCTCCGTCCCCTTCCCGGCCATGGTTTCCAGAAGGACCGTGGTGGTCATGTCCCGGGCGAGCATGCCGTTGAGGGCGTCGGCGATCATCTCCACCGCCGTCTCCGTGCCCTGTTTCATATGGCTTCCGGGATGGAAATTGTAGTAGTTGCCGGGGGTGTACTCCATCCTGCGGAGGTCGTCCGCCATCGTGTCGCGGGCGAATTCCCTCGTCTCCGGCTTGTCGGAACAGAGGTTGAGGGTGTACGGGGCGTGGGCGACTATCTTCGCGAAGCCGTTCTTCTCCATGAATGCGACGAGCGCCTCCGCATCGGCGGGATCCACCGCCTTCGCGCTCCCGCCGCGGGGGTTGCGGGTGAAGAATGCGAACGTATCCCCGCCGAGGGAGAGAGCCTCCTCCCCCATGTGCAGATACCCCTTGGAATTGGACAGATGGCAGCCTATGTGTAACATTTCGTTCAGACCTCTCCGCGTCCGGCCCCGGCGGACGCATACTGCGCTCCCCATCGCATTCCTGCGGTTAAATGATTGCAGGGCTGAGTCCGGTACAATTGTGCCCTTTTTATACTCGGTATTCCCTGGGAGATGCAGATATGTCCAACAAGGTGTGCATAGCCGTCATCTGTGCGGCCGCCGCCGTACTTCTGGCGGAGGTCTGCATCATCTGTTCCGACGGCGGCGGGGACGAAAAACCGTTCGGCCTGTCCACCACGGCGGCGTCCGTGGACGTAGGCGGAGCAATCACCATCACTCCCCTGGACTACACCCAACTGGACTCCGTGACCTATTCGTCCGACGATACGGGCGTCATAACGGTGGAGCAGTCGGGAGGATACTGCACCGTGACGGGGATTTCCCCCGGGACGGGGACTGTCACCGCCGAATACGGCGGCAGAACGGCCTCGTGCACCGTGACCGTATCGTATCAGATGTGTTCCTACTCGCTCAGGGACGATACCGAAACCCTGTGCGTTTACAACACAGAGAGCGAAAAACTCGACCGCGCATATCTGGAGGCGGACACCGGATTCTCGACGGGCGAACTGTCCCTCTCCTTCGGTTCGGAGGATTATGCCGTCGTATCCCTGTCGGGATGCTCCTGCGAAACCCTTTCTTCGAACGGCTATTTCACGGGCAACTGTCTTACGGACTTCGGTTCCGTCTCGATCTCCGTGACGGGGCCCGGCGGCACGGAGGTCGGAAAGACGGTATACAGGATGAATTCGGATACGGGTGGGAGAGCCGCCGTCGGTTTCCCGGTATCCTCATACGGCACATACTCCGTCAATGCCGTCCTCATCCCCCTGTCCCCGACTGTAAAACAGTACTCCGTCTCCGGGTCCTTCGAATACTGCGGAGGCGACGGGACCATCGATTCCAATATGGAATTCACCAGAACCTACAACTGGAGGGACGGGGGCTCCGAATACGGTTTCAGCATAACGGTCCCGTATTACGAGTATCTGATGTACCGCTGCTGCAACGCGGAGAATTTCGGAGCCTACACCAGCGGCGGCAAGACGTACTATCTGAACTCCGCCGACGACATCACCGAACTGGCAGTCGGAGGCCCCGTGTGCAGGGCCCTGTCCGAAAAACTGGAACTCGTCTACAAAGGGACCGATCTGAAATCCGCCGATTACGCCCAATTCATCCTGACGTTCGTGCAGACGTGTTTCACATATGCGGACGACAGCGTCCTGTACGGGGGAGGGAGGACCTCGGACGGTTCTGCCATCGATTATTGGGCATTCCCGGCCGAGACAGTATGGTCCGGCTGCGGGGACTGCGAGGACACTTCCATCCTGTGTGCGGTACTCCTCAAAAACGCCGGATTCGATTCGGGGATATTCCTGGTCCCCGGACACGCCGTGGCCGCCGTCGCCCTCGGCGGATACGATGAAAACGGTGCGCTGGCACATTATACTGCCTTCAAGACGCCGTACGGGATAATGAAGAAGACCGGGGACGGAAAGACGTACTACGGATGCGAGACGACCGTCGAGAGATCGTTCGATATAGGGATTGTCACCCGTTCCTCGGAAGTCGACGGAAAAACCTACGACTACTGCAATACCTCGGAATCCTGGTGTACCCTGTATCTTCTGTGAATGTCAGGACAGCAGTTTCCCCAGAAGACCTTTGGATCCGCCCGCTGAGGGACACTCCGTGAGGGTCGACACGAACTGCTGCGGAGGCGTGTCCGGTGCGGCCCATGCCTGTACCCTGCTCTCGTCCCAGTATCTCCCGGTCACGGGGAGGTCGCTGGTCGCCTCCACATGATAATACTTCTTCCCGCCGAGGAGGTAATACACGCCGGCCCAGTCGACGTGTGCGGCGGCGAACATATGTCCCTCCACGAGCACCGACACGACGTCCAGATCCAGATTGTGCGCGATCGAAACGTATAGATCCGTCATGCAGTCGCAGTCGCCGCGCCCGTTCTCCAGAACCACGACGGGAAGACCCCACAGGTCCTCCAGGCCGTAGACGTCCTCGTCAAAGGCGTATTTCACATTCCTGCCGATCATGGCGAGTACCACATTGGCGACATAGGCGTCGTCCGCATACTCCGGGATCTGCTCCGAGATGCGGTCGGCGATATCCTTCATGACAGGGTCGTCGATGGTGGAATAATAGGGCAGATACTCGATGAATCTGTCCTTCTGGCACTTGCGATAGTAGGGGCTTTCGGAAAGGTCCGCTTCGACGGAGTAGGACTTCGCACCGTACGTCCATGAGAACTTCCTCTTCACCGGCATTCCTCCAATACCCCGTTGCCGGCGTACCTGAAGATCCTGCTGCAGTTCTCCGGGGAGATCAGATCCCCGATGAGTTCATCGGTCTTCGGGGCCCAGAACGATCTGTCGCAGACCACGACGAGTCTCCTCTTCGCACGGGACACGGCGGTATTTATGACCTTCATCCCGACATCCGTCTTGGAACTGGTGAATCTCAGCGGAACATCGCGGTTCACGCCGGCGTTGTCCTGCACGCTCAGGATCACGGTGTCCCACTCCCTCCCCTGGGACTTGTGGACCGTGAATATGCGGGTGTCCTTGTACTGCGGCATCTTCTCCTTCAGGACCCTTATCTGCCTGCTGTACGGGGTCAGCACCGCGAAATCCTCCGTCCCGTCGGCCTCGATGAATGCATCCACAGCCTCCGCCTCCGGCAGATTCTCCCTCTCCTCCCTGCTTCCGCAGCAGGCGTCTATGCAGACGATCTCCAGAGGCCTTCCGCCGGAACCCGAGATCCCGTTCTTGTAGACATGCCTGTCCAGGATCTTCGCGAGATTGGGTCCGAAACGGTGGGATTCCGTCAGATCGCATCTCGCAGTCTCCGTGAAATGGGGATCGGCGACATCGAGGAACGCCTTCTCCACATCTCTTACGCTGTCCGTGAGCATACTCTCGCAGAACAGTGCCGACTGGGACCACAGGAACGCATACTCCATGCTCCTGTGCTCCCCGATGAACTTTCTGATCTCGTCGTTGTCCACCGTGCACACGGGCGGGAGCTGCTTATGGTCTCCCAGGAACGTCACCGGCACACGGTTGGCGAACAGCGTGAGTGCATTCATGACGTTGCAGTATCCCGCCTCGTCGATGAATATGTGGTCCGCCTCGAGGCCCGGCGTGGACTTCCCGCACCCGTTGGGATTGAACTTCATCACGTACTTCTGGGGGGTGCACGCGACGATCTTCGCATGCTCCAGATCCTTCTCGGCGGCCATGGGGGCCAGCCTCTCGATGTCCTTCCCGATCTCCTCCGCCTTCCCGGCGATCTCCTCCCTGGTGCAGTCGTCGTACTAAGGGATGCTGTTCTTAGGGCGGTCCCTTCTGTAGAGCCTGTCCGTGGCGGCATCCAGCTGACGCTCGAAATTCATGGGGTTCATATCCTCCACCAGATCGCGGTAGAGGCTGTTCTGCCCGAGTACGGCCCTTATCTCCGATATGATGATCTCGATCTGCGCGCTCATCTCGCGTTTCGCCTTACGGTCGGTGCACACCTTCATGTCGCGTGCGAGGAGTTTCAGGGAACGGAAATGCGATGCGATCACATCCAGTTCCTTCTCCTGGATGATCTCCTTCAGCAGCTTGACCTCCTTCCTCTTCTTGGAGATCAGCATGGCTATGCTCTGGCCTTCGCAGAGGTACGGGTAGTCGTCGGCGAACGACTCGGTGGCGGTGCCTATACGGGCGATGTCCTTCGCAGGATCCACCAGTTTCCTGAACTCCTCGTCCGACTCCATGACGCCGAGGATTCCCCTGAGAACCTGTTCCACGGAATTGTTGGTGGGGGCGATGATCGCTATCCTCCCGCCCCTGCGCATGTACGCCATGACCGCAGTGGCGAGGACCATCTGGGTCTTTCCGGTCCCGGGAGCGCCCCACACGTAGGAGAGTTTGGAATTGAGTATCCTGCGCACCGCGTCCCTCTGCTGCACGCTGGGGACGAAACCGGACGGGAACTTTATCTCGGAATCGGGGAAATTCGGGGCCTCCGCCGGATATCCGATGCGGTCCCCGAACTCGCTGTAATACTTGCGGGCGTTCTCGATCAGGAAGCTGAGGTCGAATTCCAGATGCATTTCCGGATGCTGGGCGGCGATCATCGCGATGATCTCGGGATTCGATATGGTGGCCCCGACGGTCTTGGTGTTGCGGTCGTAGAACGAATACTCCACCGCCTTGCTGTTCAGGGGTATGAAACCTTCCATGCAGAGGAACGCTCCGGCCGTGTCGTCGATCTTATCCTCCAGCGTCAGGAGGATGCTGTTCTTTCCGACGAGTTCGTAGGATTCCACGCGGTTGACCACCGTGGCGGACCCGCCCTGTTGCGCCCCGTATCTCAAAAGGTCCGATGCGGACTTCATGAACACTTCCTTGATCTTCTCTGATTCCATCCTCTGTCCCCTATGCAGCTCGGTACGGAGGAGATACGCTGCAGAGATATATTTGGTAGGATGTTATTTCCGCAGAACGTTCCGTACTGGACGGAAAGGACGGCGGATCCCAACGGATTTCATGGTCGGGAAGAAGAACATACGGATATTCTCCGACGGAGGGGAAGGACCTCTCGTCGTGTATCATCCGGTGCGGGACGAGGGCGCGGCCCTCTGGGACGCCTGTAAAGATATCGGGTGCGGGAAATTCACCCTCGCGGCGGCGGAAGGCACCGTCTGGGACAGTGAGATGACGCCGTGGCCCGCCCCTCCCGCCGCAGGCAGGAAGGAACCTTTTCCGGGGGGTGCAGACGGATACATCGCGGAACTGACGGAGAAGATAATCCCCGCAATATGCGGAACGCTCCCTTCGGAACCGGAGATGAAGATCATCGCGGGATACTCCCTCGCCGGCCTGTTCTCGCTCTACTGCGTCCATAAGACGGATGCATTCTCCGCCGCGGTGTCCGCATCGGGTTCGCTCTGGTATCCCGGTTTCACGGAATTCATGAGGTCCCACGGAATATCGGACAGGGCGGGGTCTGTGTACCTCTCCCTGGGGGACAGGGAGGCCCGCACTAAGGATCCGGTCCTCTCCTGCGTGGAGGAGAAAACCGCGGAAGCGGAGGGCATCCTCAGTTCCGAAGGGGTGGACACGGTCTTCGAACTCAACCCCGGAGGGCATT
The DNA here is from genome assembly GCA_963643445.1 of Candidatus Methanomethylophilaceae archaeon. Taxonomy (GTDB): domain Archaea; phylum Thermoplasmatota; class Thermoplasmata; order Methanomassiliicoccales; family Methanomethylophilaceae; genus Methanomethylophilus. The sequence goes on from CAVIJO010000022.1 coordinate 11,258, forward strand.
TCAGGGATGCCGTGCTGCGCACGGCAAAGGGGATAAAGTGGATCCTGAAAAAAGACCCAGATAGAAGGAAATGAGGGTTTACGGAAGGATCATTCCTTCTTTTCGGAGGATTCCGCGGAACGCCTGACCGCCTCTTCCGCAGCCGCATCCTTCACCTGCTGGTACTCATCCGCGAACACGGGCTGGGGAATGCAGGATCTCTGTCTTTTTATGTTGAATATCGCCGCGGTGATGAGAACGACACCTACGGCCATGACCGCCACCATGGGGTAAAACGTTTCGTATATGATCGCGAACGGAAGCGAAATGAACACCCCGAAGAACAGCACCATTATGCTCAGGATGAGAAAGAGCTGTCCTCTGGTGCCTTCAAAATTCCTGTAAACCGACACATCCTCTTCCGTGAAGATGCCGAGGGACGGGTACATCCTCGCACGGGCCATGTCGCTCTTGGCATTCCTCCTGTCAAGAACGGCGTCCATGAACCAGACGTCGGAATAGGAGGAACTGATCTGCATCGCCTTGGAGAGGAGCACACGGGCCCCAGCTCCGTCGCCGTCGTGCATGGAGTATTTGATGAGTTTGAGCGTGGAGACGAACTCGGAAGTGCGGTCCATCTTCACACTGATGCTTCCGACGACCGCCCTGTCGTTGATGATCCTGCATCCGCAGTATGTGCAGAAACCCGATGTGAGGGAATCCTCCATATTGACAATCCCCCCGCAATGGGGGCATGTGCATGCGATAAGTGCCATGTCCGCAGCCTCCGGATATCCGTCCGATTGTTCTATGTCCTGTCCAATATGGGGCGTATTCAAATAATTATCCCAAAGCCCGTATGCGGGGGGGGGTTGTTCCGAATGGGATCAAAATAGACAGCTGGCACATTGCACCCGGACGCCCGGAGGCAACCGATTCAGGGCAGGCCCCGCGGCATTCGGCATCGTCCTGTCTGCAAACAATACCGATAGGAACCGTTCCCCGACGGGAAAGAAAAATTCTCCCGCCCGGGACCTGAAAAGAAACCCGGCATGGGCGGATCCGCAGCAGTCTCCGGGATCAAACACATGCCTGAAAAAGGATCGACGATTCGGACATGTAACATCAGAACCGCCGAATACAGGGCCATCAGTCTCCCATAGGGAAGGAAGAAGGGCAGGGGGATTATCCCTGCCCCCCGGTCCCGATCATGCGAGACTGATGAGGATTTCCGACCCTTCCTTTCTCGCCTCGAGGGCCCTCGTTTCCGAGAATCTGCTGAATCCGGCTATCGCCGGAATAGTCACATCCCTGTCGCTGCACACAACCGTGCCGTTGTCATCGGGAATGAAACGCAGAGTCCTCTTCCCGGGGCTGAGATACACCCTGTATGTCATATGGTCGAAAAGGCTGCTGTGAATGACCATGGGATCCGTGAGGTATGTCGTCACACCCGGATTCCTGAAACGGGCCTCGTACAGTGCCAGCATCGCATTCAGTTTCTCGATTTCGGCATCCTTCTCTCTGCATTTGATCTCGAAATTGTCTCTCTCCATGACGATTTTCTCCATCGCCCTGTTCTTGGCTTCCAGCTGCTTCACCTGGATCTTCAGACTGGATATGCATTCATCCTTCTGTCTGATTTTGTCCCTGAATCCGGGAAGCGAATTGATCTGCTTCTGCATCCTGCCGATCCTCAGATTGGCTTCCGTGAGCTTCCTGCTCTTCTCTCTGAGTTTCGCTTCCAATTCTCCGGCACCGTTCGCAGAACAGGCGGAAGATTCCGCCTTCTTCCCGGCCGGGACGGGGACAGGGGATCCATCCGTAAGGACCCGCCCGGCCGCTGTCTTCTCCCTGACTGGAGCGGAAGACTTCGTCTCTGCGGGTTCGAAAGAGGATCTGCCCTCACACATCTGACACAGTGTGTTCATCCTGAATCCCAATCCTACGGGCCCCATGTCCGCAACGGGAGGTGTGCCGGAACCGTCATCCTCCTGCACCGCATCGAAAATGCGGAGTGCGGGAGCGGATTCCTCACAGAAAAAGAACTGTTCCTCTCTGGGTTTCTTCGCCTTCTTCCGCTTCGGGGACCCATGCCCATCGAGAAAGATCCTTCCGAACTTACTCATCGGCCTTCACCTCCTCCTTCAATCTGAATGTGGCGATGTTGTACCCCCTGTCCTCCTTGAAATCCCCGCGGACGAGGAACGCCTCGCAGTCATCGATCAGGATACATCCGTTCAGCACACTGCGGTAATCATCCGATATCGATGATTCGACGGCCGCAATACGGACGGTGAATCCGTTTTCTGCAGCCCTCTCTACAGCGGGATACATGTCGCGGTCCCCGGAAACTATCACCGCCTCATCGATTATGCCCTTGGCGAGGTCCCATGACACATCCACGACAATGGACGAATCCACCTCCTTCTGGCGGACGATACGCTTCCCGGTGTCGTCCGTTTCGACCTGCGGCCTGTATAATTTCATCTCCACCCCCGCATTCTCAAGCTCGGAATGTACGGCGGCCTGCGGAGAGCCGGGCCTTACGGGACAATTGTATCCGCAGAGAACCTTCAAATCGTATCCTTCCGACATCAATCTGATAAACTTCGAATAATCAAAGTAAAGCCCCAGTGAATTGTATTCCTCAAGGCTGAATTCCACATTGCTCACATCTATGTAAATACCCAATTTCTTGGCCGATTCCATTGTATCGCCTTTCTTTTTTTGTAATAATATCATCCTTGCCGCAGTATTTATATTACTTTAAAATGTAATAAATGCAATAATAGAAATTAAATTAATATATGAAATAAAACCAATACCCGATCATGAAAACCGGCCTGACCAAGGACAAGGTGATGGTCGCATGCGTCGTCGGGGAGGTCACCCTCATCGTCGAACCCGCTATAGAGAACAACGTGGACCGCATCCACCTGATCCACTACGTCAAAGAAGGGGCTGAAAGGGACGAACGCGTACAGTTCTACCGCGATTTCTACGAGGAGACCTCGAACCGCCTGAAGGAGGCCGGGATAGAGGTCGTGGAACACTCGGATGCGGAGACCTACGTCTTCCGCAGGATGATGAGCACTGTCTACGAGGTCCTGGTGGAGGAGGCGGTCCAGAAGAAATCCCTTGTCTACGTGAACCTGTCGGGAGGGACGTCCGAATACGCGGCCGCTGCAGCCATATGCTCCATGATGTACCGGAACGTCGAGATATTCACCGTCGGAAAGGGATACGACGACAGGACCATCGACTACAGTCAGCTTAAGAAAAACGCCATGAAGGACGGGAAACTGGTGGGGAGCTGCAGCGCCATCGGCAAGACGTACCGGGTGGAGAAATTCCCCATCGACCGCCCGGACGACAATCTCCTGAAGGCGTTCAGGATCTACTCCGTCATCGCCGACAGCGGCCACAGGAATTCCAACACCGTCGTAATACGCAACCTGATCCTCCGCAACGTATGGCTCGCAAAAGGGGCGATCACGGAGGGTGCGGCCGTGAAGGGAACGTCGGCGGAACTGGAACGCCCCGACCGCGGATACGCATGTCCCAGATCCAAAACCCTCGAGTACACGGGACGTCAGAGGGGGGAGGCGGTGCAGTACTGCCGCACATACATCGGCGAATGGGAACTGAAAGGGTGGATAGAGAAGATACCCGGGACCAGGAGATACGCCATCACCGATGAGGGACGGACGGTCCTCGAGGTGTTCTGCCCGGAGAGGGTCCTGAAATTCGGTCCCGGGGACATCGTCTTACAGGAATCGAAGTTCTTCGACGACTGACGGAACGATGTACCGGTATCCCCTTTTCACGGCACCAGCAGGGTTACGGGGATCACGAACACCCCGTCCTCCCTGCGGTATGAATATCCGGAAGGGATGACCGCGGCAAGGAATTCCGGTTCGGAATCCACCTTGTTCTTCAGTTTTATGAGGCTGCCGGCCGCTTCGTCGATGTACTTCTCCGAGAGTCTGACCTCGAATGCCGCCCACCTGCCGCCCGGGGTATGGATCACCGCATCCGCTTCCAATCCGTCCGCATCGCGGTAATGATAGACTTCTCCGCCGATACCCTGGGAATACACCCGCAGATTCCTTATCACAAGGCTCTTGAACAGCAATCCGAAAGTATTCGGGTCCCGGAGCAGATCCTCGGGGCCTGCATTCAGGAAATGGGCGGCTATGGAAGGATCGGTAAGGACTCATTCCGGGAGAGAGACCTAAGCAGCCTGGTCATTTTGTAAGGGTCGTGTCTCCTCCCCCCGTCGATATTGATGTCCGATTCCGCTATCGCTCTGCAATACCCTGCAACCGCCCTGCGTGCAACCTAAATATCCATACCGATGCTGCCGGGCCACCCTCCCCGGACGATCATCTCTGCGATGTCCTTCAGTCCGGCCCCCGACATCTTCGCACATACCTCTTTGGTTTCGAACAGATGTGCCAGGCTTATAATTCCGGATGAATATCCTATCTCGAAGAGGCTCATGGTGTACATTCTGAGCCGGGATATTCTCCCCGCCCCGCTGTGGAAGATCTTGGTCTCATCGATGTTGTTCGAACCGGTGAAAACGAAGAGCCCTTCGCCTGTCTGTCATCGATGAAGGACCGGGCTTCATCCCATATCTCCGGTATCCTCTGCCATTCATCTATGAGCAAAGGATATTCGTCCACGGTAAACAGTATGGATGGATCCAAATCCGCAATTTCCCTGCAACGGACATACTCCCTCTTTCTCTGCAGATGTATTGCGGACGGGCATATCTCCTCTGCAGTGGTGGTCTTCCCACACATTTTGGGTCCGATGATGGCGACGCAACCGAACGCCTTCAGCTCCTCGGCCAATGTAGCGTCGATAACCCTGCATTTGTAATCCGCAATACCCACGATGGCCATAATCACGTCTGGGCACATGTATTATTGGAGAGATTGAGGATACTTTCGATGGAGAGATTGAGAAATGCCCCCCAGATCCGGCCAGTTTTCCGCCGATCCGCGATGAACTGGATTTTTATCGTTTGTCTGCATGGCGCCGCCTGTGATTATTTGCAGCCGACGGAGTTCCTGGAGACATTTTCCGAAGATATATGGTACATACCTCTGATTCTGATTGTCCTGCTGGGTATATACAGCACCGTACGCCTGAAAGGCGTGCAGATATGCGGACTGCGCGAGATGTTCTCCTCAGTCTTCGGCCGCGACAGGAAGGGCGGAAGGCCGTCTCCGTTCCAGGTGTTCTGTATGAGCATGGGGAACCGCATCGGCGTCGGGAACATCACGGGGCCTGTGATGGCCATAACCGTGGGAGGGCCCGGTGCGATCTTCTGGATGTGGGTCTTCGCATTCCTGGGAACAGCCACATGCCTTCTGGAGACCACCGTCGGTCAGATCTACAAGACGAAAGGCGCCGACGGCGAGACCCACGGAGGTCCGGCGTACAACATCTCCAAGGGACTTGGGCTCAGGAGGGTGTCTCTGGCCGTCGCCTTCGTCATGGTGCTCATGTACGTTCTCGGATTCGTGTCCATGGAGGTCTCGAGCATGTCGGAGGCCATCGAGGGTGCGTTCGGCTGCGGGACGCTCATCATCGCGGTGGTTCTGACCGCCCTCACCGCATACGTCATCGTGGGCGGAGTGAACCGCGTCGCGAAGCTCTCCACCGCCATCGTCCCTGCAATGGGACTCATCTGGCTCATCATATGCGGCGTATGCATCCTCCTGTCCGACGGAGGCATCGCAAATGCATTCTCCATGATATTCGGCTATGCGTTCAGCGTACCTTCCGCCATCGGCGGGGGAATAGGCGCGATG
>CAVIJO010000023.1:0-16707 GCA_963643445.1 Candidatus Methanomethylophilaceae archaeon
AACTGTGTTCCTACTATGGCCGCCCGGAGAAATTCGAGGAGGCAAAGGAATGGTATGACGGATACAGATTCGGCAATGCCGACATCTACAATCCGTGGAGCGTTCTGAATTACGTCAAAAAAAGTTTCGTTCCCGGCAAATACTGGGCCGGAACCAGCGGGAACGACATCATCGACACCCTCCTGGAGAACGCCGATGAGGAAACCTTCAGGGATCTGTCCGCTCTCGGAAATGGGGATACCGTCCAGAAACCTCTGTCCCAAACAGTTGTCATGGGCGATCTGAAGAACAAACCGACTGCAATTTTCTCCGTCCTTGCGGTGGCCGGATATCTCAATGCTGTGGCTGCAGGAAAAAAAGACACCTATCTCCTGTCCATCCCCAACCGCGAGATGTATTCGGTATTCTACGATCACATTCAGTCATTTGCATTCCGCGGCAATGCAGATCCCTACGAGGAATTCCTCGATGCGTTGGAAGCAGGGGATACGGAGAAGATTCAGTCTGTCTTAAGCGACATCCTCTCCAAGAATTATCCGTTCCTCCTGCTGAAGGATGAAGGAGATTACCACCTCATTCTCGCCACCATCGTCCTCGGAAGGGAAGGAAGATACAGAGTATCGATCGACCGCGAATCCGGCAACGGAAGACCCGACATACTCATGGAGAGCAGACATCCGAAATACCCGAACATCGCCGTCGAGATCAAGAAAACGCAGAATGACAGCGATACGGAATCAGAACGTCTGGCACATGAGGCTCTGGAGCAGATAAAGAAGAAGGACTACTGCAGAGGTCTCAAGGGAAGAACCCTTCTCTACGGCATCGCCGTCAGAGGGAAAGAGGCCAAAGTCCTGTTTGAAGAAACCGTCCTCTGATCGATACCGCAACTTTTCGGGAATACCGACCGGAATCGAATGCATCGGAGGAGTTCACTCCTTCGCTTTCCTCTCCTTCTTCTCCCTGACGAAGAACAACTCCTTCATCTCATCCTCGGTGAAGATGTCCTTCATGGCATCCCTGTTGCCCCATCCGCCGGCGACCATAAGCTCCCTGATTCTCTCATCCCTGCCGATACCGAAATAGAATCTGTGCTGACGGAAGCAGAGGACCACGGACAGCCCCAGGATCGCACCGAGGACCACTGCCAGCGCAGGGTACTGGGGAATGTAACGGAATGCCAGCTCCAGAGCGAATATGAATGAGACCGGGAACATGATATAATACAGCCACTTGCTCCTGCAGACAAACCTCGACAGGATGAACGCCGATACGATGTACAGCACCGCGTAAACCATGTCCCCGTCTCCGGAATACACCTTGTCCGCCTCCACCAGCAGAAGCAGCGCCCCCACGGCGCAGACCGCGTCGGCGAACAGGAGCCAAGTGGGCTTCTCCAGTTTCCTGAGGCGGAACCCGGGACTGATGACGGCCAGGAACAGGAGTATCGGGACCGCGAACAGGGTTATGAGATACTCCCCCAGATTCTTCGTCAGAAGGAGTATGATCAGCAGGAATACGAACACATCGAGTGCCAGCAGTATGTGCGAGAGCATCGATGCCTTCTTCTCGGGCATCTCGTCCACATATTCTGCGAACGCCTTTCTCAGATCCTTGACGCTGCGTGTTCCTTTCTCCTGCAAAGTACCACTGGTTCCGAACGATGCTGTGGTGATATAAATTCCTAATCGGGAATAATCCCGTTATCCCGAGATTGGAACAGCATCCATCGGTAGCCCGTGAGTCTTCCGCCGTCGTCCCAGTCCCCGAACATCTCGCCTCTGCGGGACCGTTCCAGGAGCTTCTCCAATTTCCTTTCGAAGGCCTCCCTGTCGCCCTTATAGCGCTGCACCGTGTCTATCCGGACCCTCTGATACAGCTCCGGGAACGAGCGGAAATTCTCCTATGCAACGGGATCCCTGCGGAACGCCTCTCCGATCTCCGCATCTATGACGAAACCCTCCGGAGACATATCCGGCAGGACGGCACGCCCCGCGTCCGTCATAAGACCCAGCATCTCCAGTCTGCGGCAGCGTTCCTTGTTCAGTTCGGACCAACTGCTCCTCCTGGAACGCGGCATGAACTTCTGCATCGCGGCTCCGCCGAGGGTCTTCACAGTGGTGTCTATCCACCCGAAACAGAGCGCCTCCTCCACCGCATCGAGGTATCTCATGCGCCCCTCCGCGGGTCCTCTCCCCCTCTTCAGGGCGATCCAGCATCCGCGTTCGGAGGAATGGTGCTCCCTGAGCCATTCCCTGAATTCGGAACGCTCGGTGAAGTCCAGAACATTCTCGAAAAGGCCTGTTTCCGAACCGGATGCGGACATCGCGCAGGGATTCGCACAGGGACATATAAAATCTAATCTCCCGCTGAAGTACCACCAGGTTTTGGAGTCGTCCGCCGATTCCGGCGCATCGAGGTCGAATTCCCCTCTGACCCCGAACGTCTTCATGATGAATTTCTGCAGCCCGGTCTGCTCTGTGATCAGCGGTTTTCTCCTGCTTTCGATGAATGTGCACCTCAGCAGTTTCATTTCATCGATGATCTCCTGGACGGTACGGTTCTCCAGATTTTTGGTGCTGTAGACGACTCTGTTCATCTCCGTCTTGATCGCGAGTGCGACAAAAGCGATGAACATCTTTCCTTCCATGTTCTCTTCGCTGTGCACCCTCAGACGATACATGCCCCGTCGTTCTTCATGTCGTCTAAACCGGATTCTGCAGTCTCCTTCGCTCTGTAGACCTCGCCACGCGCCTTTCTGGGAGATACATTGAGATAAAGATGCTGCCGCTGTCAATCGGGGAATATCTGGAACTTCATCCGGGAGAAGAATGGCCGAACCCGATTTGTTCGCCGGTGCCGCAGGCCCCGGCCGAACGGTCAGAAGATGGCCTAGTACCGGGAGGGGAGGTCGAAGCGGACATAGGGTTCTCCGCATATGCGCGGATGAACGGGAAATAAGATGACCGTCCGGATCCGAAAGGTCGTATCGAAACCGAGAATGCGGTAAATCTCCGATGCGGAATGATGCCATGTACAGCGGACGCTATGCAAGCCTTTATGAAAAACAGACGGAATCGAAGGTATGCGCAAGCGAATTAAATGGAATAAGTGCTCCCGACGGGATTTGGACCCGTGTCGAAGCCTCGAGAGGGCTTCATGATTGGCCGCTACACTACAGGAGCTTATCCATCCCAATTATGATTTCACATATAAGGATTTCGGACGGTCCGTTCCCAGGCGGAAGGAATGGCCGTTCATGAAGACCCAGATATCCGAAGGCTTCACTTCCTCCCTTCCCATTCCGCCATGAACTCGTCCAGGTATGCTGCCGTGAAATCGTGCCTTCTCCCGGCCAGCCTCCTCCCTTCGGCGGTATTCATCATGTCCCTGAGTTTGAGGAGTTTCTCATGGAAATGGGCGATGCTGTCGGACCTGCTGTTGTAATACTCCTCCCCGGACATCTTCTCGTTGGGGACGTTCCGAGGGTTCCAGATGGGCCTTTTGTGGGCTCCGCCGTATGCGAATGTCCTCGCTATCCCGATAGCACCGATCGCATCGAGACGGTCGGCATCCTGTACAATCTTTCCCTCGATGCACGAAGGCACCACGGAATCCTCCCCCCTGAACGAGGTCTGCCTGATGATCTTGGTTATCCGCGCCGTCTCCGAAGGGGTTGCGCCGTGAGTACGCAGGAAACCGGATGCCACGGGCAGATTCACTTCGTCCCCGCCCAGTTTCCTGTCGTCGAGATCATGGAGGAGCGAGGCCAAAGCCACGATGTCGCGGTCGGCATCCGGTTCGGTGTCGCATATGGCCATGGCCATATTGCACACGCGGATGCTGTGCCAATAGTCGTGCCCCGTGCTCTCCCCGTCGTAGAATTCCTCGATGAACTTGACGGCCGCTTTCTCTGTTCCGGGATCCATAACGGAATCTCATATCCTGGTGTCACTATATTTTCATTTACTCTGACGGCGCAGTATAAATAAATCCATATCCGGAGACGCGGGCCACATTTATCAGGACGGTACTCCATGCATACCTATGGCCGCGAGAATGGTCCCGGTGTTCCTGAAGCCTTCCAAGGACAGGACGGTAGTCGTATTCGGGGGAGGCGCCGTCGCATACCGCAAATGCAGACAGTTCGAGGGTTTCCGCATCACCGCCGTGGCCGAACATACGGTCCCGGAAATGGAGGGCGTATGCGACGAGATCGTAAATGCGCACATCGACCCGGCGGACATATCGGGATTCCTGAAAGGTGCGTTCATAGCGGTGGCCGCCACCGACAGCGAGGAACTGAATTCCGCCATACGGAATTCCGCGGAGAAGGAGGGCATACCTGTCAACTCCGCCCACGGCGGAGGGGATCTGCTTCTCCCGTCCTCGGTGAGGAAACCCCGCTACACCGTCGCCGTCTCGTCGGAAGGGTCCGTCCCCGCATTCCCGCCATATGTGGCAGAGAAGATAGACGGGTTCCTCGGAGAGGAATACGACCTCATGCTCGACCTCCTCTCAGAGATCAGGAGGAGCCTGAAGGAGAGGGTGAAGACCCAGCCGGAAAGGGCCGCATATCTGGCGGAGATTCTTGCGGACGAAGACATCTGGCACATGCTCTCCGAAGGCGATACGGAAGGCGCGGCCGCAAAGGCCCGCGCCGCAGAGGGAAAATACTCTCAGCGGACCGCATCCGCGAATCCCGCGGCCCAGTCCCCGCAGGACAGGGCATGCTGATGCATGTACGTCCCGACGGCTCTGTTCACCGTCAGTCCGTCCTTCCCGTCCCTTATCCCGAGCCCTCTTTCAAGATCGAAGCAGAAGTCCGAATCCGGATGTGCCAGTACCTCGGAGTAATGATACTCGTGACCCCTCATGGGTCCCCTGAACAGGGGGTTCTTCCCGTTGGCCTCCGCCAGAACGTAGGTGGGTCCGTGCCTCTTATCCGCGAACACGGCCTCCGCTCCGAACACCCCCGACATGGGATGCCTCTTCCCGGACTTATCCGTCAGGGAGGAACACAGGGTCATCAGGCCTCCGCACTCCCCCAGGATCGGCTTCCCTTCCAGGGACATGTTCTTCAGACCTTCCAGGAAATCCCTGTTGGACGATATCCTCTCCGCATAGAGTTCCGGATATCCTCCCCCCAGATACGCCATGTCCGCATCCGGCAGATGCTCCCCGTCCGCGGGCCTGAAAGTCCTGACCTCTATGCCGGAGGCCTCCAGACACTCCAGGTTCTCGCGGTAGTAGAACGAGTAGGCGTCGTCCATGGGAACGGCCGCCTTCATCCCCGCCTTCCTCCTCACATACGGGGAATCCGCCGGCAGATCCGCCGTGCATTCCTCCGCGATGCCCATCAGCATGTCCGTGTCCACCGGATCCACGAGCTTCTCCAGGGGTTCGATCTCGCCCCTGTCGAACGAATGGAGGGTCTTGAGACCCAGATGCCTCTGCCCGAGAACGTTCTCCCTGTCCTTCGGGATCTTTCCGAGGACCTTTACTCCGCGGCAGTACGTCTCCATCGCGACATCGAGTTTGTCGGAATGCTGCCTCCCGGAGACTTTGTTGAAGATCACCCCGGCGATCTTCACCCCTGGATCGAACGAACGGAACCCGTTGACCATGGCCGCGGCGCTCCTGGTGAGCGAACCCGCATCCACCACCAGCACCACGGGGAAACCCAGCAGTTTTGCGATGTATGCGGTGGAACCGATGTCCCCGTCCCCCGTGAACCCCTCGTAAAGCCCCCTGACGCCTTCCACGATGCACAGGTCCGCACCCTTCGATGCGTAACCCGCCGCATTTCTTATCCTGTCGTCGGACAGGAGGAAAGAATCGAGATTCCTGGACGGACGGCCGGTGGCCGCCGTGTGGTACATGGGGTCTATGAAATCAGGTCCGGCCTTGAAAGCCTGCACCCTGTACCTCTTGGACAGGACGGACATGAGCCCCGTGGCCACCGACGTCTTCCCGACAGCGGAACCGGTGCCGGAGATCACGATCCCCTTCATCTCACATCTCCCGGACTATCTCCCTCAGGGTATCGGCGGTCTCGAGGTGGACTATGCCTGTGGCACCCATGACCATGTTGTGGGACGACACCTCGCCGACGGCATAGAGGAAATTCTGGTTGAGATAATTGGCGAGCTCCCTCGGCTGATCCGTTATGAGGATGTCGTCCTTCTTCGGATCGGGATAGGCGTGGCAGATGCCCAGCAGCACCGTCAGGTCGGGTCCGAATGCATCCACGCACTCCTTCAGCCTCTCCCCGGCCACGGCATACTCGTCGAGTCCTCCGACGACTGCGTCGAGCGTCACGCCGTCCGCATCCAGCTCCGCCGAGATGTTGGTGCAGTACCTCCTTATCCTCGGAAGACCGACGGAGGGATCCATATTGGCGGCGAAGAACGTCTGCCCGCCCAGTTTCCTGCGGGCCTCGTCTGCGGCCACGAACATGTCGGCGAAACGGTACGCAAGTTCCTTCTTGGCGAGCATCACCACCGCCACCTTCCTCCCTTCCTTCAGTGCCGAGGCGATTCTCCTGCACACGCGCAGTTTCGTAGGGCTCACCGCCGGGGACAGATACGTCTTCGCGGCCATCCCCCTCTGCTTCTCCAGCTCCGTGGCCGCTTTGAGCAGGGCCGTCTGACGGTCGCATTCCGCCTGCGGAATCACTCCCGCCGCGGCGCCCGCCTTCATGGCCCTTATCGCACCGTCCGTGTTGGCGGCCATGCATCCGTGGCAGTCCACCGCAAATACGGTGCAGCCGATGTCCGCCCTCTTGATGGCGGCGGAGATGTCGTCACCGATTATGGTGCTGGCACATGTGCCCACGACCGCCACGGTCTTGGGACTGAATTTGTTCTTGACCTCCTTCAGCGTCCTGACGAGGGACTCCGTCCCGCCGAATATGAGGTCGCTGTCCTTCATCGCCGAGGTCACCACCCTCACGCCTGCATTCTCCAGAGGCCTCGATGCCATGAAACTGCATCCGGCGGGCCCGTGCAGGACGATGACGTCCACATCCATGTCGCGGACCGTGTACATGGCCGCCACGATGGGGTTGGGACGGGGGTGGATGACCGGCGCGGTCACTGGTAGCCCTCCTTGAACATCCTGATGACCGTCGTCTTCCCTTCGGGAACATCCTCCTCGGAACCCTTCCCGTCGGTCACAACCATCGGGACGCCGTATTTCGCGGCCACCTCCCCGATGAGATCCCTGTCCATCTTGTCGCAGACCTTCCTGCTCACGGGGTCGATGATGAGCACCGCATCATCCAGCGCACCCATCTCCTTCAGGCAGGACAGCGTCCTCTCCACGGACATGTGGGATATGCCAGGATTCCTGTCGCGCAGGTATCTGACACCCTTCTCGACGGAGACCTCGCCCCTGCCGGGCACCCCGGGGAACGTGCGCAGACCCTCCAGGACCGTTTCCGCCGGGACATCCATGGCGTCGCAGATTTCCAGAGCCATGTCCATGGCGTCGAGATACTGAAGTGCCAGATATCCGGATCCTAGTTCGGCGTCATGCTTCCCGCGGTACTCCACAGACACCTTCAGGGGCTTCCCGAACTCCGGTTTCCCGACGGCCGCCACCCTCTTCCCGTAGGTTCTGAGGGGTTTGCCGTACTTCTCCCATATATCCTTCTCGGACCCGGGAACGATGTTGATCCCGTCGCAGAGGATGTCCTTCTTCCCGGACTCCGCCTTCCTGGTGTTCTTCGCGATGCCGTAGTCCTCCAGAAGGTTCGTTATGCCGGCGATGTCCGCCTTCCCGGAACCTCCTAGGGAGACCTCGCAGATCATGACGTCGTACTCGCCCTTGGGCAGGGTCAGCAGCATCGGAGGGGCGATGGACTTCAATTCCGTGATGAAATGCCTCCCCATGGCGTAAGGCCCCATACCTCTCGAGGTATGCAGATACACCTTCCTCCCGGACTGCGAAAGCAGATGTGCCAGCACGTAACATGTGCTGGTTTTTCCCTTGACCCCGGTGATCTCTATCCTGAACCTCCTGTCGGAGATCAGTTCCTTCACCGCCTCGGAGAAGAAGATCCTCCTGCCGTACTCCGCCTCCCCTATGAACGAATCGGGGCAGTGGCACGGCATCACGAGCAGGTCGAAATGTTCCGCCGGGGCGGAATCCGCGATCCTCGCACCCATGTGGCGCATGTCCTTCAGGATGTCGCCCGGGGTCACCTTGTACACATCGACGGCCGTGACCTCGTCTCCTCTGTTCAGATAGCATTTGGCGAGGACTTTGCCCCCGTGCACCGTATCGAGAATAAGTACTTTCATAATCTGTCTCCGTAGAAATCCGCTATTTCCGAATCGATCAGTTCCAGAAGGCGGGGGTCATCCTCCACGGGCCTCATATACAACACAGAGGCCTTCCTTCCGCCGATACATATCTCCCCGCCGCCGGAATACGGCGGGATACCGATTTTCTCTGGCACCTCTTCGCAGAGGTGTATCCCTCTGGCTATGAAGAGGGGAAGGACTGCTATCCTCTCCGCGCCTTCCGAGACGAGTTCCCTCACGGCGTCCTCCACGGACGGTTCGTCGAACTCGTTGAAGGCATATGCGACACGGGAATAACCTGCCCCGCGCAGGCGGTCCGCGTTCATGGACACTATCGCCCTGTTGCTGCTCCCCGTATCGCGGGACCCGTGTCCCACGACGAGGATCCCGTCGTCCTTCCCGCAGCCGGATTCGGCGATCCTGTCGCACAGGATACTGAAGAGGACGCGGGTCATCCCGAAGGCGGGAGCCATCGATATTCTGACCTTTCTCCCACATATCTCCGTCTCGCCGCAGCCCCCTATCGGCATCCCCATCTTCCCGGGGATAAGTTCGTAGGTAAGCCTTCCCTCGGCGATGTAGTACGGCACGGCGAGGATATCGTCGACACCGTCGGAGACCATTCTCTCCAGGGCCTCCGGGATCGAGGGGGAGGTAACCCTGAAATACGCCTGGTAGACGTTTCTGCGTCCTCTCGCCTTCAGTCTCGCCAACTGTTTCCCGAGGATCTCCTCCAGGTTCCCCTTCCGGGTACCGTAGCCGATGAGCAGAACTCCTTTCATGGGGACCCCTTATGCTCACATACCGTAGAAATTTTCGGATGCGGAGACCATGATCTCCAGGAGGCGGGGGTCATCCTCCACGGGCCTCGTGTATGCTACGGGGATCTTCTTTCCGCCGACAGAGATGTCTCCTCCGGAGGAATAGGCGGGGATGCCGATCTGCTCCGGGACCTCCTGTCCCAGATGGAGTCCCATGGCGATGAACAGAGGCACTGCGACGATCCTGTCCGCTCCCCCGGATACGAGGACCTCCACTGCATCGGCGATGGGGGGTTCGCAGAATTCGTTGAAGGAATACACCGTGTGCGTGTACCCTCTGGCTTTCAGGCGCTCCGCTGTGATCTCCATGATCTCCCTGTTGCCGGAGAGGTCATCCCTGGAACCATGGCCGAGGACCATGATGCCGTCCCCGAAAGATCCGCCGGCATCGGCGATCCTGTCGCACACGATATCAGTGAGAACGGGACTGAGGCCGAAGGCGGGTGCCATGCGCACCTTCACCTTCTTTCCGCCGACCTCCGTCACGCCCGCATTCCCGGAAATACCCAGTTTCCCGGGGATCATCTCATAGGTGAGTCTTCCCTCCGCGATGTAATAAGGCAGGACAAGGACGTCGTCGATGCCGTCGGAGACCATTTTCTCCAGGGCCTCCGGGATCGAAGGGGAACTCACCCTGAAATATCCGACATAGACGTTGGGAATCCCCCTCGCCCTTATACGTGCGGCCTGTTTTCCGAGAATCTCCTCGAGGTTGCCTTTCCTTGTACCGTACCCTGCTATCATTATACCTTTAGTCACTGCAGTCACAACCTTCGGGGGAACCGCCGAGCCTCATGCCTCCGGAGACATCCTCTGACATCTCCTCGAGCAAATGTGCCAGCTTCCTGTATTCTTCCGCCATCGGAGAGTCGGGGGCGCCCGAGACGACGGTGGTCTTCAGCGCCTCGCAGGCCTGCACCTCCGGGCTCCTTGGCAACCTGTAGACGGTTCTGCTGCCCATCTCTGCGGCCGCCGCATCCACGAGCGAATCCTCGTCCTTCACGTTCCTCGAATTCTGGATAAGTCCGCCGAAACGGGCGTAGCCGTCGTCCCTGAACCCCTCCACCGCCGAGGCGATGTTGGATGCCGCATACAGGGACATCATCTCGCCGGACGTCACCACGAACACGTCGCGGGCGTACCCGTTCCTTATGGGCATGGCGAACCCGCCGCACACCACGTCCCCGAGGACATCGTAGATTATCACATCTGGGTCATATTCGGAGACGGCATCGAGACGCTCCATCTCCGCGAAGGCGGCCATGATGCCGCGGCCCGCACATCCCATACCGGGACGGGGACCCCCGCATTCGACGCACAGACATCCGTGCCTGCCCTCGCGGACGAAATCCCCCAGCTCGATATCCTTCCCTTCCCTCATGAGATCGAGGACCGTCACGGGCCTGTCGGTCCCCGTGAGGAGCCGTGTGGAATCGGCCTTGGGGTCGCATCCGATCTGTATGACCTTCTTCCCAGCCTCCGCGAGGGCGTCGGTTATGTTGGAGGAAGTCGTGGACTTCCCTATCCCGCCCTTGCCGTATATGGCGATCCTGCGCATACGGCGGCATATGGCAGGTTCGGTAATAAAAGTTACCTAAGTCCGTAACACTGCTTGTGTCTTCCCTCACTGCATCCGTATGCATCCGGTCCGGGCGCCGCAGCACACGTACGCACGGGTGCGCGTGCGTATCTCTTTTTTTATATTATGATGCGCATGAGTCGGACAGAATCAGGGGATCTGTCCCCGGTGATCCGAAATGATGGTGAACGCAGAGCTCTACGTGAGGGACCTCCCCGGCCAGCTGGTCGGCTCCCTCGAGCCCATATCGATGGTGGACGGCAACATTGTCGGCGTCGTCCACGACCGCGAACAGACAGTCAACCAGAGGATCCTCGTAAGCGTGACTTTCGAGGTGTCCACCAGCGGACAGCTCGACCAGCTGAAGGCCATCTGGAAATCGATGGACATCATAATCTCCAAGATGGGATCCGTCTACGAGACCGTCACCACCGAGTACATGGTCCTCGGGAAGTTCAACGCGGCCTACGTGGACAGCCTCATTGACAGGGCGTCCGAGATAGTCGTCTTCGAATCCGTGGACGTCGGATATTCCAGCAACAGGTCCGCATCCGGCACCCGCACCGCCCTCATCACCGCAGAACTCCGCAGCACCGGCGACAGGGACAAACTGGACTCCTTCTTCGTACAGTCCTGCGACCGCGACGGCCTCATGCTCGTAAGGGGGCTGTGAACACGGTATCCGTAGCCATATCGGGATTCGGAACCGTGGGCCAGGGGGTCGCCGAGGTGCTCATCAGGAGGAAGGAGTTCCTCTCCGCCAGATACGGATCCGAACCGAAGGTCGTCTGCATCATGGACTCGAAGACCGTCGCGAGGGACCCGGAGGGCCTCGATCTCGGGAAGATCCTCGAGAGGAAGAAGAACACCCGCACCGTGGGCGACGAGACCTACACCGACAGCAGGGCCGTCCTCGGTTCCGCGGAATACGACCTCCTGATAGAGGTCACCCCCACCGACATAAAGACCGGCGGGGTCGGACTCGTCAACATCACCTACGCCCTGGAGTGCGGGAAGGACGTCATCACCGTCAACAAAGGACCCCTCGCCCTGGAATTCTCCAAACTCATCGGACTCGCCAGGAAGAACGGGTGCAAATTCCGTTTCGAGGGCACCGTCGGCGGGGCCATGCCCATAATCAACCTCTGCCACGAGAACCTCGTGGGCGAGAAGATCCGCTCCGTCAGAGGCATATTCAACGGCACCTGCAACTACATCCTGAGCAAGATGGACAAGGGACAGCCCTACGAGCAGGCCCTCAAGGAGGCGCAGCAGCTCGGCTATGCGGAGACTGATCCCACCAACGATGTGGAGGGTTACGACACCGCTGCCAAATGCGTCATCATCGCCAACTCCGTGTTCCACAGGGACGTGTCTTTCAAGGACGTCAAGATTACCGGGATAAGCCGGATAACCGCGGATG
This sequence comes from Candidatus Methanomethylophilaceae archaeon, assembly GCA_963643445.1. GTDB lineage: Archaea > Thermoplasmatota > Thermoplasmata > Methanomassiliicoccales > Methanomethylophilaceae > Methanomethylophilus. Next base: position 12,133 of record CAVIJO010000023.1, read on the forward strand.
CGGTCGCACAGGCGGCATCCCACAACATGGTCATCAGACTGATCGGGGAGGTGTCCGACACCGTCCTCGAGGTATCCCCGAGACTCATACCCGTCGGACACCCCCTCGGGATCTCGGGAACGCTCAACATCGCACAGATCGACGCCGATCTGGCCGGGCCCATCACCATCAACGGCCGCGGCGCGGGGAGGATCGAGACGGCATCCGCCATCCTCAGCGACCTCATTGCGATATTGGACGAGAGATACGGACATGCGTGAGATCTTCATCTACGATACGTCGCTGCGCGACGGCGCCCAGGGGAACGGGATATCGTTCTCGGCGGAGGACAAAAGGGAGGTCTCCCGCAGGCTCGCCGCATTCGGGATACCGTATATCGAGGGGGGATGGCCCGGATCCAACCCCGTGGACACCGCGTTCTTCGCAGATCCCCCGTCCCTCGGGGATTCGAGACTCGCGGCGTTCGGCAGCACCCGCAGACCCGGCACCGACGTACGGAAGGACCCGAATCTGACCGCCCTCGCGGGTTCCCCCGCGCCCGTCTGCACCATATTCGGCAAGACCTGGGACTTCCACGTGACGGAGGCGCTGAAGGCCTCCCTGGAAGAGAATCTCGCCATGATATCTGACTCCGTCCGTTTCCTGAAAAACTCCGGCAAAGAGGCCGTTTTCGACGCCGAACACTTCTTCGACGGATATGATGCGGACAGGGATTACGCCATGGAATGCCTCGGGGCCGCCGCGGATGCGGGTGCGGATTGGATCGTCCTCTGCGACACCAACGGCGGGACCCTTCCCGACCGCGTCGCCGAGGCCACCGAAGACGTCCTCCTGACCCTGGGGACGCCCGTCGGCATCCACGCCCACAACGACTGCGGGCTCGCCGTCGCCAACTCCGTCGCCGCCGTCTCCGCGGGCGCAACGATGGTCCAGGGGACGGTAAACGGCATAGGGGAGCGGTGCGGCAACGCCGACCTATGCTCCGTCATGCCGATCCTCTCCCTCAAACTGGGAATGGACCTCGGATTGGATATGGAAGGACTCACGGAACTCTCGGCCGGCATCGCCGACGTCGAGAACACCGTCCGCCCCGCCGGCCTCCCGTTCGTCGGGGAGGACGCCTTCGCCCACAAAGGGGGCATGCACGTCTCCGCCCTCTCGAAGAACAGCCGCACCTACGAACACATCGAACCCTCGGCCGTGGGCAACAGAAGGAGGATACTCGTCTCCGATATGGCCGGAAGGGCGAGCATATCCGAGAAACTGAAGGAACTCGGGATAAGCGAGGGCAGCGATTCCGAGGCCATCGTCGGCCGCGTGAAATCCCTGGAATCCGAAGGATACCAGTTCGAGGGCGCCGACGCCAGCTTCGAACTTCTGGTCAGGAAGATGCGGGGCGAGATCGGTCCGGTGTTCCGCCTCTGCGGATTCCGTCTCTTCATCGACTCCGACGATGACGGACACCTCACCTCGGAGGCAAGCATAAAGGTGAGCGACCTCTGCGGAGGGACCGAACACACCGCCGCCGACGGGAACGGACCCGTCGACGCCCTCGACAACGCCATGAGGAAGGCTCTCTCCCGCTTCTTCCCCGTTATCGACCGCGTAAAACTCACGGACTACAAGGTCCGCGTACTCGACGGCAGAGCCGCTGCGGCCGCCGCCGTCAGGGTACTGATCACGTCGACGGACGGACAGCACGTATGGACCACCGTCGGCGTATCGGAAAACGTTATAGAGGCTTCGTTATACGCACTCCTAGATTCGGTGGAGTACGCCATCTACAAGGAAAAGGAAGGCAAATCCCAATGAAAAACAGAACCGTCGTCACCCTCGTGGGAAAAGACCACACAGGAATCATCGCAGCCGTATGCAACTACTTCGCGGAGAACGACATCAACATCCTGAATCTCAGCATGACCACCATCGAGGCCTACATCAACATGGTTCTCATCGTGGACCTCGGAAAATACAAGAAATCGTTCCCGGAACTCACCGCCGACCTCGACGCCATCGCCGAGAAGGTGGGCTGCTCCATCAAGGCGCAGCACGAGGAAATCTTCGATATGATGCACAGGATCTGATAGCATGGTAAGCCTGAAAGAGATCATCGAAACCAACCAGATGGTCTCCAGCGAGAATCTCGACGTGAGGACCATCACCATGGGGATCTCCCTGCTGGACTGTATGACCCCCGACCTCGACGACCTGTGCGAGAACATCTACGCCAAGATCGCGGAGAACGCAAAGGACCTGGTATCTGTCGGGGACGAGATCGCCCTCGAGATAGGCGTCCCCGTCATCAACAAAAGGGTGTCCGTCACCCCTGCAGCCATCATCGGTGCCCCCGCATGTCACACCCCCGCGGACTTCGTGGAGATCGCGGAGGCCCTCGAGAAGGCATCCCGGAAGGTCGGGGTCAACTTCCTCGGAGGCTTTTCCGCCCTCGTCCAGAAAGGCATGACCTCCGCCGACAGACTCCTCATCGATTCCATCCCGGAAGCCCTCGCGAAGACCGAGCACGTCTGCTCGTCCGTATCGCTGGGCTCCACCAAGACCGGCATCGACATGGATGCCGTGAAGATCATGGGGGAGAAGGTCGTGGAGACGGCCGAGGCCACCAAGGACCGGGACTCCATCGGATGCGCCAAACTCGTCGTGTTCTGCAATCCCACCGACGACAACCCGTTCATGGCCGGGGCCTTCCACGGCGTGACCGAGGGGGACAGGGTCATCAACGTCGGGGTATCCGGACCCGGGGTCGTCAGGACCGCCGTATCCAAAGTGAAGGGCGAAAGTTTCGAGACCCTCTGCGAGACCATCAAGAAGACTGCGTTCAAGATCACCCGCGTGGGACAGCTCGTCGCCAAAGAGGCATCGAAGAGGCTCGACACCCCGTTCGGCATCGTGGACCTCTCCCTGGCACCCACCCCCGCCGTCGGAGACTCCATCGCAGATATCATCCACGAGATGGGGATGGAATACTGCGGTGCGCCCGGCACCACCGCCGCCCTCGCCATCCTGAACGACCAGGTCAAGAAGGGAGGCATCATGGCCTCCTCGTACGTCGGCGGACTGTCCGGCGCATTCATACCGGTGACGGAGGATGCATCCATGGCCGAAGCCGCATCCATAGGTGCCCTCACCCTCGAAAAACTCGAGGCCATGACCTGCGTCTGCTCCGTGGGCCTTGACATGATTGCCATCCCCGGAGACACGCCCGCCTCCACCATATCGGGCATAATCGCCGACGAGATGGCCATCGGAATGGTCAACCAGAAGACCACTGCAGTCAGAGTCATCCCCGTGATCGGGAAGAAGGCGGGCGATTCCATCGAACTCGGCGGACTCCTCGGCAATGCGAAGATCATGCCGGTAAATCCCTACGGCTGTGCGGACTTCGTGAACCGCGGCGGAAGGATCCCCGCACCCATCCACAGTTTCAAGAACTGAGTCCCGGGCCGTACGGCCCGGAAAATACCTTTCCGACAAAGCCGGAAACACATGTTCCAGATATCGGAAGACTGTGTGTTTCCGTATGCCTGCGGACACTGCATGCAGCACGATTCTTTATCAATGCGCAGATACATCGGTAAATCATGAAACAGATCGACACCGGAGGACTGTCGTTCAGGGAACTCCGTAAGGAGGACATGTACTATGTCGACAAGTCCCTCCTCATCAAGGACATCCTCGACACCAACCGCAAGGGCGTCTATCTATTCACAAGACCCAGAAGGTTCGGTAAGACCACCAATCTTTCTATGTTGGACGCATTCTTCAACATGGAGTACGAGGGAAACGATTGGTTCGACGGCCTGGAAATTTCCAAATATCCCGAGTATGGGGAATACAAGAACAAATTCCCCGTGATATATCTGGACCTCAAGGACACCAAATCTCAGAATTATTCCGGATTCATACTCCGCATCAAGGCAACCCTGTGGAAAGTATTCGGCGGGTTCCGGGATATCCTGAAGACCAATCTGCTGGAATCCGACGAGAAGGATTTCTTCCAGCAGGTGTTAGATAAGACACTGGAAGAGGAGTACCTCTGCGACTGCATCCCTCTGCTGTGCAGATTATTGGAGAGGAAATACGGGCAGAAAGCCGTAATCCTCATCGACGAATACGACCGTGCCGTATCCGACGCATACGGTTCCGAGTCCCACAGGCCCATGATGGATTTCCTGGGCGATTTCATGTGCGCCGCACTGAAGAACAACGACAGCCTCCAGATGGCCTGCGTCACTGGGATAACGCAGATCGCGGGAGAAAGCATATTCTCCGGCCTCAACAACATCAAAGTCAACAATATATTTTCAATACAGTCCGATGAAAGATTCGGTTTCACCGAAACAGAAGTGAAGCAGATCCTTTCCGATTTCGGCCGTCCGGAGAAGTTCGAAGAAGTAAAACAATGGTACGACGGATACAGATTCGGCAACGCAGAGGTCTACAATCCCTTCAGCGTCATGAACTACGTTTCCGATAACTTCACTGCAAAACCCTACTGGGTCAATTCCGGCGGAAACTGGATCATCAAAAACCTTCTGGACAGGATAAACGACCGCA
>CAVIJO010000024.1:0-16171 GCA_963643445.1 Candidatus Methanomethylophilaceae archaeon
TATTCGGAGCCAACTTTTAGATACCCCTTATGGGATATCTATTGTGATCTTGATCCAAAGGATCCTGATCACAACCCGGAGACCGTGTCCCCGGCGTTCGATGTGAATCGAAACGATTTACCACCTCCCGCCGGGCGGTACCGGCGCACCGAAGCTTAGGAGTCCGGTGCGTCGGACTCCCCGCCTTTCGACATTATTCATTGCTTACACAGCCTCTGATGGGGTTCGGCCCCGCAGCAGCAATGCGATCCCGACAGCAGAAAACGAACTGTATGCCGATTGCAAACACCCATGCTGGCACATATGATTCCGTCCCGAGAGAATCCTGCCTGCCGGAACGGTTATTTATACCTGCATGAAGAATCAGTCCGCGTGTCGGAACTGGACATCCTGATATGGATCCGCGACAGCATGTCGTGCGGAGTATTGGACATCGCCTCGGAAACGGCGGATGTCCTTGCCTCGACCGCGGCAACCTACTGTCTGGCACTTCTTCTCCTGATTCCCCGGAAAACCCGCGGTTTAGGATTCCTCATCCTCGTATCCGAAGCCGTCTGCGACATTCTGTTCGAAATTTCCCTCAAGGAGATTGTGGGCAGGGCACGGCCGTTCGAGGAATATCCTGCAGAACTGATCATATCCGCACCGCAGAGCAGTTCCTTCCCGTCGGGCCATACGGCCAATGCATTCGTATTCGCATTTTCCGTACTGACACATTACAGGAAAGCGGGGATTGCACTCATGGTCTGCGCCGCATTCGTTGCATTCTCGAGACTGTACCTCTTCGTGCACTGGCCCACCGACGTCACCGCAGGCGCAGTCTTCGCACTCGTCTGCACCGCAGCAGTCTGCGCACTGCTGGAAAGATATGTGTTCCCGAAGGAGAAGTGGCAGAGATTCGCCGGGTACGGCATCTGACGTACCCCTTGTATGCATCAGCCTTATAACTGTTGATGAAGGTTCCAAACAAACGTAAACCATTCGGCGCCCGCCTGTCCCGTTCTGTACAATAGGAGAAACCGTGCGGAGTCTTATGGGGTGCGTAAAATATGATACAACATTACCTGAAATGTTTCCTCAGGGCGGTACTCGCGGGTATCGCCATCGGCTTGGGCGGCTGTATCTTCATGGGTATGGTCACATCTGAATACAAATGGGTCGGAGCAATCCTCTTCTCCATCGGTCTTCTCACGGTCTTCACGTTCGGATTGGACCTCTATACCGGAAAAGTGGGATACGCCGTCGACAACAAACCATCCTACATCATCGACCTCGTGGTGATTATCCTCGGCAATTTCGTGGGTGCGCTGATAATCGGATACATGATCCCGATGTCGGAAGCCGCACAGGTCCTCCTGGTGGATGCCCGTCTCGACGTGGACATCGACTGGTGGAGAGTCTTCTGCAAAGGTGTCTTCTGCGGGATGCTGATGTTCATCGCGGCCGACTTCTACAAAACGAGGAAAAGCTACCTCGCTACCTTCGTCTGCGTCCCCGTCTTCATACTGGCCGGGTTCGAACACTCGATCGCGGACATGTTCTACTTCTGCGCCGCAGGGGAGTTCACCCTCGATGCGTTCCTCTTCATCCTCACCGTCATCGCCGGCAACGCCGTCGGCGGGATAGTCCTGCCCCTGTGCAGGAAATACATGTATGAGGAGACGCCGGCACCGGCGCAGTAAACACGGGGCCGGGCGGGGAAACCCGTCCGGCATTAAATTGTGCCAGCGATGCGGAAACGGGCGTCACTGGTGCTTCAGCATGAACTTCTCGAGGAGGTCGTAGGCCTCCTCCAGGGTCTTCATCGGCGGAAGGAGTATAGATCTGAAGTGGCTCTGACCGAACTCCTCGCAGAAACCGGACCCATGGACCATGACGATACCCGTCTTGTCGATCAGGTCGTAGACGAACTCCTTGTCGGTCTTCCAGTCGGTGAGTTCCACCTTCGGGAAGATGTAGAGGGCGCCACGGGGCTTATTGGTGCTCAGTCCCGGGATCTCGTTGATCCTCTTGTAACTGTACTCCGCCCTCTCCCTGAGCTTCCTGTTCATGTCCACGATATAATCCTGCGGACCCTGCAGCGAAACTCTGGCGGCCTCCTGACAGGGGACGTTGGCGCAGATCCTCGCACGGAACTGCTTTATCATACCCTCGCGGACCTCGTCCATGAGGCCGTTCCTGTCCATGAAATAGCAGTATCCCTGCCTCCATCCCGGCATCAGGTTGACCTTGGAGAACCCGTTGAGAATCACTCTGGGTATGTCGTCGGGGAGACGGGACATGGAGAAGAACTTCCCGTCGAACACGATCTTGTCGTAAATCTCGTCGGAGATCACGGGGATGCCGTATTCCGCGGCGATGTCTCCGATATCGCGGAGGTCCTTCTCCCTGTAGACGGCACCTGTGGGGTTGTTGGGGTTGATGACCACGATGGCCTTCGTCCTGTCGGTGATGCGGGCGCGGATCATATCCACATCGGGAGCCCAGTCCTCCTCCTCGATCATCCTGTAGGGGACGGTCTTCCCCTCGAAGAAGTTGATGTACTGGACGTAGTTGGGGTACCCGGGCCCGGGCACCATCACCTCGTCGCCCGGTTCCACCATGGCGCCCATCATGACGTTGATGCATTCGCTGACCCCGGCGGTGACGTAGACGTCGGCCGCGTCGATGCGTACGCCGTTCTTCTCGTACTCCCTGTCCACGATGGCCTGTCTGAGGTCGAGGTTGCCCTGGGAGTCGCCGTATCCGTTGTCGGTGGCGTCCACGGCCTGCCTGAGTGTCTCCTTGAAGTATTCGGGGGTCTCGAAATCCCACTTGTTGGGATCCCCGATGTTGAAATTGTACATCTTGGTGCCACGCGCAGCGGCAGCGGCGGCGGGTACGGTGATCTCGCGGATCGCATAATTCATTCCCATTGAACGCCTGGATGCCTTGATTCTCTTCTGCATGGCTGTCAGTCCTCTTTCGGCCATACATGCCGAACCCCTTTTTTAAAACTTACAGAGACTCGGGAAAATCGGCATGTTCGGACCGTCCGTAGAAGCGGTCTACGGCCCGCAGGGCGGTTACCAGGAATATCCCGATGAATACAGCCCACAGCGCCGGCAGCCAGTCCTTCGGGACATCCGCCCAGCGGGCGCAGAGTGTGATGTCGGACGTGTACACGGTGGTCCCGGAGACCTTCTTCCCCTCGGGGGTGTACCATCCGAGGAACTCCTTCCCGCCCATGCGGAGGGACGGGAGATCGGCACGGCCGCTGCCGTCGGTGGTTACGGCATCGGGGTCGTCGAGGATGCTGAGACCGGTGCTCAGGGACACGATGTACCCGACGGCGGTGCCTTCCCATCCGGCGTAGAGGGCCGCATCGCATGCGAAAAGCGTGGTTCCGGAGACGACCTTCTGGGACGGGAGGCACTCGGGGGACGTGTACCACCCGGAGAACGCCATTCCGACACAGGAGGGTCCGTCGGGGAGTACCGCCGTGCCGAGACCGGTAGTGGCGACCTCGGAGGGGAGGACGGGAGTCTCGGTCCCGGCCGTATCCGCACGGAAGTATACCGTGTAGACGTCGGAGAATACCTTCGTCCAATGCGCATGTGCCACAGTGTCCGCGGTAAACACGGTGCTGTTCCTTATCCTGACGCCGTCGGCGTACCATCCGCCGAATGAATATCCCGGACATTTCAGGACCGGAAGGGCCTCCGTAAGGGCCCCGGAGGATCCCGTGACGAGGGTCTCGGGGACGGCGACACCGACGATCCCGGGATCGAAGGAGACCTCGTATCCGGTACCTTCGGCTTCGGAGCCGTCCGCCGGCAGAATGCAGAATGCCGCAAGACATACGAGTATGCCCGCCGCCGCGGACCCCCAGATGATTTTCCCGCCAGATGAGCGCATGTGTTTCCACCCTGTGATGACCGTATGCATATGCCGCACCCGGAACGGTGCGGTGTTTCTTCAGAGAGCGCCCTAGCCGTATTCGGTATAAAAAACCGTCCGACCAACAGTATAAATCCAGCGTCTTTCTACATAACGCCATGGCCATGACCAAGCTGGGAAAGAACCACCTCAGGTGGTGTCCCCGTTGCAATCTTCCTATAATGGAATCGAAAACCTGCGCAGTCTGCGGAACCGAGACGCATATGACGGAACTCACCCCGCCGGCGGACTCCCGTCCCGCATTCGATTACGACATCGAAAGGGTCAGGAAGATGGCGGATTCCTGTTTCGGGGAAGGATGCGGGAAGGCCCTCATCCCCGAGGGACACCTGGCGGTCATGAACAAGGCGCCTGCGATAGACAGGATGGAGGAGGTCCTCGCCGACGGGGCCGTGGTGGCCACCCTCAGATACGACCTCGGGGCCGGATGGAGATTCATCATCCGCACCCAGGGTGCGATGAGGATCGCGGAGACCATGACGAAAGGGTGGGTCACGGTGGAAGACGAGGCCGTCCCGTTCATCAGGGAGAACAGGAACCTGATGGCGCCGGGGGTGGCCGACGCCGATCCGGACATAAAGGCGGACGACGAGGTCATAATGGTCACCGCGGACAGGACCGTAGTGGGGACCGGCGTGGCGAAGATGTCAGGGAAGGAGATGAAGGAATCCGAACGCGGCATCTCCGTGAAGACCCGGTGGCACAAGCCCGAAGAACCGGTATCCTCGGATCTGGCACATACATGGGACGATGCGGTGGAGGCCAACCGCGCCGTCATCGAGAAGAGGAGGGACGAGGCCGTCGCCTTCATCAGGAAGACGATGGAGCAGTACAGTCTCCCCACGGTCGTGTCGTTCTCCGGAGGGAAGGATTCCCTCGCCGTCATGCTCCTCGCCATGGACGCGGAGACGGACATCAGACCCATGTTCGTGAACACGGGATTGGAACTCGACGAGACCGTGAAATACGTCCACGATTTCGCGGAAAGGCATCATCTGGCACTTATCGAGCAGGAGCCTCCGAAGAATGCATTCTTCGGGAATCTGGTGTACTTCGGTCCCCCTGCGAAGGACTACAGATGGTGCTGCAAGACCAACAAACTGGGCCCCACCGTGAGCCTCATCACCGGGAACTTCCCCGACGGGGTCCTGTCCTTCATAGGCCAGAGGAAATACGAGTCGGAGGCCAGGAACGCCAAGCCCAGGATCTGGAAGAACCCCTGGACCCCCGGACAGATCGGGGCATCCCCCATCCAGAGCTGGATGGCCATGCATGTGTGGCTCTACATATTCTACAAGAAGGAGCCCTACAACACGTGGTACGCCCACGGCCTCGACAGAATCGGATGCTTCATGTGCCCCGCGTCCGACATGGCCGACCTCGACACCGTGTCGAGCGCAAGTGCCAGATATCCGGAGTGGGACAGATATCTCTCCGAATACTCGGAGAAGAGCGGACTTCCGGAGGAATGGAAGAAATACGGACTGTGGAGATGGAAGACCGCCCCCAAGTCGGTGAAGGACGAGATCCAGAGGATCACCGGGAAGGAGGTCCCGCCGATGAAGGTGAGGAAGCAGGAGGACGCCGAAGGGGGCCCCGTGGCCATCAGGGTGCAGGACGGATACTCCCCCTGCACCCTCGGATACAGCATCGAGGCCGCCCTGTCCCGCCCCATCGACCTGACGAAACTGGAACCCTTCGCCCACGCCCTCGGATGGGTGGTGCAGCTGAACACGGAGGAGGATTCCCTCACGGCCAACTACGTCACGTTCTACGGGGCCGGATCCATAATCAGCAAGGCCTTCGTGGAGAACGATGCAAAGACTCAGATGGACCGGGCCGCGCAGCTCATAGCGAGGGCGTTCAACTGCGTCGGATGCGGGCTGTGTGCGGCCAGGTGCGACACCCATGCCCTGTATATGGAGGACGGGAAGGTCCGTATCCGCGAGGAGGACTGCATATTCTGCATGCACTGCTACGGACCCTGCCCTGCGGTGAACTTTGCGCCTGCGGCGCAGGAAAGGGACGGAGAAGGGTTCGAAAACTGAAAACGGTTTAATACGCCGACGGGGGTTTCGTAATATGACCTCCGCAGCGACGAAGATGGCCGTTCTAGCGGTCGCCCTTGTATCCGCATTAGCAGTGCTGTCGGTGTATTCCGACGGATCCGAAGCGGATACGGCGGATTATACCAAGTATTACTACAACCAGCTGGACGACATCGGGAAGGCCGTCTACGACGGAGCCTGTTCCATGGATGTAGGCGGGAAAAAATTCACCGTGGATATGGACATGGATTGGTTCCCGGATAAGACTGAGGACGGCATAAAATCGGCTATGAATACGTCCATGAACCAAGCCCTTTCCGCATTGAAGGCCGAAAGACCGGATCTGTATTGGATAGGCAACGGGATCGGATCGGAATACTCGATGTCGTCACTGGATGGGACCATAACGGAAGTTACGGACGTCTCCTATACCCTTTCAAGCGCATTCGATACGACCGCAGCGGACAAAAATCTTCTCGATGCGGCCGTCGACAGCATATCCGTGAACACTGCCAGCAGATACAGTGCGGTGAAATCCATCCATGACGCCATCGTCGGAGAACTCATCTACGACCTGACCGGGGACAGTACGGAGAAGTCGGCGGAGATCCGCTCCGCATATACCGCCCTCGCCGGGGACCACAGGGTCGTCTGCGAAGCGTATGCGAAGAGTTTCAAACTCCTCTGCGACAGATACGACATCCCCTGCATAGCCGTCACCGGGACCGCCAGGGGCGCAGAAGCCTCCGATGGCGAAGGCCACATGTGGAATTACGTCCAGATGGAGGACGGGAAATGGTATCTCGTGGACTGCACCTGGGACGACCAGACTCCGACGGTCTACAATTATCTCCTTGCGGGACTCGGCACCGTGGGAATAACAACCGAGGACGGTCCCGCCATCGCCATATCCAAATCCCATAACCCGGACCTTACCCTGAAGGACGGATTCACCCTGCCGGCCCTCGCCGACACCGCCTATGTCCCCGGAGGAACCGTCACCTTCTCCGCCAACGGAGGCGATGCGGTAGAATCCGTCACGAAGAACAAAGGGGAGAAGTTCACTCTTCCGAAACCCGTTTTCGGGACCAATACCTTCGCAGGATGGTATACCGATCCCGAATGCACCGGCACCAAGTATGAGGCGGGCACGGAATACACCGTCACCGGCGATGCGACGCTGTATGCGAAGTGGAACGACCTATATACGATCTACTTCGCGGCCGACGGGAAGACCGTCGGGACCTCGGCCTTCGGAAATGTCACCGACACGGTGACCGAACCCGGAGTTCCCGCCAAGGCGGGATACACCGGCGTATGGGAAAGCTATACTCTGGCACTTGAGAACATGACCGTCGATGCGGTCTACACCGCCGTCGAATACAGGATCGTCTTCAAGGCGGACGGGAACAGTGCGGGTGAGAGGATTGTCACCGTGGAAAACATAGGCGAGGGCATCACCGAACCCGCAGTACCCGCCAAGGCGGGATACGCCGGCGTATGGGAAGACTACACCCCGGCACTTGAGAACATGACCGTCGATGCGGTCTACACCCCCATCGAATACACGGCCACGTTCGTCGCCGACGGCACCACTCTCGGAACACGTACCTTCACCGTCGAGGACAGTAAGATCTCGGACGAACCTTCCGTTCCCCTGAGGGAGCATTACTTCGGATCGTGGAACTACACCATAACGGCGGACGACATCACCGCAGAACCGGCGTACACACCCGTGGAATACAGAATCGTCTTCAAGGCGGACGGGAACAATGCAGGCGAGAGGACCGTCACCGTCGAGAATATAGGCAAGGGCATCACCGAACCCGCGGTACCCGCCAAGGCGGGATACACCTGTATGTGGGAAAGCTATACTCTGGCACTTAAGAATACGACCGTCAATGCGGTCTACACCCCCATCGAATACACGGCCACGTTCGTTGCCGACGGTATCACCGTCGGAACGTGCACCTTCACCATGGACGATGAGAAACTGGACACCCCCAATGTCCCCTCCAAAGAGGGATACAGGGGTTCCTGGGAATACACCATCGCACCGAACGACATGACCGTCTATGCCGTCTACACCGAGAAGGAGGAAGGCATCCTCTCCTCTCTGACGGAGAACCCGATGATCCTCGGGGCCGCCGTGCTCGTCATCATCCTGATCGTCGCCGGCATCGCGGTCAGACACAGGCACTGAAACCCCCGCCCGCGCACGCATAATTTTCTGCGTGCGCGGAAAACCCTTAATTACTGTACGGCGGATTAGAGCCCGATTGAAGATGGACTACTATCCCGGAGACCTCAAAGCGGTCATGGACCGCGACCCCGCCATCATCGACGAGAACGACGCCAAGAAGTACCACACCGGATTCCGCGCGGTATGCATGTACAGGGAGAGCCACGAGCTCTGGCTCGCGGGAAAACTCGAGGAGGCCCGCGCCCTGAACTTCAAAGCCCACCAGGAGACGGGCTGCGACATACACCCCGGCGCCACCGTCGGCGAGAGGTTCTTCATAGACCACGCCACCGGCGTGGTCATCGGCGAGACCGCCGTCATCGGCGACGACGTCACCCTCTACCAGGGGGTCACCCTCGGGGGAGTATCGTCCAGCAAAGGGAAGAGACACCCCACCCTCGGCAGCCGCATCGTTGTCGGTGCGGGTGCCATCGTCCTCGGGAACATCACCATCGGCGACGACGTGAGGATAGGCGCCGGGTCTGTGGTGGTGAAGGACGTCCCCCCGAACTGCACCGTGGTCGGCGTCCCCGGCAGGATAGTCAACATGAACGGCGTCCGCGTCGACATGAAGGACGTCCTCGACCACAACCGCCTCCCCGACGTCGTCGAGGAGCGTATGAACCGCATGGAGGCGGAGATAGAGCGTCTCCGCGCCCTTACGGAATCCCTGATGAAACAGAATAAGGAGTCCTGAGCGCAATGAGTCTGATGATCCACAACAACCTCACCAACAGGAAGGAGGAATTCGTACCGATAGAGCCCGGAAAAGTGAAGATGTACGTCTGCGGGGTGACCGTCTACGACGACATCCACATGGGGCACGCCAGGAGCATCATCGTCTTCGACGTGGTGAACAGATACCTCCGCTACCTCGGGTACGATGTCACCTTCGTGACCAACTTCACGGATGTGGACGACAAGATCATCAACCGCGCCGCGGAGAGGGGCGTGGAAGCCCTGGACCTCAGCGCGGAATACATCAAGAAGTATTTCGAGGACATCGAGAAACTCGGCGTGCGCCGTGCGGACATCTACCCCCAGGCGAGCACGAGCATGCCCTATATCATCGACATGGTGAAGGAGATCGTCGACAAGGGGTACGGATACCCCACCAAGGACGGAAGCGTGTACTTCAGGGTCAGGAAGATCCCCGACTACGGGATCCTCTCCAACAGGACCATCGAGGAGATGCGTTCCTCCGGCAGGATCGACCCCAACGACGACAAGGAGGATCCTCTGGATTTCGCCGTGTGGAAGGGAGCGAAACCCGGGGAGGTGTCCTGGGACTCGCCCTGGGGCAAGGGGAGACCGGGATGGCACATCGAGTGCTCCGCCATGATCAGGCACCACCTGGGCGACGTCATCGACATCCACGGCGGGGGCAACGACCTCGTATTCCCGCACCACGAGAACGAGATCCTCCAGACGGAGGCATGCACCGGGACCCATCTGGCACATTACTGGATGCACAACGGTATGCTGGAGACCAAGGGCGCCGACGGGAAGACCGTGAAGATGTCCAAATCCCTGAAGAACTTCTTCAAGGTGGAGGACGTGGCGGCCGAGTTCGACAGGTACACCATCCGTTTCTACTACCTCAACACCCACTACAGCAGCCCCCTCGCCTACGGCGAGGAAAACATGCGGGAGGCCGAGGCGGCGCTGAAGAGACTCTGGAACAACTACCGCGACCTGCAGGCCTGCGCCCGCGACGGACCCTCCGGATCCCCCGAGGCGGCCGCGGAGGCTGCCGACGGTGCGAGGGAGAGGTTCATGGCATCCATGGACGATGACTTCAACACCCGCGCAGCGATAGAATCCCTGTTCGACCTCGCCCGCACCACCAACAGAATGCTCTCGGAGAAGACCATGACCAAAGAGGGCGCATCCCTCATACTCGGATTCCTGAAGGAGATCGACGGCGTACTGGGCATCTTCCCCGAAGAGGAGAAGGACGACGGTTCCTTCGCAGACGTCATGGGCATCCTCATCGACCTGAGGAAGGAACTCAGGAAGCGCAAGCAATACGACCTCGCGGACATGATCCGCGACCGCCTCACCGAAGCGGGATATGCGCTGGAAGATTCGGCGGACGGGGCCAAATGGAAGAAGATCTGATCTTCAAAAAAGCTGTACTGGCACTCGGCGGGGGAGTGAAACTCCCCGAAGGGTTTGAGATCCCCGTCAGGGTATCCCATTCCACCTCCGGCCCCGGCGCCGGAGGCGACTCGGTCGCCTTCTCCTTCGGAGGGATGCGCGTGAAGAAGAGCGTGTCCTACGGGAAGGGGGAATTCGAACTTCATGAAAGGGACGACGGGAGCCTGTTCCTCACGCATAACGGGGAACCTTTTCTCGACAGGGTGGAATTCGACCCCGTGGTCTACCACTGCCCGGAACAGGCGTTCTTCACATTGGATCCGAGATGCTCATACAGATGTGCGTTCTGCGCATCGCCCCGCCTGCCTGCAGAGGATTACAAAGGTCTCACGGATGAAGACATCGCCGGGAAATGCCTCGAAGCATACAGGAACATGCGCGTGAAGGCGGTATCCCTGACCAGCGGAGTCATCGGCGGGGATGTGGACGCCACCGCGGACAGATTCATCTCCTGCATAAAGGCCGTGAGGAAGGTCCTTCCGGACATCAGAATCGGCATAGAGCCCTATGCGGACAGCAGGATCCAGATCGTCGGATTCAAGGAGGCGGGAGCCGACGAGATCAAACTCAACATACAGGCCGCCACCCCTGAGATCTTCGCGAAGGTATGCCCGGATCTCGATAGGGAGAACATCCTGAAGTGCCTCGGATACGCCGTAGAATGTTTCGGGAAAGGGAACGTCACATCCAACATCATCTGCGGCATGGGGGAGACCCGCGAAGATCTCGAGGACTGCATGTGCCAGATATGCGGAATGGGTGTCATCCCGACGGTCCGCTCGCTCAGGCGCAGCAGTTACAACAGGGAGGCTCTGGAGAAAGCGATAGGGGATGTGCCCCCGATCACGCCGGAGGTGCTGGTGGAGATAGCGCGGATGCACAAGGCCGTCCTCTCCCGGTACGGGATGGACACCCGCACCTGCGGGACCATGTGCCTCGAATGCGGATGCTGCGACCTGGTCCCCTTCAGGGATTTCTGATCTTCGCAGTGAGATATTCCGCATATTCGCACGCTTTGCAGCGGGCGCCGTTGCACGGTTCGCCGCAGGCGCAGAATTTCGGTTCATAGGGAGGATGGGCCTGCATGAGCAGAGGTTTCAATTTGTCGTAGGACGACACTATGCTGAACTTCGACCCGGGAGACCTGTCCTCGAGCCCATCCACCATATCGCGGTACTCGTTCCTGAGAGCCGCCTGCCAGTAAGGGCATTCGCCGTCCCAGTGGGGGATCTCCCTGACGATGGAATACAGGAGGGACTCCTTCTCCGGGATGAGTCTCAGAGGATAGAAGCGGGGGATGAGACCCGGCCTTATGTTGTCCGTATGCGGGCCCAGACGCGCAAGGCGTTCCGTATCTCCCCTGACGATGTTCATCATGACCGACTGCGCGATATCGTCGAGATTGTGGCCCGTGGCGAGGAACTTCGCGCCGGCCTTCCGGGCCTCGTCGTTCATCAGTTTGCGGCGGAATACACCGCAGTAGGTGCAGGGACTGTTCCCGCCGGAGACGGGTGCGACCTCGTCCATCGAAAGACCCAGCTCCGAAAAGGAGCGCTCCCTGTATTCTATCGAATTCTCCGAACAGTACTTCTTCACTATATCGAGACTCGGCGGGCGGTACCCCGCGATCCCCTCATCTACCGAGATGCACACGAGACGGATCCCGTTCTTCTCGCTGAAAAGCGAACGGAGGATACTCAGCATGACCATGCTGTCCTTCCCTCCGGAGACGGCGGCACCGATCGTGTCGCCCCTGTGCAGGGAGACCTCCTTGCGGATCTCCCTCTTGACCCTCCGCTCCACGTAATCGGCGAAGTGGTCCGCACAGAGGTGCGTGCCGTTGTATCTGACAAAAGTTACGGCGGGGGCGCCGCAGAGGTCGCATTTCATTCGGTATCCTCTTCCTCCGCATCGGTCTCCATGATGTACTCCAGTTTCCTGGCCAGTTCCCTCGGTGGGATGTTGGTGATGCCGATGTAGAGGGCGCGGCCGCCCTCCTCCTCCCTCCGGGTCTCCGTCTTTATGAGACCGTTCTTCTCCAGATCCTGCACGTAGACTGCGAACTGGGTATGTTTGCGTGCGGGAACCTCGTACTCCTCGCATACGACGCGGTACGTCTTCTCCGCGGCCGTCCCGGTGATCTCTGCCTTATCCTTCATGCAGCGGGCGATGGCCAGGAGGGTGATCCTGCGGCTCATATCTAGCTGCCTCAGTTTGTTCTCCGAGACGTCGCTGTATACGGAGGAACCGGCCGTCCTCACGCCGTCCGGGACGATGGTCATGTCCCCGTCGGCCTCGGCCTTCACGGCCGCCTTCTCCAGGGACTCGATCGCATAACGGGCGTCGCCCAGCTCCGCC
Organism: Candidatus Methanomethylophilaceae archaeon; assembly: GCA_963643445.1. GTDB lineage: Archaea > Thermoplasmatota > Thermoplasmata > Methanomassiliicoccales > Methanomethylophilaceae > Methanomethylophilus. Next base: position 12,748 of record CAVIJO010000024.1, read on the forward strand.
GCTATGTCCGCCAGCATATCGGCGCAGTCGTCCGGGAGGGCCCCGGGCACGAGAGCCATCTCGGCCCTCGATACGATGATCTCCCTGAGCTCGTCGCGGGTGTAGCGGGCGAAGGAAACCCTGTTCCCCCTGCCGAAGGACGACATGGACGCCTCATCGAGATGTTCCGCGATGGATGTCTGGGATATCATGATGAGGGACACCGGGGTGTGCCCCTTGGTCTCCTCGGAATATCTGGACAGCTGGTAGACGATGTCCTTCCCGTTGTTGTTCAGAAGCACGTCCGCCTCATCGAGGATTATGACCACGGGACAGGCGTCCTTCTCGATGTGCTTCCTTATGGAGACCATCATCTGCCCCACGGAGAATCCCCTCCCGGGGAACATGGGGTCGTAGTTCCTGAGGATCTCCAGGACGGCGGCGTACTCACTGTTCCTGAGCCTGCAGTTGACGTAGATGACGGTCATCATGCCGCCTTTCTGCTGCATATATCTCTGCATGTCCATGCAGAAACGCTTGGCGGTGACCGTCTTCCCGGTGCCGACGCCCCCCGTCAGGAATGCGGAGGAGGGGCTGCCGTAGTTCGCCAGAGGAGCGAAGAACTTCTCCATCTCCTTCATCTGCGCCTGGCGGCAGACGACGGTGTCCGGGACGTAGTCGAAGTCGAGCTTCGCACCGTCCTTGATGATGACGGAACGGCGTTCGAACATGTCAGTTCCTGCTGAAACGGCTGAATCCGGCGGCGCCGAAGACCTCGATGCCGTGCTTCTCCCACACATCGCATATCAGGTTGATACCGAGGGAGTCGGATGACATGTGGCCGGAGATGATCATGTTCATGTGGCACTTCCTGCAGGCCTCCACGGCGCTGTTGGGGAAGTGCATGCCGATGATGGTCCCCACGCCCGCCTTCGCGAGTTCGGCGTAGATGTCCGCGGGGCCGGAGGTCCCGCCGGTCATCTTGGCGATGATGCCGCCGCAGCGGGAGTCCTTATCCCCGACGATGATCTTCGGAGGGTCGTTGAGTCCGGCGGCATAGCGGTACTCGGGCTCCTCCATGAGAAGGTCGATGATCTCACCGAGATGTTTCGGCTCCGCCGCCCTGATCTTGTTCTCGAGGAACTCCTGCACCATGTTGTCGGCGGGGGAGTGGACGTTGAACATGGGGATCCCCAGAAGCCTTGCGGCGTCGGCGGCGCGGTTGAAGTTGTCGCCGCCCACGTTGTAGAGGACCTCGTCCATACGGGGTTTCATGAGGGCCTCGGCCACGTTGATGGGCACGCCGCAGTCGTGGTAGATGTCGGTCTGCATCCACATGACCTTGGGGAAGGGATTCCTGGATTTCCCGAGAGGGTGGTGGCATACGACGGCGTCGATCTCCTCCCCCTTCTCCCTGAGCCTGTCGGCCAGGAGGATCTCGGCGGGGCTTATGTCGACGCCCCACATGAGCCTCTGGGCCTCCTTCTCCTTGGCTATGTCGTCGCCCCAGGAGAAGCGGCAGTCGTAATAGGGATTCCAGAGGCTCTCGGTGTCGAAGAACTCCTTCTTATCGTCGTCGAGCGCATCGTACGCCTTCTTCGCCTTGGAGAGGACGAGATCCACCTCGGATTTCGGACGGGGGTCGTGTTCCATACCCGTCCGTATGGCGAGTCTGTAAGCGTCGTATATCTTCATGTGTCCGCAGTATACCGTCCGATTAGAAAAACACTGGGTGCGCACCGGGGATCCCGGAGCGCCGGCGTATTTTCCGGGGGGAACGGTCCCGGAACCCTGTTCTCAGCAGGAGGCACCTTCTTCCCATTCTGCTCTGCGGGCATCTCCGCGGCATCCGGCAAAAAGAACGTCACCGCCGGCGCAGAGAACACGACGGTTTACCCGATGACCCTGTTCCGATACACCTGTGCTTTCTCCGGATCCTTCGGAACCCCATATCCTTCCCTGAAGACGGCATCGAGAATGACGGATGCTTCCGACACCCCCTTCCCGGAAAGAACGTCCAGTTTCTCCAGGGCGGAGGCCCTGTCCCCGTCCCTGAGTTCCCCGAGTATCCTCAGGAACTCCTCCGAATCCTCCGAGGAGTCCGCTGCGGAGACCTCGGCCTCCATGAGTGAGACCGCCTCCCCGACGGAATCGGGACGAAAACCGTCCGCAGTGAGAAGTGCCAGATGCACCTTGGCCTCCCCGCATCCCTTTTCGATCGCCTTACGGAAGAACTTGACGGCCGATGCGGTATCCGCGAACGGACAGTCCCCGTACTCCCCGCCCATAAGCATCCCCAGGCGGAACAGGGCCTCCGCATGCCCCCTCACGGCGGCCGCATATAGGGTCCAGTAGGCCTTCCTGAACTGCACGGCATCCTCCGCGGTGCGGAGATACCTCATACCGGCCCTGAACAGTGCGTCGGTATCCGCGGGAGGAATGTCGGCGCCGATGTATCCGAAAGGCTGCTTCTCCCTGGCGAGAGCATATGCCCGTTCTGCATCCTTCCTCTTCACGCCGCTGTCCTGAAGGATGCCTATGACGATCTCCTTGCTTTCGAGAATAAACAGACTTCCGGTGCAGTAGACTGCAAGCAGTTCTTCGGCCTTCATGCGGGAGTGAATGCGGAGGACGGATTATACGTTTCGCCCGGAAAGGACGGAAATATGCCGTACGGAAGGAACGGGACATGTGCCAGATAGGCTTCGCCGTATCGAAACTGGAACTGTCCCATTACCAGACGAAGCCCCTTCAACATACCCTCTCTGCACTGATTGACTGCAGAGACCCTCTCCGAAACAGGCATCGCGGCACATCTGAACAAAAAGGAACAGCGTTGCGCTTCGGCACGGGTGCAGGCGTATCAACTGCCCAGAGGCCGAATCGATGAATCAGAATTCCACTTCCTCGAAGAGAACCTTGGCCTCTTTCCCTCTGACGGCGATGCCGTAGAGAAGGGTTCTTCCCTTGAGACCTCTGCAGTAGTCCTTCTTCTTTATCTGCTCCAGAGCCTCATGTGCCAGACGTTCTGATTCCGTATCGCTGTCATTCTGCGTTTTCTTGATCTCGACGGCGATGTTCGGGTATTTCGGATGTCTGCTCTCCATGAGTATGTCGGGTCTTCCGTTGCCGGATTCGCGGTCGATCGATACTCTGTATCTTCCTTCCCTTCCGAGGACGATGGTGGCGAGAATGAGGTGGTAATCTCCTTCATCCTTCAGCAGGAGGAACGGATAATTCTTGGAGAGGATGTCGCTTAAGACAGACTGAATCTTCTCCGTATCCCCTGCTTCCAATGCGTTGAGGAAGTCCTCGTATGGATCTGCATTGCCGCGGAATGCAAATGACTGAATGTGATCGTAGAACACCGAATACATCTCGCGGTTGGGAATGGACAGGAGATAGGTGTCTTTTTTTCCTGCAGCCACGGCGTTGAGATATCCCG
>CAVIJO010000025.1:0-16042 GCA_963643445.1 Candidatus Methanomethylophilaceae archaeon
GAATGTCCGGAAAGGTCATCCTCATGGCCATGGCATTCTGGAAGAAGGTCCCGAAAATCCGTATTGAGACTGTTGAGATTTGAATCGCCGAAGCCACGGTTTTAATGACCCGGTTGCTGAAAATGCGATTCTGTGACAATTCAGGCGGAAATCCCGGTTCGACGTAATTGAACAGCGTGTGCTATGGACATCTCCGAAATAAGTAATGCGGGAGAGCCGCATCTCCTGCGGTGGTCCCCGCCGAGGTGTTTCATTCACAATCGGATTCTGCCTCAATGGAAGGATGGACGAACGGAAGAGGTACAGTCAAATCATCCGTTCGGATGCAGAAGCCAGTCCCTGAGGAGGAAGATGGCCTGATCCAGCGCCGCCCTTGCCTCCGGTATCGGGAATGCGACGAAAACGTGGTCCATGTTGGGATAGACCATGGTATAGTGATCTACGCCGTGTTCGTCGAACATTCTGTCCAGTTTCATGACGTCCGGATAGAGGATGTCATGCGTCCCGCAGAACGTCAGCACCCTGCTCATCCCCTCCGGGTCGGCGAAAAGCGGACTCACATACGGATTCGAGAGGTTCTTCTCCCCGTCCGCCCAATATATTCCCAGAAGGCCGAGGCCCCACGCATCCAGCATCGGATCCACGTTTTCGAATTTCCCGATGTCTGGATTGTCGGTGTGCAGGTCCACCCAAGGGGAGAATAGGAGGATGCCTTCAGGCATCGTCATGCCTCTGTCCCGCAGATAGCAGGAGAATCCGAGGGCGATGCTGCCTCCGGCGGAGTCCCCTCCGAGGATTATCTGCGAGAAGGGGTTCTTCCTGAAGGCGGTCTCATAGGCGGTGAGAATCTTCGGGAATTCCGTCTTATAATTGTGATCTGGCACATTGCCGTACATGGGGAATACGACCTTCGCACCTATGCCCTCGGCAATCCTGTCAACCATCTCGAAATGAGATCTGAGGGGAGGGTACAGGAACCCGCCTCCGTGGAAGTAGATGAGGACGGGCTGCCCCTTCACCCTTTTGCTCCCCCAGCAGAATACCTGCATTCCGTCGATCCAATATTCGTCCGTCTTCTTTCCGATCCATTTCCCGGGGTTCGGATAGGGGTCGTCGCTCATGTGGCGGATGCGTTCGATGTGCTTTATCCACTCGTCGTTGGAACGCTGTTTCCAGAGTCCGCGGTAATCCGTGCTGCGGAACTGTTCCTCTGCGAGACGGGCCCGGAGGGACATCCTCGGCTCCCGCGGGTTCTTGGACACTCTGGACATCTGTTCCTGTACATTCGGCCTCTGGGTATATCAAAGGAATTGCAAACGGCCGGAAGCAATACATTTAATCCGCGCGGGCGATTGGGGAATATGATTCTCACAGATGGGGAGCAGGCCATATTCGACGGCGAGAAGGGCGCCGGGGCCCAGAAGGCCATGGAACTGGTCGTGGCCCTCGGAAAGATCTACGGTGCGGACAGTCTCGTGGATATCACATCCGCGCACCTTTCGGGCGCATCCTACAAGACCATCGGCGAAGGCGGTCTTAGGTATCTTTCGGACATGGCTGCGGGCGGGACGAAGGTGTCCGTCCCCTCCACGCTGAATCCCGTCGGGATGGACCGCGGACGCTGGAAGGAGATGCACATCTCCCCGGAATTCGCGGAGAAACAGCTGCAGATCATCGACCTCTACGGGAAGATGGGCATCAGGAAGACATGTTCCTGCACCCCCTATCTGGGTGACAATGTCCCGAAGTTCGGGGACCATGTCGCATGGGCGGAGTCTTCCGCCCTCTCCGTGGTCAACTCCTATTTCGGGGCCAGAACCAACAGGGAAGGGGGACCAGGAGCCCTTGCGGCCGCCATCCTCGGGAAGACGGCCAATTACGGTCTCCATCTCGCGGAGAACAGGAAGCCCACGGCGGTCATCGACGTGGAGGACATGGGCGGTTCCGTGTTCGACTATTCCGTACTGGGACAGGCGGTCGGAATGGCCATGGGGAAGGGAGTGCCTTATTTCAGAGGGCTGAAGGATATCTCGATAGAGCATGCGAAGACTCTCTCCGCAGCCATGGCGGCGGCGGGATCCGTCGCCCTGTGGCATGCGGAAGGATGCACGCCCGAGGCGTCCGGGTGCGACGTCTCGGGCCTGGAACATATCAGAATCGGGAAGGCGGAGATGAAGGCCGCCTATGAGAAACTGAACACTGCGGACGATGTGCAGCTCATCGCACTGGGATGTCCCCACCTCTCCCCCAGGGAGATGCACGACATCGCGGCCCTCCTGAAAGGAAGGAAGAAAAAGAACAGGGATGTGGAGATCTGGTTCTGCACCTCCGAATCGGTGAGGGAGCAGTGCGCCGAGGATGTGAAAATCATGGAGGAGTTCGGGCCCGTCCTTGCCGATACCTGTATGGTGGTGGCACCGATCGAAGGTACGTTCCGGAGGACTGCGACCAATTCGGCCAAGGCCGGGAACTATCTCCCCACCTTGTGTTCGCAGAAAGTCATGTTTGCCGACGTGGCGGACCTGCTGAAGGTGATAGAATGATAATGAAGGGCCGTGCGATATCTCCGGGATACGCAGAGGGCGAGGCCGTCACCTACGGGGAGGCGTTCAGTTTCCTCGGGGGGGTGGACGGGAGGACCGGGAAGTTCAACGTCCGCGACGGCAGCATCGGGGGGAAGGTGTTCCTCTTCCCCAACGGCAAGGGTTCCACCGTCGGATCGTACGTCGTATACGATCTGAAGGTGAGCGGAAACGCACCTCTGGCACTTGTGAACCGGAGTGCGGAGACCATCGTCACCACCGGCGCCGTGATCTCCTCCGTGCCCATGGTGGACGGCATCGACGTGTCCCTCGTGAGGGACGGCGACACCGTCGCTGTGGATGGCAGCAGAGGATACGTGGAACTGAAGAACGTCAGGACGTATTCCACGGTATCCGCTGCGGTGGAATGCCGCGGGAGGATACTCCTCCTGCACAGGCCAGCGGACGCACATTCCTTCCCCGGGAAATGGTCCCTCGTGTCCGGGAGGACGGAACCGGGCGAGAGTCCTGCCGAGGCCGCCCGCAGGGAGATCCTCGAGGAGACGGGTATAAAGGTGGGAATGCCCGACGGTTCCCTTCCGCATTTCCATGTGAGGGAAGGGGATACCGTCTGGAATGTACATCCCCTGCTGTACAGGGTGGATTCCGAAGAGGTCATCCTCAATTCCGAGAATACAGAGTATCGCTGGGCGGACAGGAACGATCTTCCCGCAGACCTCGTGGACGGCGCAGAGATGATCGTGAAGGGATTCTGAGGCGGCATGGGCAGGAGATGCGTTCTGACGGATTCCCACCTCCATTTGTGCGAGGAGGGTTTTCCGGGGCAGTACTGCGATTTCGGGTTCCTGTCCCTTGCCGTTTCGTGCACCGCAGGTCCTGCGGAATGGGATGCCTGCATCGCATCCGCAGATGCGCACACCGTGGGATCCTTCGGGGTCCATCCGTGGAATTCGGATATCTGGCACATCGATGTCCGCAGCCGCCTCAGGTCCATTCTGGAGGAGGATCCCTCCCGCCATGTGGGTGAGATAGGGCTGGATTCGAAGAGGGGGACCACCTCCTCCCAGATGTCCCCGTTCACGGAACAGATGGATCTCGCATCGGAACTGGGACGCATTGCAAGCATACATATGGTCGGTGCGGAGAAACAGGTCCTGGAGATCCTCCGCGGACACGGGAAGGGGTGCAGGGGTATCATCCTGCATTCGTTCTCCTCGGAGAGCTATGTGAAGCCTTTTGCGGAGATCGGCTGCATGTTCTCCGTCTCCCCGCGCATTCTGGCACGTTCGGAGGAGAAGGTTCGCCGTCTCCTCGGTGCAATCCCGGAGGACAGGCTCCTTCTGGAATCCGACGCTCCTCATCAGGGGAGGTTTTTTACGGGCATGGAGGACTTTCTGAGAACGGCGGCCCGCATCGCCGAGCACGATCCGGAGGATCTCTCGGAGCAGGTCGCTGCGAATCTGAGGAGGATCATCGGATGAGCGGTATGGACGACAGGACGAGACTCATAATCGGGGACGGGGGAGTGGAACGTCTCAGCAGCGCATACGTCGTTCTCTGCGGATGCGGTGCAGTCGGCGGTTATGCATTGGAGGGGCTCGTCAGAGCGGGCGTCGGGCACATCCGTGTCATCGACAGGGATGTGTTCTCCGAGAGCAACCTCAACCGTCAGATCCTCGCCACGGCGGGCACCGTCGGGAGGCCCAAAACGGAGGTCGCATGCGAACGTGCCAGAAGCATAAATCCGGACATAGACATAGAGTCCATGGATGTGCTCGTGTCGGAGGAGACCGTACCTTCGATACTCGAGCCCCGGCCGGATGTCCTGGTGGATGCCATAGACACCGTCGCCATGAAGGTCTTCCTGCTGAAGGAGGCATGTACCAGACACATCAGGACCTTCTCTTCCATGGGTGCCGCACTGCACACGGATCCTCTGTCCGTGCACATCTCTCCGGTCATGAAGACTTCCGTATGTCCGGTGGCCTCGAGGGTCCGCCGGGGACTGAGGGACTGCGATACCTCTTCCGTCACATGTGTTTATTCTACCGAGAAACCGGCGGCGATCCCCTCGGAGAGGGATGAGAACGGCAAGAGCATCCTCGGTTCGCTGCCGACGATCCCCGCCATATTCGGGATGATACTGGCCAATGAGGCGATCATGTATATCCTCGGGAAGAGGCGAAGGTACGGGATCCGAAGAGTCTGAATTGAATAGTAGTGCGTATTTACGCAATAATATTCACTCAAACACTGTTTGAATCCAATAAGAAGTCCAGAACATCGATGTGGAGGACCCCGTTATCGTCGAACCAGCGTTTTCCAGTGTCTCCCCTGACGACGATCTTCCTGAATGAATCCCCCGTGTATCTGAACTGGTCGGTCTCCGACTTCAGCTTCTCTTCATCGGGGATCGCGAAAGCGGATTGTATGTACACCTTCTCCCCGAATCTGTTGGCGACGAAGTCGATCTCCTTCTGGATGCGGATCGACACGCCTTCGGCATTCTTGGAGTTCAGGATCACAACCCCCACATCTGCGGAAAATCCCCTGTACGCCAGTTCGTTGAAGACCGCGTTCTCCATCAGATGGGTGATCTCCTGCTGTCTGAAGTTGAGACAGGCGTTGCGCAGTCCCAGATCCTCGCAGTAGAACTTCTCCGGGAAGGAGAAGTAGCGTTTTCCCCTGACATCGAAACGTTTCGCCTCGGTGAAAAGGAATGCATCGGTGATATAATCGAGGTATTTCCTCACGGTGCCCTCGCTCACGTTTCTGAAATTGGATGCGATGGTGCGGGGGTTGGTGAGGGAACCGACGCTGGAACACAGCAGGTCGATCATGCCCTCCAGGACTTCCGGATGGTCGACCCGGTGTCTTTCCTCTATATCCCTGATATATGTCTCCCAGAAGAGAGATTTCAGATATTCCGACTTCTCCCCGTCGCTTTTCATGGATACGATGCGGGGCATCCCTCCGAATGTGAGGTACTCGTGCCAGTCGTCGCCGGCGTTCCCGCCTTTGGCGGCATGGAATTCCGAGAATGAGAGCGGATGTATGCGGACCTCGTCGCCCCGTCCGCGGAACTGGGTGAGGATGTCGGAACCGAGCATGCGCGAATTGCTGCCGGTGACGTAGATATCCAGATATCCGAGGTTCAGGAGACTGTTGAGAGTTTCGTAGAAGGTTATCTTCTCCCCGTTTTTCACATAGGGGTTGGGGACGGGGGACACCGTCTGTATCTCGTCGATGAAGACATATCTGTTCTTTCCGTCGGATGTCAGACCGGCGACATAATCGTAAAGTGCCAGGGGGTCGCGGAGAGATATGGATTTCAATTCGTCTAATCTGATCTCTATGATGTCTTCGGGAGGGATCCCCTCGGATAGAAGACGGTCTTTGAAGAGTTTGAACAGAAGATAGGATTTGCCGCATCTCCTGATTCCGGTGATGATTTTCACCAGACCGTTCCATCTGCGGGAAACGAGTTTTTCAAGATAGGTGTCCCTTGCGATCTCCATTTCGATCCGGAATCCGATACGCGGATGAGGGATAAAAATATATTGAATAGTAGTGCGTATTTACGCAATACAATTCTTTTTGAATGGCGACTCAGTGGGTTTTCGGATGTCTGCGGCGAGGGCGGGATAGAGATAAGAATGCGACCGACCGGCTTCTGGATGGGCAGAGCGGTCCGGCCGAATGAGGTCCGCAGAAACGAATCGTACAGTGCCGGCGTTGTAAAAGGCAATCGAACGGAAGACAGGCGGCGGGAGGGGACGTTCCTCCCGCAGCCGTGTTTCACCCCTGCGGATGCCGTCCTGATCCGCAGGGGCGCAGGGCTCAGATCTTGGAGGACGTCACACCGATGGTGACGTTCTTACCGGTGATGTCCCAGTCCTTGACGGAGTCTCCGGCGGGGCTGTCGGTGTACTCGATCTGTTTGGCGCGGACCTCTGCGGCGATGTGGTCCTGCCACGTCCTGAAGAGGTCGGTGAGGCGGGCTTCGGCCTTCACGTCCACGTTGATGTATTCGTCGACGTTCAGTTTCATGTCCTTCCTCATCTGCTGGATCCTTCTGATGAGTTCCCTGGCGTAACCTTCGGCCTCGATCTCGGGGGTGACCTCGAAGTCGATGAACAGCTCCCCCTCGCTGAAGGGGACGGGCTCCACATCGCTCTTTCCGATGACCTCCCCGCCTTCCGGCAGATAGTCGACGGTCTTGATGTTGCCCTGCTGGGCAAGCACCGCGTCGAAGACCTTCACGGCGGCGTTGACGTCGGCATCTTTCCCGCGGATGTACACGGCCTTGAGGGGCCACCTGAGCTTGCTGCCCATCTTGCCCCTCTCGGTGGCGACAATCTCGATGATGTTCTGGATCAGGCGCATGCTGTGCTCGATCTTCTCGTCGCAGAGAGACAGGTCCGCTTTCTGCCAGTCCTCCATGTGGACGGAGAGCTTCTCCCCGCCCATGGCCCTGTAGACCTTCTCCGAGATGTGGGGGCAGACGGGCGCCAGCGCAATGGCGGCGCTCATGATCGCCCTGTGCAGCATGAAGTAGGACGCAGTCTTGTCCGCGGTGGACTCCTCGTCCCAGCTCCTGTCCCTGATGAGGTGCAGGTACCAGCGGGAGAGGTCCTCCATGATATAGTCGGTGAGGGCGCGGGCCACCTTCTGGAGTTCCTTGCTCTCGATGCCGTCGGTGACGGCCTTCTTCATCTTCTCGGTCCTGGAGAGCATCCAGAGGTCCTCGTCCCTCATATCCGCCTTCACGGATCCGAGGGTGTGCTGCGAGGGCTCGTACCCGTCCATGGACATATACATGGCTGCGAAGTTGACGACGTTCCAGAGGGTGTTGAGCACTTTCCACGCATCCTTGGGCCCCGTCTTCTGGAAGGCGGTGTCCTCCCAGGGGGCGTTGACCATGATCATGTAGTACCTGAGGGCATCCGCGCCGTACTCGGCGATGACCTCTTCGGGGGTCACGACGTTTCCGAGGGATTTGGACATCTTCCTTCCCTTGGAGTCCAGCATCCATCCGTGCATCATGACCTCGTCGTAGGGGGCCCTGTCGAAGGAGACGACGCCGGCTGCGAGCTGGGTGTAGAACCAGCCCCTCGTCTGGTCGTGGGCCTCGACGATGAATTTCGGAGGCCACCACTTCTCGAACTCGTCCTTCTTCGCGGGGTATCCGAGGTCGGCCCACGATGCCACTCCGGAATCGAACCATACGTCCATGACATCGGGGATCCTGTGCATGGTCTTTCCGCATCTGGGACATTTGAACGTGACCTTGTCGATCCACGGCCTGTGGGTGTCCATGCCCTCGGTGTACCCGTCCCCGTCCCTGAGTTCGGAGTACTGTCCGACGACCTTCTTCTCGCCGCATCCGCATTCCCATACCGGGAGCGGGATGCCCCAATATCTCTGCCTCGAGACGCACCAGTCGCGGGCGCCCTCGACCCAGTTCTTTTCTCTGGAGGCGCCGGCCCAGTCGGGGGTCCACTTGACGCGGTCGATCTCCTTCATCATGGTCTCCTTCACATCGGGGACGCTGATGAACCACTGGCGGGTGCTCCTGTAGATGATGGGGGTCTTGCACCTCCAGCAGTGTCCGTATCTGTGTTTGATCTTGGAGGTGTTGTAGAGCAGACCTTTCTCTTCGAGGTATTTTATGACGTCCTCGTTGACGGTCTTGACCTTCCTTCCCGCCATCATGGGGAAGTCGTCGGTGAACCTTCCCGCCTCGTCCACGGGGCAGAATGAGGGGATGCCGTATCTCTTCCCGGTCTCGAAGTCGTCCGGTCCGAAGCCGGTGGCGGTGTGGACGAGTCCTGTGTTGTCCTTCTCGACGTAGAGCGCATCGACGACCTTGTAGGTGTATTCGGTCCTCTCGAGACAGGAACCTATTTCGAAGGGGGGGATGTAGGCGGTGCCGATCAGGTCCCTGCCTTTCTTCTCTTCCAGGATCTCGAATTTATCGTAACCTCCCTTCTGCATCACGAATTCCGCCTGGCACTTCATCACCACGACGGTCTCGGAGCCTTTCTCCCCGGACATCCTGACCTTGGCGTAGGTCTCGTCGGGGTGCACCGCCACGGCCATGTTGGACGGCAGGGTCCAGGGGGTGGTGGTCCAGATGAGGAGGGATGTCTCCCCGTCGTCCGCCAGGGGGAACCTGACCATGACGGAGGGGTCGGTCTCGTCCCAGTAGTCGATCTCCGCCTCGGCGAGGGCGGTCTCGCACCTGGGACACCAGGTGACGACCCTCTTGGAGTCCTTCAGGAGCCCGCGGTCGAAGGCCCTCTTGGCGGTCCACCATGCGGATTCCATGTAATCGAGTCTGAGCGTCTGATAGGGGTGTTCCCAATCCATCCACACGCCGAGCTGCTTGAAGGCGTCGGTCATGGTGGCGTGGAGCCCTTTGGCGAAGTCCTGGCACGTCCTGACGAAACTGTCGATGCCGATCTCATCCTCGATCTGCTTCTTCGAATGCACCCCGATCTTCTTCTCCACCTGCACCTCGATGGGCAGGCCGTGCATGTCGAATCCGGGCTGGTCGCGGACGTTGTATCCGTTCATCCTCCAGTACCTGATGAGGATGTCCTTCACCGTCTTGTTCATGGCGGTGCCCAGATGGATGGATCCGGTCGTGTAGGGGGGACCGTCCACGAAGTAGAAGCGGGGACCGTTCTCCCTGAGCTGTTTCGTCTTCTCGTAAGCGTGTTCCGAGGCCCATTCCTCCTGGACCTCCTTCTCCACCTTGGGGGCGGAATAACTACCTTGGATTGGCTTTATCATCGCTCGTCCTTCTGAACGGGAGCTGTCTTGTCCCGCTCTCGGAGGGGCCCATTCCCTCCCTTATTATATAGATAACCGTCCCGTCCGGGGCGTCAGAACCAGGAGTCCAGGGAACGCTGTTTCCTCTTCTTCTCCTGTTCGGCGCGGGCCGCCTCGATGTGGTCGAGGACGGAGTTCACCCTGTCGGCGGAGAAATCGTAGGACGTGAGCATGTCCACGGCGCCTTTCCTGTCGACGGGCCTGCATTCCGCAGAATAATCGTCGGAACCTTCGCAATCCAGGAAGATGGCGCGGATCTCGTCGAAATCGGGGATCTCCTCCCCGATCTTCGGGAGGATGTTCTCCAGCCTCCCGTTCTCCCTGACCAGTTTCAGGGCCTTCTTGGGGCCTATGCCTTTGATCCCGGCGTCGAAGTCCGTCCCCATGAGGATGCACATGTCCACCAGCTGTTCCCTGGTTATGCCGAGGGAGTCCAGAAACACGGAGGAGTCGATGATTTCCGTCTTTATCTCCCGATAGATGTCCTTCCCGGGGACTTTCCTCCTGCCGGAGAGGGTCAGATTCCGGAGGAGCACGGGTGCGCCGAACAGGAGGGAATCGTAATCCTGGGATGCGGCGGCCCATGCGCCGCCTCTGCGGCAGATGTAGGCAGCCTCCTGCTCCCCGTCGGAGGGTGCGTCGGCTATGGGGAAACCGAGGTATCCGATCAGTTCCCTGGCGGATTCCTTCACCTCGTCGGTCATCCTGGAGGTCTGCTGGGCCTTGGTGCGGGCGGCTCCGAGGTCCCCTCTTTCGACGGCCTCCCTCCATTCCCGTTCGGCCTTCTCCCTGTGTTCCTTCCTCCTGTCGAGGACGGCCTGTTTGAGAGGGTGGGGCTTCCCGTCGAACACGAAGATCGGTTCTATCCCGGCCTCGGCGAGGCCGGCGGACCGGTGCAGGAGGCCGGTGAGGTGCGAGGTGGTCCTCCCGCGGCCGTCGCAGAGGGGGAATCCGTCCGGCTGTCTTATGGCCGACATGAACTGGTATACGATGTTGTAGGTGTCGACGGCGACCTTCTTCCCGCGGAGCTCCCCGTACTCTATGCTTTTCGGTTCCGCGAGGCCGGAGAGGTTTACTCCCAACCTTCACATCCCCGCATCCGGTCCGAAGTCCTTCCAGACGGAGATCTCCGGAGCCATGTCGTCCAGTTTGAAAAGGGCGGAACCGGCCACCAGGACGGTGGCGCCCGCATCGGCGCAGAGTTTCCCGGTCTCGCGGTTGATGCCCCCGTCGACGGATATCTCCAGTTTCGGGTTGTGGGCGTCGGCCCATTCCCTCACGTATTCGATCTTGGGGATGCATTCCCCGTGGAACTTCTGTCCGCCGAATCCGGCGTTGACGGTCATGATGAGGACGAGGTCCGCCTTATCGAGATATTTATCGAAATCATGGACGTCCGTGGGGGGATTCATGGTGATCCCGGCTTTGAGTCCCAGATCCTTGATCCTGTCGAGGGCGGCCGGGATGTCCCCGCCGGCCTCGGTGTGGACGGTGATCATGTCGCATCCGGCCTTGGCGAAATCGTCGACGTATCTGATCGGATCCTCGATCATGAGGTGTGCGTCGAAGGGGAGATCGGTCCAGTGTCTGGCACATTTGATCACGGGCGCCCCGAAGGTGAGATTCGGTACGAACATGCCGTCCATCACGTCGAGGTGCGCCCAGTCGGCGCCGCTCTTCTCTATCCGCGCGAGCTCCTCTCCGAGCCTGGAAAAATCGCACGACAGCATGGATGGGGCAATCTTCGTCATATCGGGAGGTATGGCGGGTTCGGTAATAAAGGATTCCAATCATGGAAAGTCCGGAGAGGAATCCGGGTTGCTGGTACATCGTTTCAGAATGTGCTTTTCATCCTTTGTTTTAAGAGGAAGAACAGGAACAGGGGGCTCCCTATGAGTGCGGTAATCACCCCTACGGGAAGTCCTCCGGGAACGGATCTGACAATTACGTCGCTTACAAGGATGAATATCGCACCGACCAGGGCGGATGCAGGTATGAGAATCTTGTTGTTGTTTCCAACCACAAGTCTCGCCAGATGGGGTGCTACAAGGCCCACGAATCCGATAGTTCCCGTGAAGCAAACCGCTATCGCCACACCCAGGGAAACTATGGTGAAACACAGGATTCTCAGGCGTACGGGATTGTGACCGAGACTGTGGCAGGTCCTGTCTCCAGCCATCAGGAGATTGATTCTGCCGGACAGGAGTATGAATCCGATGAAGAGAATTATTGCCGCAACGGTTATTGGTACGAGGTCATCCCACGATATTTCGGAAAGGGTTCCGAGACTCCATGTGTAAATCTCCTCTAAATCTTCCTCGCTCGCATTGAATTTCAGGAACGTGGTGAATGCGGAGAACATGTACATCATCCCTATCCCTACCAGAATCATCATGTTCGGGCTGAGTTTTTTCAGAGTGGAGACGATGATGATTACTGCTGCCGGAATGAGCGCAAAAATGAATGCATTCGTCATTTTAGCGGTGCTTCCTTCCATTCCAGGGATGACTGTGGCCCCGAGGATGATGGCAATGGTCACACCGAACAGCGCAGCGGACGAGATTCCGATTGTGTATGGCTCTGCCAGAGGGTTGTGGGACACGGTCTGCATTACCGCACCGCTGATGGCCAGGATGATTCCGATGGCTACGGCGGCTATCGCCCTCGGTGCGTTGACCTCTATCGCCACGTAATCAATCATTCTGTCTCTGTATGCTGTGGGTGCGATGTCCTCGATGCGGTTTATGACGGCCTGCCACGCTTCCTGGAAAGTAAGTTCGAAGTCGTTGATGCATAAGGAATACACAGCGAGCATCAGAAGGGCAAAGAGCAGTATCGATGATATGACGATACGTTTCCTGCGGTGGCAGTGGTATTGCTCTCTGTGTTCCTTGCTCATGTGTTCACCATATGTTGTGTTTCTGATGGATAATAAGATAGAGGAAGATCGGGGCGCCGACGAAGGAAGTAATCACGCCAACGGGGATGGTGGCGCCCAGATCTACGGCCCTTGAGATTATGTCGCATCCCAGGAGGAAGATGGCACCGAAGGCTCCTGCCGCAGGCAGCAGATACTTGTTGTCCGCTCCAAGGACCATTCTTACGATGTGGGGGATGACCAGCCCTACGAAACCTATGATTCCCACATAACTGATGACTACGGACGTCATAAGTGCCAGAACGACCAGGCACAGTATTCTGAGTTTCTCGATACTGAGTCCGAGGGCCCTGGCATCCTTGTCATCGAGGGCCATGATGTTGAGTTTTCCCGCCAGAGGCAGAAGGATTGCGAGGCCGAATAAGGTCATAGCCGCCGATATGGGGAGAACGTCCCAATTGAGATCGGAAAGAGAACCGACCTGCCAATGATAGACCATGGACATCGTGGCAGAATCTGTGCTGATCATAAGGAGGGATGTGAGGGAATTGAACAGATACGATACGGCAACCCCCGAAAGGATGAGGGCAGACGGGGATCTGCGGAAGAACGGCGCCATAATGACGATCACGGCTATGGGTATCATCGAGAACAAGATTGCATTCAGAACCACTGCCAGATTGTCCGTCGGACTTCCGCTGACGGCGAATCCGAGAATCATGGCTACTGCAACTCCGAACAGTGCACCTGACGATACTCCGGTAGTATAAGGGTCGGCGAGAGGATTCTTCATCACACTCTGCATTACCGCTCCTGCAATGCTCAGTGCAAGGCCTGCCACAATTGCGAATAATGCTCTCGGCACACGGAAATTCCAGATGACATTGTCAATGTAGATATCCTCATCATCTGTGAATGTCACTCCTTTCAAGTGGTCGAAGAGGTAGGAGTAGACTTCACCTACGCTCAGATTAAGGGTGCCCACACAGAGGGACACGAAGAACAGGATGAAAGCCAGCACTATGCAGGCCAGAATGAAGATCCCTTTGCGGTAGGTGTACCTCGAGTAGTCATTCTTCATCTGTTCTTTCGAATCTTCCATGTGCGGGCTCCGTTGAAAGTTGCCGGGGGAAACCCCCGGCTGAAAGTTTGCCGCTTCAGGCGGTTGGGTTGTATGCTTTGGACAGTGCATCGACAAAAGCCGTCGCACCGTCCCCGAAGAACTTCAGACACTTGTCAGAGTCGCTTTTGTGTTCGTCAAAGGTCGAGTCGAAGTAGTAGTTGCTGACATACGTGCCCACCATGTCGATGACGGTGTTGTCCTTGTATGCGCATATGTACAGAGTTGATCCGATGTAGGTGTCTTTGACGTTGTTGGAGTATTGGACATATATGCCGTCGAATTTGTCAGAGTATGCACTCACGTCCAATACATTGTAAGTCTTCTTTTCAAGCGTGGTTTTCAGTTCATCGAATTTCGTTTTTGCCAGATCCTTGGTGTCATAGTAGGTGAAACTCGGAGTTTTTGAGCTGGGGGCGTTTTTGTAGCTGGTTCCGGAGATTGTGAAGGTTCCTTCATTATCGGCGGTGCAGCTTGCCGTACCGTATACTCCTTCTCCGTAGGCATTCGTGAATCTTTCGGCAATGGCTGTGAGTCCGTTAATCACATCATTGTCCACATATCTTGCTCTGATATTGTCGCAGACGATGAAACTGCCGTCCTCGTTCAGGGTGCTGCCGTCTGCGCGGAGGGTGTATCCTTCCTTGACGGTGTCTGCCGTAAGGCAGAGTCTGGTTCCGTAGGGGAATTTGTCGCCGGATGATATTGCAGTACCATCGGTTTTTTTGACAGTGACGCCGTCTTCGACTGTGACGCTGTACTCGTACGAGGTGAGGACCAGGGTCTTGTTGGCTTCGGTCATGTCTACTCCTGCATATTCGGAGAAGAGATCGACGAAATTGGAATGAATGCCGTCAGCCCACCCTTTGTTCAGTCCATCTACCGAGTCTCCGTAGATGCCGTATGCGATGTATGCGATTCTGGCGGGTACGGGGATGGCTCCGCTGACGAGAATCTGTCCGTCGTATGCATGCTCCCAAAGGTTCATCGCATTCGCGTATTCGGACCAATATTTGGCGACCTCGCTGGTGGTCGATCCGTAGGTCAGAGCGGTCCTGATATGCACGATGTTGTCGTAGCTGTACTTCGTGTTGTCGAATACAGAGAGATTGTCGCTTACTTTCGCAGATGTGGATCCTCCGAAGTTGAAGCCGCTCAGACCGAATTTTGCACCGGCTGCTTCGCAGAATGCAGTGTAGTCGGATCCTTCGGACGACATGTAGCCGGTCATAGACGATGCGACTGCTTTCTTGATCTGGCTCTCTGAGAGGGTGCTCACAGCTTCTTTGATGTCGGTGTATGCTTCGTTGTAGTAGTTGAGCATTGTTTCGGCACTGCTCTGTTTGGAGAACAGGAGTCCCATAAGGCTGATGGAGTGAGTGTATACCGCAGGTTCGAAGGATGCAGCTGCAATCCTTACGACATCGATGCCCGCACCCTCAAAGCTGCTTTCGTTCTCCAGATACGTTCTGTTCCAATCCGACAGGACGCAGGTGACATTCTTTTCCCTGATGATGTCGGAAGATCCGGCTTTTCCGTCTTCGAAAGTGATGGACGTGGAAGAGCTTCCGAGTTTGGCCACGCGAGCGGTGTTGAGATAGGTTTTCGCATAGAGGAATTTGTCATTGCTGGAACCATATGAGGCACCTTTTATCTCGTCGACGATGCCCATGGAAAGGGTGAATATGAAAGAGTTGGCAGAACCAGTCATGATAGCTGAAACGATGGGGAATTTGGTGGATACGAGTTCTTCGTCCATGATTCCGTCTCCGTTGGTATCATGATAGTTGTAGTGCCAGAGTGTGGCTTTGGTGGAGCCGCTGGTATCTGCGATGGCTGCGATGATGTTCTCCAGTGCGGCGACATCGCCGGAGTCAACGGCACCGCTGTTGTCGACATCGGCAATGGGGTACAGTGCAATAGGCACATTCATTTCGATTGCCGATCTGAGGGCAGAGAGGTCGTTTGCATCGATTGTATTGTCTCCGTTAAGGTTTCCGAGTGCTTTCAGCCCTGCTCCGTTCAGGGTATGGGCGGGCAGAACGGTGCTGATGACATAATCGGAGAAGTGGCTGACTGTAAAAGTGGCCTTTCCGTTCGATATGGAGAGAGGCACATTTTCAATTTTTCCGGTACTCCCAGTGTAGACGCAGACGCCTTCGTCGCCGTCGTTGATAATCGTGCACGGCACGGTAACAGTGACAGTTCCGTCGCCGAAAGAGGTGTTAGATCCGTAATTGAGGCCGATGACATTGCATTTGCTGCCGAGAAGGGCCTTGGTGGCGCTGGGTACAGAACCGGTGTCTGAAGAAGAGGTCAGAGATAATTCCGTTGCAACGTTTATACTGAGGATCGATTTGCTGTCGAAAACGACAGTCGAGTCGCCGAGTTCGTATTTCAGTTTTATTTCACTGTCGGACTGGGCGTTTTTCTTCAGATTGTCCAGCTGGTCGGCGGTGATAGTCTCCCCCTCTTTGATGATGAGGGTTTTGGAATCATCGTCGTTGTCGCCGTTGTTGTTCAGCATGACTGCCGCCGCGGCGATGATTATTATCGCTACAACGGCCACACATGCCATAATCATTATCTGTTTGTTCTTTGGAAGAGTCTTACTGTGTTCGGCAATTCTGATCGACCGCCGAAGGCTGCCGATTCGAGGATGTG
>CAVIJO010000026.1:0-15275 GCA_963643445.1 Candidatus Methanomethylophilaceae archaeon
ATGTTTGATTCCATCTCCGTTCCGAATACATATCCGTTTTACGTACTTTAATCATTACGGCCGTTTGAATAATCATCTCGGAAAACGGCGTATTGCCCCCTGCCGAGCTTTGCGACAGAGATTTTTCTTCTTCGCAGAATGTATCTGCCGTGTTTGATTTATACGGACGGGGTTCTTATTTCGTCTGGATATATTCCGGCATCTGGAACATATGTCCCGCCGACGGCAAGTCTTTTTATCTTCCGCCCCTAATCAGGAGGTGTAATCTCGGAGGCGCGGAAGACGACTGTGAACATCACCATGGCCGATTACGGCGTAGGGAACATCCATTCCATCAGGAAAGCACTCGAACTCGCCGGTGCGAATGTAGAGGTAGTCAGCGATATGTCCAAACTTCTGGATGCGGAATGCATCATGTTCCCCGGCGTCGGCGCCTTCGACAGCACCGTGGAGAGACTCCTCCCATACAGAGAGGAGATCGGGGAGCGCCTCAGATCCGGAATCCCGTGTCTGGGTATATGCATCGGTGAGCAGATCCTCTTCGAAGGAAGCGCCGAGGGGACCTCTCCCGGGATAGGGTTCTTCGGAGGCCGCGTGGAGCCCCTCAGGTCCCGCACGGTCCCCCATATGGGATGGAACACCGTGATGTCCCAGGATCCGCTTTTCGATGGCATCGACGATATGCACTTCTACTTCGCCCACTCGTTCTACTGCTGTCCTTCGGATGAGTCCGCCGTAAAGGGCAGGACGGAGTACGAGGGATTCACATTCCCCACGATGATGCGCGGTGCGAACACTGTTGCGACGCAGTTCCACCCCGAGAAGAGCTCCGATGCGGGTGCGAAGTTCCTGAAGAACTTCGTCGCATTCGCGGAGGAGAAGATATGATAGTGATCCCGGCGGTCGACGTGCTCGACCACAAGGTCGTCCAGCTGGTCGGCGGGGTTCCCGGGTCCCAGCAGGTGGTTCTGCCCGATATTCGGGAAACCGCCGCGAAATGGGTGGCGCAGGGTGCTCTCTATCTCCACCTGGTGGATCTCGATGCCGCCTTCGGCAAAGAGGACAACTCCGATGCATTCTGCGAAGTCATCCGCAGATGCGGAGTCCCATGCGAGGTCGGAGGAGGTATAAGGTCGGAGACCCAGATCAGAAAATACGTGAATGCCGGCGCCGACAGGATCGTAGTCGGGACCAAGGCCGTCAAAGAACCGGAATGGCTCGCCGAGATGGCGCGGAAATTCCCCGGAAAGCTTGTGCTGGGTCTTGATATGAAAGGCGGGAAGATCTCCATCAAGGGATGGCAGGAGGAAGTCGACACTTCTCTGTCCTCCGTATTCGCGCAGATCTCGGAACTGCCCCTCGCCGGAGTCCTCAACACCAACATCGATGTGGAGGGCCAGGGGAAAGGGGTGAACGCCGAGGCCAACAGGGAGTTCATCAAAGCATGTCCCCATGATGTCATCGTATCCGGCGGTGTCACCACCGAGAACGATGCAAAGATTATGTCGGAGGCGGGTGCTTCCGCAGCCGTCGTCGGTATGGCCGTCTACAAAGGGATGATGAAGCCCTGGGAATGGAAGACTCCCTGGAAAGCGTGAGTCTCCGGAATTTTCTTTCGATTTTCAATCTGCGGATGTATTCCGTCCGCAGTTTCTCCATTCAGATAACTGGAAAAGTAAGGTCCGGGGGTCTGTGCCCCCGGGTTTGACATTCAGACGAGTCCGTGGAACTCCTGCATGCTCTTGACGCCGATGTCGTTCTTCCGTCCGACCTTTATGGCGCCGACGGCGACCTTCGCACCGTTGATGGTGGTGATGAAGGGGATCTCGAGCTCGACGGCGAGACGCCTCATCCTGTGTCCGTCGCGGACGGCACCGGAATGCTGCGAGGGGGTGTTGATGACCAGGTTGATGTCCCCGTCTCTCATGAGTCCGATGGCGTTGGGCTTCATGTTCTCGTCGTTCTTGAAGCAGGCCGTGTTCTCCACGCCGTGCTCCCTGAAGTAGGTGGACGTTCCCTTGGTGGCGTAGATCCTGAATCCCATGGCGGACAGTTCCTTCGCGATCTCCAGCGCCGCGGGCTTGTCGTGGTTGTTGACGGTGAAGTACACCCCTCCGGAGGTCGGCAGTTCGTTGCCGGCGGCGGCGAACGCCTTGTATGCGGCGGTGTCGAAGTCGGCATCGATACCCATGACCTCTCCGGTGGATTTCATTTCGGGGGTGAGGATGGAGTCCACGCCAGGGAGTTTCAGGAACGGGAAGACGGACGCCTTGATGGCGTAGTGGTCGATCGCCCTGTATCCCCTGAGTCCGAACTCCTTCAGTTTCCTGCCGAGCATGACCTTGACGCCGATCTTGGCCAGCGGGACGCCGGTGGCCTTCGAGATGAACGGCACGGTCCTGGACGCCCTGGGGTTCGCCTCGATCATCCAGATCTCGCCGTCCTTGTATGCCAGCTGGAGGTTCATGAGCCCGACAATCTTCAGGTTCAGAGCGACCTTGGTGTTGATCTCGACGATCTCGTCGATGGTCTTCTGCGGCAGCGTGAACGGCGGGAGCACCATGGTGGCGTCTCCCGAGTGGCATCCGGCGTACTCGATGTGTTCCATGATCCCGCCGATATAGACGTCCTCCCCGTCGCAGACGGAGTCGACGTCGATCTCGATGGCTTCGGTGAGGTATTTGTCGATGAGGACGGGGTGGTTCCTGGACACCTTGACGGCGGTGTCCATGTAGGTCTTGAGCTCCTCTGCGGAGTAGACGATCTCCATTCCCCTTCCTCCGAGGACGTAGGAAGGCCTGACGAGGACGGGGTATTCGATGTCCTCGGCGATCTTCGCCGCCTCCTCGTAGGAGTAGGCGGTGCCGGACTTGGGCTGTTTGATGCCGAGTTTCCTCATGAGGTCGGTGAACCTCTTCCTGTCCTCGGCCACATCCATCTGGTCGGGACTGGTGCCGAGGATTTTCGTCTTGGTGCCTTTCAGACCCTTCTCCAGGTCGATGGCGAGGTTGACGGAGGTCTGACCTCCGTACTGGCAGATGACGCCGTCCGCCTCCTCTTCCTTGATGACGTTGAGGACGTCCTCCAGCTCCAGGGGCTCGAAGTACAG
The DNA here is from genome assembly GCA_963643445.1 of Candidatus Methanomethylophilaceae archaeon. GTDB lineage: Archaea > Thermoplasmatota > Thermoplasmata > Methanomassiliicoccales > Methanomethylophilaceae > Methanomethylophilus. The sequence continues at coordinate 3,110 of CAVIJO010000026.1, forward strand.
CCTGTCGCTGATGTCGTAGTCGGTGGAGACGGTTTCGGGGTTGTTGTTGATCATGACGGCCTCGACGCCTTCCTCCTGGAGGGCCATGACGCCGTGTACGCAGCAGTAGTCGAATTCGATACCCTGCCCGATCCTGATGGGTCCCCCTCCGATGAGGACGACGCGTTTCTTCCCGTCGTTGGCGGGCACCTCGGAGGACACCCCTCCGTAGGTGGAGTAGAAGTAGGGGGTCTCCGCTGCGAACTCGGCGGCGCAGGTGTCGACCATCTTGTACACGGGCCTGATACCTGCCTTCTCCCTCTCGGTGCTGATGTCCCAGTAGTCCCTGTTCACCAGTTTGGAGATGGTGATGTCGGCGAATCCCATGTCCTTGGCGGCCTTGAGGAGCCCGGGAGTGAGTTCCTCCTTCTTCAGGCGGTTCTCCATGTCGACGATGTTCCTGATCTTCTTTACGAAGAAGATGTCCCAGCAGGTCTCCTCGGCGATGTCCTCGACCTTCCATCCTCTCCTTACGGCCTCGCCGATGGCGAAGATCCTCCTGTCGGTGGCGTTTCTGAATTCCTCGTGGATCTCGGCGTCCGTCATGTCCACGGGGTCGAGTCCGTCCACTCCGATCTCCAGGCTCCTGAGACCCTTCAGGAGGGCCTCCTCGAAGGTGCGTCCGATGGACATCATCTCCCCGGTGGATTTCATCTGGGTCCCGAGGTGTCTGTCGACGGTCCTGAATTTGTCGAAGGGCCATCTGGGTATCTTCACCACGATGTAGTCGATGGTGGGTTCGAATGCGGCGTACGTGTTGCCGGTGATCTTGTTGGGGATCTCGTCGAGGGTGTATCCGACGGCGATCTTGGTGGCGACCCTTGCGATAGGGTACCCGGTGGCCTTGGATGCCAGGGCCGACGAACGGGATACACGGGGGTTGACCTCGATGACGCGGTAGTCCTTGGTGACGGGGTCCAGCGCGAACTGGACGTTGCAGCCGCCCTCGATGCCGAGGGCGCGGATGATCTTGAGGGATGCGGTCCTGAACCTCTGGTGGTCCTCGTCGGACAGGGTGAGGCAGGGGGCGCAGACGATGGATTCGCCGGTGTGGATGCCCATGGCGTCGAGATTCTCCATGTTGCAGACTATGATGCAGTTGTCCTTGGAGTCCCTCATGACCTCATATTCGAATTCCTTCCATCCGAGGACGCTCTCTTCGATGAGGACCTGGTGGATACGGCTGTATGCGAGACCTCTGGCACATATGTCGACGAGTTCGGCCTCGTTGTATGCGATGCCTCCTCCGGTACCTCCGAGGGTGTATGCGGGCCTGACGAGGACGGGGTATTTCCCGATGTACTTCACGGCCTCGAGGGCCTCCTGTATGGATTCGGCGGGTCTGCTCTTGGGGACGGGTTCGCCGATCTGCTCCATGGTCTCCTTGAACAGTTCCCTGTCCTCGGACCTGGCGATGGCCTCGGGCTGCGTTCCGACGAGTTTTGCGCCGTATTTCTCCAGATATCCCTTCTCCGCGAGTTCGGAGCATATGTTGAGAGCGGTCTGTCCTCCCATTCCGGAGACGATGCCGTCCACGCCCTCTTTCTCGATGATCTTGGCGACCATGTCGGCCTGCATGGGCTCGATGTAGACCTTGTCGGCGGTCTCGGGGTCGGTCTGGATGGTGGCGGGGTTGGAGTTCACCAGGATGGTGCTGTATCCTTCCTCGCGGAGGGACCTGCACGCCTGGGAACCGGAGAAGTCGAATTCGGCGGCCTGTCCGATGACGATGGGGCCGGAGCCGATGACCATCAGTTTCCTGTAATCTTTTCTCATAGGTGTCCCTCCCTGATGACCTTCCCGAACTTATCGAACAGGAAGGATGTGTCCCAGGGTCCGGGGGATGCCTCGGGGTGGTACTGGGATGTGAATATCGGAAGGTCCTTGTGTCTCATGCCCTCGACCGTGCGGTCGTTCACGTTGAACTGGTCGGCGATGAGCCCCGTACCTTCCAGGGAAGCGTCGTCCACCGCGAATCCGTGGTTCTGGCTGGTGATATAGACCCTTCCGTCGTACATGACGGGCTGGTTGCATCCGCGGTGTCCGAATTTCATCTTGTATGTCTTTCCGCCCAGGGCGAGGGCGGTGACCTGGTTTCCGAAGCAGATCCCGAAGAGGGGGATCTGCACGGCGAGGTCCGCCACAGTCCTGGCGGTCTTCGCGAGTATGACGGGGTGCGACGGGTCCCCGGGTCCGTTGCTGAGGAGGACTCCCTGCACCTTGCTGTCGATGATGACATCGGCGGGGGTGTCGTAGGGGAACATGATGACGTTGTATCTCGAGCGGAGGTCCCTGAGGATGCCCCCCTTCTCCCCGCAGTCCAGGAGACCGACGGTAATCTCCTTCCCTTCATCGAATCTCTGGACGGATTTGCAGCTGACCTCCCCGACGAGGTTGCCCTCGGATGGCGCGGGGGCTGCCCTGAGTTTCTCGACGAGGTCGGGTATGGATTCCTTATCCTCGGTGACGGCGCCTTTGAGTGTTCCGCCGTTCCTGATCTTGATGACGAGGTCCCTGGTGTCGATGCCGGAGATCCCCGGGACCTTGTTGTCCCTCAGGAATTCGTCGATGGTCTTGCCGGCGTACATGTCGGAGGGTTCCCTGCAGTACTCGCGTACGACGACGGCCCTCGCGTGGACCTTATCCGATTGGTAGAAGCTGTCGGTCGTCCCGTAGTTTCCGACGAGGGGGAACGTCATGACGAGGATCTGACCCCTGTAGGAGGGATCCGTGAGACTTTCCTGATAACCGCACATTCCCGTAGCGAAAACTACCTCTCCGAAAGCGTCGGAGCGGTATCCGAAGGGCTCTCCTTCGTAGACCGTCCCGTCCTCGAGGACCAAATAACTTCTTGCCATCGAGGAAAAAAAAGAAACGGAAAACCTATTTAATGAGGTGGGATGAGGAATTACAAGCCGCCGACGGGGTTGTCCGATTGCGGACAAACGATACGCAATTGAACGCAGCGGTAGCCGTTATTCCGACATGCGAACCCGGGCGGGAGACCGCCGTCCGGAGAGCGGGTTCCCGTCTCTTTAACGTAATCTATGAAGTATGCGCGTGCGGGTTCCCTCTGCGTCCGATGTATGTTTTCCGACCGAATATTGGATAAATGCGGCACGCATGGGAGTGGACATGCGCATCCTCGGCAGGGACGGAAACGCGGGCGAGGTCAGAGTCCTCCCCGAGACCGACGACGATATCTGGCATCTGTACAACGTCATATGCGCCGGCGACCTCATCACCGCATCCACCACCCGCCGCGACGAGAAGGCGGACGACAAGCTCCGCGCCGAGAGGGCGGAGAAGAAGAGAATGACCCTCGGCGTCCGTGTGGAGAAGATTGAGTATGACGGGGAAGGGTTCCGCATGCGTCTTCTGGGAACCATCGAGGAAGGTCCGCAGGACATCGGACAGCACCATACGCTGATGGTGGAACCGGGCGAACCCCTCCGCATCGGGAAGGAGCACTGGAAACAGACCCAGATCGAAAGACTGGAGACCGCCGTGAAGGACACCGTGAAACCCAGGATAGTCTTCGTCTCGCTGGATCAGGACGAGGCCACCGTGGCTGTCCTGAGGCAGTCCGGTCTCAAGGAGGTCGTGACGGTCCGTTCCATGAGGTCCGGGAAACAGTACGACGAGAAGGGGAAGCCATTCGACTACCACGGGGAGATCATCTCGAAACTGTCGGCCGTCGCCTCCCCGGACATGCCGCTGGTCCTTCTGGGTCCCGGGTTCGAGAAGGAGACCCTTGCTGACGACATCAAACGCCTTCCGAAGGGGACCTTCGGGAACGTGTACGTGCAGCATACGGGGCAGTCCGGGATGGTCGGCGTGAACGAGCTCATCAAGAGCGGGATGGGTGCCGAGATCCTCAGGGAATCGTCCGTCGGGGTGGAGATGGAGGCTGTGGAAAATCTGATGACCCAGATAGGGAAGAACGGTCTCGCCACGTACGGTCCCGCGGAGGTCGCCTCCGCAGCGGAGGCGGGTGCGGTGGAATCCCTGCTGGTCCTCGATTCCGTCCTCAGGGAGAAGGATCTCGACGGAGTCGTGAGGGCCGTGGAGAACCAGAAGGGGCACGTCATAGTGGTGTCGGGGGAGCACGATGCGGGGAGGCAGCTCGCCGCCCTCGGCGGGATCGGTGCAATCCTGCGTTACGCCGTGTGATCTTCGGAACATGTATCTCCTCTCCCGGAAGTATTTTCCCGGGAACGGCCAGATAGGAAGGTTTCGATATCCGCAGGGTGTGCGTACCGGGGCCGGAACTGCCTAAATCGTACACACTGTGTCTATTTTTACACAGGCGTAAACGGAGATTACGATATGCTTAAAAATAATGGTTCGATAGGTAACTCCCGTTATACAACAGGCGAGATGGGCGCCCGGTCAAGGTAACATCAATTACATGGGTTGATGCTATGAAATCCTACAACGAGGTCAAAAGGCTCCTGTCCAAGGACGATGTCATCGTCTGCGACACGACCCTCAGAGACGGCGAGCAGACCGCCGGAATTGTATTCTCCAACCTGGAGAAGTACAGAATCGCCAAACTTCTGGACGATGCGGGGGTGCAGCAGATAGAGTCGGGCATTCCCACCATGGGTGCCGACGAGAAGGTGGCAGTGAAGCACATTGCGCATATGGGTCTCAACGCCTCGGTCCTCGGATGGAACAGGGCGGACATCCATGACATCGAGACCAGCATAGACTGCGACGTGGATTCCGTCGCCATCTCCATGTCCGCTTCCGACATCCACATCCAGCACAAACTGAAGAAGGACAGGCAGTGGGTCCTCGACAAGGTCACCGAGGCCGTCGAATTCGCCAAGGAGCACGGACTCTACGTCTCCTGCAACGGCGAGGATGCGTCCCGCGCCGACATGGATTTCCTCATCCAGTTCGTCAACACCGCCAAGGCCGCGGGTGCGGACAGGTTCAGGTACTGCGACACCATCGGAAGGGAGGTCCCCGACAACTGCTTCCAGAGGATCAAGAAGATCCGCGAGGCCACCGGGATGGAGGTGGAGATGCACACCCACAACGATTTCGGCATGGCCACCGCCAACTGCATTTCGGGAGTTCAGGCGGGTGCGAGGTTCCTCAGCACCACTGTCATGGGGATCGGCGAGAGGAGCGGCAACGCACCCCTCGAGGAGGCCGTCATGACCTGCCAGCTCCTGCTGGACAAGAGCACCGGCATCACACCTATCAAACTCAAGCCTCTGGCACAGTTCGTCTCCTGCGCGTCCGGAAGGGCCATCACCCCCGGCAAGCCGTTCCTCGGAAGCAACTGCTTCGCACACGAGGCCGGCATCCATGCGGACGGAATCATCAAGGACGCCCACAACTACGAACCCTACGATCCCGACATAATGGGACTTGAGAGGAAGATCGTCATCGGGAAGCACTCCGGAAGCCACACCCTCACCAACGACCTCTCCAAGAGAGGCATCGAGATGTCCAAGGAGGAGGCTTCGGTCCTTCTCGAGATGGTCAGGAACGCCGCGGTGGGCCTCCACAGGAGCATCACTTCCGACGAGCTCTACGAGCTCTACAAGGACATGAAGTCCGGACAGAACCCGTTTGAGTGCGGGAACTGATACACTCAAGGGGGCTCCGGCCCCCGTCCTTACGGACAGGAATTTTTTCATAACATACTACCCGTTATATACCTCTCGGAACATGTCTTCCCGCTTATAGGAGGGCTGTAACTGAGATTTCTGCATATTTCGGATCTGCACATCGGCAAGACTCTGCACGGCGTCCCCCTGCTGGAGGATCAGAAGTACATCCTGGAGGAGATTCTGGGTGTCGCCGCCGAGCAGGACGTGGATGCCATACTGGTGGCGGGGGACGTCATGGACTCCACTCGTGCCGGCGAGGACGTTTTCGCCGCCTATGATTGGTTCATGAACCAGGCCTCCGGGTATCCGCTCTACGTGATCCCGGGGAACCACGACCCGGCGGAGAAGCTCGGGTGCTGCCGTTCCCTCATGAGGGACGGCATCCACGTGTGCGGCCCGTACAGGGGGAAGGCGGAGAAATACACCGTTACGGACGAGTACGGGGAGCTGAACATCTTCCTCCTGCCGTACATCAAGACCTCCGTGGTGAGGCATTATTACGGGGACGAATCCGTGGCGACGCCGGAGGATGCCTTCGCGAAGACCTTCGCCGCCTCCGATATCGATCCTTCGGCGAGGAACGTCCTCGTGTGCCATCAGTTCGTCGTCGGCAGCGGGATAGATCTCCTGCGGAGCGATTCCGAGGAGAGCTCCCCCGTCGTCGGAGGCGCGGACTGCATCTCCTACGAAGCGCTGAAGGACTTCGACTACGTCGCTCTGGGACATATACACGGGGCGCAGTCCGCCGGCCGTCCCGAGGTCCGCTACTGCGGTTCCCCCCTGAAATATTCCGAGTCCGAGAAGGAGGCGAAGACCGCCACGATAGTGGATATCGGGAAGAAGGGGGACGTGAAGATAAGCACGGTCCCGCTGGTGCCCCGGATGGACCTGAAATGCGTTGAAGGCACGGTGGACGAGATCCTCGCACAGGCGCCTGTTCTCGGAGACTGCTACCTCATCGCATCCGTGAAAGGCAACACGGAGAACGCGAGGGAGAAACTGGCCCCCAAGTTCCCGCATCTGATGAACGTGGGGTATGCGGGAAGTCCGGAGACCATGACGGGGGAGGATCTGAACGTCACCGTCGACGAGATCGGGACAGGCGATATCGAGAGTCTCTTCGCCAAATTCTACTCCTCTGTGACGGGGGAGGATCTGACGGAGACGCAGACCGGGATTCTCAGAGAGGCATGTGCCAGAGTGAGGGAGGCGATGCAGTGAAGCTTCTGAATCTGGAGATGAGCGCCTTCGAGACCTATGCGGGCAGGGTGAAACTGGACTTCGCCGAACTCGGGAGTCTGTTCCTGATAACCGGGAAGACCGGCGCCGGGAAGACCACGATCTTCGACGCGATCACATTCGCACTGTACGGCGAGGTCAGCGGAGACGACAGGGGCGAGAAGACCCTCCGCAGCAATTTCGCAGAACCCGGGACGGAATCGTACGTGGACCTCACCTTCGAACATCTGGGACAGACTTACAGAGTGAGGAGGGTGCCGGAACACACCCGCGAGAAGAAGAGGGGCACCGGCACTGTGAAACAGACGTCTTCCGTGGATCTGTATCTCCCCGACAGGAAGGTCATATCCAAGGCCAGGGATGCGGACGAGGCGATCAGGCAGATAATCGGACTCAATGTGGGCCAGTGGCGTCAGGTCGTCATGCTGGCACAGGGGCAGTTCAGAAAACTCCTCACCGCGGACACTTCGGACCGCGGAGAGATCCTCGCATCGCTGTTCGAGACCCAGAAGTTCTCCATGCTGTCGGAGGTCCTGAAGGATATGGCCTCCGAGAGCGGTTCCGACACCGACGATCTCCGCAGGAGGATATCGGACGGACTCGGGAAACTGTCGGGGGACACCGAGGCGTGCCGCACATTGGCCGGTTTGACGGCGGCGGAAGGATGGATCTGCAGCGGCAGGGACATCCTGGCGGCGGCAGACCGGATCATCGAAGAGGACAGGGCCGCGGCAGCCGCCGCGGATGCCGATGCGAACGGGAAGAAGAAGACCCTGGATGATGCGAACAGGGAGTTCTCCGAGGCGAACGCCCTCTCCGAAGCCTTTGCAAGGTACGATGAGTCCAAGAAGAAACTGGAGAATATCAGGTCCGCAAAGGATGAGATGGATCTGCTCGGAGCGACGGCGGAGAAACGCCGCAAGGCGGTATTCGAGGTGAATCCCCGCGATCTTGCATTTTCGACGAAGGTCCGGGAGGCGGCAGGGAAGGAGTCCGAGATAGCTGGAATCCGCAAAAGACTGGAGGAGGCCGAGGCCGCATCCCAGGACGCACATCGGAAAGAAGATGAGGCCCGGGAGGCGGCAGGGAAGGAGATCGGTCTCAGGGCCGAGGCCGGGAGGATCAGAGGACTGCTCGGCAATTACGAGAAGCGCGATGCGGCCGTCGCCGAGATCGACCGTGCGGCGGCGGTCAAGGAGGCGGCGGAACTCAGACGGGCGGCGCTGGATGCGGAGGCCGAAACCCTGTCCGAAGAGGAGAAATCATGCAGTGGGTTCCTGAAGGCCAATGCCGACGCCGCATCCGAAGCCGTCAGGATCGATAATTCGATACAGGAATCCGAGAGGACGGAGAGAATACTCGCAAAACTGAAGAAAGACGCCGAGGAATACGTTTCCGCCCGCAGAAAAGCGGATGCGGATAAGGCGGCATATTCGGCCAAGGTGGCCGAGCGCGGCGATGCCGAAACGGAATATGCGGAGCTGTCCGACCGTTTCTACAGAGGTCAGGCCGCATTCCTCGCTTCAGGACTGGAGGAGGGCAGACCCTGTCCGGTATGCGGGTCGGAACACCATCCCGCTCCTGCGGTATCGGCCGAAGAAGTTCCTTCGAAGGAATCCGTGGACAGAGCTAAGGCCGCATCGGAAAAACTGAACGCCGAATGCGAGGAGCTCCTGGGCATATCCAACCGTAGCAACACCCATGCGGAGGTCCTGGGATCGGGTTTGGATGCGACCGCGGAGACGGTTCCGGAAGGCATCTTCCGCGATTGGACCGATCCCGAGGGATTGGCATCCGCTTTGGACGGAGTGAGGGAAGGGATCCAGAATGCGAAGTCGGAGCGTTCCCGTCTGACCTCCGTTTTGGAAGAGACGGAGAAGAAACAGGCACGTCTCGCCGAGATAGCGGAGAGGCTTGAGGCAGTGAATAAAGAACTCGTTTCCGCATCCGCAGAGATCTTGGATTGCGTGAAGAAGATCGAAGTCAGCCGCTCCGTCATAGACAACTCCGCCGTCGACAGCCGTTACTCCAACAGAGAGGAGGCGTCCAAAGGCGCCGAGGGCCTGGAGAAGGAGGCAGACAGGGTGAAGAGTGCACTCGAAGCCGCCGAAAGGGCCCGCACGGATTCGGACCTGGCACTTGAGAATCTCAGGTCCGGACTGAATATATCGGAAAAGAATCTGGAGGAGATCCGCGGGGCCGCGGAATCTCTGAAGAGAGATTTCACGGAAGCGGTCTCCGCCGCAGGATTCTCCGGAGAGGAGGAGTACAGATCCCTCTGCGACAGAGAGAAGTACGAATCCGAGTCCGCGAGGCTGAATGAGTACCGGGGGTCCCTCAGCAGTGCGGAGGCCGCCGAGAAGACCAACGGCGAAGCAGTAAGCGGAAAGGAGCGTCCCGGAGATATGGAAGGGCTCCGCAGGAAGAGGGACGGTGCGGACACGGAGTACACGGAGGCCCTGCAGGACGTTTCTTCGAAGAAGTTGCGGCTCGAAACCCATGAGAGGGCGGTATCCGAGGTGAGGGGCCTCTTCTCGGATTTCGAGAAGAAGGACAGGAAGCGTTCCGAACTGGCGGATCTCGCGGCCGTGGCCGACGGGACCAAGAAGGGTTTCAGGGGGCATGGTTCGTTCGAGGAATTCATTCAGAAGATCTATCTCGAGATGGTCCTCCGGGAGTCCGCACACCGCATGGATGTCATGACCGACGGAAGGTTCAGGCTCTGCAGGAGCTCCGCACCCGCCGACGGGACGAAGTCTCATTCGCTGGATATCGATATTTTCGATAAGGACACCGGGGCCGTCCGCCCCGTCAGCACACTGTCGGGCGGCGAGTCCTTCAAGGCTGCGCTCTCCATGGCCCTCGGTCTTTCCGACGTCATTCAGAACAATGCCGGAGGAAGGGTCATACAGGACCTGTTCATCGACGAGGGATTCGGTTCCCTGGATCCCGAATCGCTCCGTCAGGCCGTCAAGGTACTGACGGACCTTACGGGCGGCTCGAAGACGGTCGGTATAATCTCCCATGTGGAGGAACTGAAGAACCGCATAGGGTGCCAGGTGGCCGTCGAATACACCGAGGGCAAAGGAAGCAGGCTGAAAATCACCAAGGACTGATCCACAAAACCGGATATCTGGCACATCCGTTTTTCCGGATGTGCCGGTATCCGCCGGCACCGCTTGTGCCGGCCTTACCTTCTCTTCAGATAGCGGATTGCGTACATCAGGGCTACGATGAGTGTTCCCGCTACTGCGACTATCAGATGATCCAGGAGGCTGACATCGTTCGGCATCACGAGGATTATGATGAAGTCTATCGCGATGATGAGGATCCACGCATTCATCTCGATGAAGTACTTCATGACCTTCGCAGTCCGGCTCTGGATGTTCCCGGTGCCTGCCTCGGCGGCCTTCCTTTCGGAATCCAGCATAACTCTCTCGATGAACTTGAAGTTGAACACGATGCGGTTGATGAGCGGGATCAGCACGATGAAGTTCACAATCATGATTATCATGGCCGAGTAATGCTTCGTCAGCGCCTCCGACGTGTTGTCATAGAGGAATTCGGACAGGTACGGGGTCACGATGAATACCGCGATCTCCAATATAGCCAGCAGCAGAACCTCGAAGTAGGTGTATGTGACCCTTGTACGGAAGTTCTGCCTGGTGGTCTTGGATGCCAGCGACAGTTTGGCATAGAAGCTGCTCCTCATCTGCTCCAGTTTCAGGAATCCGTTCACCAGGAACTGCGGCGTCTTGTTCTGCACCGTGTCGCAGATCTTCTCGGACTTGCTGTCGATTATCGGCAGGAGGATCATCGTCATGAGCGCCGCACCGACGACGGCCGCGTAGAAGTCGGATGATATGATGGTGGCATCATAGGCCTCCTTACTGATGATGAATGCGAACTCCCCCATGGCCACGAGGGATATGGACGAGTAGAACGACATGCGCAGGGGCTTGTTCCCCACGAAATATGCCAGGAGGACGGAGGAGCACTTCAGCACGAAGTAAATCACGTAGATGATCGCGATGACGCCGATGTTCTCCACCAGGGATTCCGGTTTGATCTCTAGTCCGATGGAGATGAAGAACATCATCATGAACACGTCCTTCATCGGCCGTATGTCGTGTTCTATAATCTTGGCGGGTTTCGCCTGGGATACGACCACACCCATCATGAATGCCCCGATCGCCATGGAAAGGCCGACGAGGGTGGACAGCCACGCCATGCAGAAGCAGAGTCCAAGCGCTACAATCAGGATGATCTCGTCGGACATCCTCTCCCCTATCCAGTCGAGGAGTTTCGGCACCAGCAGCAGACCGACCGCCGTGGCCACCACCATGAACATCACGATGACGAGGAACATCCATACGATGGACTCGGCGGACATCGAGCTGCCGGTCATCATAGGGGAGATAGCGGACAGGATGACGACCTGGGCCACATCCTCCACGACGGTGATGAGGACGACGGTCTCCACCTCCGCATGTGTCAGACGGTCCTGATCTTTCAGGACGATGGTCACGACGGCGGTGGACGAACCGGATATGATAGCGCCGAAGATGATGGCCTGCAGGGAGTCGAGACCGAGGAACACCGCTCCCATGATGTATCCGCCGAACAGCATTATCGGCACCTGGATCATTACCACCATGATGGCGAACGATCCCATCTTGCGGAGCTTCTTCAGATTGAGTTCCATACCGATGCAGAACATCAGGAGGATCAGACCGAGGTCGGAAAGGAAGTCGACGATCTGTTCGGTATCCTCGGATTTCCCGGACCAGTAGTTGGCGAGGATGATGCCTGTGATGAGGTACCCGATAACTGCTGGCATCTTCAGTTTCCTGAAGACCATTGAACAAAGCCCTCCGAGAAGAAGGAGGATCGTCATGTTTACGAGCAGTACGGATTCTTCCATCCTTTAACCCATTCCCTTTGCAGGCTATCGGGCATATTAATTAAAACCTTATGGTATGCGCCCGCAGGCGCGAAAGAGGGTTGCACGGCGGAGGGTGCACCCCGGACGTATTCTGGCACAGTTTTAAAGCGTGGTTGCGGACCGTGTGAGGATTCAACCTTGTAAGAGGGAGCAATCGACAGCAAACGGGTATGTCACTGCATTCACAGTTGTGTTTCCTCGAGGAGAACCGCGGCCTCTTTTCCCCTGACGGCGATGCCGTAGAGAAGGGTTCTTCCTTTGAGACCTCTGCAGTAATCCTTCTTCTTTATCTGCTCCAGCGCCTCATGTGCCA
>CAVIJO010000027.1:0-14636 GCA_963643445.1 Candidatus Methanomethylophilaceae archaeon
CGGATCCCCGTTTTCCATGCCGCCGAAGGCGGCATGCGGGCTCTGCCCGCAATATGCCGGGGAATCCCTCTCGGAAATACGGAAACTTCGGGCCGTCAGCAGACCCTGATAATCAGAAGAGCCCCGGATGAAGAAGTATGAAGATAGGAAATTCCACAGCCGGGACGAATCAAGATATGCTGTGCTGTAATATATTGATTCCGATTGGTGGTCACCGTTTTCCGCGTCCGGAACAGATGATTTCCGCGTTCAGCAGCAGATCGTTTATATCTTCGAGGCACGCCGCCATTTTCTTCCCGATCTCCGTGAGGACGGGTTTCCGCACATCCTCTATCAGTTCCGCGCCCTTCAGGTCCTCCAGTCTCCGCCCTGCGGTCCTGCGGGACAGTCCGGCCATCTCCGCCAGTTCCTTCGGGGCCGTTCCGGGGTATCTGGAGATCAGTACGATGAGGGTTATCATGCCTTTGTTGCTCAGCAGTCCTGTGTATTCCATACACCTGTATCGGCTTCACTCCAATAACGGCTTCCGTTCCGGCGGCCGATTTCTCCGCATCGCATCGGACGTCTTTTCCCCGTCCCGTACGGCTCATCCTATATCAAACCCGCATATTACATGTAATACACAGCCCTTTCAGCCCCCCGTCCTCCCCCTCCGTACCCCTCATCCGTCCTTCTTCCGACGCCCTGCATAAGATTATTTTATCAGTACCCAATCCCGTGGAAGTTATGCCGGACGAACTTTTGGAAATGATCTGGAAAGCCTTGGGCGACGACCGCCTGACCACGGGCGAGGCCGCCGCCAGGCTCGAGGAGTATTTCAAATACAGATGTCCGGACGATCTCATCAAGACCATGAACAGATACCGCCGCGAGGGCCTCGTCAAGGGGAAGGTGTCCTTCGAGGACGGGGGATGGATCTGGTGGGCCGACGGCGAATGCCGTTCCGCCAAGGGGGCGAAGGAATGACAGGTTTCCAGGATACGGAGATTACCGAGGGATGGGAGTCCATATTCGGCAGGGACGAGTACCGTCAGGAGCTCAGGGAGATAGCCGACACCTACCCCGAGAAGAAGAGTCTCTCCGTCAAATACGACGACATGGACATGTACAACACCGATTTCGCCGTCACGGTCCTGGAGGAACCGGACCGCTGCCTGAAACTGGCCGAGGAGGCCGCCAAGGAGGCCATGCCCCCCTCCTGGGACCCCGTCAACAGAATCAACATCAGGATCACCCGTCTCCCCCGCGACGCCAAGGTAGGCATAAGGAACCTCAGGGCGAGGCACCTCAACAGGATGGTCGCGATAGAGGGGCTCGTCAAGAAGGTCACCCCCGTCAAACCCCGCATGACCATGGCACTCTACACATGTGCCAGATGCGGCTCGGCCATATGGCAGCCCCAGGACGGGATGATCCTGCAGGAGCCCCTGATGTGTCCCAACCCCAACGGCAGCTGCAACAAATCCGCCAACCGTTTCATCCTGGATGAGGAGCAGTCCGTCTACACCGATACCCAGAAGGTGGAGATACAGGAGAGCCCCGAGGGGCTCAAGGGAGGGGCGCAGCCCCAGAGGCTCGGCGGGTACATCGACGACGACATAGCGGGGGTCGTCACCCCCGGGAACAGGATCACCGTCAACGGGATCATCCGTTCCGCCGAGAAGGACTCCCGCAACAAGACCACCATCTTCGACGTCTACGTGGATGTGGTGTCCATCGAATTCGAGCAGCACGAGTACGACGAGATCCAGATCACCGAGGACGATGAGAAGGCGATCATCGAGATGTCCAAGGATCCCGACCTCTTCCAGAACATCATCGCCTCCATATCCCCCACGATCAAGGGCATGAGCGAGGAGAAGGCCGCCATCGCGCTGCAGCTGTTCGGCGGTACCCGCAAGGTCATGGACGACGGATCCGTGATCAGAGGGGACATCCACATCCTGATCATGGGAGACCCGGGAGTCGCGAAGTCCCAGATCCTCCGTTACATGTCGTCCCTGGCGCCCAGGGGGATATACGCCTCCGGGAAGTCCGCCTCCGGCGCCGGCCTCACCGCCGCCGCGGTGAGGGACGAGTTCACTGGGGAGTGGGCCCTGGAGGCCGGGGCCCTGGTCCTCGCCGACAAGGGTCTGGCCTGCATCGACGAACTGGACAAGATGTCCGCAGAGGACAGGTCCTCCCTGCACGAGGCCATGGAGTCCCAGAGGATCTCCGTGGCGAAGGCGGGTATCACCGCCTCCCTCCAGTGCAGGTGCTCCATGCTGGCCGCGGCCAACCCCAAACTGGGGAGGTTCGACCTGGAGAACAACACCATCGTCAGCCAGATCGACCTGCCTCCGGCCCTCATGTCCCGTTTCGACCTCATCTTCGTCCGCACGGACAAGCCGGATGAGAAGAGGGACAGAGACATCACCGAGCATATCCTGAAGGTGCACAGGCGCGGAGAGGCCCTCCAGGTGGACGAGACCGCCGAGCTGGAGGGCGTGGACCTCAGGAGGATCAGGGAGAACACCCAGGCGATCACCCCCCGCTACGACGTGGAGACCCTCAGGAAGTACGTCGCATACTCCAAGCGCATCATCCCCGTCATGAGGCAGGAGGCGGTGGATATGATCGAGGAGGATTACATGTCCATCAGGAGGTCCGGCGACGATTCCGGTTCCGTCCCGATCACGGCGAGGCAGCTGGAGGCCTACGTCCGTCTCTCCGAGGCGTCTGCCAGGATGAGGCTGAGCCCCGTGGTGGAGGCGCAGGATGCCAAGAGGGCGATAGACCTGGTGAGATACTACCTCAAGAAGATCGCCGGGACCGAGGGCGGGGGACTGGACATCGATTCCCTCACCAGCGGGATCTCCTCGAGGGACCGCAAGGGCATCCCGTCCATCGAGGCCATCATGAGGCTGGAGCCCATGGGCATGGAAGAGGAGGAGATCATCACCCAGGCGCTGTCCAACGGGATAAACGAGGCGGAGGCGAAGCGCCTCCTCCAGAAGATGAAGGCGTCCGGCGTCATCTACCAGGTGCCGGACGGGACGAACAAGGTCATCTACAGACTCACGAACAGGGGATGAGGATCATGCCGGGCTTCTATTTCAGGATACACAGACATCCCGCGGAGGTCCTCCTCGCGGTATGCGACGAGGAGGTGCTGGGACATACGTTCTCGGAGGGCGATCTCCGCATAACGGTGGGAGAGGGGTTCTACGGAGGGGACCTCATAGAGGAGGAGGAACTCCGCACCCGCATGGGCACCTTCACCATCATCAACATCGTCGGGAACAGGGCGGTGGACATCGCCGTCGCCGAGGGCATCGTCGACCCCGATGCGGTCATCGTCATCGGCGGCGTGAAACACGCTCAGGCGGTGACGCTTTGAACGGTTTCTGCGTCGAGTGCGGGAAGGAGACCGACAGAACCGTCCGCGGTCTCTGTTTCGAATGTTTTCTGAAGGACAGGACCCTCATCACCCTCCCGGATCACGTGGACCTCCAGGTGTGCACCAACTGCGGGGAGTTCCTCTGGCACGGGGAGTGGCAGTCCATGGACCTCGCGAAGGCCGCCGCCTCGGCGGCCCGCGAGAACCTGGTCTGCATAAAGGAGGGAAAGGTCGTCTCCGCCGAGGCATCCGTCTCCGAACTGGACGATTACAACCTCTCGGTGACGCTGAAGTGCGGCGTGAAGATAGAGGACTTCGTGACGGACGCCATAGCAGCCACCGTCGTGAGGGTCAAGAACGCCGTCTGCAGGATATGTTCCAGACGCCTCGGGAACTATTACGAGGCGATCCTCCAGATAAGGACCTCCGGGAAGACCCTCCCGGCGGACCTTCAGGACGAGGTCCTGGCACGTGTGGAGAAGGTGGTGGACGACGCCATGGCCACCGACGAGAACGTCTTCATCACGAAGATGGAGATCGTGCCGGGAGGAGTGGACGTGTACCTCTCCCTCATAGCCCTCGGCAGGGCCCTCGTGAAGGATCTGGCGGACATCTACTGCGCCGAGACCAACGAGTCCGCGAAACTGGTCGGTCAGACCAGGGACGGACTCGACATGTACCGCGTGAACTACCTGGTCCGCCTGCCGGAGTTCCATGTGGGGGACATCGTCACCTTCAGGAAGAAGATCTATCTCCTGTACCGTGTCTCGAGCCAGGGAGGGAAACTGATCTCCCTGGACGGTTTCAGGGAGGTCTCCGTGAAACGCCAGGACATGCCCGGTATCAAAGTCTACTGCAAGGCGTCGGAGATCGGAACCGCCGACGTGATAACGGTGGGCGAGGGTGAGATCCAGGTCATGGACCCGTCCGATTATTCCATGGTGGACCTGCTGGTCCCCAAGGGCGCCGAGATCGGCGCGGCGGTCAGGGTCATCAGGATCGAAGAGGTCCTTTATTTCGTACCGTAAGTGAGGAATCGCAATGGTTGTCAAACTCCCCGAGACCACGGAGAAGGTGGTCGAGAATCTGCTGCGTCTGGCGAATACGAAGATCCCCGAGGACATCGGATGGGCGCTGGAGGCGGCCGCCGAGTGGGAGACGGACCCGACGGCGCGCTCCCAGCTGGGGGCGATCCTCGACAACATCAGGAAGGCGGAGCACCTCGGGAAACCGATGTGCCAGGATACCGGGATCCCCGTGTTCTACGTACGCGGGAGGATCCCCCCTTCCGTGGCCTCGGACATATCGCGGGCGCTGGAGAACAGTACGAAGAACATCCCCATGAGGCCCAATGCGGTGGATCCCTTCACCAGGAAGAACTCCGGCAACAACCTGGGGCCCGGCATGCCCTGCATCCACTACATCCCCGAGGACGCCGATTACACGGAGATCTCCCTGATGCTCAAGGGTGCGGGCTCCGAGAACATGACGAAACTGAAGATGCTCAACCCCGCGGACGGCATCGCGGGTGTGAAGAAATTCATCATCGACTCCGTCCTGGACGCCGGAGGGCGCCCCTGCCCTCCCGGGATCGTGGGGGTGGGCGTCGGCGGCACCGCCGACGAGTGCGTCGCCATGGCCAAGAAGGCCCTCATGGAGCCTCTGGATTATGAGGACCCGGACCCCTCCATCCGGGATCTGGAGGAGGAACTGTTCGTGAAACTGAATTCCTCCGGACTCGGCCCCATGGGGCTGGGCGGGAACACCACCGTATTGGGCGTGAAGGTGAGGAAGGCCTCGTGCCACACCGCAAGTCTGCCGGTGGCCGTCAACATCGGATGCTGGGCCACCCGCCGCGCATGTGCCAGGATAACGGATTCCGACATACAGTACTCCCAGGGGGCGGTCCTCTGAAGACCCTCGTTTCGCCCCTGTCCGAGGAGGCCGTGAGGAGTCTCGCCCTCGGGGATGTCGTGTACATAGACGGTCCCGTCGTCACCGGCAGGGACGACGTCCACATCCGCGCCCTGGAATACCTCGACGGGGGGAAGGAGGTCCCGGAGTGCCTGAAAGGCGCCGTCCTGTACCACTGCGGACCCATCATGAGGAAGAAGGAGGACGGCGGGTACGCCGTCGTCGCGGCCGGTCCGACCACAAGTGCCAGGATGAATTCCCTCGAGCCCCGTTTCATCAGGGAGTTCGGGATCCGTGCCGTCATCGGCAAGGGCGGGATGTCCCGCGAGACGGCCGAGGCGATGAAGGAGACGGGCTGCGTCTACCTCGCCGCCACCGGCGGTGCGGCCGTGTCCCTCGCGGAGGGCCTCTCCACCGTGGTCGGATACGAGTGGGAGGACCTCGGCATGCCGGAGACCATGTGGAGATTCGAGACTAACAGGCTCGGCCCTCTGGTTGTCGCGATGGACGCCGAAGGGAACAGTCTCTACGATAAGGTCGCGGCAAACCTGAAAAGGGAATACTGATCCCGCTCCCGCGGTATATTTTCAGTGACTGTGCGGCAGTCCGTATCCGGGCTGCCGGCGCATTCTTTCTGCGAACCTCAGTCCCTGAGTTCGTCCTCGTCGATCTTCGTCTTCCCGACACGGCGGCGGAGGATCATCGCGAACGCCGCGAGGGACAGTCCGAGGACTATTCCTATGAACATGAGGAAGTGGGACAGATCCATTCCGAGGTAGCTCGTGTGGGCCGATTCCGACATTTCGAAGACCTCGGTCACGGTGCCTTTGGCGACGGTGACGGATTTGGTCGCCGTGTCGAAACCGTCCGCGGATATGCTCACCGTATAGGTTCCTATGACGACATTGTCGAAAGTGCACGAGCCGGTGCTGTCGGTCCATTTGTATGTGGCGGAATCCTCGTCGTTCTTGATCTCGACCATGGCGTTCCACACTCCCGCTCCCCCGTAGTTCACCTGGACGGCCAGGGTCCCGGTGGTGGTGGCCATGGTGAAGCAGTTCATCCCGTCTGCGCTTTCGGAGGTTATGTGGCATCCGTACACCCATGTCGAAACAGTCTCCCACTTATCCGAGGGGATGACGAGTCTGTAGGCGGTCATTCCTCCCGCGGATACGGAATCGGTCTCGTCGACGAATGCGGAAATGGACCTGAGTCCGTATTCGGCCTTCGAGAAGCCGATATACATCGCCGTTTCGGAGGGATTGTTGTTTTTGAGATTGACGGTGAACAGTCCTCCGGAATCGGTGGTCCCGGTCCCGGCCGCCGTCGCCGTTTCTGCGGAGGTGTCGTATGTGTACACCGTCACCCTGACGCCGGAGAGTCCGACGTTCCCGCTGCTGAATTCCTCGTTCACGTATCCGGTTATCTGGTATGTGGACGATGTTGCGCTGTCTGAACCGCCTGCGGAGCAGACGGCGGCGGTCGCAAGCAGTGCGAGTACCGCGAAAAACGCGGCATAAGAACGGCGCATGGCGGACACAATCGGTCTTGTTGCTATTATACCTTCGTTCCGCCGGCCGTCGGGTACGGTCTTGTAAGTTCAGAGTTATATCGGTTCAGTTACGTTTCTCTGAACTTACAACAATCCGTCCTTCGGGGCGTTAAATTATATATTACGTTAAATTAGGGATTCCGAATTAATCCCTCCCCGGCGGTGATATATTGGAGAAGATAGACAGGAAATACGGTATGGACGAGGTCCTGGATATGATGGAACCACTTGTGGCCGATTGGTTCCGCGAGAGGTTCACCTCCCTGACCGAGCCCCAGTCCATGGCCATCCCCGTCATCCACCAGAGGAAGAACGTCCTTGTATCATCTCCCACAGGTTCCGGGAAGACCCTCACTGCCTTCACGAGCATCCTCAACCAGCTTATCCGTTATTCCGCCGAGGGTACGCTGGAGGAGAGGGTATACTGCATCTACATATCGCCGCTCAAGGCCCTCGCCAACGACGTCAACAGGAACCTCAGGGAGCCTCTCGACCAGATGAGGGAGCTTGCCGCCCGCAAGGGGATGCCGGTCCCGGATATCGGCGTCGCCGTCCGTTCCGGGGACACCCCTCAGAGCGAGAGGCAGAAGATGGTCCGCCATCCTCCGCACATCCTCATCACCACCCCGGAGTCCATGGCCCTCATCCTCGCATCCCCCAAGTTCAGGGAGGCCATCAGGAAGGTGGAATGGGTCATCCTCGACGAGATCCACGACATCTGCGACTCCAAGAGGGGGGCGTTCCTCTCGCTTACGCTGGAACTTCTCAGGAACTTCTGCGAGACCGACTTCACCCGCATCGGTCTCTCCGCCACCATGGCGCCCATCGCCGAGATCGCCAAGTACCTCGTCGGATTCGACGGGGCCGGCGAAGCCCGGCCCGTGGCGCTCATCGAATCGAGTTCCAAGAAGATCCTCGACCTCAAGGTCATATGTCCCACGGACGACATGACCGCCCTCCCCACCGACGTCGTCAGTTCGATGATGTACGACAAGCTGAAGGAGCTCGTGGACGCCCACGACACCACCATAGTGTTCACCAACACCCGTTCCGGTGCCGAGGCGGTCGTCTACAAGCTGAAGGAGAGAGGCCTGGAGAACGTGGAGGTCCACCACAGCTCCCTCGGCAAGGACATCCGCCTGGATGTCGAATCCCGTCTCAAGAAGGGGGAGATCAAGTGCGTCGTATCCTCCACGTCCCTGGAACTGGGTATAGACATCGGATCCGTGGACCTGGTGTGCCAGATCGGTTCCCCCAAGTCCGTCGCCAAGGGTCTCCAGAGGATCGGGAGGAGCGGGCACAGTTTCGGGAAGGTGGCCAAGGGAAGACTCATCGTCTTCGACCCCGACGACCTGTCCGAGTGCGCCGTCATGTGCCGCGCCGCCCACCGCTCCGACATCGACCGCGTCGGGATCCCGGAGAACTGCCTCGACGTACTGTCCCAGGCGGTCGTCGGCATGTCCATCGACCGCAGGTGGGGGGTGGAGGAGGCCTACAGCGTCGTCAGGTCCTCCTACTGCTACCACAACCTCCCCTTCGACAAGTTCCTGAACGTCCTCCGGTACCTCGGCAGCAAGGAGGAGCACGAGAACGTCTACTCCAAGATATGGTACGATGAGGAGGAGGCGCAGTTCGGGAGGAAGAAAGGTGCCAGGATGATCTATTTCATGAATCTCGGCACCATCCCGGAGGAGTCCAACTACCGCGTCATAACATCCTACGGTTCCGTTGCAGGGGAACTCTCAGAGAAGTTCGTGGAGAGGCTCTCCCCCGGCGACGTCTTCGTCCTCGGAGGCAGGAGCCTCGAGTTCGTCCGTTCCAAGGGCATGACCGCCTACGTCAAGGAGGCCAACGGCAGGAAGCCCACCGTCCCCTCGTGGGCGGGGGAGATGCTTCCCAGGTCTTTCGACCTCTCCATGGACGTTGCGAGGTTCAGGAAGGAGATGTCCCAGCTGATCGACGAGGACCCGGCCGACAAGATAGAGAGGCTCTCCGAGGAGTTCGACATCGACGAGGGTTCCGCCCGTTCCCTCATATCATATTTCACCGAGCAGAAGGCGGTGGCGGGATTCATCCCGGACGTCGGCTGCCTCGCCGTGGAGGAGTACATCGACCCCTCCGGCAACCAGAGACTCATCTTCCACTATCCCTTCGGAAGGAGGGTCAACGACGCCCTCTCCAGGGCATACGCCTACAGGATAACCGCCCTTACGGGCGCCAACGTCTCCGTCACCATAACCGACGACGACTTCATGATCGGCACCACCCACAAGATAGAGATCGACTCCGTCCCGTCCATGCTCGGCACCAGGGATCTGGAGCCCATACTGAGGAAGGCGGTCAAGGACTCGGAGATCTTCAAACTCAGATTCAGGCACACCGCCGCCCGCAGCTTCATGATCCTCAGGAACTACATGGGCAGATCCATCAGCGTCAACAAGCAGCAGATCCGTTCCGCATATCTTCTGGACACCCTCCGCGACATGGACAACGAGCCCGTCATCGAGGAGACCTACAGGGAGATCCTGGAGGACGACATGGATATCAGGAACGCCCGCACCGTGATCGAGATGATCGAGAACGGGAAGATGGGCGTGAAGACCATACACTTCACCGGCACCCCGTCCCCCTTCGCCCACTCCGTCATCCTCTCCGGATTCTCCGACATCGTCCTCATGGAGGACCGCACCGCCCTCCTGAGGGAACTCCACAGGAAGGTCCTCGAGAGAGCCCTCGGCGACGGCGTCCGCGATTTCGAGTTCGAACCCGACCAGGTGACGCAGTACTTCGTCCGCAAGATCGGCAGGGTCTCCTGCAAAGAGGACATCCCGAAGCTGCTTGCACGCACCGGCCCCCTGCAGGTGTTCAGGGAGAGGGGCAGGAACATCTACCCCTACTGCGACCCCGACAGGAAGACCGTGGACGGATGGGTGAGAGAACTCATCCGCGACGGAACCCTCGGGACCGTCTTCCTGGACGAACCCCACGTGATAACGGGGGAACTCGTCCCCGAGTACGCCGCCGCCACCGTCAGGGACCGTTCCCTGAACGATACGGACAGCGCGGTCTACGCCCTCATCGGGAAGGACACCCTCCTGTCGGATGTGAAGGCCGGCTGCGACCTCTCCGAGGACATCATCTTCAGGAGCGTCAGGAAACTGGAGTCCATGTACCTCGTCACGAGGACCGGCATCACCGAGAACAACCGCTGGTACTACTCCAGGTGCGAACCTCCCTCGGGGGACCGCGCCTCCGCCGTGGACGCGGCCGTCCTGAGACATCTGGGATGTTTCGCGCCCCTCACCGTCCAGGAGGTGTCCTTCGCCCTCAACGTCCCCGAGGACGAGATCTCCGTGGCCCTCGAATCCCTAGTCGGGAGCGGGGAGGTCTCCAGGGGACAGTTCCTGGTCTCCGAGAATCCCCAGTACATGCTCACCGCCGACCGCCTGAGGCTCAGGTCCGGCAAGAGCAACGTCTACGATTACGAGACGGTGGAGAACTACAGGCTCACCAAGGGTGAGAAATTCAGATCCATAGAGGATTTCTTCGCGTTCTACCTCACCGCAGGCAATGAACTGGACGTCTACAGCAGGGTCGAGGGTTTCAGCCTCGACCGCTGGCAGCAGATGAGGGCCGAAGGGAAGATCCTCCTCGGCAGGTTCGCCCGCGGCAGGGTCCGCTTCATGATGGCGGAGGATGCCGCCCGCTTCGCGTATTTCAGAACGGATATCACGCAGCCTTCCGACGCCGGACTCATGGAGAGGATCGAGGGCAGCGTCTCCGGACTCACCATGAGGGAACTGGCGGCCGCCACTGGGGAGGATAAGGAGAAGGTGAAGGAGGCGGTCCTCCGTCTCGACCGCTCGATGAAGGTCGTCCGCGCCTTCGGGGAGAGGGAGGACTGGGGTACGGAGAACCTCTACGCCCCCTTCCATCCCGACATCCCTTCCGAGAGTCCCGAGGACTGGATGGTGAAGCAGACCATAACCGCCTTCGGCCCCGTCCCCACGGCGGCCATGAGATATCTGGTCAGTATCCCCGAGGACGACATCCGCCCCGCAGCTGAGAGGGTCGGTGCGGTGGAGATCCTCGTGGGCCCGGGACAGGTCCCCATGTACATCATGCCCGACGAGATCCCGGGACTCAACTCCCCCGAGATCCCCGAACAGAAGATGAGGGTCCTGTCCCTCTACGACCCGGACCTGGGCTCCAAATGGGCGGAGATCTCCTCCCGCTACGGTGACAAGTGGGTCTACCCCCTCATGAAGGGCAGCCGCGTCTGCGGCGCCGCCGAGATCTGGGAGATGTCCGGCTGCATCGAGGTCCGTTCCCTGGACCTCGACGGCCCCGAACTCCTGGGGGACGCCCTCGGGGCGATAGACGGGTTCATGGGATTCTTCAGGATGAAGGGCACGGACATCGTCAGAGTCAGGGAGATCCTCGGTACCGATGCCGCCGAACTGCCCCCGGAGACGGATTCCGTCCTCAGGGAACACGGATACGTCAGGGTCAACGGGTTCTATGCCAAGGGTTCCTTCATCGACAGGGTCATGACGAAGCAGGAGGCCCTGAGTTACGTCCTCAGGAAGCAGAAGGTGGAGAAGACCGAACGCTACTCCACTCTCCAGGAGATGCTGGCGTCCAGGGGATACATCAGGAACGAGCAGGAGCTCGCCTGCCGTGTGACCGCCCGCTCCAGCGTCAAGAAGTACATGGAGAGGGGCGAGGTGGTCAAATCCACCCTCCTTCCGCCGTTCGTCGGATACTCCGTCCCGGAGAGGATGCCGCTGTACCGTGCTGCGAAGACGGGCATCTGTACTGTCACCGACGACATGAGGATCGTCGAGAGGATCGTGAAGGAGCACGGCCCCATTTCCAAGAAGGAACTCATGTACCGTTCGCCGCTGTCCTACGACAGCACCTCCGATGCCCTCTCTGCGCTGATGTGGGCGGCCATGGTCTGTCAGGATGCGGATTCCTATTACAGGCGTGTCCCGCCCGCCGAAGGCATGTCCGCGGACGATGCCCGCAAGGAGATAATGATGGGCCACTTCGAGGATCTGGGTATGTTCTCCGCAGAGATGGCGTCCCAGTTCCTGGGACTGAAGATGGCCCCCACCAGGAAGATCCTCTCCGCCCTGGAGCAGGACGGCAGGATAGTGAAGGGATTCCTCATCGAGGGGGATCCGACCCTCTACTGGATGCTCGCATCCGACAGCGGTGCGCACGTGAGGCCCTTCGCGGGGATGTTCGTACTGAACGCCCAGGATAACCTGAGCTTCTATCTCAGGCAGTACATAAAGCAGATGTGCGGCGGAGCCGCCTCGACGGTGTGGTCCGGGACGGAGATAATCGGGCACTTCAAGGGCAAGGTGGCTCCCGGAGGGGCCAAGGTGGAGGATTTCGAGGGATCCGACCTCGCCATGAAACTGGTGGAGGACAAGGCCCGTTCCTACGGTATAATGCTGGCGAAACCGTCCGACGATGAGTACGACACAGACTGGGACGCATCGGAGTTCTACAACAAGACGAATCCGGGAATCTGAGTTCCGCATGCAAGGTTCGGGAATGTGCCGGCATCGGATGATCGGAGGTGCCCGCACAGGCAGATTCCACACCTCCCGCCAAGGCAATCGGAGGGATTCCCGCCTCCTTTCTTCAGGCTTATAAGCCCGTTGCATGGGAAAATCATCCGCTGCCGGTTACATTTCCACCTCCGGCACAGGTTTCGCGATAGCCCTCATGAACGCCGCCGCAAAGATCGGATAGTGTTCGATGCCGTCCCCGTCGGTCCGGATGCGATGACGTCGTATCTCCCGTCCTCGGCGAAACTCTTCAGAGCGGTCCGCGCGCGGGGGCAGCTTTGAATCTCGTCGAGGATGATCAGGGTCTTGCCGGGCGCCAGGACCAAACCGGACTGACAATCTCCATTGCGGTCGTTATCCTGTCGGTATCGAGGTCCCCGTCGAATATCTTCCTGGCTTCCGTATCCCTGCTCAGGTCGAAGTATGCGCTGTGTTCGTACGTTTTGGCGAATTCGCGGATGATGAACGTCTTCCCCGCCTGACGCTGTCCTTTGATCAGCAGGGGTTTGCGGTTCGGTTCCGACTTCCATCCGATGAGGCCGTCCATTATCTTCCGGCGGAGCATATCTGTGCAACAGCGTTCGGACATGAGAATGTTGTAGAATTTTCAGATGAAAAATCCACATGGCCATCAGTGCTGCATGTATGCGGATATGGATCCCCGATATCCCGTTCTTTTTGTAATCTATACACTCCGGGGGACGGTTATCCGGGCCGTATTCTACACATTTCCGCCCGGTTCACGGATAATTTAATAACAATCGGCGGTTATGGAAAAGACATGAAGACCCCCTGTGAGGTTGTCGTTTGGTACGTACTCCCCACCATAAGGCGGGAGATCGCCAAGGAACTGGTGGAGACCTACCATATGAAGCAGGCGGACGTCGGCCGCATCTTCGGTGTCACCGATGCGGCAATATCCCAGTATCTGAAGAAGAAACGCGGAGGCAGCGCCTTCATCGAGAACAGCGGCCATTACGGCGAGTTCCTCGAGGAGGTCAAGAGGAGTGCGAAGCTCATCGTCGAGGAGAAATCCGACATGTCCGTCGAAATGTGCAGGATATGCAGTTTCATCAAGACGATCGGACTTCTGGCGGAGATATACTCGGAGACCACCGGGGCCCCGGCACCTTCCTGCGCATGGGGACACAGTCCCGATATAACCCAGATCAGATGAACTCCGAGTGATACAGGAATTCCTGGGCGTAGCCGGCGTATCTTCCGAACTTCTCCCGTCCGTATCCGGAGACCTTTGCGTAGCTCCCTTCGGCGCCGTATCTGGCCTTCATCACGTTCTGTATGCGCACGTCCACGGGGAACGACTCCAGATGTCCGTACCCGAAGAGTGCGACGCAGTCGGCCACCTTCGGGCCCACCCCGTCGATCTTCATGAGCTCCTTCACAAGGGCCGGATAAGGCAGTTCCCCCATCCCCCCGATATCGACAGTCCCCTCTTCAGCGGCATATGCCAGATTGAGAAAACGCTGTTCCCTGAAGCCCAACCTGCATTCGCCGATGCGCTCCTTTCCGTCGAGGATCTGCTTCGGAGTCGGGAATGCTCTGCGCGCTCCGAGATCCGTTCCGAAGAGGTCGCAGACCGACTCCACCATTTTTGCGATGCGTTTTACATTGACATTGGTCGCCAGGAGGTATGTGGCGAGACATTCCCATTCTGGCTGATGCAGGATGCGCAGTCCGGGGCATTCGGACGACAGCCCCGCAACGTAGGGATCCCTTGCGGAAATCTCCCCGATTATCTCCCTCAGGTCGTCCTCGGAACGAAAATATCTCATAATCTGGCACATGCTGCCGGAACCTTCGCAGTCGAACCCGTCGGACGTCTGTCTCAGCGTCACGACATCTTTTCCGATGACGCCCTGCCAGGAGCCGTCCTCCTGTTTCCTCCACCGGTGGGCCTGCCCGCACCCGAGGGTCGGATCCAATGCCGCATCCAGAACAATACGCATGTCGGCATTATCGCCGGCCCGCATAGTTATTCTTTGCCTGTTACGCCGGCTCAAGTTACAAATACGGCCGCAGACAATGGGCGTTCGAAGTGCATGAGACGCAGTACTCCGATTCTGGCATGCTGTATCGCGGCGGCCATATTCATTGCCGCATATGTGATAGGCGTCCTCCTCTGAGAATAATCCTACGTTGAACGCAAGCTCAGCACTACGCCGGACTGAGCGCTTTCTCAGTCCGA
>CAVIJO010000028.1:0-13840 GCA_963643445.1 Candidatus Methanomethylophilaceae archaeon
TCTCGATACGACGATCCCCCCGTACGGGGAACCAACCCCCGATACAGAAGAGATAACGGAATCAGGACGATTTCGGCCGGGACGGCATATCAGAACTCTTCCGGACGGGTGTATCTGCGCACTGCATTGAGGATCACCCTCTCTTCCCCCGGAGTGTACACCAGAACCAGTTCCGGCCCGATGCAGCACGCCCTCATCCCTTCCCGTCCCCGATCGAACGGGTGGTCGCACAACTCCGCCGGAAGCGTCTCCCCTCTGGAAATACGGGCGAGGACATCCTCGGACTATGAGAGATCCGTCCCCTCCTTCTTCAGCTGTTTGAACTCCTCCCCGGTCCCGGCGTATTCGAATATCCCGTATATGCGTGCAGGGTCCGTTTTCAGCGCCAGGGGGGGGAATCTGTGCCTGCGGAGCCTGGCATACCTCCTCATCTCCCTCTCCGCCTGTCTGACGGCCATCAAAAGACCCCGGGATGCGTAGTACTGCACACCGTCCTCGACGTAAACGGGTTCTTTCTGAATCAAACGGGCGAAAAACGACATGATCTCTGAAATCCCATACATATCCGACGTCCGGGCGGATTCCGGCCGCGGGGTTTCCGGGGCCGACCGATACGGACCGATCACACAATGCCGCTATTTAATCCCGTCTCGCCGCATCCGCCGGGACTCCGGTTCCGACCCTGTTTTAACAGATTTCCGTTACCTATGCAAACCATAATCACCCCGCATATGCTCCGGCACCGTATGGAAAAAGACGGCCTCATATTCTCGGACGGCGGCAGAACACTCAAGGAATGCCGGAAGGATATGCATTCCGTCACAATCCCCGATTCCGTCGAAACCATCGACAGATTCGCATTCCGCGGCTGCACGTCCCTCGAATCCGTCACCATAGGAAAATCCGCGAGAACAATTCAGAACGGGGCGTTCTCCGGCTGCGGATCCCTCGTCACCGTGTCGTTCGGCGCTTCGGTGGAAGAGATCGGATATGCGGCGTTTATGGGATGTTCCGCCCTTGCGTCCGTAGATATCCCCGATTCCGTCAAAAGAATCGGGGACAGGGCGTTCGGGGACTGTACGTCTCTCGGAACCGTCTCGATCCCCCGTTCCGTGGACTGTATCGGACTGGAGATGTTCCACGGCTGTACATCCCTCAGGTCTGTCGCCATTCCGGATTCTGTCAGGGAGATCGGGGACGGTGCGTTCGACGGCTGCACCTCGCTCGCGTCCGTTTCCGTTCCGGACTCGGTCGGGAGGATCGGAGACGGTGCGTTCATAGGCTGCATGTCCCTCAGGTCTGTCACCATTCCGGATTCCGTCAGGGAGATCGGAGACTAGGTGTTCGGGGACTGTACTTCCCTGGAATCCGTCACCATAGGAAAATCCGTGAAGACTGTCAGTTGGATGTCCTTCCGCGGCTGCACCGCTCTGAAAAAGGTGGTATTCCGCGGAACACCGGAGAATATCGAGGCATATGCGTTTGCGGACTGTCCGTCCCTCCGGTCCGTGACCCTCCCGAAACGTGTCGGATACGTCGAAGACGGTGCATTCGGCGAAGACACCGAAATAAGAAGGGAATACCGCAGGCCGGATCTGCGGAAATGGCAGAGGGATCTTGGCGTGCAGTAAGCCCGGCGACTGCCCGATTCCTTGCGGCCCGCCGATCTGTCTTCAGTGCAATCTCCTTCAGCGGACAGGGTCCGTTTCATTCCGATCCGCAGAGCTCCCTGTCTGCGGATTTTCACCGCGGCGGTTCCGAATCGTCCGAACGGTGGGAACACTTCCGTTCTCCTGCTGCTCTGAGGAGATTCCGCCGAAGAACGGCCTCGGACAATGATTTTTATAAATCGGATGTCCGTGAAGGATACGGAGGAAAGCTGGGCTGTGCTGCGGCACTTCCCCATTCTCCTGAATATAAACGTTCGGTCCGGTCATCGGGGTCCGCTGAGCACCCTGATCTCCATATTTTGAAGGACTTCGCCGAAGATGCGTAAAGTTCCGCCCCGGTTTTCAGTGTACAATTTGTGGATTCTGCACGCCACGATTAATGGAATAAAAGCCGCAGAGAAGATCTCCCTCCCAGATACGGCCACTATTCCGTCATCACCGCAGTATAAAAAGCCTTTCGAAAAAACAGACCGTACCGTCGGTTTATCTCCGAGAATTTTGAAGAACGACTGATAACTTCGATGGATGGACCGCAGTTCGGTGTGTCATACCGCATTAAAACAGACGGCTCGATTGAGGATAAGATCCACAGGTACATCTGGAATTCGAATCTCAACGGAAATGCGCCGTTGGACAGACGTCTCAACGATTTGTGCTGGGTAAGAGCAATCGTCAAATGCGATATGGTCCCGCAGAGAATTACGGATTATACGGCCATGGGTGTCTTCGCGGTGGCGGCGGGTCTCCCGCTCCTGCTGAACTGCGCGAAGGAACACGGGTTCCGCCCGTCGGGCTCAGGGCCTGACAGGGACGGCGGAAACGCCGTCCCGACACGTATTCCGCTTTGTTTTTACCAATCCTAAAAACAAATAAAATGATTAGGATAGCCTAAATATAAATACACGGAAACACTTCTCACTGATGAAGACAGGGCGGGAAAATCTCCGGTGATGATGCGGCCCGTGCAGCTGCCGCGTCTCGAGGGACACCGGAGGATTCTGCGATCGGCTGTCCCGCATGTCTTCAGGATGTCCGGAGGTGCCGCGATTCGCCTCCGGGCACCCTTTCCTCCCGCCTTTCTCCGCAAAGAATTATCCCGTATGCCCCCATCCCGTGGCCATGCTCGTATCCAAGGCCGCCACCGAAGGCTGCGAAGAAATGTCCCTCATCGAAGAACTCTATTCGGAGACCTTCCCGGAGGAGGAGAAAGTGCCTTTCCGCAACCTCCTGCGTACCGAAGGGAGAGGCGGCAGGATGCTGTCCTTCTCCGACGGCGGCGCATTCGCAGGCTTCGCATACATGTTCTCCTCGGGGGACCTCACGTTCCTCGTCTACCTGGCGGTGCTCCCGGAATGCCGCGGGAAGGGATACGGCGCACAGGCGGTGGACATCATAAGGAGATCCTCGGAGGGGCGCGTCTTCTCCGTCATGGAGAAACCGGACTGCGGGTTCTCCGACCCCGCCGCATGTGCGAGACGCAGGCGTTTCTACGAGAGGAACGGCTGCACCGTGCCCGGCATAGACCTCGTTTCGGACGGATACGTGTTCGATGCGATATTCCTCGGGGAACCGATCCCTGCGGACGAGATGCAGGACGCGGTATGTTTTTACGAATCGGTGCATAACGGAAAGTGCTGAGAGGCGGGGAAATGACGGGACTTCGCATGGAGAAGCTGACGCCGGAAAGCGGCGGGACGGAGGAGATCCGCGGACTGTACATGTCCGCATACGGAAACGGGAGGGCGGTGCCCTTCGGCAATCTGCTGGCAGTGTCCGACGTGTTCGATCTCGCAGGACTGTATGACGGGGATGCCCTCGCAGGCTTCTTCTTCGCCGTGAGACACGGCGGGATCGCCGTCATACCGTACCTTGCGGTACCGGAACCCCTCAGGAGGAGAGGTTACGGGACCGAGGCCGTCCGCATGATCTCCGAAATGTACGGAGGGGACAGGATCGTCCTCCTGCCGGACGCCCCGGGTGTGGGGGACAGACTGCAGAACTCCCGTTATTCCGTGATGAGATACCTCGGCACGCTCGGATTCGCGGACTGCCTCTCCAGATACACATTCCTCGGAAACGACCGTCAGATCCTGTGCCGTGGCGGAACCGCGACGAAGGAGGAAGTGGACCGCGTCATGCGTTCGCTCGGGAGACGCCTGAGATGCATCTGAGAACCGTGCCCGTGAGGGAGGACAGCCCTTACCGGAAGGCGGTGGAAGACCTCAATGCGGAGGCGTTCTGCGAACAGGAGCGGTCCGATTTCAGGGCGTTCATGGTCGGCTGCAGGAGCGGGATGGCGGATCTCCTGGCATTCCTGGACGGGGAGGAATTCGTAGGCTTCGCATACGTCGTGCTCTGGAAGGACATGCTGTACGTCTACTACCTGGCGGTGGCCGGGGATAAGAGATCCCGCGGATACGGATCCCTCATCCTCGATGAACTGAAGGACAGATTCGGTCCGAAATCCGTCACTCTCAACATGGAGTATCCCGACGGGTCGGAGGAGAAGGAACGCCGTCTGAAGTTCTACGTCCTCAACGGATTCTGCGAAACCCGCAGGGCCGAGAAATGGCACGGCCTCGACTTCGAACTCATGTACTGGGGAAGATGCCCGGGCGATGCCGAGATGAAGGAGTTCTTCGAAGCCTTCGAGAAGGCCCGCATAACGGTGGTTCCGGCGTTCAGGGACCGAATCATCTATCGAACCCGTTCTCCCTCAGGAACGCCGCGATGCTCTCTCTGTAGAGGACGAACTGCTCCATAGCGGTGACGTGTCCGGCATACGGGATCACCGCAAGGCGGGACCCCTTCACCATGTTCCTGTACCCGATCATGGTCTCGGGCGTGACCTCGTCGCTGTCCCCGCACATGAACAGCACCGGGACGGAGATGTCCTTCAGCCCCGGGATGACGTCGAAATCCCTCAGCGTACCGGTGCAGACCATGTCGTTGGGTCCCCACATGGTCAGGAATACGTCGGAGAACGGTTCCTCCGCATTGGCGACCGCTATCTCCCTGTGGCATTCCCTGCAGAACAGGTAGCGGGAATAGTACTCCCCCATGACCCTTCTGAAATCCGGACCCAGGTCCCCGGTGCGGATGCATCTCTGCATCGTATCGTAATAATCCCCGCCCATGGCCTTCAGGTTCTCCATCTGGTCCTCCGCCCACTTCTCCGAACTCACGAAGGGGGACGGCAGGACCATGGCGGCGATCCTCCCGCATCCCCTGCTCTCCGCATAGGCCGCGGACAGTCCGGCACCCCAGGAGGCGCCTATGA
Source organism: Candidatus Methanomethylophilaceae archaeon (assembly GCA_963643445.1). Taxonomy (GTDB): domain Archaea; phylum Thermoplasmatota; class Thermoplasmata; order Methanomassiliicoccales; family Methanomethylophilaceae; genus Methanomethylophilus. The sequence goes on from CAVIJO010000028.1 coordinate 4,951, forward strand.
GGATCACCTTCTCCGATCCGATGTGGTCTATGAAATCGGAAAGTTCCGCCACGTAATCCTCCAGGGTCCAGTTCTCCAGATCCTTTATGGGGTCGGACCTGCCGCATCCCATCTGGTCGTAGGAATAGACGGGGTGGGCGAGTTTCATCCTCCTCGTCTTGGAGGGATTGCATTCGCCCCCGGGTCCCCCGTGCACGAAGACCACCGGCACGGAATCCAGGTCCGTGTTGTACGCGTAATAGGCGATCTTCCCGCGGGCGGTCTGCAGATACCTCACATCGTCCCCGCAGTCCTCGACGGTCTGCGGACAGAGACCGTCGAGCCACATCCCGACGGAAACAGCGAGCGAATCCGGGTCGGAGAACGGTATGTCCGCACACCTCGATGCGGAACCCCATCTGTCGGATACGGACATCGCTTCGGCGGCGCACACGCCGTCCCCCGGCCTCAGAACGAGGGAGAAACCGTTGGACGAACCGCAATACCCGTCCCTGCAGGCTTCCATCCTGAATATTCCCAAAATGCTTCTTACGGTGACCGTCTCCGGAAATTCCATACACGGGTAAAGGGGAACAGATAGAATATCCTTTCAGGGGAGGAACTCAGTCCTTCCCTCCCCAGGGTCTGAAAAGTTTCTGTCCGACGCCCGCCTGCATCAGACATCTGCCGACGATGAACCCGACCATGTCGTCCACGGTCTCCGGTTTCGGATAGAAGGCGGGGTTGGCGTCCATTATGACCACGCCGAGTCTCGCCAGTTTGAGTTCGTTCTCCAGCATCACGGCGCTCTTGGGGGTCTCCCTGACCACCAGGACGGTCTTCCTCTGTTCCTTCAGGGCACACATGAACGTCCTGGAGATCAGGTTGTCGGCTATGCCGCAGGCGAACTTCGCCACGGAGGATTCGGTGCAGGGGACCACGAAGAGGACATCGTATTCGAAGGAACCCGAGGCGATGGGCGCCGCCAGGTCCGAATCGGAGTATACGGCGTCGGCCATGGCCTCCACCTGCTCCACCGTGTACCCCGTCTCCCCGGGGATAATCATCTTCGCCGTCTCCGACATCACCAGGATCTTCTCCCCGGGCAGCTCCTGCAGGAGCCTTATCCCGTAGATGCTTCCGGATGCGCCGGTGACGGCGACGACGGACCTCACTTCAGCCTCACCGTCTCCAGGTTCTGGGGTGCGACCGTCTGGATGTTGTACTTCTTGTAGAGGGACGATGCGAGGTCGGTACACTTCCTGTCCTCCCCGTGTCCGATGATGACCCTGTCGGGCCGAGGGTCGAGCTTCCTGATGTACTCCATCATCTGCTTCCTGTCGGAGTGTCCGGAGAATCCGTCGACCGTCTCGCGGTTCATCTTTATCTGGACGGTGATCTGCTTGCCCTTGAACGGCAGCGTGATCTCGGGCCTTCCCCTCTGGATGGTTCTTCCGAGACTGTTCTCGCTCTGGTATCCGACGAACAGGAGCCAGTTTCTGGCGTCGTCGGCCCATTCCCTGAAATACTCCAGTACGGGACCGCCGGACATCATACCGCCGGTGGCGAGGACGATGCAGGGGTCGGGCGAATGGCAGATCTCCTCCCTCATGTCCGCGGTCTCCACCCTGTGGAAGATGGGGGACAGGAAGGGGTTCTCGTTCTTCTGGAATATCTGCGTCCTGAGCTGGGTGTTGAGATATTCGGGATATGCGGTGTGGATGGCGGTGGCCTCCCAGATCATACCGTCGAGATACACCGGCAGCGGGGGGATCGCATGGGTCCTCTCCAGCTCCTCTATGACCAGCATGACCTCCTGGGAACGTCCCACGGCGAAGACGGGGATGAGGATCTTTCCCTCATGGGTGCACGCCTCCTTGATGTACTCTCCCAGCTGTTCGGACGCGTCGCGCCTGGAGGGCTGATAGTCGTTGTGTCCCCCGTAGGTGGACTCGATCACGAGGGTCTCGAGCCTCGGGAACTTGGTGGTCGCGGGGTTGAAGAGCCAGGTCTTCTCGTATTTCGTGTCGCCGGTGAATGCGATGTTGTGGAGTCCCTCCCCCACATGGAAGTGGGCGATGGCCGATCCGAGGATGTGTCCCGCGTTGTGGAACGTGAGCCTCACGTCGGGGGCGATGTCGGTGGTGGCGCCGTATTTGAGGGGAATCGTGTGGAGGATCTCCTTCCTGACGTCCTTCGCGTCGTAGAGGTTCTTCTTCGCCTCGCCGTAGGCGAGTTTGATGTTGTCGAGCTGCAGCAGGGCCATCAGGTCCCTGGTGGGCTCCGTGCAGTATACGGGGCCGTTGTACCCGTATTTGAAGAGGGCGGGAAGGGTCCCGCAGTGGTCGAGGTGGGCGTGGGTGATGACCACCGCATCGATGTCGGTGATGGGGTTCGCCTCGGGGACCGCGAAGTAGGGTGTCGCATCTGATCCGGGGTCGAGGCCGCAGTCGATGAGGATCTTGCTGTTCCTGGTGGTGAGAAGGGAAGCCGACCTTCCCACCTGCCTGAATCCTCCGAGGGTGGTGACCCTGACCCACTGCTCCCCTTCGATGACGGGGCGGACGAGGTTCCTGGCGACCTTCTTGAGCATGGCCGAACGCTCGTCCTTGCTGTATCTCAGATATCCCCTGACATCGGAGATGGTCTTGGACGGTATCGGAGGGGCCCTCATGACCTTGATGTTCCATCCGGACTCCTTCTTCAGGGCCGAGAGGACATCCTGTCCGTTGACGGCGCCGGGGTTGATCGCCTCCACGAACGCCTGCCCCGTATCGGGGAGGAAGTTGACGTCGGTGACCTCGGCGGATTCGGGGATCATGGAGCGGATCTTCTTCTCCACCTTGTCGGGGTCCTCCAGGGTGGAGGGGTCGGGTCTGATGTCGACCCTCCTCCTGACGCTGGACGCCATGTTCTTGGCCACGTCGGTGCTTCCGGAGAACTCGTCGTAGTTCCTGACGTATATGGCGACGATGGGGCCCTCGAACTCGATGGACGAGATGTCCATGTTGGACGGTGCCAGCCCCTTCACCTGTTCCCTGAGGCTGTCGAATAGTCTGTCTGGGTTCATTTTTATCGGCTTCTTCTGATTATACGGGGTTTGAAAATGAAGGAATAAGGGGTTTGGAAGGGAATTCCGGGGAATTCTCAGTTGGGATACTTGTATCCGAGTTCCTCGCAGCGGGCCTTGATGTCCTCCTGGGGGACCCACTCGTAGCCCTTCGGACCGATGTAGAGGATGAGCATCCCGTCGCCGGTGTAGTTGTCCCTGCGCCTTGCGGCGTTGAGTCCCATGATGGCGACGTCGATGGCGTCCTTCTTGGTCATGTCGGGTTTGTACGCGGTCTCCAGGGCACCGTATGCGGTGATCGAACCGGAACCGGAGGAGGTGTAGTCGTCCTCGATGACGCCTCCGGCGCCGTCGACGCTGAACACGTGGCCGCCGGTGCTGTCGTACCCGGCGAGTATGGGCCCGAGGTAGAATCCCTGGCGGATGACGGATCCCATGAGGGTCGCCGCGGTCTTCACGGACATGGGTGCTCCCTTCTGCATGGTATAGATGGAGATCTGACTCTGCATGTACCTGACCATCAGCTGGGCGTCGCCGACGAGTCCGGAGATGGTCATTCCCAGATTGTCTGCGAGGGGATAGACCTTCTGGACATGGCTGTTGGCGATGAGGTTGCCCATGGTCGCCCTCTGGTCTGTGGCGAGGATCACACCGTCTTTGATCTTCATTCCAATCGTGGTCGTCCCGGTTTTGACGACATTATCAGACTCAACGTTAGCGTTCATCCTTTCTACCTTCGTTCAGTAAATGACCGAAAAGAACTCCGTACTTAACGCACGGATATTGTGAGTAGGGACATATTGTTCTTCTAATTAAGGTTTAGGTTCGTCTGAAAAAACCGTCCCGGAATTGTACCTCCGGAATGCGTCGGACGGGCCGGATCGCATATCTCCGACCCGTCAGCCCATCTGCCGGGACCCTGACGGAATCCTTCGGGATCCGCAGGCGGCCCCATCTCCCGGACCCGTAATTTCTGCCGCCTGCGGGAATACAGTTTACCCTATCGTATTGGGAAAATCTGCAAACTCCCTGTCCGGGAAAGGCCGGTTTCCGCCGGCCTTTCCTTTCAGCAGAGGTAGATAGCGGGCCTTCCGGGGACTGCGACGCGGGCCTTGTTGGAGGGGTCGAACCTGTCCGCATCGTCCGCGGAGTAGACCTCCGTCTCCATTCCGGTCTCCGCCGCGATGAAGTCCTTCGCGGACTTCAGGAGCGCCTCCTCGTCGAGGTCGGCGAGGGCCTTCCTGCCTGCGAGGTTGGACCTCATAACGTCCAATGCGATCTTCTTAACGAAGTCGGACGTCTCCTTGCCCCTCTTCTTCAGCTCCTCGTCGGCCATGCACTTCTTGGTGAGGTTGGGGATCGAAAGTTCTCCGGCCTCCGCCATGGCGATGGCCTCCTTCATCACGCCCACCTTCCATGCGGGAGTGGTGTAGATGACCGCCTTGGACACTTCGGTCTTCGCCATCTTCCTGATCTCGTTGACGTCGGAGATGACCTCCTGGACCATGCCCTCGCCGTATTCGGCGGATGCGTTCCTGAGGGAATCGTCGGCCTCCGGGAACTGGGCCTCGGAAACGAGCCCCTCGAACCCGGCCTCGGACCAGAGTTCCTCCGCCACGTGGGGGGTCACAGGCATCATGGCGTTTATCCAGATGCGGAGCGCGCGCATGACGGTCTCCCTGTTCTTTCCGCCGCGGCGTGCGTACCAGCGCATATCGTTGGCCATATCGTAGTAGACGACGGTGGCCATCTGCCTGAGGTCGTATTTGTCCATGGCGGCCCTGATCTCGGAGATGTGGGTGTTGAACCTGGAGAGCAGCCATGCGTCGATGTCGCCTGCGGGGACGTCGGCCTCGGCGCCGATCAGGTCCTCCACGGAGGACATGATGTTGTCCAGTTTCTGCCTGTATGTGAAGACCAAATCCTCGTCCCACTCCACATCGACGAACATGCTTGCGACGTGCGCATAATAGAGCCTCATGCTGTCGGCACCGAACTTCGCAACGGCTCCGGGGATGGGCTGCGCCCCTCCCTTGGATTTGGAAATCTTGTCCTTGTTCTTCCCGGTGACGTACCAGTTGACGATGATGCCCCTGGGCTGCATGTTATCCGGCAGGACGGCCCTGTGGTTCATGAGGAATCCGACGAAGTGGACGGTCATGTGCTCCTTCCCGCCCAGGTTGATGTCCAGCGGGTACCAGTAGGCGACATCCCCGGCGATCCTGTCCAGGAGTTCCGCGCTTATGCCGGTGTCCGCGGACACGGCGGCTGCGTCCCCCTTCCCGAGGACGACGTAATCGAAGAACTCCGGCTTCATCTGCTCCGGAGTGATCTGTCCGCTGTTGGAGTACAGGGAGATGATGTAGAACAGGGGGTAGAGGGTGGAATCGGAGATGGCCTCGATGATCCATTTGTTGTCGAAGGGGAACTTGGTCCCGAGCCAGTTTCCGAGCCTGACGCAGGCCCTCTCCCTGTACCAGTCGAGGATGCCCTGCACGTTCTCGTAGTACTGCTGGGGATAGATGTTCATGTCCCTGCAGTGCTCCTTGGTGGCCGCGGTGAGGTCCGGGTCCGCGTAGTTGATGAACCACTGGTCGTCGATCCTCCTGATGTGGACCCTCTCGCCGCACCTGCACACGACCTCCTCGGTGAGGTCCCTGAAGATCTCCGCCTCGCCGGTCCCGAGCATGGTCTTCTGGATCCTGTCCTTGGCCTCCTCCACGCGGAGACCGGAGAACTCGCCGCAGACGTCCTTCATGACGCCCATGTGGTATCCGTCCTTGTAGACCTGCTTCTTGGCCTCGTCCATGAGCTCCCTGAACTTCGCGGGGTCCTTCACGGACGGGATCTTCATCTTCTCGATGACGGACTGCGCGGGGAACTCGCCGTATCCCTTGATCGAGATGATGGATATCGGGACGACGGAGTCCACGACCTCCTTCGGAATGCCGTACTTCTCCGTGAGCTCGGGGTTGGATTTGGCGACCTGCAGGGAATTCCAGTCGTCGGGGGCGTCCGAGGGGCAGGAGGTGACGAGTCCCGTACCCACGTCGGGGTCCACGAAGTCCGCAGGGAACACGGGGATCGTCCTGTGGGTGAGGGGCGCGGTGCAGTTCAGACCGATGAGGTCCTTCCCGTCTATCTTCCCGACGGTCTTCACGCCGTCGAACTGGAGTTCCATCTTCTCGGCGCACTGGGGGGAGACGACCCACTTCTCCCCCGCCTTCTCGACGATCGAATACTCCATGTCGGGCCTCGCCCAGAAGCAGACCTGTCCGTAGACGGTCTCGGGACGGAGGGTGGCCGCGACGAGGAAGAATCCCTTCTCCTCGCAGCGGAACTTCAGGAGGGTGTACTCCTGGGTCTCGGCGAGTCCCCCCTTGGAGATATCGGTCTCGCTGGGGTCGACGGCCACAGGGCCGTGGACAGGGCAGAAGGGGGCGTAGTACGGCTTCTGGATGAGGAGGTTCTCCTCCTTCAGCTTGATGAACTGCCACTCGATGAACTTGGCGTAGTCGGGATAGAGAGTGCAGGTGAACCTCCTCCAGTCGGCGAGGAAACCGAATCTCCTCCAGTAGTCGTTCTGGTAGACGCCGTTGAAGAAACGGACGACGTCCATGGGCTCCCTGAGCTTCTCTATCTCCTCCTCGGTGCAGCCGTTCCTCAGCATGTAGTCGATGGTCTTCTCGTCCCTGCGGGAGATCTTGCCTGCGAGGGAGATGGCCCCGTTCCCGGTGGCATGGGTCCCTACGGGGAAGAGGACGTTGTACCCGGTCATCCTCTTGTATCTTCCCAGCGCATCCGTGTAGGTGTATCCCCTGAGGTGTCCCACGTGGAGATATCCGGTGAGTCCCGGGTATGCGAAGATCAGCATGAACTTCGGCTTCCCGTCCTGTCTCTCGGACTCGTTCAGTTTCTTCTCAGCCCATGCGGACTGCCACTTCTTTTCCATCTCGGCGTAGTCGCGGCTCATCTGTTCACCATTTCTATAACGCGCGCGATTGTGCAGGACAATATAAACAATCCTATATGCAGGGCGTTCCCGGCCCCGGAGGATGCAATCCGTCCGCGGGGGACACCTGACGGACAGGAAGCACTGCATATGCGGAAAAACGGCGGTTCCGGCGTTCCGATACAATTCATATACCTGTATCGCATCACCTTTATTGGATGAAAAAGGTCCTCCGCAGCCGTTTCTGCGGGGATTCTGTCCGACAACGTTCTTCTTAGTCGGACAAACGGAGGACAAATGTCCGACACCATTATATAGGTGCGACGCAGTCTACATATTGCAAGCAACAGGGGTGGGACTCTACAACTTGCAAAGGAAGCATCGATATGACGAACGAAGAGGGAGTGAAGATCTCGGTAAGGCTGTCCAGCGAGGACATGCAGCTTATCCAGGACTTCATGGACGAGCATGATCTCGACGTGACCACTTCGTCCTTCATCCGCGATGCCATCCGCGGCTACATAGCCGACAAGAAAGCACCTGCTGAGGGGGGCGAGGATGGGATTTACGTCCGCCTCAGCGAGGTACTGATTCAGGCTATGGAGAATCTGAAGAAGGAAGGGGTGATCTTCGACGAGGAGAGCTACATCAGACAGCTCATCATGTCCGATCTCATCCCCAAGGAGTCCTTGGACACTTCCAAGGCGAATGCCTTCAAGGCGGCACAGGACGCCTCGCGGATGATGTGAAAAGACCAGTCAGTCGGAAGGGATGGACCGGGCCCGGGAAAAAGGATGGGGGCCCGACTACAGAACTGCCCTGAAGAAAACAACACCGGAATGGGGGATGCAGAAATGATCGCAGACACAAGAACTGAAGCGGATGTCCTGTCGGACATCGCCGTCTCCGGAGACCCGCGCATAGCGGTGATCGGGGTCGGCGGAGCCGGATGCAGGATAGCGTCTATGCTGTACGGGAAGATGAGCCGCGTCGGTGTCATAGCTGTCAACACCGACAGGCAGGCTCTCGGCGAGACCTCCGCGGACACCAGAATCTACATCTGCAAGGAAGTCACCAAGGGTCTCGGGACCGGCGGCGACCCCGCTCTGGGAAAGAAATGCGCCCAGATCCATGAGAACGAGATCATGGGCGCAGTGCAGGGATACGACCTCGCCGTCATCATCGCCGGCATGGGAGGCGGCACCGGGACCGGTGCGGCACCCGTCATAGCCGAACTCTGCAACCGCGTCGGGGTCACCGTCGCGGCCATCGACATAATGCCGTTCTCCTTCGAATCGGACAGGGCGGTGTCTGCGGCGGAAGGCCACAGGGCCCTGCACTCCAGATGTCCGTACATCGTACAGGTGTACAACGACAGGGCTCTGAACCTCGCAGGGGTAGAGAGCCTCGGCGACGCCCTCACCGCAGTCAACATGTCCGTCGTGAAGGCCATCGACGACTTCGTCGCAGACGCACCCGTAATAATAAAGACGAGGGCTGCGGACAGGACCGGTTCCGTGAGGGACACCGGAAGCCTCGGCAGATCCGCCATGCTCTCCTGAATCAAACTACTGCCGGACGGAATCTGCAATCCTCCGGAATCCTCCATAAAACGGCCTCCCGGGTCTGCGACTGCCATCGCGATTTTCTCTGTCGGGAGGCCGCATCACCACTCCGCAAAACTGCTGCGCAATATTGTCCTGCGGACTGTGGAAATGCCCGAATTCATATGTCAGCAATATGGATCGGCAGGATATTACCAAGAGAGAACAGATAGAGATTTATCGGGTGGAACGGAGCACGATGAGGACTAAAGCGAATTCCATTAAATCAGCCTACGTTGAACGCAAGCTCAGCACTACGCCGGACTGAGCGCTTTCTCAGTCCGA
>CAVIJO010000029.1:0-13750 GCA_963643445.1 Candidatus Methanomethylophilaceae archaeon
TCTGTTTCATGATTTACCGATGCATCTGCGTATTGATAAAGAATCGTACTGCATGCAGTGTCCGCAGGCATACGGAAACACGATTATTCCGAACATCTGGGTCTGTCATATTCTATACCGAATGCGTCCGTTCTGTCGGTGTCCCCCTTCCTCCGAAAGCAAAACACAATAACGGCGAAATGATACGGAGATACATGAGCAGCAGACCGAAGGTCGCCGTCATCGACGGCTACATCGACGATCCCGCGGCCTTGGGCGTACCGCCCTACATCTCCCCGATGATCCGCGCCGTCGCCGGTGCGGCCGCCGATGCGGGGGCGGATACGGAATACATCACCATCGACATGATACGCGGGGGATGCCCGCTTCCCGATGCGGATGTGTCCGTCGTCCTCTCGGGGAACACCGTCCCGGGTAAGTACCTGCGTTCGATGCCCATGTCGCTGAAGGAACTGAAGGAGATCTCCCCCAAACTCAGCGGATGGAAGATGATCGGCGGTTCGTCCGCCTATGCGCCGGAGTCCCAGAAGTTCGATTTCCGTATCCGCAGAGACCTCGCCGCATCCCTCTATGACGGTCTCGCGGGGAAGGAGGTGGGCGAGAGGCTAAGGACCCTCGGCGAATGGAACAGATGGATGCTCCTAGGGGCGGACATCGTGAAGGAGCATCAGGATTTCCCGGAACCGCTCGTGGCGGAGATAGAGTCCTACCGCGGATGCCACCGCTGGGCATCCGGAGGATGCTCGTTCTGCATCGAACCGTCGAAAGGAAGACCTCTGACAAGGGAACCGGAGGACATCCTTGCGGAAGCGCGGAAACTGAGGGACCTAGGCGTGAGGAACATCCGCATCGGAGGTCAGACCTGCATCGTATCGTACGGTGCGGAGGATACCGAATCCGGATGTCCCAGACCGAATCCCCCGAAGGTCAGGGAACTCTTCGAGGGGCTCCGCGGGATGGGGTTCGGGAACATCAGCGTGGACAATGCTAATCCCGCCGTCATCTCCGCATATCCGGAGGAGTCGGAGGAGATCATCCGCATCCTGGCGGACTGCTGCAGCTCCGGCAACGTCCTCGCCCTCGGCCTCGAATCGGCGGATCCCGCCGTCGGAAAAGCCAACAACCTCAACAGCACGGCCGAATCGGTCCTCGATGCGGTGCGCCTCATCAACCGTGCGGGAGGGGAGAGAGGGGAGACGGGACTGCCGAAGATACTGCCGGGACTGAACATAATCTGCGGTCTCGACGGGGAGACCTCCGGGACCTACGACATGGATCTGGCACTTCTGCGGAAGATCCGGGATGAGGGACTCCTGCTGAGGAGGATAAACATCCGCCAGGTCATCGGTTCCCGCAGGCCGTTCGACGTGAAGGTGAACGAGAAAAGGTTCAGGAAATTCAAGGAGACCGTCCGCGAAGAGATCGACCGTCCGATGCTGGAGAGGCTGGTCCCCGAAGGGACCGTCCTCAGGGGGGTGTACACGGAGATCCGCAACGGGAATATCACCTTCGGGAGGCAGCCGGGCTCGTATCCGCTCCTGGTGGGGATACCGTATAGAACGGAACTCGGCAGAAGCATCGATGTGTATGTCACCGAATGGGGATTCCGCTCGGTCACCGGGGTGGAATATCCCTTCGATATCAACCGCATGCCCATGTCCTCCCTCACCGCCCTCCCCGGGATCGGGAAGAAGAGGGCGGCGGCCGTTGCGGCCGCGAGGCCGTTCTCGGAATTCGGAGAACTCGCAGATGTGATAGGCGACCCCGCCGTCTCAGAAAAACTGCGTGCAATAGTCACATTCAATTAATCCCTAGGCGATAGGTGCTCAGATGGACACCCTCAGGGCTGCGAGATTTCCTTTTCTGAAAGATGCCTCCGAATTCATCGAGGCCAACGGCATCGGCATAGCGGAGCTGATGACGTCTTCCGACTGGTCGGACGCCCGCAGAAGAGGCATGGAACGCGTCATAGGGGCCCTGAAGAACCACGAGATCGCCGATGTACCGCTGATAGGCGGCGAATACAGACGTCTGACGGAATGCCTGTCCTATCCCTATGCGAGGATGATTGTCTCCTGCATCAACGACAGACTCCTAACCAAAAGATACGCCCTCGCCGAGGCCGAGAGGTTCAACCGCCTCCTCCGCGACGACGGGGATGCGACCGCGATGGTGACCGAGGAACTGGAGGTGAATGCCCGGAGGAACCGCGACGGCACTGTGAGCATGCATTTCGCGGACTACCTCAGATACTCCTACGTCATGGCCGCCTCCGAATGGAAACTCATAAACACCGACGTAAAGGACGGATACGTCCTCCTGCAGGCGGACAAGTTCGGAAGACTCCTGCAGAACGCCTACCGCCTGAGGATCGAGAAGGAGCTCCCGCTGGCGGTCCCCGACGATTTGAGGAAGTATCTCTCCAAAAATCTGGAACATGTGAAGAACGCCCTCATGGAGCTGAAGGCCGCTCTCAGTCCCACCAACGGGGAGGGGGTGAAGGACGAGTTCCTCCCGCCCTGCATAAAAGCGATAATCTCCATGGCCAAAGCCGGACAGAACCTGCCCCACAGTGCCAGATTCGCACTCGTGTCGTTTCTGCACACCATGGGGATGACCTACGACCAGATCATCGCCATCTTTGCGGAATCCCCTGACTTCGACGAGAGCAAGTCACGCTACCAGATACAGCACATCACCGGCGAACTCACCGGAACCGAGGGATACACGCCCCCGGGGTGCGGGGCGATGAAGACGGACGGGATATGTTTCAACCCCGATCCGCTGTGCGAAACGGTGAAACATCCGCTCAGCTACTACAGGAAGAAATCGGGAAAGGGCTTCGGACCGAAAGAGTGAGATTACTCCTTCTTCTCGGCCTCCCCGAGATTGTGCCAGGTGATGAAAACCCTCTGCACCGCGGTAAGGTTTCCGACAACCGCGAAGTAGATCATCATGACCTCTATGAGGGAGAGGTCATATCCTGCGACGGAGAACGTGTCGCCGTATACGGCGCACATAACCGCCTGCAGTATCGGGAACAGGAAGCAGAGGACGACCCTGTCGGCGCGTCCCAGCAGACCGTCGTAGAGTCTCTTGGCACCGATGGCCTGCGCCTGGGTGCCCATGTAGGATGTCAGGAGGACACCCATGACTGCGAACAATCCCACATATGTGCTGCACCATCCGCTGACGGCTATGGCAGCGATCATGAACATGTCGGCATAACGGTCGAAGACGTGGTCCAGATAGTCGCCCTTCACGGTGCATTTGCCGGCGAGTTTGGCGATCTTCCCGTCCAGGGCATCGAAGTATCCGGACAGGAGGACCAGCACGGAGGCGAGTATGAGCATCCAGTGGAAGTCCCAGCTGAAATAGAGGACGATGCCGGACAGAGCCGCCGTAATAAGCCCGAGCCACGATACAGTGTTCGGATTCACGTTTATCAGACGCTTCGCGACGGGGGCCAGTGTGAAATCGGCCTCTTTTCTGTGCTTGTCTAGAACCATTCTTCCATCTCCCCTGACCAGTCGATGTTTCCGGGCGCGTATATGTCGGACTTCCCTTTAATAATGCGCTCTATGATGTCTGCGGCCTCGGCCGCGGTTCCTCTGGAACAGTCGATCTCATTGACGGGTATGTCCGTATCGGCGGCCTCGCAGAGTATGACGTCGAGGATCTCCGCCTGGACGTTCTCACGCACCTTGGCGGGGGAATATCCCCTCTTCTCCAGCCTTCCCGCAAGGATGTGCGGATCGCAGCGGAGGACGATTATACGGGAACAGTCGCACTCATGTGCCAGATGCGAATCCAGGAACACGATCCCGTCCTTTTTCCTGTAGATTTCCAGAGAATCGTTGAGGGCATCCATGTCGACGCTGTACGTGTCCCGGGCCTCATCCCTCTCTCCCAGAAGGGAATACTTCCTGAGGTGCTCGTTCACGTCCACGACCTCGTATCCCCTGGATCTGAGCTCCGCTGACACGGACGTCTTCCCCGTCCCGGGGGTCCCCGTAATCGCTATTACCGGCACGATCACCGCCTCATGTAACCCTTGGCGCGTTCCACGACCTGCTCCCATTCGGGGGTATTGGTCAGTGCTCCCACCTTCTCTATGGTGAAGGAGGCCACGGAGGACGCCAGTATGAGGGATTCCTCTGCGGAATAACCGTAGTACTGCCCCGCATAGAATCCGGCACGGTATGTGTCGCCGCATCCGGTGGCGTCCACGGGCGCTCCGCCCTTCACAGCGGGGATCTTCACGATCTCCCCGTTTATGCGTGCGGTGCTGCCGTCGGGCCCGTCGGTACGGACGACGAGTTCCTTGTCGAGATCCGTAACGTCGTTCACCCCGAGTCTCTCGGCGATGACCTTCGCCTCATAGGAATTGCAGAAGATACGATCGGCGAGAGATACCATTTTTTCCAATCTGGCACTGTCCCAGAGACGGTATGTCTCCTGGGCCGGATCGGCCGCGACGGCGGGGCCTTTCCCCCTGAGCATTCCGAGCAGACGGAGATAGTAGTCGGGTTCCCCGGTGCAGAAATGCACCGCATCCGACTTCAGGGAGTTCTTCAGGAGATCGATACCGAACTGCGATGCGAACCCCTGCGGGCCCTGATAGAAGATGGCTTTCTGGCGGAGTTCCGGGTCGTTGACCATGGTACACTGGGACGTATCGTATCCGTCGACTGTGACGAGTTCGTCGAGGATGAGCCCTGAATCCTTCAGTTCATCCATGTACGCCGCAGGGAAATCCCTGCCGACGAATCCGCAGAGGGCCGTGGGCACCCCCAGCCTGGCGGCCTCCAGGGCGATGTTGGTCCCCGTCCCGCCGAGGGTGGTCCTCTTGGAGATCACATCCACGGTCTCGTTTATGCCAGGGAACTTCCCTACGGAGACTATCTGATCCACCGTGATATGTCCGTATACGCTGAGGAAAGGTTTCTTCATTCTCCCGCACCTCCGTGCGCGTCCGCTTCCGTGTACTCTCCCGATATGACCTTGGAATATACGTCCTCTATGACGGGCAGGTGTATGTTCCAGTCGAAGTATGAGGCTCTTTCAGCGGCCTTCGCCGCCAGCTCCTCGCACCTGTCCCTGTCGTCGAAGAGGGCGTTCATAGCCTCCGCCAGAGCCTTTGCGTCCGCCTTCGGGACGACGACCCCTCCCTTCCCGACGGTCTCGGGAAGGCCGTCCGCATCGGAGCAGACGATGGGTCTCCCGCGGGACATGAGTTCCTCCGCAGCGAGGCCGAGACTCTCGAAAAGAGAAGGCATGGCGAAGAACCTGCACTCCCCCATGAGCTTATATTTTTCCTCATCTGGCACATAGCCCCGCATCTCGATACGGTCTTCGAGACCGTACTTCGCGATGGTCTTCTTCAGATGCCTGTCCTCCGGACCGGCGCCGCATATGACAAGCTTATGGTCCACGTACCTCATGGCCTCGACCAGGTACTCTAGACCCTTGGTACGGACGTGCCTTCCCAGCGAGAGGATGAAGTCGCCGTCCCCCTTCCCGGGATCGACGGCGGTCTGCAGGCAGGTGGGGACGACGGTCACATACTTCTCCGAATATCCCCTGCGTACCAGGTCCCTTCCGACGTGGCCGCTCACTGCTATGATATGATCGAAGGTATCCAGGACCTCAGCGAACCTGTTGTCATTGGCCTCCGACACCTTTCCCACGAGTCCGACGCCCTCGCCCCACATGTTATGGTAGGTGAACACCTTCTTCCCGTCGTACTTCCCGAGCGCCCTGCTGTAGGAAGGCGCCCAGCGATAATTGAAATTGACTATGTCCGCATCCAGGGATTCCAACGCCTCGGATACCCCGAACGACGATATGAACGGAGGGTTGTACATGCCGATCTTTCTGGATCTGAGACGGACGATGCGGTACCCGTCCGCCGTCTCCTCCTCGGGGGAATCATCGGAGAGCCTTCCCGTGAGAACGGTCACGTCATGGCCCTTGGCGGCCAAAAGACGGGAGGTGTCCGCCATCCTGCGCTCGATGCCGCCCTTATACGGATAAAAGAACGGATTGACGTCAACGACCTTCGTTCTTCCCCCTCCAGAATCCTTTCTTCTTCCATTTCCTTCCGGCGGCGGCAGCCTCCTCGTACGCCTCCACCAGCCTTTCCGTGGTAGGGCCGATGCCGTAGGATCTGGCGGTCTCCATCCCCCTGTCCCGCACCTCCTGCGGGGCGGAGAGGGCTTTCATGACGGCGGAGGCACAGTCCTCCTCCGTGAGGTCGAATAGGTACCCGTTCTCCCCGTCACGGATGAAATCGGTGAATGCGCGGCCGTTGCCGCAGGCCACCGGGATGTCGCAGGACATGGCCTCCTGGACCGTGAACCCCTGTGTCTCGAAGACCGATGCGGAGACGAATGCATCGGCGCAGGAATAGTGGTCCACGAGCGCCGTATCCTTCTGATATCCGGCGAAGACCACCCTGCCGTCCACCCCCTCCGAGACCGCCAGTGCCTTCAGGCCGTTCAGGGCCGGACCCTGGCCCACGACCAGAAGGACGACGTCCTCCGGCAGGAGTTTCATGGACCTCACCACCAGATCCCCGTTCTTCTCGAAGGAGACCCTGCCGACGGTTATGACTATCCTTTTTCCGAGGAGTCCGTACTTCCTGCGGACCGCCTCACCGCCCTCCGGCCTCCTGGTGAAATGTTCCGTGTCTATGCCGGTGGGGACGACCTCCATACGTCTGGGTCTTGCACCGACGGTCTCCGTCACCTCCCTCCCCGCACTCGGAGTGGGAACGAGAACGGTGTTGCATCTCTTCAGTATCTGTCTCAGATAGACGGAGGCAGAACCGACAAGCATACCCGTCGGAAGCCTCACGGGCGAATATCTGGCGATCACATCCGTGACCAGGGTGTCGTAGGTCAGCACGACCGGAACCCCCGTGTTATGCGATGCAACGAGCGCCTTCAGCGCCATGAACGCAACCCCGCGCACGTGGATTACGTCGACGTCCAGCTTCCGTATCAGGTCGGAGGTGTAGGAAGGGAACCAGGGGATGAAGTAGCCGGGATACATCCTGAACTTCTGGGCCCTGAAGTAGTAGACTCCTTCCTCGCGGTATTCCGGTCCGGGATCCGGCGCAATGACGAACACCGTATGTCCCAGATCCTCCAATGCCTTCCTGGTAACCAGGACCGCCGTCACCACTCCGTCGACGGTGGGGCGGTAGCTGTCGGTCATTATGGCGATACGCATCTATCAGGTTCCTTCCTGCCAGCTGTGGATGTAATCATATTGTTCCGGGGTCAGGGCGTCGATCTCGATACCCAGGGACTTCAGTTTGATCATGGCGATCTCCCTGTCTATCTCATCGGGGACGCGGTAGACCTGACAAATCATCTTCTCATGATTCTGGGTCATGTAGACGATCCCCATGGCCTGGGAGGCGAAGCTGGTATCCATGACCTCCGCGGGATGCCCCTGGCCGGCGGCCAGGTTCATGAGCCTTCCCTCTGCGATGAGGTAGACCTTCCTGCCGTCCTTCAGATTGTACCTGTCCACGAAATCCCTGGCCTTCTCCACGGAGACGGACATGGCGGCGAGATCGTTCTTGTTGATCTCGTTGTCGAAGTGTCCGACATTGCCCATGACGCAGCCGTCCTTCATGCCGGCGAGGACCTTGGCGGTAATGATGTCCTTACACCCGGTAACGGTCAGGATGATGTCGGCGGTCTTCGCGGCCTCGGCCATGGGACGGACCTCGAACCCGTCCATCCTGGCCTCTATCGCCTTGACGGGATCCACTTCGGTGACAGTGACTATGGCGCCGAGCCCCTTCGCACGCATGGCGACGCCCTTTCCGCACCATCCGTACCCGCCGACCACCAGATGTTTCCCTGCGACGACGAGGTTGGTGGCGTTCATCCACCCGTCGAAGGCGGACTGCCCGGTCCCGTACCTGTTGTCGAAGAGATACTTCATCTTGGCGTCGTTGATGTCCATGACCGGGAATTCCAGTTTCCCCTGGGCGGCCATGGCTTTCAGGCGGATGACCCCGGTGGTGGTCTCCTCGTTCCCGCCTTTGATGTTCTTCAGGGCGTCCCTGCGTTTGGTGTGGGCCATGGCGATGAGGTCCGCACCGTCGTCTATAACGTAGTCGGGGGAGATGTTGAGAACCGCGTTGAGGTTGTTGTAATACTCCTCCTGGGTCTCGAACTTCTTGGCGTGGACGTCGAGTCCGTACTCCTCCCTGAGGGCCGCGGCGACGGAGTCGTCCGTCGACAGTGGGTTGCAGCTCGCGAGGCATATCGTGGCGCCCGCATTGGCCAGCGTGACCGCCAGCATCCCCGTCTTGGCCTCTGTGTGGAGGGCCATGCCGATCCTGAGTCCCGCCAGAGGCTGCTCCCTGCTGTAACGTCTGTCTAGCTCCTGTATCACGGGCATGTGCTCGTATGCCCACTTGAGCCTGCGGCTCCCCTGTTCTACCAGTTTGTCCATTCGTTCTCACTCCCCGAATTCGGCCATCAGCGAACCGCAGATGCATTCGATTGTCTTCTTCCTCGTCTCCGCGGCGGAATACACCTCGGTGATGGCCTCTATCTCTGCGTCCCTCCCCCTGAGTTCCTTCACGAACGCCGTTATGTTGGCGAGCGCACGGGTTATCTCATCGGATATGGGCACGGATGCGGTCTTGGATGTCCTCGACAGGGGATTCAGGTCTATGGAAATGACCGTCTTGCCCATGGCCCTGAGGGCCTCGGCCCTGTCGCCGTCCTCGATCGGGACGACTATGACGTCGGAATCGAAAACCCCTTCCCTGGAACACAGCGCACGGTCGGACGAAAGTCCGGGTATCCTCGCATCGGGATTCCTCCCGAGGACGTTCTCCGCGCCCTTGGACTCCATATAGGAGATCAGGGACTCCATCCTCTCCTCGGTCCTGTGGAATATGTTGACCTCCATCCTGGCGGGAACAGCTTCGGCAAGGGCGATAAGGCCCTCGGGATCCAGTGCGACGGAGTTGCCGTTCATGCAGACCACGGGATTCCTGGCCTTCAGAAGGAATGCGGCGGCGGCCCGTTCGGCCGTCAGAGCCGGGGCGATGGTCTTCTCGCCCATGAGATAATCGAAAGCTTCGCCTCTGCCGTGGGAGATAAGGCCCGTAGGGGTCACGAGTCCCTCCTCCACCATTTCTGCGAGGTGCTCCCTCACCATGAGGGACCTGTAACGCGGATGGTCCTTGGGTACTGACACGGTCCTCTCGATTGCATCACCCCGTATTAATGTAGCGCGCAGAGTCGCCCGTACTCTATGACGCTCTGAACGTAGGGAACCTCGGCGGGAACCTCCCCCGATACGATGCGGCGGCGGACTCCGTCCGCTATGTCCGCCACGGCCTCGGCGCGGAGGGCGCGGTATGCCGCAGGATCCCCGCGGCGGAGGGAGACCGCCGTACGGTACTCTTTTCCGCCGGCCTCCACCTTCCCCCCGTTCCGTTCGATCATGAGGTCGAGGTCGGAATCCCCGAAATATCCGTCTATATCGAGCATGACGGCCTCCATGAGGGGACCGATGTCCGCATACTCCTCGCCCATGTACACATAGACCATGATGTCCGGCCTCCGGATAGATCCGTCCTGCGTCTGCCGGAAGACCCTCCGGCTGTGCCGGAGGGAAATGCTCCGCCGGCTCAGAGTCTCCTCTTGAGGAAGATGAATCCGGCAGCGCCGACGGACACGAGGACTGCGGAAACGGCGGCGGCCAGCGACACGACCGCATCGGCGTCGGAGCCGGAGATGGCACTTCCGCCGACCGAGGAATGCTCGGTGAAAACGGCCGTGAAGACCGCATCGGAGTCCCCGAGCGTCATCCCTGCGGCGAAGCCCTTCCATCCGGAGAAGGTGTACGTGTAAGTTCCGTCAGATTCTTTGACCGGGGTATCGGAAGGCGCAGTGATCGTCCCGCCGTACTCGAGATCGTATCCGCAGAACTCGGTGCCGTCCTCCAGGACGAATGAAACGTGGTACGTATTGGGCGTGTACACCGCATGGACGGTCCTGTCCACGAAGTCGCGGGAGAATGCCTCCCACGCGGCGGAATACCCCGTCTTCGCAGTGATGCCGGGCGCGAGTATGATGCCCGTGTCGGCGGTGTAGGTGACCTCCGTCTGCTTGGTTCCGTCATCGAATGTCAGAGTGCATACGATCATTGTGTAGACGGCCGAGACCTCCTGGGTCTCGGAATATTCCAATTCGTAGGATTCCCACGCCCCGGCGTAACCGGTCCTCTCGGTGACGGCGGGGACCGTGAAGACGGGGTTCGCCCTCGTATAGGTGACGGAGGTCTTCTTGGTCCCGTCGTCGAACACTATGGTGTAGATTCCGGGGTCGGCGCGGTACGTGTACGTGAGGACGTTGGCCTCGGCATCCTCGGTAATCGTCAGGGACGATGCGTCTGGTGTGAAATAACCGGATACGGCGACGGGCCCGATGCTCACGACGGAGTTGTAATCGGCGGCACCGGTGACAGGAGAGGCAATCTCGTTCCCTGCGGTGTCGAGGAACCGGACCGTATAGGCGACCTTGACGGGCGTTGCGGTGAAGACGGCGGTGAAGACGGCGTCCTCGTCGCCCATGGTCATCCCCTCGGTGAAGCCGTCCCACCCGGCGAAGACGTAGGTGTACTTCCCGTCGGAATTCTTGGTCGGGGTTCCGGAGGGTGCGGCGATCGTCTCACCGTAGAGATATGCACGCGGGATGGAGAAATCCTCGTCGATGACGAATGTCGCATAATGGGTGTTGGTGGACAGGTCGGCGGTGAACGTCACATCGGAAGTTATCGTGAACTTCCCGTCGGCGACCTCGGCATCGCCGGTCTCCCAATCCAATCCGGTGTACCCGACCTTCTTGTAGACGTCGCGTACGGTAACCTCGGTACCGTAGAGATAGTAGTCTGTGAACACGGTCCATCCGCCTACAATGTAGGTGACGGCGAGCCTTTCGCTGGGCGCATAGATGTACGTGACAATGTTCCCGGCGACATTGTCGGTGATGTTGAGGACGCGGGCGGAGGGGGAATCATATCCCGTGACGGACGGGACTTCGGGGGTCACGGAGGATCCGTAATCCGCCGTCCCGGCGAACTCCTCCAGAAGAACGTTCCCTCTGGCATCGGTGTAGGATACCGTGTACCCGTACTGCACCGGGGTCGCGGAGAACTCGGCACGGAAGAACATGTCTTCATCGCCCATGACGGTCCCGTCGGCAAGGCCCTCCCATCCGGCGAAGGTGTAGGTATACTGCCTGTCGGGCCATTTGTCCGGAATCTCATCGGGTGCGGCGACCGTTCCGCCGTACGGGATGCCGGACTCGGAACAGAACAGGGAACCGTCGTCGAACATGAAGTATGCGCTGTGGGTGTTCACCGCCGAGGTTGCGCTGAACACCACGTCGTGCGAGGGCATGCTGTATTTCCCGCCGGTCACGGCGACACCGTCGGCCGTCCACGGTGTCACCGTGTACCCGGTCTTGGTATAGGCGTCGCGGATGTCTGCCTTGGTTCCGTAGACGTAGGTCTCGGTGTCCCCGTACTGCACACCGTCCACCTCGTAGGTGACGGTGTACTCCTTGGCGGAGTAGATCCAATAGATCACGGTGCCCTCGCCGGCGATCATCACGGAACTCACGGCGGAATAGGAGGCACTCCCGTCCCCGCCGACGGAAGCGACCTCCATCCTGACCGCTTCGACGCCGGGATACTCGGCCGGGGACGGAGACACGGAATCGCCGTACACGGCCGTCCCGGTGGCCGAAGGCAGGAAAGAATTGTGATATGCGTCCGAGTACACGACAGTGTACTGATAGCTGCGGGCGACGGAATCAAAACGTGCGGTGTAGACCGCGTCGGATGCGCCGGCGGTATCGCCGGCCGTATAGCCGTCCCAGCCGGAGAATACGTAATCGTACTGGACGGTGGACTCCTTGACGGGGGCCTCCGGCAGGACCACGGCCTGTCCGTATCTGAGATAGTACTCGGCGACGACGGATTCCCCGTCCTCGGAGAAGAACTTCACATTGCTCATGATGGCCGTGTAAACCGCATTGACGGTCTGGGAATCGGAATTTGCGGGTTCGTAGGATTCCCACGCTCCGGTGTAACCCTCCTTTTCCGGAACCGCCGGTGCAGTGACGGTTTCGCCGGAGAGGTACGGGATCATCGCAACGATAGTTCCGTCGGCGACGAAGGAGATGCGGTAGGTGGTCTGCTTGGTCCCGGAAGATGCGCCGGTGTCGACCGTGAATATGTGTCCCCTGAAACTGTCGAGATCGGTAATGAAAATCTCTGTTTCTCCGTCTTTGAAGGTTGCTATATCGAATGCGGCGGAATCGACATCTGTCAGGCCGGTTCCGAAATAGACCTTTTCAATGGCACACCCTATGAATGCCCATGAACCGATTGTCTGAACGGAATCGGATATGATGACCGAAGAAAGGACGGTGCAGGAACAGAACGCCATACTGCCGATCGATGTGACTCCGTTTCCGATAGTCAGAGACGTGAGGGCGGTGCAGCTCATGAATGCGGACATTCCGATCGATGTGACTCCGTTTCCGATGGTCAGCGACGTGAGGGCGGTGCAGCTCATGAACGCATTCTCACCGACGGAGGCCACACTGTTTTCTATGACTATCTCTGTAAGATTTTCTTTGCTGAGATACCAGGGTGTATCCTGATAGTATCTATCGTCCGTATTTGCGGAATAATTGTATCCGGAACCTGTCCCCGTGAAGACTATCTTCTCGATACCGGTGCATCCGGAGAATGCGGGGCTGCTGTGCGATGCGGCTGCATTGAGACTCATGGGTATCGTGAGATTTTTGATTCCCGTACAGTCTTTGAACGCACCTGCGCCGAGGGAAGCGACCGTATCAGCGATCGTCACGGACACCGCCGCCGAGAATCCTTCGAAGGCGGCGCTGCCCACCTTGGTTATGCCGGAACCCACCACTATCGATACGGCGGAATCCCTATACCCGTACCATGGCGCATCGGACGCGGATGTGTAATCCGCCATTGCGCCCGTACCGCTCACGGTCAGGACCCCGGAGTCGAAAACATACGCCACACCGTCCCCGTCGGAAGCATCCGCCCCGTCAGAATACGAGACCGCCGCATAAGCGGACACCGAGACCAGTGCCAAAACGATCAACATAACATATTTTCCATTCACAGTCTGCACCTCTGCGAAAAAATACTGCAAAACAAAAGCTCCGTCCGGAAGAACGGGGCGGAGACTGCCTGAGCTGAGGGGCCGCATATGTGTGCCCTGCAGGGAACCGTACCTGACGGGTGAACTGCGGAAAGCTCCATTCTGCCTGCCCCCTCGGCCGAACCGCCGATCCCCCGTACGTTCGGGGACCGGACGGCGGCCTGTTAAAGTAGAGTTAACAACGGTTTTATGTATTTACGGATTTCCTAAAAGGCCGGAACATTGGATTGTCCAGGACTTCGGAAGTCTCCCTTATGCAAAGAAAGTACGGTGACCCGGCGGGCCGTTTCCGGTCCGCCGGATCCCGTTTTCAAAGGGTTTCTCAGACCTTCATGTTCTTCCACCTGGCGATGCCGCCGACGGCGACCGCTATGAGGATGGCGGCACAGACTGCCGCAAGGATTATTTCGACCGCAGAGGTGTCGTCCACGTTGAGGTCCCTGACATACATAATCGCATAGACGGAGAAGTGGTCCGTCTCGAAGGTCACGCATCCGTCGG
>CAVIJO010000030.1:0-12167 GCA_963643445.1 Candidatus Methanomethylophilaceae archaeon
ACCCTTCTCTACGGCATCGCCGTCAGAGGGAAAGAGGCCAAAGCCCTCCTCGAGGAAACCGTTCTCTGACATTCATCCGAACAGTCTGCCGTTTCTTTCGCTTGTCCATCCCCAGTCGGCGTATTTTCTGCCTACGAGGAACGGCGCCGCAAATTCGGGGACTTCCGTCTCTCCCTTCAGGACCATGTGTTCCCCCAGGATGTCTAGATCCATATCCTTCTTCATGGTGACCTTGACGGGGTCGTCGGTGTACACATCCGGCACCGCATACTGCAGCGGATCGTAATCAGTGAGCTGCTGGCGGGTGATGTGGGAGACCCGGAGGCCGGTCTTTCCGTGCAGGGACCCAGGCAGGCGGATGAGCCTCTTGATGTCGGGCGTGACGGGTTTGTCGACCTCGCTCGAGAAACGGGGTGCGGCGTCCGCCGCACATTTCATGAGGATCTCCTGCTCGGTGGGCGTGAGATCGGCCATGGAGTTCCTCTCGAACATGGTTTTCTCGCAGTTCTTCAGGTGGTCGGACATCTTCGCGATTACCGGGTTGGTGTTCTTCACCGACGGATAGATCTTCTTGATGGTTTTGGGGTCGTTCTCCTCGATATCCTTGCAGATCTCCTTCAGGGCCCGTCTCATCTTCCTCTTCCACCCTCCGTCCTCCTCGGACGGGATGAGGCGGTAGGTGCGGACGCTGGAGACGGTGGTCCCGTCCCCCCTTCCGCGGGAGGACGCCACATAGGGTTTCTCCGGAAAGACCCAGTCGAGGTCGAGCCCGGTGCAGGAGATGTAGTCCACCAGTTCCCTTCTCTCGTGGGTGCCGAGGGTATAGATGTCGTCGGAACGGATGTGGGCGTGGTATCCCCTGCCCCCGGAGAAGCAGATGCGGACCTGGTCCTCGGAGAAACCGAGGTCGCTGAACAGGTAGTCGTCGCAGAGGGCGATCATCTCCTTCCGGATCTGCACCATCATCTCGGAATACGTCATCTCGTCGGCGCCCGCCAGGTGGTCGGCGTCCAGGTCGAAGATGAGCTCCGCCCCCATCCATTCCTTATCCTCCATGACCTGTTCGGAGGGGTGGCGGTAGTAGGATGTGGAGTAGTAGCTGTGGGCGGGCACCTTGCCGGCCATGAATATCTTCAGGTCGTCCTGGGAGGCGAACGACATGTGCCGCTGCATGGTCCTGCCGAAGGGGATGAATCCGAACTCCTTGCGGGTGAAACGGTCGGGCATCTCCGGTCTGAACGAGCGGTAGTACCGTCTGAACATCTTGTAGAGGAAGCGGCTGTTCGCATCCAGCATCGAGTCCCCGGTCCCCGGGATGCCTGCGCGGTCCATATGTCTGCGCCATGCACGTGGTATTTAATTAAAGGTAGGTCGTTAATCGGTGCATGGGATACATTCCGGTGTACGACAACCACATCCACATGAGCCCGCACGGCAGGAACGTGGACGCCCTGAAGGAGTACGGGGCGGCAGGGGGGACCGGGCTCACCCTGGTGACCCTCCCGTATCCGGAGGTGCATATCGGGAAGGGGTCGGATTTCGCCCGTTCCTATGAGATAACTTTCGATCTGGCACATAGGGCATCGGAGGAGACGGACCTGGAGATCAACGTGGCCGTGGGCCCCTATCCCGTGCTCCTGATCGGCCTGGCGGAGACCTTCGGCCTCGTTAAGGCCGAGGAGATGTTGATGGAGGGGATGGAGGCTGCCGGGAAGGCCGTGCAGGAAGGGAAGGCCGTTGCGATCGGGGAGATCGGGAGACCCCATTTCGAATGTTCCGGGGAGATAAGGGAGAGCTCCGACAGAATCCTCCTGAGAGGCATGGAGATCGCGAAGGAGAACGACGTCCCGGTGATAATCCACTGCGAGTCGGATGGGAATACTGACAGGAGCCTCGCCGCCCTTGCGGGGAAGGCGGGACTGGATCCGGGGCTGGTGGTGAAGCATTCGTCCCCTCCCTGGGTGACGGAGGAGGAGACCCACGGGGTGATGCCTTCGATGCCGGCGTCGAAGACCAACATAAAGGAGGCGCTGGCGAAGGGGACGGACCGGTTCATGCTGGAGACCGATTACATCGACGACCCGGAGAAGCCGGGGGCCGTCATGTCCGTGACCACGGTGCCGAACAAGGTGAGATGGATGCTGGCATCTGGGACTGCGGACGAGGAGGCTGTCTGCAGGATCTGCAGGGACATCCCCGATTCGCTGTATCACAGGTGAGGGTCCGGGAAGTCCTTCTTCATCTCCTCGGTGTCGGAGATCAGGGAACCGAGGAAGACGTACAGGGTTTTCAGTCTGGGACTGTTGAGGTAATAATGGTGGCGGACGCCCGTTCCGTCCTCCACCCGGCGGGAGCAGACGAGTCCGCCGTCCTTCATCTTCCTAATTGCGGCGGCGCAGGCCTTCCCATCCATGCCGAAGGCGCCGTCGGTGAAGGGTGCGACCAGTTCCTTCTTCGCGAGGCCGCGCACCATCCTGAGGACGTCGGGGTCGTCCAATGCCCTGATGATGTCCGCCTCGGGGTCGCTGCTGATGCCCAGGGGCATCCTGTTGGTGAGACAGATGTGTCTTGCGGGTTTCTTCTCCTCTGCCATGGGAGGATGAAGTTAGTCAATCCTAAAATATGCATCGGCGATGCGGACGGGGATCGCCGGAGCAGAGTTCCGCCGCCGGAAGAACAAGGGAGGACGCCGGGCCGACAAGCAAAGACCCAGAGTCCTGTTTTCAGTAGTTCAGAGGCTGTCCTTCACCATACTGTACGTGATGACGAAGGTGTAGTCCGATGCGTTGAAACTCTTGGCGAATTCGGGAAGTATCTGTTGATGAATGTCTGATTCATCCCGTCCCCGTATCAGGTGCCCACCAGGTCCGGGTACAGGACTTCGGCCATGTATGCGACCATCAGCGCAGGAGGCAGGACCGAGTTGAATACGACGAAGTGTCCCGGCTTGTACGACCGGAGGGTTGTGAAGCAGCCCTCTTTGTATGCGGGGATCCACCCGTCTCCGCGGTTGAACTTCACATAATTGCCGTTGGCGGCGCTGTCCGAAGGCGCATCGGTTTATTATCCAGTAGGGGATTTCCCCGGGTATGGAGAAAGTCAGGATAACCGCAGTCTATGACGAGGGTTCCCTCCCCGGGACCACGATCATCGGCGCCGCAGGGATGTCCATACTCATCGAGGCCGACGGGAGCCGCACGCTCTTCGGTCTCGGCCGCAGGCCGCGCTACCTCGAGCACAACATGTACACCATGGACATCGAGCCGGATTCCGTGGACCGCATAGCCGTGTCGCACGGACACGCGGACCACTGCGGCGGTCTCGCCGGATTCCTCAAGGGCCGTTCGGGGCCTGTGGACATCTATGCCCCTGCCGGGGCATGGGGCGGGAAGAAGGGGCTCTTCGGCACCCACTCCGGGCTTTGCGAGCCCGAGGAGTACTCCGGCATGACCGTGAGACACGACGTGACGGATTGGGTGCAGTTCAGTGAACACGTGTTCCTGAGTCCTCCCATTACCGACAACGGCGCGGAGGAGTGTTTCCCCGTGATCGATTCCTCTTCCGGACCGATCCTGATAAGCGGATGCTGCCACCCCGGTCTCGACCACATATTCGACGCCGTGAAATCCAGGTTCGGGAGGTTCCCCACGGCCCTGGTCGGCGGACTGCACATAATGGGAAAGAAGGACAGGCTCGCCGACGTCTACTCCGATTATCTGAGGGAGAAGGACTGCAGGAGGCTGTACCTCAACCACTGCACCGGCGTCGCCGGCATAAACAGGATGAGGACGCTGCTCGGTCTCGGAGGGATCAGCGACTTCTATGCGGGGCAGAGCATCGAATTCAACCTGAAGTGATGCCTGCGTCTTAAATACAGGATTCTTCATGGAGAAACAGTACCAAAAGGAGGCACAACTGTGAAAGCATACCGTCTCAGAACGGCATCTATTTTCATCATCCTTACACTGTTCCTGGTGGTCCTGGGATACGTCATCGGATGGTTCTTCGGCTACGGATATCTGGGATTCGCGGTGATGTTCGCGATATCCTTGCTCATGAGTTTCTTCTCGTACTTCTACTCGAAGCAGAGCGCCCTGCGGGCCAACCGCGTGCGCATAATCACCCGCGACGAATGTCCCAGACTGTACAACATCGTGGAGAAGGTGGCCAACGAGGCGGGGCTCCCCATGCCGGAGGTCGGCATCAGCAGCGTGCCGATGCCCAACGCCTTTGCCACCGGGAGGAATCCCAAGAACGCCGCCGTGGTCGCGACCCAGGGGATACTGAACCTTCTCGACGACTCCGAGCTGGAGGGCGTGATCGGCCATGAGATGGCCCACGTGAAGAACAGGGACATTCTCGTGATGTCCGTGGTGTCCTGCATGGTCTCGATTATGACTTTCGCGGCCCGCATGTTCTTCTACGGGAGCCTGTTCGGCGGAGATCGCGACAGGGAGAACAACGCACTCATGCTGGTGGTCGCGGCCCTGTGCATGATCCTGGTCCCCATCGCGGGCCTGATCCTCCAGCTGGCGGTCTCCAGAAACCGCGAGTTCCTCGCAGACGAGACGGGCGCGAGGATCACCCAGAGGCCCCGCGAGCTCGCGAACGCCCTGAGGAAACTCGAGGGCGGATGCAGCAGCCCCGCCAACAACTACACGGATACGGCGCATGCGAACATGTGGATCAGCAGTCCCTGCAGGAAGGGGTTCATGGTGAACCTGTTCAGCACCCATCCCGACACCGAGGAGAGGATCAGGAGACTCGAGGCGCTCGCAGGCGCCATGGCCGACGGTTCCGTCCCCGCCTACACCCCCGACGAGGACTCGTCCTCCACCAAACTGGCTTTCCAGTGATCTATTTTCGCGGGGCGGGCTCCGCCCGCCCCCAAATGTACCGCACGGAACAGGTACGCCGTTCCGGATGCGCGGGGGTATCCGTTCTCCCGTTTTTTTGACAGATCCGTCCCGGGAGCGGGCTCCGCCCGCTCCGATCCCCCAAGTGCCAGATAAGAAAAATGTAAGGTGTTTGAAGGAAGGGGATTTACTTTACCGGCTCCCACTTGGAGATCTCGTTGACCTTGGAGAGAGTGGAATTCCTCCGGATCTCCGCACGCGTGCGCGTCTCGTGCTCGTGCACGTCGAGGGCGCGGTTGGCGACCTCCACCGCCTCCTCCTTGGGTACGACGATGAGTCCGCTTTCGTCCCCGACGATCCAATCCCCTGTGCGGACCCTCTGTCCGCCGATGCTGATCTCGATACCGATGCCGCCGTAGCCCTTTGGCTCCCCGGCACAGGGCACGGCTGTTCTGGCGAACGCCGGGAACCCGAGGTCGATGATGTCGTCGATGTCCCTTATCGCACCGTCGATGACGATCCCCTTCACACCCATGTTCATGGCGGAGTTGGACGCCAGCTCCCCCCACACGGCGACGGGGGCTCCGCCCGCGTCGACGACGATAATGTCTCCGGGGGACGCCCTGTCGATGGCTTCCACAGGCTTCGCCCAGTCGCCGTTGGCCGTCTGCACGGTCAGAGCCCTTCCGACCATCCTCGTTCCGTGTTTGATGTACGGATGCAGACCGAAGACCACTCCTTTCTTGTGGTATGCGTCGGATATGTTGCAGGTGGATACCTTCGAGAACGCCTCGAAGAGGCCGTCCTCGGTGTACTTCTTCGCCACGGCCTGCTCGATCTCCAGGCCTTTCATGGCTTTCTTGATGTTCTCGGCTGCCCCTTTGATATCGTCGGTCTTGGTGATCCCGCCGCCGACGATGATGTCGTACGCCCCCGCCTTCACGTATTCCGCGACGGTGTCGGCGGTGATACCTCCGGCCACGGCAACCGGGACCGATACGGCGGAAACAATCTGGCGGAGGAGGTCCACGGGAGCCTCCTCGCCCCTCATCTGGGTATCTATTCCCATATGGAGACATATGTAGGACACGCCGAGTTTCTCCACCTCTTTCGAGCGTTTTACCTTATCTGGCACATTGATCATGTCCACCATTATCTCGGTGCCGTATTTCCTTCCGGACTCGACAGCCTCCGAGATGGTGGAGTCTTCGGCGAGACCGAGAACGGTCACTATATCGGCGCCGGCCTTCGCCATGATCTCCACCTCGAACGCACCGGTGTCCATCGTCTTCGTGTCGGCGACGATCCTGCGCCCGGGAAACATCTTTTTCATGGTGCGTACGGCCTCGGTCCCCTCGCTCTTGATGAGGGGCGTGCCCACCTCGATCCAATCGGCGCCGCCTTCGGCGGCCTCCCGGGCGATGCCCATGCTCCTTTTGAGCTGCATCATATCGAGAGCTACCTGCAAAACCGGTTCCATATGCGCACAATGGCCTTCCGCATATTTGAATGGAAATACTGCTCAGCTCGCCCGTCACTCATCAGTGTTCAGCTCAATGAAACGATCATCATCGCAGCGGTCTTCCATTGGCGATACGATAATTTAATTGTGTTGTCCGCCTTCGCCGTTGCATTATGGCCCTTCTGAAGAAAGCCGAGAAGAAATACCGCGTGCTTTTCGTGGACAGCCTCAACGATCTGTCCTCGCAGCTGGCGGAATACTACGCCGGGAAGATCTATCCCGGGATGTACGAGGTCTACAGCGCCGGACCTAAACACGATATCATCGACTGCGATCTGCTGTCGGTGATGTACTCCAACGGCGACGGCGACCTGAGGAACCAGGTCTCCAAGGATTTCGCCGACGACAGGTTCCTGCCCAAGGACAACAAGTTCGACTTCGTGGTGTACACCGAGAAGAAGGTATTCGACGATCTGGCACATAAGTCCCCGTGGAAGGGGAGGCAGATCTGCGCCCACATGGGGAGCAGGGACGAGTTCACCGCCACCGACGATGCGGAGCTGGCGGCGGAGCTCATGGCAATGGCCGGCAGGGTGTCCGCATGGGTGAAGGAGAACATGGACGACCCTGCGAAACTGGAGTCCCTGATCTCGGCATGATCCCCGTACTCGTCTACGACAGGGACCAGTGCGACCCGAAGAAGTGCACCGCCAAACGCATGGAGAAGTTCGGGCTCGCGAAGGAGGTCCCCCTGAACAGGATTCCGCCGGGCGCGGTGGTCCTCTCCCCCTTCGGGGAGAAGACCCTCAGTCCCGCGGACGTCAGATACGCCAGGAGGGGGCTGGTTGTCCTGGACCTTACCTGGACGCACATAGACGAGATACCGCACATCCGCGGGGAGAAGGCCAGGAAACTGCCGTATCTGGTGGCGGCGAATCCGATAAACTGGGGGAAGCCCTGGAGGCTGAACAGCGCCGAGGCGGTGCTGGCGTCGCTCATAATCATGGGCCAGGATGAACAGGCGGAACTCTTCATGCCCCGTTTCAACTGGGCGCCGGAGTTCGTCACCCTGAATAAAGTCCTTCTGGATATGTACAGGGAAGGAAAGGACTCGGACGACGTCCAGAGGATGTCGGACGGGTACGTGGAATCCATAACCCGGGACTGATATTCTCCGTGCGGAGCCGGACCTTTCCATCACCGTCTCTTTCCGATTCTTTCCCTGTACTGCGAAAGTGCCAGCATGTTGTCTCCTGATGTCATAGGCGGTACGCCGCATTCGGGGGCGATGATGTCGAACCCCGCATCCGCAGACCTCTCCGCCTCCCTGACGACATCCCCGGGCGAGCCCGACAGGAGTGTCTGCACCGGGTGCACGCATCCGGCGAGTTTCACTTTGTTTCCTGCGAGTTCCCTGTACTTCCGGGGATCCTCCGACGCCTCCGGCGAGAGGATGTCCTCTCCGAGGGACGCCAGTTTATCGGCCACGGCATAGGTGTTCCCGCAGCTGTGGACGGCAGTGAACGCCCCCTTCGCGGCCGATATCAGTTTGGGCATCCTCTTCCCGACGGTGTCCGGGAAGCTGTCAGGCGGAAGGAGGTCCGTGTCGGCGCCCTCGATGAACAGGACGCAGTCGCAGAGCTCCGCCATCTCCCCGGCATAGGCGCACAGATGGGGGACCACGGCGTCGAACCATCTCCCCAGGAGGTCCGGGTCGAGGATGGAGGCCATAAGGACGTTCTCCATACCCAGGAGGCCGTTGGTGCAGGCCAGGGGGCCGTTCATGCCGCAGACGGTGAAGAGGTCCTCCCTCCCGGACAGGATGCGGGCGGCCTCGGCCATGGCGGAGATCCTCCCGGTGGCAAGGAACTCCTCCGGACTGATCAGATCGGGAACGTCCGGGATGCCGTCCGCGGCCCTGTAGGGGGAGGACGATATGGACGGATACACGATGCCGGTGCCGCGGTTTATGGTGCAGCCGAAGGCCTCCGCATCGTTGTTAATGTTGAACGGGATGCGGGCCGTGGCGAAGCCGTATATCTTCGAAGGCTGAAGTGCCAGATCGGCCATTTTGTGTGGGTCGCAGTGGGCTTCGGGCCAGAAACTGCCGCAGGATTCCATCTGTTCCTGAGTGGCCGACTGGGTGAAGATCGCAGGCGGACAGAGAGGTTCTCCGTCCAGGGCGCGGAGGATCTCGTCCTTTGTATTCATACGGAGGGAATGGCGCAGGGATGATTTAAAAAGGCGTTTTTCTCGAAGGTATGCAGACAGTACAGACTGTCCGTTCCGGGTTCCGTTTTCAGAATTTTCCTGTGCTGGCACATTTGGTTTCGGGACGGGTTTTACATGTTTTTCGTACGAATTTTCTGTATTTTTACATATTTTCAGGGGGAATATCTATAGAAAAAAGCCACAACCCATATGATGAAGAGCAGGATTCTGGAACGCAAGATAACGGATGTCCTGAAGGACTGGAAGGATAACCGCAGCGGAGAATGTCTTCTGGTCGCCGGTGCGAGGCAGGTGGGTAAGACCTTTGCGATCCAGCAGTTCATAAGCAGGAATTTCGAATCATACCTGACGGTCAATTTCGAGACCGATCCGTCCTCGAAGGAGATATTCAGGAAGGATTCCGACGTAGACCGGATTGTCGGCAGGCTTTCCGTGTACCGTCCGGGTTTCAATCCCGTGCCCGGAAAACAGCAATATTCTTCGACGAGATTCAGGCGTGTCCGGAGGCGAGACGCTCTCTGAAGGCATTTGCAGCGGACGGAAGGTACAGGGTGGTTTCGTCCGGATCCCTGATGGGTCTCCAGTACCGCACGGAGATACAGAATCCGGTGGGGTACGAGCGCAGGGTGGAGATGAGATCCCTGGATTTTGAGGAATTCCTCTGAGCCATCGGGATCGGCAGGAACACGGTATCCGAAATCCGCAGATGCATACGCGCCGGAGAACCTCTGGACAGGTTCGTTTCGCAGAAGATCGACGATTACTTCACGCTCTTCATGGTGTTGGGCGGAATGCCTCAGCAAATGCGGCCGCAGTCTGTATTATCTGCGTGCGGGAGACCTGGAAATCGATTTCATCACTCCGATGAGGGGGGTTCCCGCCGCCATCGGGGTGAAGTCCGGGAACAACAACCGGTCCAAATCGCTCAACTCGGTGAAAGAGAAGTACGGGGTGAAAAGGCGCATCAAATTCGAGAAGACGGAAATCCGCGTGACGGAGGACGGAACCGAGCATTATCCGCTGTTTGCGGCCGCCTTCATCGATTCCATGTGCGGCCCATGCGATCTGACTTTTACTCCGGGGGATGTCGGAGAGGTCAACGATGCGGTTCGGAGATCGGTCCGAAACCCTCGATGAAACATCTGCAAACGGTGCGGAATATGCGCTGGCCAAGCTGCATTTCGCAGCCGATAAATCCCCTGACGGGAGCAGACGCACAGAGACCCGTATTCCCTTCCGCCGGGCGGGAGGCTGCGGCAATCGTCCCGGCACCACATCTGCCGGCAGGCAATCGCTTTCCCGACTCCGCCTCCGGAGCAGACGGAACAGAGATTTCTTATAGGGGCGTTAAGGTGGATATATGTACATCCGAATCCGGGCACTGATGAAGTTATGGAAAGATGTACGCGAGAGTTTATTTCGGAAGGAGATTGCTACATGGATTTCGATAATGTCCCGAAGAAGAATGTTCTCAAAGTCGGCATCGCCGTATGCATCGCCGCCGTTATTGTTGCCGCAGCCGTCTGCGGCAGCGGGGTGCTTAAGGACAGCGATCCGCCTGCGGACACCGTCGTTTATGGGAAGATCTACACCTCCGTCGACGGCCAGTACGCCGAAGCATTCGCCGTGAGGGACGGAAAATACGTCTACGTCGGCGATGAGGAGGGCGCCGAGGCCTACATCGGGAAGAACACCAAGGTCATCGACCACAGGAACAAAGGTCTCATCATGTCCGGTGCGACAGAGGGTCACGGACACTATGCGCAGGAGGGGATCCTCGAAGATGTGGGGCTGTATGTCAGGGGCTCGACAGAGGCCGACATCATCAAAAATGTCAAAGCATACGTGGATGCCCATCCCGACAACGAGGTTTATTACACATTCGGTTGGGACAATGTCGCGATGCAGTACATCAAATCGGGCATCGACATGCGTACCCAGCTCGATGCCATATGTTCTGACAAAGTCATGATGATCGGCGACGACTCCGGTCACAATGCCTTCTGCAACAGCAAAGCCTTCGAAGTGGCCGGGGTGACAGCCGACACCGAGATCGAAGGCGGAGAGTTCGTCAAGCTGCCCGACGGCAGTCTGTCCGGCCTCGTTGCGGATATGGCGAACAACTATATCCTGAAGAAGGCGGTTTCGGCCTATCAGCTTTTTTCCGAAGAAGATTACAAGGGAATCTGCGAGTCGATGGAGAAATCCCTGCATTCCAAAGGATACACATACTACCAGGACGGATGGCTGAATTACTTCGGATCGCAGGCCATGGACTGCATCAGTGCATATGACAAGGAGACGGGTCTTCAGATTTTCGTGAGCGGATCATACAAGATCGATTCCTTCGAGGACTGGGAGACCGAAGTCGGGAACGCCGAAGCATTCATGAAGAAGTATCCCACCGCCCATTTCAGCTACAATACGCTGAAGCTGTTTGCTGACGGGGAGGCCGTCGAGAGCAAAACCGGATGGCTGATAGACGGTTATGTCGACGGCACTCACGGAACCCAGATCTGGGAGACCGATGTGATGAAAGCCCTGGTCAAGGCTGCGAACGAGAAGGGACTCTCGGTCCACGTCCACGCCCAGGGCGATGCCGCATCGCAGCAGACGGTCAGTGCGTTCATTTATGCCGAGAGCACTGCCGCGGACGGAGTCTACAACGGAATCTGCCACGGCCGCAACATAACCGAGGACACCAAGAACAAATTGGCAGAGCACAGCTTCTATGCCTCCATCAACATCAACTGGAGGACGCTGGTTGCCGAGAAGGACGCGGCCGAGGTCACGAAAGTGCTGACCGAGGAGATGGCAAAAGCCGGTTACCCCATAAAGTCGCTGCTCGACAGGGGCATCGTCGTCACATCCTCCACGGATGTGCCTGCGGCCGCAGGCGCTCCCACCACCGTCAGCGGAATCATCGAGGTCGCAGTCAACGACACCTGCGCCGACAAGGAGGTTTGGAAGCTCGACGAGAAGGAGAGGGTCACGGTCGAACAGGCCATGGACATCATGACCATCAACGGCGCCAAGCAGCTCCAGATCGACGGCGAGCGCGGTTCGATCGAAGTCGGAAAGTATGCCGACTTCCTCCTCTTCGACAAGGACTTCACATCCTGTGAGAAGGAAAAGATCCACGAGGCCAACGTCGTCTCCGTGTACTTCGAGGGCGAGGAAGCCTACACCGCCGAAGCCTGAGCCGGGTTTCCGGCAGGGGAACCGCGGGACCGTTCCGGGCACGATAAGGCCTGACGGACCCGCGGCCCCTAAACCTATTACCGTATTATCACAACTGTCCCGCATAAGTTTCCCCATTCGGATTCGGCACATTTGCTTCGGAGGCGGGGACACCCGGAGAAGGCCTTTCGGCCGATTTCCGTCACCGAATCAGGAATTGCAATGGATTTAAGAGATCAGACAGACAGTCAGATGTCTGTAAGACGGTCCCGGCCGAGGACTCCGACCGTGTCCGTGCGAGGTTCTTCATCAAGATGGTGGCCCTGATCATAAGGACCCATATCCAGAATGTTCTGAGAGATTATGAGAAGGAGATCCTCTCGACTGAAAAACGGAAGGACAGTGTCTGCGGTCTGACCGTGAACGGGATGATGAAG
>CAVIJO010000031.1:0-11450 GCA_963643445.1 Candidatus Methanomethylophilaceae archaeon
CTCCGAAGTGAAGTAAGAAATAGGGCTCCGGCTTTGCGCGGATTATGGAATACGATGCCGTCATTGTCGGAGCAGGCCCCGCCGGTTCCTCTGCGGCATGGTTCCTCCGCGGTTCCGGACTGAAGACCGCCGTCATAGAACGTCTCTCCGATGCGAAATTCGGGGAATATCACAGCATCTGCGGCGGAGGAATAAGCCGCAGGGGGATTTCCTTCCTGTCTCCGAAGGAAGATGAGATCCTCAACAGGGTGGACCGTCTCCGGCTGAGATGGCCCGACGGAAGGTCCACGGACATAGGGATCGACGGTTATGTCATAGACCGGCCCGCCCTCACCCGCCGCCTCCTGTCCGAGAGCGATGCAGAACACATACACGGTTCCGTGAAGGAGGTGCGTCCTTCCGGAGGATATAATGATATTATACTGTCCGACGGGAGGACGGTCCGCGGCAGATACGTTATCGGCGCCGACGGCGCCTTCTCCGCCGTCAGAAGATCTGTCTTCGGTACCCGTCCGGAGGCCATATTCCCCATGGAGGAGTGCATTGCGGATTTCCCATCGGAGGATGTCTTCGACTTCGCCGTCGGCCGGAGATTCAGGGGCGTGTACGGATGGCGGTTCCCCTGCGGCCGGAAAAGCACGATGGGTTCCGCGGCGGACGTGGAACCTCCGCATATCGAAGGCAGGAAGATGCACCGTTTCATTCCCTGCGGTCCCGTCCCCGATGTCGTGAAAGACAACGTGCTCCTGATCGGCGATGCGGCGGGATTTCCGAATCCCCTCACATTCGGGGGACTGAGGGTTGCGTTCGAATCCGCCCGGATGGCGGCCGGTGCCGTCGAGAAAAACAATCCGTCCCTGTATGCCTCATGGAGGGGGAGGTCGAAGCTCCTCGATCCGAGGTTCGCGGAACTTCACGAACTCATGGCGGGGATGACGGATGAGGACTTCAGCGATTTCTCCCGTGCTATGACCCATCGGAACCTCCTCGCCAACGGATTCTGTTCCGTGATCCGCAGACCGGGAATGACCAAGGTGTATCTCGGCTGTCTGATGGCGATCCTTTACGGATGGTGAAAAAACGCCCTTCGGAAACGGCCCTGGAATCGAAAAACCTAGAGAGGTCCGTATCCGAATACCTTTTTCGGATTTCGGCCGCTCTGAGGGCCGTTTCCGTGCAAAAGCGTCTTCCAGGAGAGTCGGGAATGTGCGGATCTCACTTTTTTCCGTGTTTTTGCTTTGTATCATGTAAGGTGAAAAATAATATCGCAAGTTAAGCAATTTGCTTTACAAGTATTGACGGTATATTGGGAACGCATTTTGCACTCGGAATCGGGAGTTTTTCGTTTCTATTTCGACCTATGGAATATTTCAATCAAGTTAAGCAAAATGCGTTACTAATTCCGATAGTTCATGAAAGTGTCGTTTTCACGGATCGGATGCGGATTTGCGCTGCATTTTTTCGTTTTCTGAGGAAACGGGCCGTAAAACGGTCTGAAAACCCCTGAAAAAAATGTTTCAGCCCGAAAAGTACCTGTTTTCATATCGGTTTTATGTCGATATTCGGGGTACCGTCATTGACAGAGTTTCTTTCATTTTCGACATAAAATGCAAGTTTTCAGTTGAATTGCTTGAGTGTTCGATGTTTTTTGTTGCATTCGGCGGATTTTTTGATAAATTGTTGTACTGTAAGATTAGTTAAGTAAATTGTTTAACTGATGATACTTGTTTGATAGGTCCGTTTTGTGTCGATTTCCGATGTAAAAACGCTGTTTTTTGGTTCTTTCAAAATCCGGGGCAAAATGCAATTTTTCTGCCTGAAAAATAAATTCTTATCGTACTTTGATATAAGTAAAGCATTTTGCTTTAATCACATTATTAGTATCATAAGTACACTCCGCATAAAATTATGCACGGATAATCCGCAGACACATGGGTACGAACCGATGTTTCCGTCGGATGCGGGAGATGCTCCGCATCATTCGTTGATGATGTAGCTCTCCCCGCCGGCGCTGTCGCCCTCGGCCTGGAAGGAGACGTGGTGGTCCCTCATGATCTGCTGCAGGAGTTTGCCGTGCACCCCGATCCCCACGTTCAGGAACTGGTTCTCGATGAACGATTTGCCGTCGTATTCCGAGACGGGATGGAATCCCAGAGGGATGTGGTTGGTCTGCACCTGTATGGCATAGATGTGACCGTTCGTGTCGAAGATCGGTCCTCCCGACTGTCCCCTGAGGCCGGGGGTGGATGTCTCCACATACAGCATCTCGTAGTTGCCGTCCTTGCTCCTGTTCTGTTTGAGGACGTTCCTCGTGTGGATTCCGTCGTTGGGGAAGAACGGCAGGGGGAGGACGCCGTTCCTTATGCGGAACGATTTGCTCCCTTCGTCGAAATCGGTGGCGACGTTGGCGAACGGGAATCCGGTGCGGCAGACGCTCGTTCCGGGCCTCATTGTGTCGGGGTCCCTGAATACGGGGTATTCCTGCACCATCTCGGGTTTGAATCCGCCGAGTTTGACGAGGGCGATGTCGATCTCCCTGTTCACATATGCGTTGGAGACGCGCAGGCTGTCCCATCCCCACCAGAACGAGTGGTTGGTGATCCATTTGGGGTCGGTCTGCAGGGAATTCGAGAGTGCGGGGGCCCCTGGAACGGATTCGGCCGTCCTGCGGGCGTTGATCTCCTCCACCTCTTTGATTTTATTCGTATCCTGCTGGTGTTTCACGAGGGAATCGAACATGTGGCCTGCAGTGATCGCCCATCCGTCCCTGTTCACTATGATGAACGTTCCGCATACGGAGGAGACGGTCCCGTCGACGGTTCTGGTGGAGACGATGAGCGGGCGCGTGAATTTGTAAACCTTTTCGCAGGCCTTTGCGAACATACGCCGTCAATGGCCGTGGCCCTATATCTTTATGTTGTGCCTAAACGGCGGGAACGGAACGGTTCCGTCTGCTGCGGGGGACGGTGTCTGTGTTGTGTCGATAATAGTTAAGGTATTTGCTTTACTCGTTTTATTTGTAAAATGTATTCCGAATCAGACGGAATGATAAGGGGAGAGGGGGCTTCCGCCCCCTCTGAAAATGAAAGTTTCACTCGTCGGTGTTGAGGGCGTCGAGTATCTCCGGGTTGGAGGCTACTGCGGCACCGACGGCCGCGAGGACCGCATCGTCGGACATCATGAGGCTGACGGCGAGGGGGCTGGAAAGGGCCGCCTTTCCGATATTGATCATGTAGTTTGCGGCGAGGTCCTGGGCGTAGGAGCATTTGAGGTCCATCGCGGCGTTCTCGTCCTCCAGATCCTCTGCGCTGAGGGAGGGGAGGTAGTAGTTCCTGTAAAGTCCGGCGAGTTCGGCGGGAAGGGAGGCGATGTCGTAGAGATTTCCGGTGTAATCGCAGCTTCCGTCCTTCAGGTCCTCGACGATTGTCTTGTATCCCGCAACATCGTTCTCGAGGAATTCCGCCATCATGAGGCACTTCTCGGCCTCGTCTCCGACGGCTTCTGCGGCTTTGTCGTTGTATTCGTCGATCTCCATGATCTTGCGTCCGATGACGGAGCGCATAAGCTTGACCTGTTCCGGAATGTTCGTTGTCCCATCCATTCTAAACACCTGCAGTCCCGACCCGGGACCGCAACGGTTTATCTCTCTATTCGTTATTAAAACCGACCCCGGGAAAACACATCCGCATGGAAGAAGGTACAGTAAAAAATGCAGAGTGTCGGTTGAGAATACTTCGGGAAATTGTATTCCCGCCGGCCGTCGGGCCGGCGGGGCGGATCAGTATTTCTTATCCCTTCTCACGCGGACGGCCTCCGCGCCGCAGAACGGACATTTGGTGACGGTTATCTCCTCGCCCTTCTCGTCTTCCGTGAAGAGCATGGGCCCCATGTAGGTCTCGTCCACGTAGACGCTTTTCGCAATGGCCGCATCCAGCATCTTCTTGCAGCAGGCCGCTTCCACCTCGACATCGGAGATCTCGAGTTTCAGGATGGGACGGGAGTTCAGTTTCTTTGTCCTCTCGGCGTCGATCTCCGCCTCGATCCTGTCCGCCTCGTCGCCCGCGCCCGTGAAATTCATCCCGGCGGAGTACGCCATGAGGCGGAGGGCCTCGTGGAGGTCCCTCTCCACCCCCGCGCCCGTCTCATACATCAGGGCGAGGTGGTACATCGCATTGGGGTCGAGGGCGTCGGAGGCCTTCTTCATGAGAGGATAGGCTTTCTCCGCATCCGGAGGGGTCCCGAGACCGTTCAGATACGCCACGGCGAGGTCCCTCACCGCGGGCACGAATCCCATGTCCGCCGCCTTCTGCAGGTATTTCAGACCTTCCCTGTGGTCGAGGGGACGTCCGTCCCCGGTCATGTAAGCCATTCCGGTGGTGTATACGACCTCGGGGTCGTCCCCGTCTCTGCCGCTCATAGCAGGGTTAACGGCGGAGGTGGATTTATTACTGATGCTCCGAGAGGCCTTCGGGTCCGTCCAGCTGCCGGAGGAGTTCCTCCGCGGTCACGTGGCCGTTGTCCCTGGCCATCGCAAGCCATTTCCTGGCTTCGGTCTCGTTCTTCCCGGTGCCGAACCCGTTGAGATAATAGCATCCGACGGAGTACATGGAGTCGACCATGCCGTCGGAGGCGGCCCTGAGGAACCACTCGAAAGATTTCACGGGATCCTTCTTCAGTTCCGCCGATCCGTTGTAATAGATGATGCCGAGGCGGTCCATGGCATAGGCGTCTCCGTCGGCGGCCGCCTTCTCGTACCATTCCCTGGCCTTCTCCAGATTCTTCCCACATCCGCACCCGGTCTCGTAGCACACGCCGGTCTGGTATCTGGCGTTGGTGTTCCCGGCCGCTGCGGCGTTCTTGAAGAGCCTGAATGCCTTCTCCTCGTCCTTCTCCGTACCGAGACCCTCCAGATACATGTAGGCCAGGGTGTTCCTGGCCTCGGAATTGCCCTGTTTCGCGGCCGCACGGAACT
This sequence comes from Candidatus Methanomethylophilaceae archaeon, assembly GCA_963643445.1. Classification (GTDB taxonomy): domain Archaea; phylum Thermoplasmatota; class Thermoplasmata; order Methanomassiliicoccales; family Methanomethylophilaceae; genus Methanomethylophilus. The sequence continues at coordinate 4,973 of CAVIJO010000031.1, forward strand.
GCTTCATGGCCTCCGCGTAATCCTGCGGGACGGTGTTGCCGTCCATGCACGCGATGCCGTAGTACAGCTGTCCCTCGGCTATGCCGGCGTCGGCGGCGTCCTTCGCATATCCGACGGCCTTCTCCGTGTTGAATCCCATGTAGTCCCCGTCAAAGAACATGCCGACGAGGAGGGCCTTCGCATCCGGGTTCCCGGCCTCGGCCGCCTTCTCCAGGAGGCCGTATCCCTTCCCGGAGTCCTGTTCCGTCCCGTGTCCGAAGAGGTACGCCATCCCGAGGGCGTACATGCCCACGGGATCGTTCTCCGCGGCCATGCGTTCGATCTCCTCGATACCGACCTCGGTCTGACCCTCGTCGGTCTCTATGATGAATCCGGTCTCCGGTTCTCTCTCGGGAAGGGGCATATTCCTTCCGATGAATGCCGGATTATTTAAAATGGAGCCGTCGCCTGCGTTTCCTCCCCATGGCGGGGATCTTCTTCAGCCATTCCTCCGTTTCCGCGTATCCCGGGAAGAGTTTCTCCTGGCGGCGGAATGCGGCATCGTGGGGATGCCTGTTGAACGGGCGGTATCCCTGTCTCAGGTGGAGGCACTCGTGGTAGACGACGAAGTCGAAAACGGGTTCCGGTATCGCAGGGTCGTCGAGGACCGAGGATACCGCCACGACCCTGAACATCTGCTGACAGTATCCGAGGCGGGTGTAGTTGGGCTCGGCCGTCCACGTGAAATACGTGTTGTCCAGGTCGTCCGCCGTCAGGAGTCCGCAGTCCAGAAGCCTCTGGACCGAGTCGTAGATGTTCCTGTGCCGCCCCGTGTCGGTGCGGGCTATGTTCCTGCTCCTTTTCAGGAACAGGGGTCTTTTCGCGAGGATGAATCCGTCCGACGCCGTATAATCCCTGTATGCGTCCCCGAGGAAGGGAGTTCTTCTCATGACATGATCCGTCACGGCGCCGATGAACTCGGAGAGGACTTCTTCCGGCGCACCGTCCAGATAATCGGAGATATACAGCGCTGCGATCTTCTTCCCCTCCCTCCGTCCGCGGTATCCGAAATCCTTCCACTTTCCGAATCCGATCTCGAGTATCTCGGTGCCGCGGGCACGGGCCTCGGCGGAGGCGATTTCGAGAAGGCGGCGGGGGTCGGTCTCCATGTTCCGCCTCTAACGGATAATCCTAAAATATACTTCCGAATACCTGTGATGAAACAAGGTCCCGTGCGGGACCGGAAGGTGTCTCCTATGCTGTATACGGATTTCAAAGGGAAGAAGATCTCCCGCATGGCGTTCGGGGCCATGCGTCTCCCTCTTACCGAGGGAGGGAACAGTTCCGATGTGGACAGAGAGAAGACCGCCGAACTGGTGGAACTCTGCATGTCCCGCGGTGTGAACTACTACGATACCGCATGGGGGTACCACGACGGAGTCTCGGAGACCGTCATGGGGGAGATCCTGAGCAGATATCCCCGCGATTCCTTCTTCCTCGCCGACAAATTCCCCGGATACGATCTCTCCAACATGACGAAGGCGGAGGAAATATTCAGCGAGCAGCTGAGGAAATGCAAAGTGGATCACTTCGACTTCTATCTCATACACAACGTATGCGAGACCAACATCGAGGAGTATCTCGATCCGAAATATGGCATCGTCCCCTATTTCGCGAAGATGAAGAAGGAGGGGAAGATCACCCATCTGGGATTCTCCTGCCACAGCAGTTTCGACAACATGGTCAGGTTCCTGGACGCCTTCGGCGGCGACATGGAGTTCTGCCAGATCCAGCTGAACTACATCGATTACACCATGCAGGACGCCAAGAAGAAAGTGGAGTACCTGAAGAAGGCGGGCATTCCGATATGGGTCATGGAACCTCTCCGCGGCGGAAAGATCGTCTCCATGACCGAGCCCGTCATGGACAGACTGAAGGAACTCCGTCCCGACGACGGCCCCGTCGACTGGGCGTTCCGCTTCCTGCAGTCATTCCCGGAGGTCGCCACGATCCTCACCGGCGTCTCCGACATGGCTCAGACGGAGGAGAAGCTGAAACTGTTCGAGAACGAGGAGCCGCTCAGCGGGAAGGAGATGGAGACGCTCCTGTCGGCCGTGGGAGGGCTTCTCTCGGAGAACCTCGTCCCCTGTACATCCTGCAGGTACTGCACCTCCCACTGTCCCGCCGGATTGGACATCCCGTCCCTCATCGACTTCTACAACGAGCACAAGTTCTCCAAAGGCGGGTTCATAGCGCCCATGGCCGTCGCCCGGCTTCCCGAGGATAAGAGGCCTTCCGCCTGTCTCGGATGCAGGAAATGCGAGGAACTCTGCCCTCAGCAGATCAAGATCTCGGAGGTCATGAAGGATTTTGTGGAGATCCTCGCCTCTTACCCGCAGCTTTGCTGAATCCCCCCTTTCCGGCCGGAGGCCTCCGTCCGTCCTTCGGGCGGGTCCCTCCGACCACGATATCCTTCTGTCTCTGTTTCAGTTGGGGGACGTGCTCCGACCACACGTTCCTCTCGTCCGCAGGGTCCCTTCTGGTGTAATACATCAGGGTGGACGCCGTGGACGGGGTCGGCGTGAAGATCTGCACCTGTTCCGGATTTGTCCTCAGTTCCGTGTGGATGAAACGGTCGAGTTCCTCCATGGCGCGGTTCCCGCAGCCCGGATGGGCGGCCATGAAATAGTATGTCAGGAACTGCTTCTTCCCCTGCCTGCGGTTCGATTCGTCGAACATGTCCTTGAAATCCAGGAGGACGTTGGGTCCCGGTTTCCCCATGAGGGCGAGGACCTCGGGGGTCACGTGTTCGGGAGCGAGTTTCAGCTGACCCGACACGTGGTCCTTCACGATGCAGTCCACGTAATCCTGTCCGTGTTCCCCGTCGAAGACCACCATGTCGTGGCGTATCCCGGACGTCACGAACACCTTCCTCACCCCGGGGATCTCCGAGATGTGTTCCAGGAGCCTTATCTGTGCCGAATGGTCGATGTTCAGGGAGGGACAGGGTCTCGGGTAGAGACATTTCCTGTCCCTGCAGGCGCCCTTTTCCGTCTTCTTCCTGCATTCGATGCCGTACATGTTGGCGGTCGGCCCCCCGACATCGTAGATTATGCCGTTGAATCCGGGGCGGGATGCGATCCTGCGGACCTCCTCCAGTATCGAATCTTCGCTTCTGGAGACCACCGTCCTCCCCTGGTGGACGGCGATGGCGCAGAACGAGCATTCGCCGTAGCACCCGCGGTGGGTGGTGACCGAGTTCTTGATGGTGTCCATGGCCTTCACGGCGCCCCCGGCGGCGTAGAACGGGTGGACGGCGTACTCGTAATCCAGGAGATACACTCTGTCGAGCTCCTTCTGCGAGAGGTTCCTCTGGGGCGGATTGTGTATCAGGAAGCGGTCCCCGTGCCTCTGGGCGAGGCCGGCGGCGGTGACGGGGTCGCAGTTGGCGTAGAATGTCCTGAATGCTTTAGAGAATGCCTTTCTGTCGGCAATGCATTCCTCGTAGGACGGGATCTCGGTGTACCCCTGCGGGACCTCCCTCCCGATGAGGCAGATCCCCCTTACGGAACTCCAGTCCTTCCCGCTCCTCATGCACTGGGCCAGTTCCAGATTCGAGAGTTCCGCCATCCCGTACGTCACAGCATCCGCCTTCGCATCGAAGAGGATGCTTCTGCGGAGGGAATCGGACCATGCGTCGTAATGTACGATGCGCCTGAGACTCGCCTCGATCCCGCCGAGGACGATGGGCCTTCCCTTGGCGAACCTCCTGATGAGGTTGGAATACACTATGCACGCACGGTCGGGACGTCTGTCGTTCACGCCTCCCGGGGTGAAATCATCGTCTTTGCGGAATTTTCCGGTAGGGGTGTGGTTCGCCACCATGGAGTCCACGCATCCGGCGCTGACGGACCAGAAGAGCTTCGGGATGCCGAGGCGCAGTATATCGGAACCGTCGGAGACGTTCGGCTGGCAGATGATGCCCGTGCGGAATCCGTTTTCGATGAGCCAGTGGCCGATCGCCGCGGCGCCGTTGTAGGGCGAATCGATGTAGGTGTCGCCGGATACGATGATGACGTCGAGAGAATCCCATCCCCTCGCCTTCATCTCCTCCGCAGTGGTCGGTATGAACATCTCAGAGCCTCCGGGACATGACGCAGTTGTTGGTGGAGAACCCGTTCCCCTGGTCCTCGATCTCCCGGTAATCGACGGAGAACCCGTTCTTCGCATACATGCCCATGGCAGGGGCGTTATGAGAATCCACATGCAGGTATGCGGAGGTGCAGCCGTGTTCTTTTCCGTACTTCAGCATCATACGGAGCATTTCCGAACCGAGGCCCTTCCCGCGTTCGCCCTCCGCAAGATAGCATTTGCAGACGTGGAGTTTCTCCCCTTCTATACGGAATGCGAGGAACCCGACCCTCCTGCCCCCGTCCGTCAGGTATGCGTAGGCGGTTCCGGAGTCCATGTCCCTCCTTATGTTTTCGGCGGAGGTCCACATCCCGAAGATATACTCGGCCGTGGAGGGACCCCCCGTCATCATGGGTCCTATGGACTCCATGCATATCGGATAGGAGAAATCGTGCATCTCCTGCGCTTCCCCTCTTCCGATGAACCGAAATTCCGCCATATTAAGAGCGTTATACCGATTCAGTACTTGTAACAGGCGGATGGCCGAGACTTCTGGACATGACGTAGTCGTTGGTGGCGAATCCGCCGCCCTGGTCCCCGATCTCGTGGTAATCAACGGAGAATCCGTTCCTCAGGTATGCCCTTATGGCGGCGGCGTTGTTGGTGTTCACGTGGAGGTATGCGGAGGTGCAGCCGTGTTCCTTCCCGTATTCCAGCATCATACGGAGCATTTCGGAACCGAGTCCCTTTCCGCGTTCGTCCTTCGAAAGGTAGCATTTGCTGATGAAGAAACGATCCCCCTCGATGCGGAACGCCAGGAACCCCATCCTCCTGTCCCCCTCCGCGAAGTACGCATAGGATGTGCCGGAGTCCATATCCCTTACGATATTCTCCGCGGAGAGCCAGCGGGAGAATATGTATTCCGCCTCGGCGGGCCCTCCCGTCACCATCGGTCCGAACACCTCCGACCATATGGGGTGGATGAAATCGTGCAGTTCCTGCGCCCCTTCCTTCCCGATGAACCGGAATTCAGCCATATCATACACCATTACGGCGATTCAGTACTTGTAAGAGACGGGCCCCATCATCCTACGGTCGGGATTCCGGGTTTCTCCTCCGGCCAATGTTTTCTCACATATCCCGTCATGACGGCGAACCACACCGATTCCATGAGCAGGGAGAGGACACAGGGCAGGGATGCCTCGGGCATATCGCTCAGGAGGACCAGGGACATGGTGGTGGCGAGGCCGGAGTTCTTCCACACGGCGAAGCCCATGTAAACGACGGAATTGTCCCTTCTGGCACCTTTCTTTTTGAGGACATGCATGATCGCGAATCCGACGCCGAATGTCCTCACGGCGCATGCCAGGAGGATGAGCGCCATGAGGTCGGACTGTTCGAAAATGAAATCCCTGTTGTTCCCGATGGAGAATACCATCAGCAGGAACATCATGATGTTGATGAACACGACCTTCGCCCTGGGATTTATCTTCACTTTTTTCAGCGGGATGTTCGCCAGGAGGGGGACGGCTATGAACAGCAGTACGTACTTGAAGATCTGGAACGGGCCGACCGCGCTGCCTATAAAAGCTGACGTTATGGCAGGTGTGAGCACCAGTGCGACCATGTAGAGGGCCGTGAACGCCAGGACGGACATGACACGGTTCCCCTTCATCATGAGGGAGAGGGTTATGACCGATACCGCCGGCGGCACGGACGCCAGCATGACCCAGCCGTACCACAGATTTTCATTCAGGGATGTGAACAGCGACCCTACCAGGAGGGTGAACACCGTACACAGCCCGAAACACGACAGGAATGCCCAGAAAATGGGTTTCGCATCCGTTCTGAAGTCCTCTCTGCGGAATGTGAGTCCGTGCATGGATGCGATCATCTGCAGCATGAGGACGAGTATGACGAGGGTGGAGACGGAATCCCCCAGGGGTCCGACTATAAGTGCCACGACCAGCGAGGCCGCGACCCAGTACCTGGTGTCCGTAAGGACATCTATCATCGCCATATCCCGTACCATCTGAGCATCGTATTTACTGCTTTTCTACTATCCGAAGTTGTTGTTGCCGGAGCCGTTCGTCCTGTTCCGAACGGCCGGATGCGGAAAACGCAGTCGGCGTATTTTCAGGCCGGGAATTATAACGCACAGTCCTTTTTATAATCGGTGAGGCGATATACGGAATATGGCCGAGAGCGGAGAGAGATTGGCGATACCGAGAGGAATCGATGATTTCAAAGAAGTCCGCGGTGACGGGTATTACTTTGTCGACAAATCCGAACTCATCTCAGACATACTCAAAGACAGGTCCAAGGTCTTTCTTTTCACAAGACCCAGACGCTTCGGGAAATCCCTCAA
>CAVIJO010000032.1:0-11385 GCA_963643445.1 Candidatus Methanomethylophilaceae archaeon
GCATCGGGATGATTGTTAATCTTCAGTCCGTCGAACCAGGTGTTCCCGCTGTACTTCACATTGAAGAATGCGTCGAGCATGGAGAGATTGAGGGATTTCCCGAAGCGTCTGGGTCTTGTGAAAAGATAAACTTCAGCGCTGTTTCTGAGGATGTCGGAGATGAGTTCGGATTTGTCGACAAAGTACAGACCTTTCTCGCGAACCTTCCTGAAATTATCCACCCCTATCGGCAGCGATAACTTTTCTCCGTCCCAGGCCATGTCCTGCATATCGTCTCACCGATTATAAAAAGAACCGCATATTATGGGTTTTATCTGCACTCAGAAATCCCATTATTTCGTTTCTGGGTCTGTGTATTTTCCTGTATGGGCTGTTTTTGCAGACTTCCAAAATAAGAGACACATTGTTTCCGTATTAAATGTACACTTATATTCACTAATGTATCTATATAATCAGTGATATCTTTCACGGAAAACAGTACGCATCCGATGCCGGAGGCGGACGCCCGCGGCTTAAATTCTTAATACAAGCAGAATTTAGGCGGCGTTGAAAATCCGTGCACGGACAGAAAACGGAGATGACAGAATGGACGGAAAAGGAATTCGTATGGAGAGGATCATGGACAGGAGGACCGGCCGCGCGGTCATCATCCCCATGGACCACGGAATCTCCAACGGCCCCATGGCCGGACTCTACGATATGAAGACCACGGTGGACAATGTCACCAACGGCGGCGCCACCGCGGTAATCATGCACAAGGGACTTATAAGGTACTCGTACCGCGGTGCAGGGAAGGATATCGGACTGATCATGCACCTGTCCGCATCCACCGACGTCGGCGCCAACGCCAACCACAAGGTGGACATCACGACCGTCGAGGAGGCCATCAAATACGGTGCGGACGCGGTCTCCATCCACATCAACTTCGGCGACGAGTACGAACCCGAGATGCTCAGGTCCGCGGGGGAGGTTTCCCGCATCTGCAATGAGTGGGGCATGCCCCTCCTCGTGATGGCGTATCCCCGGGGACATGACATAAACTCCTACGACCCCCAGAAGGTCGCCCACTGCGCAAGGGCCGCCGCCGAACTCGGTGCGGACATCGTCAAAGTGAGCTACACCGGCGACATCGACTCCTTCAGGGATGTCGTCAGGGGCGCCCTCGCACCCGTCGTCATCGCTGGCGGACCCAAGATGAACACTGACATGGATATCCTCCATATGGTCCGCGATTCCGTGGATGCCGGGGGACGCGGGGTCTCCATCGGCAGGAACGTGTTCCAGAACAGGAACGTGGAAGGCATCACCCGCGCCATCTCCAAGATCGTCCTCGAGGACTATTCCGTCGAGGAAGCGGCCAAATTCCTGACGCAGTGATCCTGATGGATGCGAAGAAGATATTCGTCAGGGCGGACCTCCCCGCCGATGCGGATGACAGGAAGGACCTGGTCACCAACGGCCTCGAGGCGGGCATAGTCTCGTTCATCCTCAGGAAGGGGGACGAGGCCTTCGAGGACCTCGGGAAGATGGAGGACGCCGTGTACTTCGGGGACGGGAAGCCCGCCGGGGACGGATGGGCCGTCTGCAGGATCGACACCCCGGAGGATCAGGAGAGGACTCTGGCACTTGCGGGAAAGAAGGATGCCGTGGTGGTGGAGACCTCCGATTGGACGGTCATTCCGCTGGAGAATATGATCGCGAAATTCAGGTCCTCCGGGACGAAGATCTATGCGACGGCGACGAGGAAGGAGGATGCGGAACTCTACCTGAAGACCATGGAGTCCGGGGTGGACGGCATCGTCATACAGACGGACGACCCGCTTTCGATATCGAAATTCAGGGATATCCTGGCGGTGAGCGAGCCCGTGGAGATGTCCGAGGTGGAGGTCGTCTCCGTCAGGCCCGTGGAGATGGGAGACAGGGTCTGCGTCGACACGTGCAGCCTCATGGTGCCAGGGGAGGGGATGCTCGTCGGTTCCTATTCCGGCTGCCTCTTCCTCATCCAGAGCGAGAGCGAAGACAACGGGTATGTGGCCGCGAGACCGTTCCGCGTCAACGCGGGTGCGGTCCACGGGTACTGTATGGTGCCCGGCGGCGGTACGAGGTATCTCTCCGAGATCTCCGCGGGGGACCCCGTCCTCATCTGCGGCAGGGACGGGAAGACCCGTACCGCGTCCGCAGGACGCTGCAAGGTGGAGGTCAGGCCCATGCTCATGGTGGAGGCCTCCGACGGGAAGAGGACGTACAATGTCATCCTCCAGAACGCCGAGACCATAAAGGCCGTGACGGCCGGAGGGTCGGTGTCGGTCACCAAGCTGAAGAAGGGGGACAGGATACTGGCACATCTCGCATCCGGCGGAAGGCACTTCGGTATGAAGGTCGAGGAGACCATCACGGAGAAGTGAGCATGAGGGTCTGCGCATCCTACGGTTCCGTCCCCGACAGGCCTGCGGACGCAGACATGCACGAGATAAGGATGGATGTCTTCGGGGAAGTCCCCTCCTGGGTTTCGGATGACTGCATAATCACACTGGCCGGGAAGGATGTATCCTCTGTGCCCGCCGGGTTCGGCGGGCTCGTGGATGCCGGGGATTCGGATACCCCCATACCTTTCAGGAAGATCCGTTCCATACACGATTTCGGGAGGACTCCGTCCGCGGAGGAGATAAGGAGATCCCTGGAGACCGGAGACCAGGAACTGTCGAAGTTCGCATGTGCGGTGCACTCGTTCTCGGACCTGCATTCGATATACGGGGCGGCTTCGGCCGTAAAGAGGAAACACCTGGTTCTCGGGATGGGCGAGACCGGCACGGTCACACGCATAAGGCAGTCCCTCCTCGGGAATGATTTCACATTCGGGTATGTGGGGGAGAGAACGGCCCCCGGACAGCTGAGCGCGGAGGAGATGAAGGCCCTGGGCGACGGCTGCGCCGTCGTCGGGATAGCCGGGAACCCCCTGGGACATACGAAGTCCCCTGCGATGCACAACGCGGCGATGGCGGACAGGGGGATAAACGGGATCTACCTGAAATTCGAAACCTCTGATCTGGCACATATGGACGACGTCATGCGGGAATACGATATCCGCGGGATGAACGTCACCATCCCGTACAAGCAGGATGTCATTCCGCTTTTGGACGGGACCGACGGTCCGGCGGAGAGGATCGGCGCTGTGAACACCATTGTGAACACGGGCGGGAAGCTGACCGGGACCAACACCGATTACGCCGGGGTGCTGTATGCGTTCGAGAGGGCCGGGAGAAGACTGTCGGACTGCGATACCGTTCTGATATACGGTTCCGGCGGGGCCGCGAGGGCCGCAGTATATGCCGCACAGGAATCCGGCTGCAGGGCCGCGGTCATGGGGAGGACGCCGGAGAACGTGTCCGCCCTGTGCAGGGACACGGGCGCCGAGGCCGCCCGGGGCACGTCTGTATCCGGTTACGACGCACTGATCAACTGCACCCCCGTGGGCATGAAGGAGGATTCGGACTACATGTTCGACCTTTCCGAGCTGGGGAGTGACACGGCGGTCCTCGACATGGTGTACAACAGGAAGACCCGGCTGGCGGAAAGGGCCGAATCGGCCGGATGCACCGTCGCATCCGGGAAGGATATGCTGATCGGGCAGGGTGCCCTGTCGTTCGAGAAATGGTTCGGGGTCCGCCCCGATACAGAGATCATGAGGCGTGCTGCGCAATGACGGGAAGAGGCGTTTCCCACGGATGCATATCCGTGATGAACGGGATTGTGAGCGGGACCGGTGCGGTCATCGGGATCGCCCTGAGAACGGAGGCCGTGTACTCGGAGAAGGGGAAGACCCGGAATGTGAAGATCGGCGGTACGGAAAGCACCGACGGAACCCTTGCAGGGATCTGCGTCAGGAGGACCTTGGAGAGGATCGGTGCGGATCCCGATACCGGATACGTGCTCTCCATCGACTCCGAGATCCCGCCGTCGAGAGGACTCAAGAGTTCCAGTTCCGTCTGCAACGCAGTCATCTCCGCGGTGCTGGCACATCACGGTTTCGCAATGGATACGATGGATATGATAATGCTCGGGGTGGAATGCGCCAAGGAGGCGGGGGTGACCGTCACCGGTTCCTTCGACGACGCATGCGGATGCGAACTCGGAGGATTCATCGTTACCGACAACTACGGCAACAAGATCCTCAGGAGGGAGCCCTTCGGGAGGTACGACGTGATCCTCTGCATCCCCGACCGCATAAAGTCCCGTATTCCGAAGGAGAGGTACAACGCGGTGTCCTCCGAGATGGAGGAGATCAAGAAGGTCTGCAGGACCGACCCCGTGAAGGCCATGACCATGAACGGCAGGCTCATCGCCCGTGTGACGGGCTCGGGCGGAGACCTGATGGACGAGGCGCTGGCACACGGCGCTCTGGCCGCGGGCGTATCCGGGACCGGGCCCGCCGTGGCGGTCCTGGCCGAACCCGGGGACGGGAAGAGGATCGCCGCCGCGCTCGGCTGCAGGACCGTGATTACGGAGACGAGATGAGATGTCCGATATTGTTTTCAGAGGAGGCAGGGCGGAAGGGGAGGTGTCCCCTCCGCCGTCCAAGAGCCATACGCACAGGGCGATCGTCATGTCCGCCCTCTCGGGCGGGAGATGCAGAATCTCGTCGCCGCTGTTCTCCTTTGACACGAGGGCCACCATGGACGCCGTGAGGGCCATGGGCGCCGCAGTGGAGGAGAAGGAGGATTCCGTCACCGTGGACGGCAGCGTCCTCCACGCCCCGGACCGCACCATAGATGTCAGGAACTCCGGGACGACCCTGAGGCTTATGACGGGGATATCGAGTCTCTTCTCCGAGGAGACCGTCCTCACAGGGGATGATTCCATACGGAAGAGGCCCATGGGGCCTCTGCTGGACACCCTATCCGCAGCGGGCGTCGCCTGCGTCTCGGACGGCGGGAGGCCCCCCGTCCGCGTCCGCGGGCCGATAAAGGCCGCGGAACTGGCGGTGGACGGGAGCGTCAGTTCCCAGTTCGTATCGTCGCTGATAATGGCCTCCCCCCTGACGGGGCGCCCCACCGACGTACGCATACTGGGACATATGGTTTCCAGACCGTATGTGGACATCACCGTCTCGATGATGGGGAAGTTCGGAGTGGGGATCTCGGAGAAGGACGGCGTGTTCCATGCGGAGCCCCAGCATTACAGGTCTTTTGATTACCGTGTCCCGGCCGACTTCTCGTCGGCCGCATTCCCACTGGTCGCCGGAGGGCTGGCGGGAAAGGTCGCCGTGAGGGGGATGGACATGTCCGACCCCCAGGGCGACAGGAAGATAGTCGACGTTCTGAGGAAGGCGGGCTGCGAGGTGTCCGCCGAAGGGGACAGGGCGGTCTGCCGGAACGCCGGAAGACCCAGGGCGGCGGAGATCGACATGGGGGACATCCCGGACCTGTTCCCGATAGTCGCGGTGCTGCTGAGCGTGGCCGGCGGCAGGAGCAGACTGTACGGTGCGCCGCACCTCAGATTCAAGGAGAGCGACAGGATTGCCCTGACGGAGAGGATGCTGAAGACTTTGGGCGCGGACATCCGCGGCACCGACGACGGATGCATCATAGAAGGGGTGGAGAGGCTGCACGGGGGCAGGATAGAGCACGGCGGGGACCACAGGATGATGATGGCGGCGGCCGTGGCGTCCCTGGTGGCGGACGGGCCGGTGTCCATGGAGGACGACGCCTGCTGGAACGTCTCGTATCCCGGGTTCCCGGAGCAGATGGCGTCTCTGGGGATGGACGTCTCCAGAGAATGACCGGAACGCCCCGTAGCCCCCCCCCTTATAAAGGATTTTGCGAACGGTCCGCCCAGGGGTTTCGTTTTCCGGACGGAACGGAGGAATTCCGTCTTTTCATCGTAATCCTTTACGGGTTTTTTCAAATAACAGCCTATGCTACTTATATCGAATGGTCTGATTTTCTGAACATCGCGGACACGCCGTTCAGTCCGTCACGGGTGCTGTACAGGGGTACCGTACCGTATTCGGGCCCGGGAGAGACCGGGGCGGTGTGATCCCGTCGGATGTGTGATAATTTGAAAATTAAATCGACTCTAACATTAGTCGTGCTTCTCGCCCTGCTTTTAGCAGGCGCAGCCGCGGCATTTTCGAACGACGCGGATGCCGGAGACGGCGGCACGGCTTCGACCGGTGCGGAGACTTCTAAAGAGGCTTCCGTCACAATCGGTGATGTTACCACCGAATATGCGACTCTGGCTGAGGCCGTGAGTAACGCACCTGCGGATTCCGTCATCACCGTTCTCAGAAATGCGACTCTGACTTCCGGTAACGTCGTCTTCTCCGTCAAGACCACTCTCGACCTCAACGGATTCACAATCACGGCCGACAGCAGCAACCGTCTCGTGGTTGCGGCCGGCGGAGATCTCACCGTGAAGGGGGCCGGAGATTCCCTTATCACCGGAACCTACTGCATCGATGCAAAGGGGGATTCTGCGGACAACCGTGCGAAACTCACCATCGAATCGGGCAACTTCAAGGCACAGGAATGCTGCATTCTCTTCAGGTCGTATTCCGATGTCGTAATCAACGGAGGAACTTTCACTTCCGTGGATAACGGAGTTCTTATGGGCAACGGAACTATGGATCCAACCCACAAGAATTACGGTGCCGATGTCAACCTTACCGTCAACGGCGGTATCTTCAATGCGAATATCTCCACCGCGGGTTACATCGCGATGGGTGTATACGCCGTCAACACCGGTTCCGTCAGGATCCTCGGCGGTACCTTCAACGTCGTGAACGGCGTCGGTATCGCCTGGAGGGCCGGAAACCTGGAGGTTTCCGAGTCCGCTGTCTTCAACATCAGCGGAACCGACCGTACCGAAGGATATTTCGGAGACCTCAAGGTGAATGTGAAGGCCGGGCAGACCGTTGCCTGCTGTCCCAGCTCCGCTTATGCCGACCTCGGAACATACACCGGAGCGGCGCTCTTCGATGCCAAGATCGGCAATGTCTACTACAGCACCCTCGCGGACGCCGTCTCCGCCGCACCTGCGGATTCCGTCATCACCGTTCTCAGAAATGCGACTCTGACTTCCGGTAACGTCGTCTTCTCCGTCAAGACCACTCTCGACCTCAACGGATTCACAATCACGGCCGACAGCAGCAACCGTCTCGTGGTTGCGGCCGGCGGAGATCTCACCGTGAAGGGGGCCGGAGATTCCCTTATCACCGGAACCTACTGCATCGATGCAAAGGGGGATTCTGCGGACAACCGTGCGAAACTCACCATCGAATCGGGCAACTTCAAGGCACAGGAATGCTGCATTCTCTTCAGGTCGTATTCCGATGTCGTAATCAACGGAGGAACTTTCACTTCCGTGGATAACGGAGTTCTTATGGGCAACGGAACTATGGATCCAACCCACAAGAATTACGGTGCCGATGTCAACCTTACCGTCAACGGCGGTATCTTCAATGCGAATATCTCCACCGCGGGTTACATCGCGATGGGTGTATACGCCGTCAACACCGGTTCCGTCAGGATCCTCGGCGGTACCTTCAACGTCGTGAACGGCGTCGGTATCGCCTGGAGGGCCGGAAACCTGGAGGTTTCCGAGTCCGCTGTCTTCAACATCAGCGGAACCGACCGTACCGAAGGATATTTCGGAGACCTCAAGGTGAATGTGAAGGCCGGGCAGACCGTTGCCTGCTGTCCCAGCTCCGCTTATGCCGACCTCGGAACATACACCGGAGCGGCGCTCTTCGATGCCAAGATCGGCAATGTCTACTACAGCACCCTCGCGGACGCCGTCTCCGCCGCACCTGCGGATTCCGCCGTCACCATACTGAAGGATATCACTCTCGATGCCACCGTCACTGTCGAGAAGAACCTGACCTTCGATCTCAGCGGAAAGACCGTCACCGGAAACGGAAAACCCGTCTTCTACTTCGATAAGGGAGTATCCAAGCTCACCGGAGAGGGTATGCTCACCGTCACCGGCGGAATAAGGGACAACCAGGCCGTCGTCTGTGTCGGAGATCCTTCCACATCAGGAGCCGGTCTCACCGTCGGCGGGAATGTGAAGATCTCCACCGACCTCTGCTACGGTATCGCCGTCTTCGGTCCCGGCGTAGAACTCACCGTTGACGGAACCGTCGAATCCAAGGATTCTTCCGCCGTATCCGGAAACGGAACCTACGATGACACCACGATCACCATCAACGGAACCGTGAAATCGACCGGCTGCCCCGCAGTGTACCACCCCCAGGGCGGTACCCTCACCGTCAACGGAACCGTCGACGGAGGAATCGAGGCCAAGGACGGATCGATCACCATCGCCGCCGCGGCAAAGGTCAGCGGCAACAATGCGACCCTCAGCCACAACCCCAGCGGCGACGGTCCCTCGACCAACGGATACACCCTCGCAATCGTGCTCAACAGCAAGTACGGAAGCCCCGTTGTGAAGATCGAGTCCGTAGCAGCCATCAGCGGAGCAGTCGCCAAGTTAGTCGACAATGAGAACGGATTCACCGCTGCCGTCACCGCACCCTATGAGGCGACCGTGACCGTCGGAAAGATCTCCACCTACTACGGCACCCTCGCAGCCGCGGTTTCCGCCGCAGCTGATAACAGCACCATCACCGTACTGAAGTACGGTGTCGGGTGCGTGAATGCAGGAAGCAAAACAATTACGTTCGATGGGGAACCCCTCGTACACACCAGTCTGACCCGCATCGCAGCAGTTCCTGCCACAGCATCGAGTGACGGAAAGACAGCCGGATGCGAGTGTTCCGCCTGCGGATACAAAGTCGAGTCTGTCTCCATACCTAAGCTCGCCGATGATGTGACCAAGACTGAGTTAGTCGCGGTCGAAAACACTGTTGAAATCGAGAAGAGCGATATCCAGTCGGTTGCCGACAGCGGCCTCGCTCTTGAGGTTAAGAGCGATGCAGTTACCGTTGAAATCCCCTCTGCCGTTCTTACGAACGTGGTTGGAACCAACGACGGCGCATTCAGTATGACGATTGAGAAGCTTTCCGAAGCATCCATTGAAGGAAAGCTGACGGATACTGTGAAGAATGCTGTTTCGGAAGCCGAAGCAGTCATATCGCTCGATCTCAGGATTGGTACGAATTCTGTACACGATCTCGGAAGCGCCGTAACCGTATCGCTGGCATACACAGTCCCAGCAGGAAAGTCCTGGGACAATATGTATGTCGCATACATCACCGATGACGGGAAGATGCAGAAGATAGAGAGCACCTATGACGGGACGAAGGTTTCGTTCGAGACCAACCACTTCTCCACCTATGCCCTCATGTCGATTTCCGAATCATCCGTCGCATCCGTGGAGACAGACGGATACGTCTCGTATTACGACACCCTCGCGGACGCCGTCTCCGCTGCATCCGCAGGTTCCACCGTGACCCTGCTGAAGAACGTCGAACTCTCCTCCCCGCTTGCGGTCTCCAAGGAACTTGTCCTCGACGGAGGAGGATTCACCCTCTCCGCCTCCGATTCCTTCTCGGACGGCATGCTCATCAGTATCGATGCGAACGGAAACCTCACCCTGCAGAACATCACCGCGGATGCGAAGAGCAAGTGCAGGACGGTTTACTGTGCCAACGGAACCCTGACCGTCGCCGACGGTGCCAAGATCACCGGCGGAAACACCGGCAATTACATCGGCGGCGTCTACATGACCGGGAAGGCCACGTTCTTCATGACCGGAGGAGAGATCTCCGGCAACAGCGTGTCCGATGCATACAAGACCGACGGATACCTCCAGTATTCTTCCGATCTGTGGATCGGTTCCGAAGCGTGCGGAACCATCTCCGGCGGAAAGGTCGCGAATGTTTTCGTCAACAGCAACCCCAGTGCGTCTCCCAGGGCCGGTCTCGGACAGACCGGCGGAGATGTCGGAACGGTCTTCGTGGAGTGGGACGGAGCCGACAACCTCGGAGAGTTCGTCTACACCGACGGTACCCTCGGGAAGGTCGTCATGGCCGCCAACAGCGATGACGGCAGCCACATCTACAGCACCGTTGAAAATCCCGTCAAGGGAACCACATACAAGATGTCCGCTGAGGCATCCGTCGGCGGCGTGAGCTATGCGACCCTCGCGGACGCCGTCTCCGCTGCATCCGCAGGTTCCACCGTGACCCTGCTGAAGAACGTCGAACTCTCCTCCCCGCTTGCGGTCTCCAAGGAACTTGTCCTCGACGGAGGAGGATTCACCCTCTCCGCCTCCGATTCCTTCTCGGACGGCATGCTCATCAGTATCGATGCGAACGGAAACCTCACCCTGCAGAACATCACCGCGGATGCGAAGAGCAAGTGCAGGACGGTTTACTGTGCCAACGGAACCCTGACCGTCGCCGACGGTGCCAAGATCACCGGCGGAAACACCGGCAATTACATCGGCGGCGTCTACATGACCGGGAAGGCCACGTTCTTCATGACCGGAGGAGAGATCTCCGGCAACAGCGTGTCCGATGCATACAAGACCGACGGATACCTCCAGTATTCTTCCGATCTGTGGATCGGTTCCGAAGCGTGCGGAACCATCTCCGGCGGAAAGGTCGCGAATGTTTTCGTCAACAGCAACCCCAGTGCGTCTCCCAGGGCCGGTCTCGGACAGACCGGCGGAGATGTCGGAACGGTCTTCGTGGAGTGGGACGGAGCCGACAACCTCGGAGAGTTCGTCTACACCGACGGTACCCTCGGGAAGGTCGTCATGGCCGCCAACAGCGATGACGGCAGCCACATCTACAGCACCGTTGAAAATCCCGTCAAGGGAACCACATACAAGATGTCCGCTGAGGCATCCGTCGGCGGCGTGAGCTATGCGACCCTCGCGGACGCCGTCTCCGCTGCATCCGCAGGTTCCACCGTGACTGTGCTGAAGTCCGGGGTCGATTGTGTCGATCTCGAGGGCAAGACCCTCATCTTCGAAGGGGAGCCGCTTGTCCACACCCTCAGCGATGTCACAGAGGCTCCTGCCTCCTGTACTGTAGATGGAGTGAAGGCGCACAAGCACTGCTCCGTGTGCGGGAAGGATTTCATCAACGATGTCGAAGTCTCCGCCGATGACATGAAGATTTCCGCCCTCGGCCATGACTTCGGCGCCTACTCCTACATATGGGCCGACGACAAGTCCTCCTGCAAGGCCGTCAGGACCTGCACCCGCTGCACAGAATCCGAGACGGTGGTCGGAACCGTCACATCCGTGACCTCCGACGCCACCTGCACCGAGAAGGGCTCCACGGTCTACACCGCGAAGTTCACCGGCGAAGGTCTCGCCAACCAGACGGAGACCGTCGAGATCCCCGCCAAGGGACACGCCTTCGGCGCCTACTCCTACATATGGGCCGACGACAAGTCCTCCTGCAAGGCCGTC
>CAVIJO010000033.1:0-10199 GCA_963643445.1 Candidatus Methanomethylophilaceae archaeon
AATGTGCCAGATGCACGAAAGGAAGTATTATCTCGGCATGTCCGGCAAGGTCATCCTCACTGCCATGGCGTTCTGGGGGAAGATCCCGAAGGTCCGCATCGAGACCGTTGAGGTTTGAGTTTCTTCGCAGTCCGAACATCACCATTATAAAGGGCGACTGGAGATTACCGTTTATGAAGGTCTATGTCGTTGACAACGGCGGACAGTGGACGCACCGCGAGTGGCGTGTACTGAAGTATCTCAAAGTGGAGACCAAGATAGTTCCGAACACCACTCCGTTCGAAGAGCTCACCGGTCTGGATGGGTTGGTTCTCTCCGGCGGAGCCCCCAGCGTGGCCTGCGATACCAACCGTATGGGCAGCAACGATGAGTATCTCGACAAAGCGGATTTCCCCGTTCTCGGAATCTGTGCGGGCATGCAGTTCATGTGCCAGCATTTCGGTTCTGCTCTCGGTCCCGCCGACGTGCCGGAGTTCGGGGAGGTCAGACTCTCCGTGTCGGATCATTCCGATCTCTTCGCATCCCTCCCCGATCAGTTCACCGTCTGGGGATCCCACAACGACGAGGTAAAGACCGTTCCCGAGGGATTCAGACTCACCGCATCCTCCCCTTCATGCAGGGTCGAGGGTGTCGCGAACGATGCCCGCCGCTTCTACGGCGTTCAGTTCCACCCCGAGGTGGAGAACACTGAACACGGGGCGGAGATATTCCAGAACTTCCTCGACATAATCAGGAGATGAGAGCGGACTCCTCAGAGCAGGCTGACCTTCAGGTCTCTGGGGGGTACCGTTCTCCGGTATGTTATCCGGGGATGTCCGATCACGAATACGCATGCGGGTTTCTTCCCGTGTCCTATCTCTGAGAATATCCCCGAGAATTTTTCCGGATTCCTTTCCAATGCCTTCATCAGGAAGAGGGAATAGAATCCGCCCAACCCCATCGTGTATGCCGTGAGTTCGACGCGGGTCATCGCGACGGCCGCATCGACGGGGGATTCCGAGAATGCGATGACGATCTGTTTTCCTTCCCAGAGGAGGGGGTGCCGTCCGTTCTGTGCATCCGGATTCTCGTGATATGCGCAGAATTCCCGTATCCTCGGGAATTCGTTTTCCAGCGGTCTGAGGGATTCGTATACGGCCTGCAAGAATCTGCCGAGTTCTCTGTCGATCACCGCAAACTCCGTCCCCTGGGCGTTCATCCCGGTCGGGCTGTATCTTCCCGCTTCGAACAGCCTTCCGAATTCCTCCTCTGTGACTTTTTTCCCGGTGAACAGGCGGATGCTCCTCCTCTGCTTCAGGAAGGATATCATCCTGCCGTAGTCCACGGAGGGTTCTTTCGGTACGGGTTCTCCCTCGAAACCAGGTGCAGATGCTATTCCGATGGCTCCCGCCGGGCATACGGCTACACAGTGCCAGCAGCGGAAACATGGGCCGTGCATCTCCGTTGCCCTGCCGTTTCTTACGGCGATGTTGCCGCGTATGCACACAGAGACGCATTTCCCGCAGCCCGTGCATCTGTCCCCGTCTATGGAAAGGATATCCTCGGCCATATCTGTGTATGGAAGCGGATATAGAAGAAAGGAATCCCCCGCGTCTCCGCGGGGGTGTTTGATAATCAGTTTCCTCTGGCGACGGTCTCGAGCTGGCTGATAATCTGCCAGATCAGGGTCCTCGCCTGAAGGGGAATGTTGGGGTCGTTGGCAAGATCGTCGAGAATGTTGATGGCTCCTGCGCAGCGGACGTCCATGGCGTCCTTGGCGTCGAGAAGCCTGGCCTTTGCGTCGGTCGCGCCCTTCCTAATGTTCCTGGGAACGGAAGTGTCTTCTGCAAGCATATCCATCGCATCAGCAATCTGTTTGATCTTGTCAGCCATTTTAATCACCTTTCGGGCTTCAAGCCGAATCGAACTCTTCCTGGAGATCCATGGTCATCTGCTCAAGGACTTCCTCGAAGTTGGTGGACTTGTACTCCCTCATCCCGCCGAAGTCGCTCTGGATCCTTGCGATAAAGTTGTTGTTGTCTTTTACAAGTTCAACGTTGCACAAAACCTCTTCCATGATAATACCTCATGCAGGATTATGCGGGTACAATCTGCAATTCCTATAAAATGGTTATTGATTGATTTTCCGCAGGGTACGGCCGCAGGACAGCTTTCCGGGATACCGGGCAGGGCCGTGATCTTCTCCGGAAATGCGTATTTTTCCGCATCTGGGTCTTTTTCCGTCCGGCCGTGCCGATTATATACGCGGCCGGTATGTGACGGCTGTGAACGGCTGCTGCGCAGGATACACGGTGCCGAGGACGCTCGTGGTGTTCGATATGGACGGGACACTGACGGATTCCCGGCTTTCCATTTACGACGCCTACCGCCATGCGGCCCGCGGAGCCGGCCTCCCGGTGCCTTCGGACGATGTTCTGGCACATCATCTGTGCGGAGCCCTTCCCCGCAACGTGGAGGACATATTCGGACTCCGCGGCGGGGATATCGATCTGCCGGTCCGTCTCTACCGCGAGTACTATGCGAAGGAATGCGTCGGGCGCGTTCCCCTCTTCGGAGGGGCGGAGGATGCCCTCCGCCGCCTGCGGTCGGAGGGCTTCCTCCTCGCCGTGGCCACCATGAAGGTGGAGGATATCGCGGAGGAATTCGTCCGCGGACTCGGCATTGAGGACCTGTTCTCGACCGTGGCCGGCTCCGACCGCGCCGGAATCCGGACCAAGGCGGACATGATCCGCAGGTGCGCCGCGGAGACGGGTGCGGAGACGGTCATAATGGTCGGAGACTGCGGGCAGGATCTCAGGGGGGCTCGGGAGGCGGGCGCCGAGTTCGTCGCGGCCGCCTACGGGTACGGTCTCCCTGCGGAAGAGTGCAGGGCCGAGGGCATCCCGTACGTGCTTTCGCCGGAGGACATCCCCGCGGAGGCGGAGAGGATACGCGCATCGCATATGCGGCGACCCTCTCCTCTTTTTTATTAACATACATGCGGAACAGCGAAAGCTTTAAAATACACGTCCTGAGTAGGGGTGGTTGCTTATCCGTTATGCATCAGTGGTAACGAACAAGCGAAATCGCGGCCGCCGGAACCCTCCGGCGCTCGTAAAAGGATGGTAAAAATGTCAGACGAAGGAGCAGAGGACAGGTCCATGGAGTTCCAGAACGACCTCGAGTCCAAGATCAGGGGCTTCGGCAGAGGAAGATACGGAAGGATCCTCCAGATGGCCCACACGCCGGACAAAGAGGAATTTCTGAAGACCTCCAAGATTTCCGCTATCGGAATCATAATTCTCGGAGCGCTCGGTTTCTTCATCATGTGGCTTATGACCTACCTTCCCGACTATTTCTGAAAGGTGAACGAGATGTCAGACGATGCGAACGGTCCGGGCTTTACCGGCGACAGCGGACTCAAAGAGGTCCATGCCGGAGGTACGGTTTATTGGGATTTCCAGATTGCATCCGGAGCACCGAAGGCCGTCCTGTCTTTCGATGTCGGAAGCGACGACCCTGACAACGCACCCGAATGGAATGTCACCCTCTACGACTCAGTAGGGAACGAGGTCTGGGAGAACTTCCGCTCCAAGAACGAAGTCGACATGGATTTCCCCGGCAGCACCTCCAAGCACCTGAAGCTCGAGGTCATCTGCCCCAAGGGAGCCAGGTATGACGACAAGGTGAACATCGCCGTCACCGTTTCCTCTGATGCGGGCACGTATTCCGAGGAGTTTTCCGCAGTGGCGAGGCAGTCTATCGTCATCCTGAAGACCCAGATCGATCAGGAGAAGGTCGTCGCCCAGAGCCTTATGGCCAAGGCGTCCGAGGGGGAGCGCGACATCTACGCCGTTCTGAGTCCCATCGGTCTCAGGGGGTACGTGTTCGTCGAAGGCATGAACACCGACCGTCTGCGCGAGAAGACCCGCGATATCAAGAAAGCACGTTCCTTCATCGACGGCGAATCATCGATAAACGAGATCGGCCACTATCTGGTGCCGGTCTCCGCCGTCGTGGGTATAGAAGAGGGAGATCTTGTCGAACTCGTCAACGGTCCGTTCAAGGGCGAGACCGCCAGAGTCCAGAAGATCGACCAGGACAAAGAGGAGATCACAGTCGAGCTCGTCGATGCCATGGTCCCGATTCCCGTCACTGTCAAAGGAGACAGTGTCAGAGTATTAGAAAAGGAGAAATGAATATGGTAGATACTGTTGAGGCATTGGTTGACGGGGGCAAGGCCACCGCAGGTCCGCCTCTGGGACCCGCACTCGGTCCCAAGGGAGTGAACATCGGACAGGTCATTGCGAAGATCAACGAGAAGACCAAGGCGTTCGAGGGAATGAAGGTCCCCGTGAAGATCCTCATCAACCCCGACAAGACCTTCGACATCAAGGTCGGAACCCCGCCCGTGTCCGCTCTCATCAAAGGAGAGCTCGGAATCGAGACCGGATCCGGCAACCCCAAGACCACCATCGTCGGAAACCTGACCGTCGAGCAGGCGAAGAAGATCGCCGCTATGAAGCAGGACTCCCTCCTGGGAGCCACCGAGAGGGCACGCGTCTCCGAAGTCGCCGGAAACTGCGTCAGCCTCGGTGTGACCATCGACGGCAAGGACCCCAAGGTCTTCCAGAAGGATCTGAAGGCCGGCGTCTACGACGGCGTCCTCGGTCACTGAATCAAGTCAAACCCATTCCGCGGGCACGGTGTTCTGCCGTGCCCCGGATTCTCATATCAATTTTGCTGTGCCGCTCTGCACATGCGTTTCATTCTGCAGAAGATACTGTTTTCAGATCTGAAATCCGTTCCGAATCGCACTTCTGGCACATTTACGGTCAGAAAAAATGAAAGCGGTTTGAGAGGTCCGGACAGGGTCCGGAATCATTCTTCCTTTTTCTCGGAAGGTTCCTTGCGGACGGAGGAATGCTCCGGTTCCTTCCCTTTCAGAAGTCTGCTGAGAAATCCCTGTTTCTTCGTATTGCTGTTCGTTGGAAAACCTCCTTTGCGGGCGTATTCGGTTCAGTTCCGGCATGGGGTGCCGGATGTGGGTGTGAAGAGTCCCCGCCCCGCCATGTGAGCAGGAGGGCGGACATGCTGATGACGAATGCCGATCCTCCGTTGTGGACGATGGATCCTGCGATGGGGCCTATAAGACCCAGCATTGCCAAAATCATCGCTGTGCTGTTGATTGCGGTGGACACAGTCAGGTTGATACGAATGGTTGACATGGTCTTCTTCGAAAGGCCTACGATGTGCGGCAGTTCGCCGAGCCCGTCCTTGGAGAGGGCGATGTCGGATGATTCCATCGCAACATCGCTTCCGAGTCCCATGGCGATACCCACGTCCGCCGCCCTGAGCGCAGCCGCGTCGTTCACACCGTCTCCGATCATACGGACGGAATGGCCGTTTTTCCGCATATCTGAGATAATGCGGAGCTTGTCTTCGGGAAGACAGCCGCTGTATGCCCTGTCCGCTCCGACGGTTTTTCCGACATGTTCGGCCGCTCCTGCGGAGTCGCCTGTGATAATGACGGTCCTGACGCCCTCCGTACGGGTCTGCGCTATAGCGGGCCCGGAATCCGCACGGACGGAATCCGTCATGACGATGGATCCGATGACGGCGTTCCCCTCGGCCATGAAAACGGCGGCGGAACCGCTTTCGGAATATGTCTTCTCCATTTCGGAAAGTCCGGGGGTCGCTTCGGCGCCGGCCTGTTTCATGAATGCGAGGCTGCCGACGGAGATGTCTCTGCCGCCGATGGCCGCCTTGACTCCTCTGCCGGGGACCAGTTCGAATTTTTCCGGTTCGGCAGGAGTCTTCCCGTATTTCCTGCAGATGCATTTTCCCTAGGGTGTTCGGACATGGATTCCGCCGACGCGGCGATGTATAGGGGTTCCTCCTTGGCATATGTTCCGAATGAATGTACGGCGGACACTTCGAGGTTCCCGGCCGTAATTGTGCCAGTCTTATCGAAGGCGACGGTGTCCCCGTCGACCCTCAGGTCCTTCGGATGTATGACGGCAGGGACGGAAACCCGTGCGGTCCCGTCCCCGGAACCTCCGGCGGCCGAATCCGTTCTTTTATACTCTTATATGGGAAAAGGTCCGTCCCCGTTACATCGTCTTTAAATAGGGGAACCTGTTTCGTCCTCTTGCTCGTAGAAGGGCTTCACCGCCCGTTACTACTACGAGGAGGAATTGTATTGGCAGATAAACCAACCGTAATGGCTGTGCAGAAGGCACTCGAGAGTGCGAAGAAGCGCAAATTTGTAGAAACGGTTGAGTTGGCCGTCAATCTCAGGGATATCGACCTGTCTCTTCCCAAGAACCGTATTCAGGAGGACGTCGTCCTTCCGAAGGGCCGCGGGAAGCAGGTCAAGATCGCTGTCATTGGCGGTGGCGAACTAGCCTTGAAAGCCAAGGACGTTGCTGACCTAGTGATCACCCCCGACGAACTCGGGGCCCTCGCTGGCAACAAGAAACAGGCGAAGAAGACCGCGAACAGCGTCGACTACTTCATCGCCGAGGCCCCCCTTATGGCGGTCGTCGGTAAGAAGCTCGGTACCGTTCTCGGTCCCCGCGGAAAGATGCCTAAGCCCATCGCTCCCGGAGCAGATCCGGCCCCGATGATTGACAACCTCCGCAAGTCTGTTACCGTCAGGACGAAAGACAGAAAGACTTTCCACGTGCCCGTTGGAACCGTGGAGATGTCTGCGGAAGACATCGCCGACAACGTCGACGTTGTCATGAAGCGTGTCGAAGGCCGCCTTGAGAAAGGTAAGCACAACATCGACTCCGCATACATCAAGACGACCATGGGCCCGTCAGAGAGGCTTATGTGAGGGAGGTCTAAGGATGGCACACGTCGCAAGTTGGAAGAAGGACATCGTCAAAGAGATCGTCGATGATATCCAGCAGTTCCCGGTCGTAGCGATCGTGGACATGCAGGAGATCCCCGCTCCCCAGATTCAGTCCATGAGGGCAGGAATGAGGGCTCACGCCAAGATCAAGATGACCAAGAACAACCTTATGCTCTTGGCCCTCGACCAGGCGGCCCAGTTCAAGCCCGGAGTGGAGAAACTGAAGGAGCACGTCGGCGGACAGTGCGCGATCGTTACAACGGACCTCAACCCCTTCAAGCTCTTCAACAAGCTGAAGGCGACGAGCACCCCCGCTCCTGCCAAGGCAGGACAGACCGCACCGTTCGACATCGTCGTACCGGCCGGACCCACACCGTTCGGACCCGGACCGATCATCGGTGAACTTCAGAAACTAGGCCTTCCCGCTCAGATCATGAACGGGAAAATAACCGTCAAGAAGGACACGACCGTTGTGAAGGCGGGAGCCCCTATCTCTCCCGAACTCGCAGCGATGCTCCCCAAGCTGGAGATCCTTCCCATGGAAGTCGGAATGAACGCGAGAGCGGTCTTCGGCGATGGGATCGTCTACGGACTGGACGTCCTGGATATTCCTGACGATTATTACACCTCAATGTTCGCTACGGCCGCGCACGACGCGCTGGCGCTCGCAGTCGAGATCGCATATCCTGCGAAGGAGACTGTCGTACCGCTCATCGCGAAGGCATACAGGAGCGCTTCTGCGCTGTCTGTCGAGGCCGCGATACCGACCAAAGAGACAATTGGAGCGCTTTTTGCGAAGGCAGACAGTCAGATGCTTGCCCTTGCTTCTGCGACCGGATTCACGAACGATGACATCGCCGCAAGGCTTAACAGCGTTGCAGCCGCAGCACCGTCCGCCGCAGCAGAGCCCGCCGTCAACGAGGCGGAGCAGAAAGCAGAAGAGACGAGTGAAGAGACATCCGAGGAGGAAGTTGCCGCGGGTCTCGGAGCTCTGTTCGGATAAAGGAGTTGAAAGAAATGCAGTATATTTACAGCGCAATGGTCCTCTACTCTGCTGGAAAAGAGATCACTGAAGATGCCATCACGGCCATCCTCACCGCAGCAGGCGTAGAAGTTGACGCCGCGAAAGTCAAGGCACTCGTTGCCTCTCTCGAGGGAGTTGACATCAAAGAGGCTATCGCAAACGCCTCTGTTGCCGCTCCCGCCGCCGCAGCCGCCGCACCCGCAGCAGCCGCAGCCGCCCCCGCCGAGGAAAAGGCTGAGGAAGAAGAGGAGAAGGTCAGCGAGGACGAGGCTGCCGCCGGTCTCAGCGCACTCTTCGGATGAGCTGAGTTTTCGGGACTTTCTCGGAATCAAAGATAAAACGCCTTACATTCACCGCAGGGGGCTCCGCCCCCTGCTCACTTATCATCATGTTCCCGGTGCAGTCGTATGGATGGCGAAAAAAGGGTTACCGTCAGACTTCCCGCCGACGATTTGGCACTTATCGGACTCCTCGTATCGGACAGGAAGTTCGGGACGGAGACGGATTTCGTCCGCACCGCGGTGGAGGATCTTTTGGAACGGTCGTTCACCCCTGAGCAGAGGGAGTCCGCCCTCGCCCGCGCATCAGGTCTCGGTTCGGCCGACATAAGCGATCTCACGTCCGACGGGTCCGATGCGGGGGACATCCTCAGGGAGGCACTGGACAGGAGCCTGTCCGACAGGAAGGAATCCTGACATGCATTCCGTACTCATCGCGGGATGCGGAGGGATCGGGTGCAGGGTCGTCTCCCGCACATGTGCCAGCTTCGGTTTTCCGACACTTACAATCAACGTTTCCGATGCGGATATAACGATGGTCCCTCCGGGAGGGGACACCGCCTCCGGGTTCGCAGGGGACAGGGACGAGGCATACTACAGCGCCATGTTCGGTCATGACGAGGAGATCGTCGGGAGGATCCGCGGACACTCCGCCGTCATCGGCGTCGCCGCCCTCGGGGGAGGCACCGGTTCCGGTGCGATAGTGGCGCTGGCGCAATGTGCCAGATCGCTGAATATCCCGTTCATGTCCGTGGTCAGCATACCATGGAAATTCGAGACCGACCGCCGCGGGCAGGCCTCTGCGGTGCTCCGGAATCTGATGGAGGTTTCCGACCGTCTGTTCCTCACGGACACGGACCGTGTCAATGAGTTCGGGAACGCCCCGGAGGGTATAGCCCGCGCCCTGGAGGGTGCGGAGCTCCTGATGGGGCATGCGGCCGCCGAGGCGGCACGCCTGGCGGAGACGGCCCCTTTCCTCTCGCTGATGTCCAGCAGATGCTACACGTATTCGTACGGCTGCGAACCGTCCTTGGCGGGTTCGGTGGAGATGGCGGTGTCGTTCCCCCTGTATCCCGCAGATCCGGTGGGCAGAAAACTGATAATATGTCCCGATTCAGAGGTGACGGATTTGGAGCGGGAGATGGCCGTGAAGGCCGTCACGGACAGGACCGGGCTCTGTCCCGATTTCGTTCAGGGTTCCCTGGAGGGGAGCACGGGGGCCTTCATTTTCCTCCCCATTTCCTGCCCGTCTCCTGATAGTTCCTGATTATCCTCGCTGCATCGCCGAACACGCCCATGATGGTGTTGTACTCGTACTTGGTGGGTATGGCCCGTCCCATCATGCGCCTGAACATGACGGTGGTGGATTCCCTCCGGGCCTCGGTGTAATCGATCTCCTCCAGGAGGTCCCCGAAGAATTTTATGAGGAGCTCCTTCTCGTCCGGGCTGCAGGGTTCGCAGCGGGTGTGCCTGCGGTCCGCCTGGAACATCTCGTACAGGACCACCCCGACGGAGTGGGAGAGGTTCATCACAGGATACCTGTCGTCGGCGGGGATCGTGATGAGCACGTCGCATCTGTTGAGTTCCGTCTGGAGGAGGCCGATGTCCTCCCTGCCGAAGACGAGGGCGATCTTCTCATTGTATCCGCGGCAGTCCATGGCGAATTCCCTCACATCCACGGGGATACGGGCGTAGTTCCTGTCGCCTTTGGTGACGGTGCCGCTGGTGCCGACCACCAGGAAACATCCTTCGACGGCCTCCTCCATAGAGGCGACCGTCCTCGCATTGCGGAGGATGTAGTCCCCGTGTTTGGATCTGTTCAGAGCGGTCTCCCCTATCTCGCAGGGGTTGACGAGGACCAGGTCCCCGATGCCGAAGTTGGCCATGCATCTGGCGATCGCGCCAACGTTGCCTTCGAATTTGGGTCCGACGACCACGACGCGGATATCTGTCATACGGGCCTTCCATTCCGTCGTATTATATGTCGTTTTGGAGAGATGCAGAGTCTGCGGACGCATTCGCTTTTCCAATCCAATGTTATGTAAAATGTACATTATTT
>CAVIJO010000034.1:0-9919 GCA_963643445.1 Candidatus Methanomethylophilaceae archaeon
CAGGAAAAAAAGACACCTATCTCCTGTCCATCCCCAACCGCGAGATGTATTCGGTGTTCTACGACCACATCCAGGCATTCGCATTCCGCGGCAATGCAGATCCCTATGAGGAATTCCTTGATGCGTTGGAAGCAGGGGATACGGAGAAGGTTCAGAATGCTTTAGGTGATATCCTTTCCAAGAATTATCCGTTCCTTCTGCTGAAGGACGAAGGGGACTACCACCTCATACTCGCGACCATCGTCCTCGGAAGGGAAGGAAGATACAGAGTGTCGATCGACCGCGAATCCGGCAACGGAAGACCCGACATCCTCATGGAAAGCAGACACCCAAAATATCCGAACATCGCCGTCGAGATCAAGAAAACGCAGAACGACAGCGATGCGGAATCCGAACGTCTGGCACATGAAGCTCTGGAGCAGATAAAGAAGAAGGACTACTGCAGAGGCCTCAAAGGAAGAACCCTTCTCTACGGCATCGCCGTAAGAGGGAAAGAGGCCAAAGTTCTCCTCGAGGAAACATCTCTCTGATCTCAACATTCATCCGCATCAGACAGGGAGTGTCAGTTTCCACCTGCGAATCTGACCACGGCCGATGCGATATCCCCCTCGCACAGATTCTGGATGACTATCCTGCCCGGCCCTTTGAAATCGGTGATATACTCATCGTCCTCCGCGTCCTCATCGGCCCTGTTTCTCACCGAACGGACGGAAGCCTTCACGGAACTCTCCCACGCGAGGGCGTGCGCAGTCGCGACGGTATAACGGTCATCGGGCCGCAGTTCCATCGCGGTGAAATCCCCGCAGGATGCTATGAATGCCGTACCTTCCCCCGACAGTTTGAGAAGGATCAGTCCTTCCGGTCCGAATTTGGACGGACAGATATGTTTCTGTGCCTCATGTGCCACGGATACACCGTGGGTGCATGCCAGGAGACCGCACTTCTGCACGACCCAGTTCCCCTTGGATACATCGATATCCATGATCATGCCCGGGAAAGCCGGACCTACGGTAACCATCCCCGCACCCTTTTCGATGCAGTATTCCTCCATCTCGACGGAAGTGTCCGAAAGCATCCTCTTGATGCCCGACAGGATGGTCCCGTCCCTTGCCTTCATGTCCACGGCAAACGACCTGCCCACGAGCCTTCCCGGCGCCGTTTTGAGAACGTCGCCCGGAGACAGTTGGATATTGAGCACCTGCGAGACGGTGCCCGTTATCGTGAACTTCATACGGGGAACATCCTCTCCTCTCTTTTAAATCTGATGAATCGGCCGGGGATTCGATGGGACGCATCCTCAGGGGAACGGCCCGGTATCGCATGTGCCAGATGCGGAAAGTGCCGTCGCGGGCCTCCCGTGCCCGCGGCATCCGGCGTACGGATTCGCAGGACTATTCTTTAATAAATGTCCCACATACTCGCAGATGTTAACATGACAGCAGTCAGAGACTCGAGCAGCATATCTGCGGCGGACGGGAAGGCCACCGTGAAAGGATGGGTTCAGGACATCAGGAACATGGGGGGCATCTCCTTCATCGTCCTCAGGGACAGGTACGGGACCCTCCAGATCACCCTCCCCAAGAAGAAGATCGAACCTTCGCTCTTCGAACTCATGACGAAACTCCCCAGAGAATCCGTCATCGCGGTCACCGGCGAGGTCAAGGAGAGCAAGCAGACCGCCCTCGGGGTCGAGGTCATACCCGAATCCTGCGAAGTCTACAGCAGAGCGGCCGCCCCTCTCCCCCTCGGCGTCATCGACAAGGTCAACGTGGAGATGGATACCCGTCTCAACAGCAGGTTCATGGACCTCAGAAAACCTGAGATCAGAGCGATCTTCGAGCTCAGATCCCTCATGACTGGCCTCATCAGAGAGGCGGCGGAGGCGGAGAACTTCCTCAACGTGACCACCCCCAAGATCGTCGCCTCCGGAGCCGAGGGAGGAGCCACCCTCTTCAACGTGGACTATTTCGGAAAACCCGCCTATCTGGCACAGTCCCCCCAGCTCTACAAGCAGATGCTCATGTCCACGGGCATGGACAGGATCTACGAGATCGGCCCCGCATTCAGGGCGGAGCACTCCAACACCAACAGGCACGTGACGGAATTCACCTCCTTCGACGGCGAGATGTGCTGGATCGAGAAGGAGGAGGACGTGATGGGAACCGTCGGCAGGATCGTCGACCACGTCCTCAGAGGAATAAAGGAAAAGGGAAAGAAACAGCTGGAGATCCTCGGGAAGGAGATTTCCGTACCCGAACTCCCGTACCCGATCCTGACCTACTCCGAGTGTCTGAAGATCGTGCAGGATGCCGGACTCCCGCTGAAGGAGGGCGACGACCTCGGCACCGACGGCGAGAAATGCGTCGGCGAATACATGGCGAAACAGGGCAAGGAACTCTACTTCATCGCCGAGTACCCCGAGGAAGCGAAGCCCTTCTACATCATGGAGAAGGACGGTACCCCGTACTCGTTCTCCTTCGACCTCGACTACAAGGGCCAGGAAATCTCCTCCGGAGGGCAGAGGGAACACAGGTACGACGTCCTCGTGGCGAGGATGGAGAAGAAGGGCCTCGACCCCGCCGACTTCGAGGACTACCTTGCCGCATTCAAATACGGCATGCCTCCCCACGGAGGATGGGGAATCGGTCTCGACAGGCTCCTCGAAAAGATGCTCGACCTGCCCAACGTCCGCGAGACCATCCTCTTCCCGAGGGATCTCAGCAGGCTGATGCCGTAAACTCAGATTCGGAAAAGGAGGGGTTTCCGCTCAGATTCGGCCACCCCTCCCCCTTTCCATTTTATACCCTTACCGCCAGTGGGATGACATATGGCTGCTCCCGGCGACACCTACGAACGCGAACTGAAATACCTCCTGTCCGGCGACGAGAAAGCAATCGCCAAGATGGTGAAAACCTGCGACGATGCGGAGACGCGCGCATACGGTTCGATGAGGGATTTCCCGTTCATGGTCATAAGAGCGGCCGGATCCCTCGGAGTGGACCTCGTCGCGCTGAGATGGGACTTCTCGTTCCCCATCGAAGTGAAGAGTTCCGAGAACGACGTCCTCTACATGAGCAAGAATGCCCGCCTGACGGAACAGGCGGACAGGATGATGGAGGACTGCGACCGCTGCCACATAATCCCGATCTACGCATACAGGCTGAAAGGAGTCAGGGGGGACCCGTGGAGGATCTTCACCATGCCCTCCGAAAGCGAACTCCGCGGGAGGGCCGCCCTCCTGAAGAAAAGGATCCCGAAACTGGATGTCAGCAGAGGCGGGAACTTCGTCATGCGGTGGAGCGACGGGATGAAGCTGTCGGACCTGCTCTCCTATGTCGGAATGAGCGATTACGGAAACGGCGAGTGAGACGGCCGTCGGCACTCATAGGGCTCATCACGGATCAGCTCAGATTATCTTCATCCGGCACTGTCTCGGACACCCATCGGGCGGCGGCCGTTTAATCCTGTCGGACGGATTCATCCCAGAATATCCGTCATTCTCTTCACCGGCAGGTACGCCTTCTCCTGTACTCCGGGGCCGAGGATGACTTCCCCGGTCTCGTTCTCGAGACACTCGAGAACGGATTCGGGGCTGATCATCTTCATGGTCGTACAGATGGAGCCGTTAATGAAATAGAACTTCTTGTCCGGACATGCGCCGGCGAGCCTGTGGCCCATTCCGGACTCCGTGAGGATTATGAACTCCTTCTTCCCCGATGCGATACAGTGGTTGAGGATGGCCTCGGTGGAGCCGACGAAGTCCGCCGTATTCAGAACCTCGAGTCTGCACTCGGGGTGCGCATCGACCTCGGCATCCGGGTGGGCGGCCTTCAGTTCGTTCACCTGTCTTACAGTAACGCACTGGTGGATGGGACAGAATCCGGACCACAGCATTACGTCCTTCCCGGATTTCTCCTTCACATATCTTCCGAGATTGGAGTCGGGCACGAAGATGATGCGGTCGTTCGGGATCGCATTGACGACGTTCAGGGCGTTGGCGGATGTGCAGCAGTAATCCACCTCGGTCTTGGTCTCCGCAGCGGTGTTCACATAACCGACGACTGTTGCACCGGGGCAGCGCTCCTTCGCCTGTCTGATCTGCTCGGCCGAACACATGGCGGCCATGGCGCATTTGGCTTCGGGCTCCGGGAGGAGGACCTTCTTCCCGGGACTGAGGATCTTCGCAGTCTCTCCCATGAAGGAAACCCCGCAGAAGACGATTATATCCGCATCGGTGGCGGCGGCCTTCTTCGAAAGACCCAGCGAGTCCCCGACGAAATCGGCGAGGTCCTGGACCTCGGGAAGGGTGTAGTTATGTGCCAGAATGACGGCGTTCTTCTCTTTCTTGAGAGTGGCAATCCTCTCTGCGATCGTCATAACACAGGAGAGTATGCAACCGATTTTTAAACATTATCGAGATACGTCCGGAGATACCATGCCCAGCAGCAGAGAAGAGACCGCGGACTCGAGATTCAGATGCGATGCAAGGGAACGCGCGTGTTTCGAGGCGGGAATCAAGATGGCCACGATCTACCACCAGTTCGTGGGGACCCCGTTCTGCGAGAGGAATGCGGCAGACCTCGAGAAGACCGTCGCCGAATGCATAAAGGTGCAGCCTTACGTCAGAGATGCGAAGGTCTCGATATGCAGGAACTGCGGCGACAAAAGCGACCAGTATTCCTACACCTCCCTGACCGGAGATATGATTGAGGCAGAGGTCTCGGTCGAACTGCACGGCATAACCGTGACGGCCGTCATGAAGTATGACGAAGAACTCGGATACCCCCTCATGTACATCTCGGACATTTCATAAAACGCATCCGAATGTCTTAAAAATGTACAGAAAACCGGCGGCCCGTTCCCGTAGACCCACATCAGTATAAATAGTTTAAATCCTATTCAGGTAGGGGGACAATCGCTTGGTGAATGAAATAAAGATTGGTATTACTGGACTTCCCGGTTCCGGTAAGACCTTCACCCTGAAACGCGTCATAGAGATGCTCGGGGACGGTGTAACGGTCGGCGGGATGATCGACGAGAAGATCTCCGACGGAAGACACGAGATAGGAATCAATGTGTGCGACCTGCAGACCGGCAAGAAGGTCACATTCGCCAAACCCGACGTGGAAAGCAAAATCACCGTAGGAAACCTCGGAGTGGACCTGTCCCTTTTTGAGTCCGTCTCCATCGATGCCATCAAAAGCGCATGCGAGAACTGCGACATCATAGTGATTGACGAGGTAGGCAAGGTGGAGGTCGAGAGCCAGGCGTTCGTGGATGCGGTAAAAGACGCATTGGATGCGGACAAACCCATGATCCTCACGCTCCACAAGAAATCCAGGAATCCTCTTCTCCAGGACATCAGGAGGAGGGACGACGTAAGAATCCTCGAAGTAACCCCCACCAACAGGAACCTCCTTCCGCACAAGATTGTGCGCCTTATGAACGGTGAAAACATTTGACGCCCCCCGGAAACGTGATAACCGAAGGGGCCACGAAGATCCTGGTCCCGGAGATGCATTCCACCCGCGGACCCGGGAAAATCAATGCAGGTTCCGTATTCTTTAACGAACAGATGGCGTTCAACAGGGACGTCAGCGTCATGCTCCTCAGAGCTCTCGGGAGGCCCGGGATGAAGGTGGCCGATGCCATGACCGCCACGGGTTCCAGGGCTGTCAGGATAGCGAACGAGGTCCCCGGCACCGACGTCACCGCCAACGACTTCGATGCCAATGCCATTCCCTACATCGAAGCCAACATAAAACTCAACAATCTGGAAAACTGCCGTGCATCCCATGCGGACATGCACTGCCTCTTCGCGGAGAACGGGTACGACTACGTGGACCTCGACCCGTTCGGTTCCCCGTCCCTCTTCATCCAATCAGCCATACGTGGATGCAGGAGACGGGCCGTCCTCGCGGTAACGGCCACCGACACGGCGCCCCTGGCGGGTGCGCAGGCCCCAAAATGCAGGCGCAGATACCAGTGCGAGCCAATCCGCGGATACATGTGCCACGAAGGCGGACTCAGGATACTCATGTGCAACATCGCCCGCGAGATGGGGAAATTCGACATGGGGATGCGTCCCCTTCTCTCCTTCTACGCAGACCACTACTACAGGACCTACGTGGAGATCGTTCACGGGACGAAGGCCTGCGACGACATGCTGGCACATCTCGGCTACATGCGTTACGACCAGAAGACTCTGGAGAGGGACTGCGTATACGAATACGACAGTACGCATAATCTGGGCCCCTTCTGGCTCGGTCCGCTCTTCGATAAGAATCTCCTGAAAAAGATGTCCCCCGAAGGAATGGCTGCCGAAAGGAAATGCACCAAGACCCTCGGCATCTGGAGAGACGAGATCGATTCCGTACCCTTCGTGTACGACATGAGCGAACTGTCCTCCCTGACGAAACTGTCCCCTCCCAACATGGATATCTTCATCGAGAAGATGAACGAGGTCGGACCCACGTCCAAGACCCATTTCTCACCCACATCGTTCGTGACCGAACTGCCTCTCGAAGACATAATAGCGATCTACCGCGAGAACGGCAACGAGACCCCCAGGAACCGAGGGGATGTCAGTGACCGGAATCGATAAAGGGACCGAGTGCACCGATTATCCTCCGGGAGGTTTCGTACCTGCGGGCCTGTTCTCCCCCATACCCCTCATGCCGGGCGACGGGAGACCTCTGGGACATGACAGCATCGATTCCGGGACCGTCCTCGGGGCGGTCTCGCTCCTGTCCGCCCTGATCCTCCTCAACGAACGCGACGGATACCGCTACGACAGGGCCGCCGCAGAGATCAAAGAGGCGGAAAGGATAGCTTTCATCCATCTCGAAAACAATCATCTGGGTATGTACGGGAGCCTGTCGTATTCCGATGTGTTCGAGGACGGGATAAACTGCAGGTACGGAGGAGAACTCGACGACGCTTCCGTGGACAGCGCCTGCAAACTGTCCGCCTTCGCCGCATCCGGCGGGAAAATATCCCGCCCCGCCCGCGTCAGGGCGGACGACAGAACCTGCAACAACATCCGCACGATGGTCAGGAGGACCGTTGCGTTCCTCACCGGGATGGGGCCCGTGTCGAGAATGGGGTTCGAGATCTCTGGCGCAGGGGGGTCCCTGATAACGAGAGGTACGGGGAACTACATCACGAAAGACACCGTCTGGGACATTACAGTGTCGTCGGAGCCGCTGCCCCGGGACGGGGTCCTGAAGGTCCTCGTGAGATACGTCATGTGCAGGCACTCCGATGACCCCGTACTGCGGTCCGTAAAGAACATCGGCCTTCTTAATCCCCGCCTCGGCTGTGCCTATATCGCGGATGCATCGGAGATAGACCCGGACACGGTGGAGACCGTGGAACGGGACATCATCGGCTATTCTGCATGATTCTTCCCCGGACCGGGGATGGTTTTACTTCTTTCACCGGAGTGATCCGAATACGGGACATATGTCCCGGCATATCGGGAACGGAGACATGTACAACCTGAAGCGGCGGACCCTGCCGACACTCTCCGCGGGTTCGAAATCGGAAGACGGAGATTGACAGGATCCGCCCCCGACGGGGGCGGAAAAGAAGCGGGTTTCCCCGCAGTTTGAAATCAGTTTGCCTTGGCGCGCATTCTGAGGAACACGAATGCACATCCGACGACTGCGATCACCGCGATAACTGCGACGATGATCATCGTGCTGCCACCGGAACCGCCGCCGGAGGATTCTTCCGCATCATACATCACTGCATAGTACGAGAAGTGGTTGGTCTCGAAGGAGAGGACTCCGTTTTCGAAACTGTGCTCCATCTTCTCGACGGTTCCGTCCTCATGGACATATCCGATGTAAAGCCTGGATGCGTCCTTTCCGGCAGGTATCGAATAATCCAGCGAAATTGTCACGTTGTCGCTGAAATCGGACACCTTGGATGTTCCGACATAAAGGCTGACGGAGATGATCATGTCGCAGCTCCTGACGGTCTCCCTGACGGCGGTATTCGGGATTCCTGCGGCGGAAGTCAGCGGTTCCACGGACAGACGGAATGCTCCGACACGGTCCTTAACGACGTCCTGAACGACGGCGGCGGGAAGTTCTACGGACACTTTGCTGTTCCCGCTGTCATTCCTGACCTCGAGATCGAGGGTGCTGCCGA
This sequence comes from Candidatus Methanomethylophilaceae archaeon, assembly GCA_963643445.1. Lineage (GTDB taxonomy): Archaea > Thermoplasmatota > Thermoplasmata > Methanomassiliicoccales > Methanomethylophilaceae > Methanomethylophilus. Next base: position 8,158 of record CAVIJO010000034.1, read on the forward strand.
GAGCCTGGATGGATTCCCTGCTGATCTCGACCGTGTTGCCCACTGTTCCGAGGGTGGTCTTCTTCGTTCCTTCCCCGAGCATGGGGATGTCGCTCTGCTCGACGATGACGTGGCCGCAGACGGAACAGTGGCTTCCGGCAGTCCTGCCGGGTGCGGCAATCGTTGCGGGAACCGCAGGATCGCTGACTTCGGTATGTGCGACCATGTCGAGGACCTCCGCCTCGGCGGCTGTCTCGGTGGTCCCGTCGGCCTTGAAGACCTTGCTGCAGACGGAGCATACGTAGTATTCGTTGTTACCGGCGGCGGTGCAGGTGGCCTCTTTGGCTTCGGTCTTCACGAGACTGTGGCCGGCAGCGGCGAGGATCACATCCTCTACGGATACGGTGCAGCCCTTGTCGGAGAAGTTCTGACCGCACTTGGAACAGGTGTAGTACTCCTTGTTCCCCGGCTCGGTGCAGGTCGCGGCCTTGGCCCCGGTCCTGACGGGTTCGGCATCGTGGCCGAGTGCGGATTCCGCGACGGTATCGGTCTGATCGACAAGGCCGTCGCCGGCGAACACTGCGGTGTAGGTCCTTTCTCCTGCCGCGGTACAGGTGGCGGTGGTGACGGAAGTGACGGTGCCTTTCACAGGCTCGGTAGCGGAACAGCGGCTGCATGTCTTGGTGGCCGTACAGGCGGAGTGGTCGTCACTCCATGCATAATCGACACTGTAATCGTGTCCGAGTGCAGGCGCGGATGACTCGGTGCTCAGGACCTTGCCGCAGCCGGAACATACGGTTCCGCTGGTGATTCCGGGTTCGGTGCAGGTCGGCTTCTTGCTTTCAGCAGCGGTCGGAGTGTGGGCGACAGGATCGAAGACGGCCGTGTAGATCGCTTCTCCGGATACTGTCGGAAGAGACTCAACGGCATTGGTTCCGTCAACGGACCAGCCCTTGAACTTGTAATGGTTCGTTTCATCTGCGGCCTTGGTCGGAGTCACGGTACAGGACGGAACGGTTCCGTAGTCGAACTTGTTCTCGTAGACCTTCTCGTCCCCGTTCTTGAAGACGATGGTATACTTGTTGACGGTGTAGACGTACTCCACAACATTCTTCGAGACGTCGTCCGAGATCGTGATGGTCTTGGTGTCGGCAGGCTCGGTGTAACCGGTGATTGCCTCGATCTCGGGGGTCACCTCGGTGCCGTAGACCGCAGTGCCCTTGAACTGGGTCTTCAGGACGTTGCCTCCCGCGTCGACGTAGCTGACGGTGTAATCGTACATGTTGACGGTGTAGACATACTCCACGGCGTTCTTCGAAACATCGTCCGAAATCGTGATGGTCTTCGTCTCGGAAGGTGCAGTGTAACCGGTGATTGCCTCGATCTCGGGGGTCACCTCGGTGCCGTAGGCCGCAGAGTCCTTGAACTGGGTCTTCAGGACGTTGCCACCCTTGTCGATGTAACTGACGGTGTATATGTACTTGCTAGCCGTCCAGACCGCATAGAGCGTAATGTCGCCGGATATGGTTGTGAACTTGTACTCGTTGGTTTCGTCCTTGGACCAGAACTTGAACTCGTATCCGGCCTTGGTCGGTACGGTCGCAGGGGCGCTCACGGAAGTGCCGTAGTCCTGAGTGATCGCAGAGATCTCGGAACCGCCCTTGGTATCGAAGGTGATGGTACAGATGTCACGGGAGTAGGTGACGGTCACCTCTATGTCATTGGTCTCCATGGTGCCGGACACAACTGTCTTATCGGCGGTGTAGCCGGTCACGGCGGGGGT
>CAVIJO010000035.1:0-9461 GCA_963643445.1 Candidatus Methanomethylophilaceae archaeon
CGGGATATCTCAACGCCGTGGCTGCAGGAAAAAAAGACACCTATCTCCTGTCCATCCCCAACCGCGAGATGTATTCGGTGTTCTACGACCACATCCAGGCATTCGCATTCCGCGGCAATGCAGATCCCTACGAGGAATTCCTCGACGCATTGGAAGCAGGGAATACGGAGAAGGTTCAGAGTGCTTTGAGTGACATCCTTTCCAAGAATTATCCGTTTATTCTTCTGAAGGACGAAGGGGACTACCACCTCATACTCGCCACCATCGTCCTCGGAAGGGAAGGAAGATACAGGGTATCGATCGACCGCGAATCCGGCAACGGAAGGCACGACATACTCATGGAGAGCAGACACCCGAAATACCCGAACATCGCCGTCGAGATCAAGAAGGCTCAGAGCGACAGTATTGCAGAATCCGAACGTCTGGCACATGAGGCGTTGGAACAGATCAGGAAGAAAGACTACTGCAGAGGCCTCAAAGGAAGAACCCTTCTCTACGGCATCGCCGTCAGAGGGAAAGAGGCCGAGGTTCTCCTCGAGGAAACCGCTTTCTGATTACCCCGGCTCAATCTGCACAGACGGAAAACATCGTTTTTCGTATACGGTCCCAATCTGCCACACCCTGTCCCGGGCACCGTCCGTGCGTGCGCACGTTTATTATAATCGGGACGGTACGGGAGTACGATAACAATGAGCGACGAGTGGATCAAGATCGCGGCTCCCGCGACGACCTCCAACATAGGTGCCGGTTTCGACACATTCGGACTCGCAATCCATGAACCCTACGATGTGATCGAAGGAAGGAAGATTCCGTCGGGCATAGTGATATCCGACATACAGGGACCCGGTGCGGAGACCATCACCCGCAACCCCGAGAAGAACTCAGTCACCATCGCCGCGGCGGAGGTCCTCAGGAGGGCGGGTGCCGATTTCGGGCTCGAGGTGAAGATCACCAAAGGCATCCGTCCCTGCTCAGGCATGGGTTCTTCCGGTGCATCCGCCGCCGGAGGTGCATATCTGGCACATCTCCTTACCGGAGAGAAACTCTCGGTGAGTGAAGTGATCATGTGTGCCGCCGCGGCCGAGGGATACACCTCTGGTTCCATCCATGCGGACAACGTTGCGCCCTGTATCCTCGGGGGATTCACCATCATCCGGTCGTACGAACCCTTCGAGGTCCTCAGGGTCGAACCGCCGAAGGACCTCGGCCTCGTGGTCGCTCTGCCCGACGTCCTCGTCGCCACCGCCGATGCGAGGAAGGTCCTGCCCCACGAGGTGCCTGTCAAGGACCTCGTGTTCCACGTGGGACACTCGTCATCCCTCGTATACGCAATGATGTCCGGCGATCTCCCCCTCATCGGGAGATCCGTTGCGGACATGGTCTTCGAGCCTGCGCGCGCATCCCTCGTCCCCCACCTGAAGGAGGCCGAGAAGGCCGCGATGAACCACGGTGCGATAGCCTCCTTCCTGGGAGGTTCCGGACCGTGCGTCATGTCATTCTATGACAAGAGTACGCACAGGGGCGAGGTCATCGCCGAGAGCGTGAAGAAGGTCTTCGCGGACGGCGGTATGAAATGCGATGTATGGGTGACCGATTGCGGCACCGGGTGCAGGAGGATTTGAAATGGCTAACCATAAAGTTGTATGTTGGATGTGCGGAGCAGAGGTAACGGACCCTTACGTCAACCTGTGCCCCAAGTGCGGCGGTCTCCTGACCGTCAAGATGGACCTTTCCGAGGTCCGCGGGATGAACCCCGAGGATCTCCGCAAGACCCAGATCGGAGTATGGAGATATGCTCCGTTCATGCCCGTGGACCCTGCCCACAAGGTGTCCATCCAGGAGGGCGGAACGCCGCTCTACAGGACCGAGGCCCTCGGTGCCGAGGTCGGTGTTCCCGACGCATACGTGAAGTTCGAGGGGCTGAACCCCACCGGGTCCTTCAAGGACAGGGGCATGACCATCGGAGTCTCCCATGCGAAGGAACTCGGGGCCACCGTCGTCGGGTGCGCCTCCACCGGGAACACCTCGGCCGCCCTCTCCGCGTATGCCTCCAAGGCCGGCATGAAGTGCGCCGTGTTCCTCCCCTCCGGGAAGGTCGCCATGGGAAAACTCGCCCAGGCCCTGTTCTTCGGAGCCAAGGTCCTGTCCGTGGACGGGAACTTCGACGATGCCCTGGCACTCGCCAGGAAGATGGCCGAGGAGAGGAAGCTGTACCTGCTGAACTCCATCAACCCCTACCGTCCCGAGGGACAGAAATCCGTTCTTTTCGAGATATGGGACCAGCTCGGATTCAAGATGCCCGACAGGGTCATACTTCCCGTCGGAAACGCCGCCAACATCTGGGCGGTCTACAAGGCATGCATGGAACTCAGGGAGGCCGGATGGATCGACAAGATTCCGAAGCTCACGGGTATACAGGCCGCCGGAGCGTCCCCCGTCGTGAGGGCGTTCGAGGCCGGAGCGTCCGATTTCATCCCCGAGGAGAACCCCGAGACCGTCGCCACCGCCATCAGGATCGGCAATCCCGTCAGCGGGAAGAAGGCCCTGAAGGCCATCTACGACACCAAGGGATACGCCGTCACCGTCAGCGACGACGAGATCATCAGGGCACAGCTCCTCCTCGGAAGGAAGGAAGGAGTGTGCGTGGAGCCCGCCTCCGCCGCATCCGTTGCTGGGCTGAAGAAGCTCAGGGAGATGGAGATCATCGACAGGGACGAGACCGTCGCGTGCATCTGCACCGGGAACGGACTCAAGGACCCGGACACCATTCTCGCCAACGTCCCTAAGCCCATCCCCTGCCAGAATTCCGTGGCGGATGTCGAGCGCATTCTTGCCCAGAACTGAAGGAAACATCTTCCGGGGGTTTCCCCCGGAATCCATTCCGCTTGCCGTCCGAGAAGGGAGAGATGTGCCGGTATCCTCCGACGATGTTTTTCTGGATATGCTGACTAAAGGCAGGGAACTCAGGTGGATGAAACGCGCCCTGACCGACAAGTCCTACAAGAAGGTGGAGAACAGGAACGTCCCCGGCAACGGTACGACCAACGCCGACCTCGCGACCTATGGCGATGCCCTTCTGAAATTCGCCCTGTGTTCAGTTCTTCTCGACGGATCGGACCAGCTGAGTGTCTCCAAAGCCCATTACGAGTCCGACAGGACCCTTGTGACCGTCATAGGGAAACACTACGACATAATCCAGTACCTCCAGTACGACAGGGACGACAAAAAGATCGCCAGGGATTACAACTGGTCTCCCGGGAGCGGGAATACGGACCGGGGGCACAAACACATCGCCACGGCGGTGGAGGCGGTCTTAGGTGCGATATACAAAGAGCGCGGAGATATGGACGAGATAATCGGGATCGCCCGTTCGTGGGTCTGCATGGTGGACGAGAACGACCGCATAACCGATGCCGTCAGACAGCACCGGTGAGCCGGAACCCGTAAAGACCCAGAAAGTATTTTTTCAAGATTCTCCGCCATGTGTTTCAAGTTCCGGAGGTCATCCGCAGTCCCTCGGTTTTCTCGGATTTCCTGCGTGCTTCCGCAGAGAAGGGCTCCGACACACGGCCTCCCTGCCGGCAGGAATCCGCCGATGGCAAGCCGCTCATGTCCGGCTGCCGGCGAAGGAATCGATGTTCTTCTGCTGGTTGCCGAGTTTCTCGTCCATTTCGGCCGCCATCTTCTCCAGCATGTACTCGGCCTCCTCGTCGTAATCGTCCGCGGGGATCTCCTCCGGTCCGTGTCTGTATCCCGCCTGTTCCTTCAGATTCCTGGCCAGGGACGGACCGATCTTCCCGAGGGCGGCGATCTCCGCCTCGGTCCTGGAGGCGATGTCCGCCCTGCATCTGATTCCCGCATTGTAGAGGATGCGGGCTCTGGACCTTCCGACCCCTCTGAATGCGACCAGGGGGATCAGCTCCTCGCGGATGCCGTATCTGACCCTCGTCAGGAGCGGTTTGATGATCCTGCTGGCATCCGGGTTGAAGATGTATGCAATCTCGTTCATCGAATAGAGGATCCAGTCGGCGGAGTCCACCCTCGAGCGGATGTCCCCCGGGCCGATCTTCATGGTGTCGGTGATAATATCCTCGGACACCTCCTCTATCCAGTCCCTGAGCAGGACGGCGGTCTTCAGGTCCGCCAGATGGTTGTCCCAGGAGGCGCTCCCGCAATCGTCTCCGCATTCGTCGTCGAAGGTGCAGAGGTATCTTCCGTCGTATTCCGCATCCACTGCGTTCAGCATGTCCTCGTCGGATTTCTTGGGGTACATCCCCATCACGTCGGGGGTGCATGCCAGGGCCTGCATGACCATCAGGCCGTCCGTGTCGTCGTCCATCCTGACGACGGCCTTCTTCAGGATGACGGCGGTCCACGGATCGATGTACAGGTCCGAGACCCTCTTTCCGAACGGGAGGATCCTTATGACGTCCCCGTTCCTCTCCACCATCCCCTGTTCCGCAAGGAAGTCCACCACGTTCCCTATGACCCTCTCGATCCCGTAGAGCTGGGAGGTGGCCCCGAAGAAGGTGCTCTCCATGAACCGGGCTATGCCATCTTCCGAATCCGCATCCCCCGTGGCGATAAGACCCAGTATGTGGCTTCTGAGCACCTTCTCGTTGCCCAGTTTGGATACGAGTCTCTCCGTATCCTGTTCCACGTAATCGTCCATGAGGTGCTGGTAATCCGGATACGATTTGGCGATCAGGACGGCTTCCCCCCAGGGGTCGTACCCCGGACGGCCGGCGCGTCCGCACATCTGTTTGATCTCCATCACGGGGATCGGAACGTTCCCCGCATTGCTCTCGAAACGGGTCGTGTCTCTGACGATGACCCTTCTGGCGGGGAGGTTGATGCCCGCCGCAAGGGTGGGCGTGGCCACGATGCACTTGATCCTTCTGGCGCGGAACCCTTCCTCCACTGCGCGCCTCTGCCTGTAATCCAGGCCGGCGTGGTGGAAGGCTATTCCGCAGGAGACGCACTCTGCCAGTTTGACCCCGACGGACGTGGTGTCCGCACCGCCCTCGAGCATCTGACGGTCGGCATCCGAGATGGAGGAATCCGTAAGTGCCAGCACCTTCTTTGAATACTTGACGGCCACCGCTTCGGTGGACCTTCTGGAGTTGACGAAGACCATGGCCTGCCCTCCTCCCTCGATGGTCTGTTTTATGAGGGCCCACAGGGGGTCGCCGGACGGGGGGACCTCCTCTGTGCTGCGGTCTGCGAAGGTGATCTCCTGGTCGAAGTACACTCCCTCCCTGAGCTCCGTCGGCCTCCAGTCGGACCGGACGAGGTCCGCATCGAGCCACATAGCCAGATCCTCCGCGTTGGAGATGGTGGCGGAAAGTGCGATGACCTGCATGCCGGGATTCCTGTGCATGAGTTTCGTCATGGCGACCTCCAGGGTGGGTCCCCTTCCGGGGTCGTGGATCATATGGACCTCGTCCGCAATGATGAGCCCCAGTCCCTCGATCCACCTGTTGCCGTGGCGGATCATGGAATCGGCCTTCTCGGAGGTGGCTATGACGATGTCCGCATCGGACACGTCATCGTCCCTGTCGGGGTCCCCGGTGGTCATCACGACACGGATGCCCAGATCTCTGAATTTGGCAAGGTCGTCCCTCTTCTCGGAGGCGAGCGCCTTGAGAGGTACGATGTAAAGGACCCTGCTGTGTCTCCTCAGGACCATGTTCAGGGCGGGGATGAATCCGACGAGGGATTTTCCGCTGGCCGTCGGCACCGCCGCGACGAGGTTCCTCCCGGAGAGGGCCTTGGGGATGGCCTCCGCCTGAGGCGGATACATCTCGTCGAAACCCTGTCCCGCAAGGGCATCCCTCAGGACGTCCGGGATATCCAGGTCTCTGAACTTCATGCCGTGCCCCAGAACACGGACTGTTATAACCGTTTCGAGCGTATCCCGGGATGCCCCGTTTCCGCTTACGTTCTTATTCTTTAAATACAAAGGCGGATTGCTGGAAGACGATGAAAGCACGCAGCACGGTATTTGCCGCAACCGTGGCGGCTATTGTTCTGGCAGTGTCGTTCGCCGCGGCCGTTTCCGACGGTTCGTCCGCGGACGGTACCGGACTCCCCCAGGATTACTACTACGGACAGCTGAACTCCGACGAGCAGAAGATTTTCGACCGGCTGGAGGGTCTGGACCTCGGTACGGCGGTCATAAAGGGGGAACCCACCGTCGTGGGCGGGACAGCCTACTATATCGAGGTGGCCGTGTCCGGTATAACCCCGTGCTCCCAGGAGGTCGCCGGGAAGGAGGCGGAGAACGCATGGGTGGCCACCAAACTGACGGATCCCATGGCATGGTGGACCTGGAGCTACGACGATGCGGGTGTGGCCGTCAGCAAGGTCTCCGTGAGCGGTTCCGAGATCTCGTTCAGGATCATGATGGCGAAACAGTACGCATCCGAGGGTGCGGCGGCCCTCAAGACGATGGTGGAGGAGACGGAGACGAAGATCTCCGAGACGGCCGAGAGTCTCGGCATCACCTCCTCGGATATGACCGCGGCCGACAAGATCGAGACCGTGAACAAGTACCTCTGCGGCAGCAAATTCGAGTACGACCCGGCGGTGAGTTCCGGGAAGTCCGAGGACGGGAATCCCTACAACGGGTCCGTGTACGGCGCATTCGTGAACGCCGTCGACGGGAAGCACATCATCGTATGTTCCGGATACAGCGCTGCATTCCAGGCGCTGTGCATGAAGGCGGGCGTGAAATGTCTCAGTGTGTTCGGCACCGCCGCCCAGAGTTCGTCCAACGGCCTCCATGCGTGGAACGTCGTCGAACTTTACGGCAAGGTGTACGGCGTCGATACGACCTTCAACGCAACCGGAGGGGACATCACCGCATACCTCTGCGCCGGCGCCCTCACCGAGGCCGGGGGAGTCACCTTCTCCCAGAGCCATCAGCCCTTCTCGAACAACAATGTCAAGGGCCTCTACATGGGTTCGTTCACCTCCCACGCCATCGAGGACGAGGGCTATTCGTGGCCTGCCGACGAGACGTTCGTGACCAAGATGTCCGAATACGCCCCGTGGGTGATAGTCGGACTCATCTGCATACTGCTGGCATACGTCCTCTGCTCCATCGGCAGGAAGGGTGATCAGCAATGAAGGCGGATGATGTACATTCAAACTTTTTATACGGGAACAAACTAACTCAGGATGAGAAAGGGGGTGAGGGTACGGAGAACAGAGACGAGAAGGACCCGGTCCTATCCGACGTCACCGTCGAGGAGTGGATCGAGAGACAGGAATTCAGGTCCACCAAGGATGTCGAGATCCCGCAGAAGATGTCCGACCGCGTCATCGGTCAGGACAGGGCCGTTGATGTCATGAAGAAGGCTGCGGCCCAGAAGAGGCACATGATGCTCATCGGCGAGCCCGGTACCGGGAAGTCCATGCTGGCGAACTCCATGGTGGAGTATCTTCCCAAGGAGGAGCTGCAGGACATCGTCGCCTACAGCAACCCCGAGGACGAGAACGAGCCCCGTGTCAGGGTGTTCCCCGCCGGGAGGGGCAAACAGGTGGTCGCCCAGCAGAAGGCGCAGGCGGCCGCATCGAAGACCCAGAAGAACTCCTCGTACATGTACGCCTGTGCGGCCATCGTGATACTCGGGTTCATCGGGACCATCCTCCTGTCCAACTACTACATCCTCTTCATTTCGCTCTTCGCCGTCATGATAGTCCTCCTGTTTGCCAGGAATCCCGTCATGACCAGGAACGACTCCAGCTACGTCCCCAAACTCCTTGTGGGACACGATGCGGACGATATGCCCCCGTTCGTGGATGCCACTGGCACCCATTCCGGGGCCCTCCTCGGCGATGTGAGACACGACCCGTACCAGTCCGGAGGTCTCGAGACTCCCGCCCACAACAGGCTCGAGGCGGGAGATATCCACAGGGCCAACAAGGGGGTCCTCTACATCGACGAAATCAACACCCTGAGGATGGAATCCCAGCAGTCCCTCCTCACCGCCATGCAGGAGCACAAGATGGCCATCACCGGACAGTCCGAGAGGTCCTCCGGCGCACTCGTCAAATCCGAGCCCGTGCCCTGCGATTTCGTCCTCGTCTGCGCAGGGAACCTCGACGCCATGAAGGGTATGCACCCCGCCCTCAGGTCCAGAATAAGGGGTTACGGATACGAGATCTACATGCGCACCACCATGCCCGACACCGACGCCCACAGGACGGACGTCGTCAGGTTCGTCGCCCAGGAGGTCCGTAAGGACGAGAAGATCCCCCACTTCGACAAGTTCGCCGTCGGCGAGATCGTCAAGGAGGCGCAGAGGCGTGCCGGAAGGAAGGGAAGACTCACCCTCAGGTTCAGGGAGCTCGGCGGACTCATCCGTGTGGCGGGAGACATCGCGGTCGCCCGTTCCGCCGGCGTCGTCACCAGGGACGACGTCCTCGCCGCTATGGTCAACGCCAGGAGTCTCGAGCAGCAGATGGCGGACAGACAGATCGAGGCCAGCAAGGCCTACCAGCTCTTCATCACCGAAGGCGCCAAGGTCGGACAGGTCAACGGTCTCGCCGCCCTCGACCCGGGAACCGGCATGGCGGAATACTCCGGGATTATGCTCCCCATCGTAGCGGAGGTCACCCCCTCGCAGACCAAGGAGGGCGGAAAGCTCATCGCCACCGGAAAACTCGGGGAGATTGCCAAAGAGGCCGTCGACAACATCACCGCGGTCATCAAGAAGTTCTCCGACAGGAAGATGTCCGATATGGACATCCACCTGGAGTACATCGGAACCTACGACGGTGTGGAGGGAGACTCCGCATCCATCACCATGACGACTGTCATCCTGTCGGCTATGGAGAACATCCCCATCCGTCAGGACGTCGCCATGACCGGAAGTCTGAACGTCAGGGGCCGCGTCCTGCCCGTAGGCGCCGTCACGGCCAAACTGGAGGCCGCCGCCTCGTCCGGGATAAAGATGGCGCTGATCCCCGCCGACAACGCGAAGGATGTTATGATCCGCAACAAGTACTACGAGACCATGGACATCTTCGCCATGACCACCTACCGCGATGTGGCGGAGTACGCCTTCGTGGACTGTCCCGAGAAGACGGCCCTTCTTGAGAGGCTCGCACCCCTCAACCCCGACGGGAAATCCACCGCGTTCAAGATCGTCCCCCCGAAGGTACACGAGTACAGCGAGGAGGATCTGGAACTCGAGAAGAAACTGGACGAGGAAGGGAGGAATCCCCCGGAGGAATCCGCCCCCGCACAGACGGAGCCCGTTCCTCCGGAGACTCCCGTTTCCGAGCCGGCCGTACCTGCTGCAGCGGAATAATTCCAAACATTGTGGGAGGATCCCCTGCCGGATCCTCCCGGTTTATTTGGTTCTGCATTATTCTGGACAAACACAGCTCACAGCGTGGCTGAAAAACATTAACACACTGTTCCTTTTATAATCGGTGAGACAATATGCAGA
>CAVIJO010000036.1:0-8097 GCA_963643445.1 Candidatus Methanomethylophilaceae archaeon
TGTAGGTAATGATATATAAAGTCTCCGATCTCTTTGGCCAGCATACCAATTAGCCCTCATTCTGGGGGTTCAAAAATTACCACAGAAGAAGAATTTCGGCGTGAAATACCGGGATGCCGGCGGCAAGAAGATCGCGGACGACGCGACCGGCACCGCCGACTTCGGAACCGAGGTCGATGCGGAACTGAAGACCATCGCCGGTTACACCGCACCCGCGGCCGGTAAGATCGCCATCACCGAGGTCTCGGAGAACAACGTGAAGACCTACACCTACACCATCACGATGAAGAATGCCGAGGGCAGGTATGTCCCCGAGACCGGCATGGACGAAGCCGCATTCACAGGAGACCAGATCAGCAGTGTCAGGAACGATGCTGCGGCCGATCCCGGAGTGGATATGGCGGTTTCTGTCGGAGAAAGCACCGTCTACTTCGGCAACGAGGCCCTGAAGAGTCTCAGGGACGGTGCCGCCACGCTTTCGGTCACCGTACTCACCGACGTATCCCGGGAGATAAGGAACATCATCGGCGAGTCCGCACCCGTGTACCGTATCACCTTCGGTTCCAACTCCGAGTTCGGAAGCCCCGTCACCGTGACCGTCCCGTACACTCCGGATGCCGGAAAGAGCGGGGACGGCCTCAGAGTCTACTATCTGAAGGACGGAGCCGTCGCCGAGAAGATCGACTGCAGATATGCGGACGGAAAGGTCTCCTTCGATACGACCCACTTCTCCGATTATGCGGTCGTCTGGGAGGAACCGTCCTCCTCCGGAGGTTTCCCGGTTGCGGCGGTCATCGCAGCGATAGCGGCGATCGCGGTTCTCGCAGTCGCCGGATTCATCTTCATCCAGAAGAAGAAGTCCGCCTGAATATCTCAAGGGCATCCGGGACGTTCCCGGATGCCCCCGAATCCCTTTCCTTCACGGTGCCGTCGGCAAATGTTAAGAACGGTATCGGGGATTTTCCCGTATGCGTTCTCTCATATCGGACAGACTGGAAGACGAACTCTGCAAGGCACAGATGGATACGGTCGTCAAAGGGATCCCGGTCCTCGTCGTCTTCGAGGGAGGAAGCGGACGCGTCATAAGCAGGGTCGTGAACGAACTCGACAGAGTCCTCGAGCCCCGCGGCATAAATTACTATCATTTCGACGTGGACAGCAACGGCCCCAAGGCCACGGCGAGGCTGCTGCAGTGCACCCCCGCCAAAGGGGAGATCTCCCTCTACGACCGTTCGTGGTACGCCGTTGCGATAAACCGTTTCGAGGGGGACAGAGAGGCCCTCGGCGCGGAACTGGATGTTCTTAACAGATTCGAGGAGTATCTTCTGGACAATGGCACCTTCCTCATCAAGATCCGTCTCGCCGTCACCCCCGGGACTATGAAGGAATATGCGGACGACTACCGTCCGTACACGGCGATGAACGGTACGTTCCTCTCCGTGGACCATGTGGACCACTTCAAGTACTACTCCCTCATGGACGCCGTTGTAGAGAAGACGGATACCGAACGCGCCCCCTGGGACACGGTCGCCGTCGGTCCGCTGGAGGACACGGTGAACAGCGCCGCGGAGATCCTTCTGAAACGCTTCAGACAGTGCGCTGACGGCGGCCCTCCGAAGGGGCGCCGCACCCATTCTCCGGACCGCAGGTACGGCAACCCCCGGAAGGGACTGGATCTCGACCGTCCCTCCGACGGATTCCAGAAGGAGATGGAATCCCTGTCGGAGGAGCTGGAGAGGCTGCAGATCCTTCTGGCGGTGAGCGGGCGTTCCCTCATCCTCGGTTTCGAGGGATGGGACGCAGCCGGCAAGGGCGGATGCATAAAGCACATCTCCCATGCGCTGAACCCCCGCGGGTACCGCGTGGCCCGCGTCGGGAAACCCAGCAGCGAGGATTATGCGCACACATATCTCTGGAGATTCTGCCGTTTCCTTCCGAATCCCGGGCACATCTCCATCTTCGACAGGACATGGTACGGAAGAATGATGGTGGAGCCGATAGAGGGATTCTGCACCGAGGAGGAGTACGGACGTTCGGCGGAGGAGATCAACACCTTCGAGTCCATGCTCGCCGGTTCGGGGGCGATCATCCTGAAATTCTGGCTGGAGATCGATAAGGACACCCAGCTGGAGAGATTCAACGACAGGAAGTCGGATCCCCTCAAACAGTGGAAACTGACGGACGAGGATTGGAGGAACCGTGAGAAATGGGACGAGTACGGTAAGTACGTCGATGCGATGATAGAATCGACGGACACTCCCTGCGCCCCGTGGGTCGTGGTTCCCGCCAATAACAAGAAGTATGCCCAGCTGACGGTCATGCGCACCGTAGTGAAGGTTCTGATGAAGGAACTCGAGGGCAGGAGGTACAGGTAATCCTCCTGCTGGCACATTGTTCTCCTATGCCGTTATTCGTCGATTGACGGTAAAGGACTACGACACACTTATATAACGAGCGGACGATAGCGGAGGCGATGACCGATGAACTGCGGGAGAAGATTGCCGGGGAGATCACCCTCTCCGACGAACCCGGGAAGGCCGTCCGCAAATGGCGTGAGGAGTTCGGGATATCCCAGTACCAGCTGGCCGACTCCATGGGCGTTTCGCACTCTGTCATAAGCGATTATGAATCCGGGAGGCGCAGGTCCCCCGGTGTCGGAGTCGTCCGCAAGATGGTGGATGCTTTCATCACCCTCGACGATGCGAACGGTTCGCCCGTCCAGTCGAAATATATGCCCGAGAAGAAGATGGACTGTATCCTTGCGATGGATGAGTTCCCGCAGGGTGTGGACGACGAACTTTTCATAAGGATGATCGGAGGAAAGAACATCAACCCTCTGAAGACTCCCAAGAAGAGGATCTACGGGTACACCATCGTCGATTCACTCAAGGCCATTCTGACGCTCGGCTCGCAGGACTATATGAAAATCTACGGATGGAGCGTCGAAAGGGCGCTGATCTTCACGGACGTCCACTACGGACGTTCGCCGATGGTCGCCATCCGCGCACACCCGCTCACGCCGGCCATGGTCGTATACCAGAAGCCGGATCAAACAGACCCGCTGGCCATCAAGCTGGCGGAGAAGGAGGGAATACCCCTCGTTACCACGGATCTCTCCGTGGAGAAACTCATTGACAGGATGAACTCACTCAAGGAAGGGAAGTGAAAATGGTCGGAATAGTAAGTTACGGGGCATACGTCCCGAGATACAGGATAAAACCCGAGGAGATCGGAAGGATCTGGGGCACCGACGGTGCCGCCATGGGCAAAGGGCTGATGATCAACCAGAAGGCGGTACCCTCCCCCGACGAGGACACCGTGACGATCTCCACCGAAGCCGCCAGGAACATGCTTGCAAGGGTCCCCGAAGTGGACCCTGCGGACATCGGTGCCGTTTACATCGGATCGGAGAGCCACCCCTACGCCGTCAAGCCGTCCTCCACCATCGTCGCGGAGGCCATCGGCGCCACCCCCTGCATGACCGCCGCGGACCTGGAGTTCGCATGCAAGGCCGGAACCGCCGGCATACAGGCCGGTCTCGGACTCGTCAAATCCGGTATGGTGAAGTACGCCGTCGCCATCGGAGCCGACACGTCCCAGGGTGCCCCCGGGGACGCTCTGGAATATTCCGCGGCCGCCGGAGGCGCCGCATATCTCCTCGGTACCGAGAAGGTCATCGCCGAGGTCAACAAAACCCTCAGTTTCACCACCGACACCCCCGATTTCTGGAGGAGGGAGGGCATGATGTACCCCGTTCACGGGGGAAGGTTCAGCGGGGAGCCCGCCTACTTCAGGCACGTGACCTCCGCCGCCAAGATGATGATGGAGGCCATGGGCACCGCCCCCGCCGACTACAACTACGTGGTCCTCCACCAGCCCAACGGCAAATTCCCCACAAGGGCCGCCAAGATGCTGGGGTTCACCCCCGAGCAGCTGGAGTGCGGACTCCTGACCCCCAACATCGGGAACACCTACAGCGGCGCCGTCCCGCTGGGTCTGGCACATGTGCTCGACCATGCCAAGGCCGGCGACAGGATCCTCGTCACGTCCTACGGTTCCGGTGCCGGAAGCGACGCCTTCGACATAACCGTGACCGACGAGATAAACAATTATAAGAGGGACAGCGCGCCCGTGCTCGACACCATCCTCGCCGACCCCGTCTACGTGGATTACGCTGTCTATGCGAAGTACAAGAACACCATCAAGATGCCGGAGGAGTGAAGATGAGAGACGTAGCAATCATAGGCGCCGGAAGTACCAAATTCGGGGAACTCTGGGGAAAATCCTTCAGGGCCCTCGGTATCGAAGCAGGTGCCAAGGCCATCGAGGACGCGAACCTCGGAGGAAGCGAGATCGATGCGGTGTACGTGGGCAACATGAGCGCCGCCCGCTTCATCAACCAGCAGCACATCGATGCGCTGGTCGCCGATTACACCGGCATGGCCACCCGCAACGTCCCGGCCGTCAGGACCGAGGCCGGAGGAGCCTCAGGAGGCGTCGCCTTCAGGCAGGGCGTCATGGCCGTCGCATCCGGCATGCACGATGTCGTCATCGTCGGAGGGGCGGAGAAGATGACCGACCTCGACGACGATTCCATCAGCCAGATCCTCAACTCCACCGCCGATGCGGAGTGGGAGGCCGGGATGGGGATCACCCTCCCGTCCCTCTATGCGATGAT
The DNA here is from genome assembly GCA_963643445.1 of Candidatus Methanomethylophilaceae archaeon. GTDB lineage: Archaea > Thermoplasmatota > Thermoplasmata > Methanomassiliicoccales > Methanomethylophilaceae > Methanomethylophilus. The sequence continues at coordinate 4,679 of CAVIJO010000036.1, forward strand.
CGCCAGGAGGATGATGAAGGAAGGCATCGCCACCCGCGAGGAGATCGCCTCCTGCGCCGTCAACAGCCACTTCCACGGGGCGTACAACAAGGACGCACAGTTCCAGAAGGCCATCAAACTGGACAACGTCCTCCGTGCGGGATACACCGCCGATCCCCTGACCGTGTTCGACGGAGCACCCATCTCCGACGGCGCCAGCGCCGTCATACTGTGCCCCCTCGAGGATGCGAAGAAGTACACCGACTCCTATGTAAAGGTCTCCGCCACTGCGCAGGCCAGCGACACGCTGGCACTGTTCCAGAGGGAATCCTTCACCTCCTTCGCCGCTACCAAGGTCGCGGCGCAGAATGCATACAGGCTCGCCGGAATCGGGGCTAAGGACATCGATGTGGCCGAGGTCCACGACGACTTCACCGTTGCAGGAGTCATGGCACTTAACGATCTGGGTCTCTACGAGAACGGAGGGAAGGCCTTCCTGGACGGCGACACAAGGTTCGACGCCGGGAAGATCGCCGTCAACACCTCCGGAGGCCTCAAGGCCAAGGGATACCCGGTCGGTGCGGCCGGCGTATCGCAGATCGCCGAACTCTACCTCCAGCTCACCAACAGGGCCGGGGAGAGACAGGTGAAGGATGCGAAGTACGGTCTCGCGCAGTCCGTCGGAGGAACCGGTTCCGCCGTGACCGTTTCCATACTGGAGGCGATGTGAAATGGCAATGGTATCTGCTAAGGAATGGAGGGAGATCCCCGGAAGGTACAACCTCGTCGGGACCAAGTGCGGGAACTGCGGGAAGATCTTCTTCCCCAGCCGTGCGTTCTGCCCATACTGCAGGCGTGCGAGCATCGGGAAGATCGAACCCTTCGCCCTCAAGAGGACCGGGGAGGTCTATTCCTTCTCCGTCATCCATGAGTACTCGGGATTCAACGAGAGGATGATGCCCTACGCCGTCGCGATGATCAGGAACGACGACGGGGTCATGCTCGAGGGTCAGCTCGTCGACGTCGACCTCTCCGAGATCGAGATCGGCATGCGCGTCAGGGCCGTCCTCAGGAAACTCGACGAAGACGGCGAGGCCGGGGTCATCCACTACGGATACAAGTTCGTCCCCGAGTGAGACGATTCCCTTCCCCCGGCATCCGCCGGGGGCTTTTCCAAGGGGTCTCCGGACCCCGTTTTCCCATTCCGGGTCATGTATATCTGGGAACCGCCGATGGCCCGGATACGGAAATAACGGTCTTTTCGGAAAGATATGCAGTCCGGCAAAGAATCAAAAGCCGCAGAGAGTATGCGAAACCGGAGGAGCAGAATGTCTGAAAATCACCGGGACGGGAAGGAGCAGACAGGGAAGAGCTGGAAGATTGGCTGAGACGCAATACGTACGTCAGCATTTCTTGAGTCTGTCCATCACGTACCGATAATCCCTGATATTCTTTCGATCTGCTCGTCGGTGAGGTTTTCCAATCCTCCGCAAAGGGAGGATCCCTCCGAAGCGGGCTGTTCTGCGGGTTTCTCAGGTATATCCCTTCAACTCCTCCGTTCTCATAATCCTATCGCAGAAGACCCGTTTATGCGAGGCGGTATGGGATCTCCTTCCCGCCGGCCATCATCTTCATTCCGTAGAGGGAGTTGTACACCATGTCGCGGATGGCGTTCTCGTAATAGAACGCCATGTGATGGGTGATCAGGACGTTCGGTCTCCCGCGCAGGGTGTTCAGGGCCCTGTTCTCGATCTTTCTGTCCCTGCAGTCGTAGTAATAGAGGCCGAATTCATCCTCCACCACGTCGAGAGCGGCCATCCCGATCCTTCCGGAATCCAGCCCCTCGATCAGGGCGTCCGTGTCCACCAGCGGACCGCGGGCGGTGTTCACGAGCAGCGCACCCTCCTTCATGGAGGACACCGCTCCGCGGTCTATGATGTGGTGCGTATCCTCGTTCAGTTCCAGGTGGAGGGAGACGACGTCGCACATACCCAGAAGGTCTTCCAGCCTTCCAACGCGTTCCGCATACCTGTCGGCCTCGGCGTTACCGCTCCGGTTATAGTAGTACAGTCTGCATCCGAACCCCGAAAGGTCGCGGAGCACGGACCTGCCAATCTTCCCGGCGCCGACTATCCCGACAGACATGTCCCTGAGTTCTCCCCCGATGAGTCCTTCCAGGGTGAAATCGTTCTCCTTTCCGCGTCTGAGGATCTCCTCCGTCCTGCGTATGGCCATGAGGATCATCATGACAGTGTATTCGGCCACGCCCTCCGGTTCGTAGGTGATGTGGGTGACCGCCATGCCGATCTCCTTTGCATGTGCCAGATCTATGTGGTCGTACCCGATGGTGCGGGTGGAGATCATGCGGACCCCGCCCGCTTTGAAACGGTCCATCATCTCCGCCGTTATGGGGGTCGTGATCACCGATACGAAATCGCTGCCGTCCGCAAGTCCGCAGTTCCCGAGAGTGGGGCCATCCTCCGTGTAGCCGAGTTCGAATCCGAATTCGGCCGCGAATTTCCTGAAATACTTCTCCTCGTCGAATCTGCGGTAGTTGTAGACGAATACCTTCATGTTCCTGCACACCTGATTCCGTACTGTACGGCCTGTCTGCCGGGACCTCGCTGTTTCATGAGGTCGACCATGGCCACCTGTTCGAGGACCGCATCCTCCGGAGACACTCCTGCGAACATCTCCGCACCGAGGTACCTCGCTTTTTCTGCGGACGGCGCATACAGGGAGTCGTCCTCCTCCGCACCGAGTTCCGAAAGTGCCAGATCTCCTTTTATGTTCAGTACCGCGGCCACCATGGCCCCATTCCCTTTCGGCTTCATCTTTGCCAGGGCTTTCCCGATCTGCCTTTCGCAGGCGGCGTAGAGGACGATCTCCGTGAGCAGTGTCTTGGCCCTGTTCCTGTTCTCCGCGAACGCCCTGTCGGCGTGCATGACCGCACTGATTATGTGGTCCTTCCCGCAGACCGCAGACGGGTCGAAGAGGACTACTTCCCCACCCAATCCGGTGAAATGTTTCACGGCATCGTCGAAGGTGAAATTCCCCCTGAGTCCCGCCACGCGCACATCGGTCATATCTGTTTGATTGGGTACGGGGTAGATAACCGTTGCTCAGGGCCGGGACCTGTGAGGGGTTCGGTTTGGCAGGCAGGTTGAAGACCCAGATACGAAACGGGAACGGCCGTATGCGGGCGGCATAACATGCGGTTCTTTTTATAATCGGTGAGACGATATGCAGAGCATGGAAGAGGGTATGAAGAGGATGAAAATTCCCATAGGGCTCGACGATTTCAAGGAGGTCCGCGAAAGGAAATACTATTTCGCCGACAAGTCCGAACTCATATCCGATATTATCGAAAGCGGATACAAGGTGTACCTCTTCACAAGACCCAGACGCTTCGGGAAATCCCTCAACCTCTCCATGCTCGA
>CAVIJO010000037.1:0-8047 GCA_963643445.1 Candidatus Methanomethylophilaceae archaeon
TCAGTTTTTCCTATCCTTCACGATGAAGGACAGTACCGTCACCAGAATGGCGATCGCGGCGAACAGGGCCGAGGCCGGAATGAATCCGTCCAGGAACGTTCCGCGGGTCACATCTCCGATTCCGATTCCGTCCGAATGGGAGAATATCGTGAACGCCATGGCCGCTATCGCGGTCCCGACCGCTCCGCCGATGAAGTATGCTTCGTTTGTCAGCGAGGCTGCTATATCTCTGTCCTCTCCCGCATGTTCGACGAGACGGGAGGCCATGGGCCCTCCGGTGAAAGCCCATCCCAATCCCTGAGGAATCATGATCAGGAACAAAATCAGAGGGGTCATTCTGTCGGCGAATACCGCAAAGAGGCCGAACGCCAGTGCCGTACACAGCCCGGCGGTGACACAGAACGGCATCCTTCCCTTCCTGTCGGACCATTTTGAGATGGGCATGGAGAGTATTCCGGTTATTGCCGCCGCCTCTAGCAGGAACAGCCCTATCGTCAGGGAACTCATGTCCGCACAGGTTCTTCCGAAGAAGGGGATCAGGTAGATCATCCCCATGTATGCGACGTTGACCAGCATCAGGCACAGGAAGATTGCGCTGAAGTCCCAGCGTGCGAACATGCGCAGCTGGAGCAGGGGTTTTTCCGTCTTCCTCTCCCATTTCACGAACAGTGCCAGAGATATGATGCAGGTCGCACCGGCGGCGGCGGACCAGAGTCTCATTCCGGAGTATGACATGGTCTCCACTGCGAATGTTCCGAGCGCGATGGCCGCAAACAGCAGCACCACTCCGATCCTGTCAAGATCCGCCTTTCCGCCCTTTTCGCTGGACTTGGGAATCGCTCTGAGGATCATCGGTGCAGTGATCAGACCTATCGGGATGTTGATGAGGAATATCCAGTGCCAGGTGGTGAACTCCACGATGGCTCCTCCGAGGGCCGGGCCCAAAGCATAACCCAGAGAGGATCCGATTGTGACGACGGACAGTCCGAATGCGAGTTTTTCCTTCGGCAGGTGCTCCGTGCAGCACATAGGTCCGGCGGCGGCCATCATGGCGGCCCCCACGGCCTGCACGGCCCTGCATGCGATGATCATCGCGAAGGACGAGGACAGTCCGCAGAACAGGGAACTCACGGTGAAGATTCCGAGTCCGATAGCCATTACTTTTCTGACGCCCGTATCGGCAGCGATTCTGGCGAACATCACCAGAGTTCCGGCCAGAACCATGAGGTAGATGATGGTGACCCAGGAACTCGTGGCGGTATCTACTCCCAGATCCTCGCCGATGACCGGGAGGGCAACACTGACGATGCTTCCGTCAAGGCCGTCCATGAAGGTGGCGACGAACACCACCGCCAACATGAGCGCCGTATGTTTACGATCCAGGATAGTTACAGTCATACCTATCCCCCGGGCCTAGACTCCGTTGCATATTTATAACTGTCTTCTTACCCCGTCCGGACTTACATCGGCCACCCGAAAAATCCGCAGAGCGTGTCGGAAATTCCTGTCTGGGACATAACCGTCGGGACCAGCAGACAGGCGGACAGGCACACCCTCGCCACTCCGAGTTCAGGGGGCAGCATGCCTATGAATGCGGAAACGGCGAGGACCGCCAGCCCCCACGGCCCGGTGAGTACCAGAACCAATCCGAACATGAGTGCCAGCACGGCGTTTTTGAGAAGTTCCGCAGGTACCGCATCCACCAGCCTCGACATCATCTTTCCTGCGGATATCGTGACGGCATACCCTATCGCGGACGCCACGGCGATGCTGAACAGGATCAGTACGAAAGCCTCCGAACAGAATCCTTCCAATCCGTCCCCTATAATCTCCTTGACCACCAGGGATGTCCCCGACCGCCCGCTTCCCGATACGGAGAGGGTCACTATCGCGAACACGGCGGTCACGGTGCCGATGCTGGATGTCAGGGATATGAATCTGGCCGGGTCGCGTTCCTTGGATACCGAGGAGGCGAGGGCGGCGCCCGCGGTCGCAGTTATGCCCGGGAACCATCCCGCAACGCATCCCGTCAGGACCCCTTTCAGTCCCGGCCCGGGCCCTACCGGGTCCTCCCCCCGGTCGATTTGTTCGGGTACGTCCGCATCCCCGGATCTCTCCAGGAGCGGAGGGATGCCGAACAGTCCCGTGAGCATGGGGAACAGGAGGGTGCTTTCGCCCATGATACCCGAACAGGGGATCCCCATCTCCATGACGGCGAATCCGAGGGCTCCCGCAACAAGTGCCAGCAGTAAGGAGACAAGTCTTCTGTCGGAGGACAGGACGATGACGGCGAGGGTCACGATTATGACTCCGAGCGTGAGACGGTCGAGGATATCGGAGGCACCCTGCAGGAGGATCCACTGTATCGGTACGGCGAGTGCCAGTGCGGCGCCCGCACCGACGGCGCTGCCTACGGCCGCCGCCCGCACCGCCGTCATCCCTTCGCCCTGCAGGAGGAGACGGTGGGCCGGGAGCACGGTCAGGGCATCGTCCGCATCCGGTGCGCCTATGAACGCCGACGGTACGAAATCAACGAAGGAATGGACGGCCGATGCGGACATGATGCAGCAGGATACCAGTATCGGAACGTATTCGGGGTCTGCGAACCCCGACATACTTTCCTCTATCGCAGGATATGCGGCGAGCATCAGGGCTGCCAGCGTATTGACGTGTATCCCCGGGACTATCCCGGTGAAACATCCCACCGCGGACCCTACGGCGCCTGCGGACAGGACCAATATGAGAATGTCCGGACCCACATGCGGCTCAGGCGGACACCGTCTTAAAAAGACCCGGTACTGCAGTTAGCAGAGGCTGCAGCGGACCTTTCCGTCGGGACCGACGGAAACCTCCACCATGGTCTTCACGTCCAGCCCCGTCTCCTTTTTCACGGTATTCCTTCCGCCGGCCTTGTCCACCGGGATGATGACGTCTGCGATCTCCGCCCCTATCGTGTCCCTCAGTGCCTTTATGATGGCGATGAGAGTCCCTCCGGTGCTGATGACGTCGTCGATCACGACGACGCGGTCCCCCTTCCGCACCCCGTCGATGTACATGACAGAGTCGGAATATCCCGTATGCTGTTCGAGGGAGATCTCCCCTTCGAGCCCGTATTTCTTCTTCCGGACCACCGTGTAGGGTATGCCGAGTTCGAGGGACAGGGGGACGCCGAGCGGGATCCCCATGGCTTCCGGCAGAACGAGCAGGTCGCAGTCGAAATTCCCTGCGGATTTCATCCATTCCAGAACCTCCCTCAGGATCTCCGGTTCCATGCGGGGTACCCCGTCGGTGAGGGGATGGACGAAGTACGGATAGCCGCTCCTGTCGACCACGGGGCATTTCCTGAAACTTTCGACGAGCCTGTCGTACATACACCCGGGACATGGGCCCGCTGCGATAAAAACCCTGACTTTCGGATTTGTAACGGACAGGATAGCGTTCCTGTTCGTTCTGACATCTGGCACATCGGAAAGAACAGATCCGCGGATAGGATGCGTGCCGGGACAAACTGATTCTCAGACCGCAGCGGATCCGCATTTCAATCCTTCGGGCCCCTCGGGGCCCGGAGGGCCTCAAGCCGAAATGCCCGACGCACCCCCGCCCTTCTTCCGTCCCGAGAGGACCCGGGGCCCTCTACGGGACACTGTGTACAGTCCCAATCCCGATTTTTTATTATAGGTCAAACCAATCTCAGCCGCGATATACATGAACACCGAAGAAAGGATGGCCTTAGTGACCAGGAATGCGATGGAGCTTGTGAACGAGGACGAGCTCAGGGAACTCCTGAATACCAAGGAGCAGCCGCTCGCATATATCGGGTTCGAACCGTCCGGACTCGTCCACATGGGGTGGGCGCTGGTCACCTCCAAGATCAAAGACCTCTGCGACGCAGGATTCAAAGTGATCATCCTGTGGGCCGACTGGCACGCCTACATCAACGATAAGCTCGGGGGCAGCCTCGAGAACATACGGACATGTGCCAGATACATGGAGGACTGCTTCGTGGCGCTCGGTGTCCCCAGGGATAAGGTGGAATTCAGGTTCGCCAGCGAGGTTCTCGACGACATCGACTACTGGGAGAAACTCATCAAGGTCGGAAAGGCCACGTCCCTGTCCAGAGTCAAGAGGGCCATGACCATCATGGGAAGGAAGGAGGACGAGGCCGAGCTGGACTCCTCCAAGGTGGTGTATCCCCTCATGCAGGCCACCGATATGTTCCACATGGGCATCGACCTGGCGTATGCAGGTATCGATCAGAGGAGGGCCCACATGCTCGCCCGCGATGCCGCGGACAAACTGGGATGGAAGAAGCCTATCGCACTGCACACGCCCCTGCTCCCCGGACTCAAGGGAGGTTCCAGGATGAATCCCGAGGGTGTCAAGGAACTGCAGAAGACGGAGGGCATCGACGCACAGGCCCAGGGTATGATCGAGATGAAGATGTCCAAATCGGACCCCACCAGCAGCATCAACATCCACGATACGCCCGACGACGTCAGGCAGAAGATCAAGAAGGCGTACTGCCCGCCCGAGAAGGAGAAGGAAGGGGAGAACCCCATGCTCATGATGTCGCGGTACGTCCTCTTCCCGCGTTTCGGCACCATCCACATCGAGCGCCCCGAGAAGTACGGCGGCAACGTCGATTACGGAAACTACGAGGAACTCACCGCGGACTACTTCTCCGGAAAGCTCAGCCCCGTGGACCTCAAATCCGGTGTGGCGGACGGCATAAACAAGGTGCTGGCACCTGTGGCCGAGTACTTCGGGAAATCCCCCGAGAACTACGAGAAGATGAAAGCGGTCTTCGAGAGCGTCAAGAAGCTCCGCTGAAATCCCTTTTCAAAAAACGCTTCCCGGAGGGATCTTCTCCTCCGGGAAGTGGAAATTCATTCTTCGGGGGTTTCCCCGTTCTGCGCATCCATGCGCGCCTTCACTTTCCTGAATTCGTCCATGGTCTTCATCATGCACATGTGGACCATGGCCTCGGCATCGCCGATGCCGGTCATTCCGGCGGCTCCGCCGTGACCGCCTCCGTCCGTATCAGTCTCGTGGCTCAGGTCCCCGAGGATGGTATCCAGGGTGATCCCCCTGCGGATCATCTCCTGGGAGGCGCGTCCGCTCACACGGAATTCGTTCTCCCTCTGGGATCCTACGAACACCACGTCCGCACCGGACGCCATGAGGGCCCTGCAGGATGCCGCCTCGAAGCTGCTGCCGTAGGACACGGCGACGATCATGTCGCCGACCCTGTCGAACTTGGAGCGTCCGACCGCCTTCATGGCCGCCATGCGCTCGCTCATGTTGACGGGGGCGCGGGTGAGGCGCAGAGCCTCATCCATCGGGATGCTGCATTTTTCCAGAATGTCTGCGAATGCATGGAGCATCTTCGGATCCGAGAACTGGAAATGGCCGCTGTCCGTGAGCATTCCGCCGAGAAGTGCCAGACCCGATTTCCTGTCGATCTCAAGTCCTGCAGACTCTATGATCTCCTTGACTATTTCGCAGCAGGACGGGCGCGTATCGTCGCAGAAGAAACGCATCCCCTCCCATTTCCCGGTGGGGGTGTGATGGTCTATCACGAGGCAGTCGGGAGGAAGTGCCAGATCCGGTTTCTGGAGGTGTTCGGGGGACGACGTGTCCACTATCACGACCAGGCTGTATGCGGACAGGTCGCAGTCGTCCAGGAACTTCATTTCCAGTTTGTCCGCCACGACTTTTGCGACACGGTCCACCCCTGCCGGAGCATAGATGTCCGCCTCCGGGAACGCATTCGCCAGAGCATAGGCGGAGCCTATGGCATCGGTATCCGCATTCCCGTGGACCAGTATGACCTTCTTCCCGCCGTTCCTGAGTATGTCTGCCGCTTCAGTTGCCGTCATCGCCCTTCTTCCCAGTTTTTCCGAATTCGACCGCCTTCTTCATGTTCTTCACGAACTTGGATTGGTCGAGACCTGTTATCAGTATGTCGGAGTTGTATATCTTGACGGTGATGAGGATCATCGCCGCATCGAATGCCAGCAGGTATGCGATACCTCCGAATATGAGGGTCATGTCCCCGAACATGAGGTTCGTCATGGCCATCATCGGATGCGAGAACGGTATGAGGAACAGCAGCGCCTTGCCCACGGCGGGCAGGGCGTCCCAGCTCATGAAGATGAAGACGAACATCGGGATGACCGCCAGGAAGCTGATGGGCATGGTCATCTGCTGGGCCATCTTGTAGTTCTTGGTGAACGCTCCGAGGATCATGCAGATGCCAAGGGCGCTGAAGATGGCCAGGAACAGGATCGCCATCAGCAGGATCCAGTCGGTCACGCCGAGGGCGAGACCATACTCCGACAGGTTGACCGCATCGGCCCCGACTGTGAGTCCCGACGTGTAGAACATCATGCCGATCATGTATGCCACCCCGTAGATCAGACCCATGATGGCCGCCGCCAGGAGTTTCCCTCCGATGATGGAGGTCCTCCTGATGGGCATCGTGAGAAGGGTCTCCAGGGTCTTGTTCTCCTTCTCGCTTCCCATGGAGGATATGACGACGCTGCCGACCATCAGGATGACGATCATGACCACCAGCGGGATCATCATACCCTGACTCATGGTGGAACTGGAGAGGGAGTAGGGGGTGATATTGTCGTAGACCGTCCCGTTCACGCCGGTGTGATTGCTGCTGCCTCCGTAGGAGAGGGGTGACATCATGAGGGCGGTGCCGCTTCCGATCTTATCCCCGATCAGTTTGTAGGAGAGGAGCGTACTCATCTCGCTGACCAGGGAGACGCCCATGGAACTGGATACGGAACTGAATACGCCTTCGTTCTTGTAGACGAAGTAGGTGCCGACGGTGACGGTCTTCGCATTTTCATCGGCTGCTTTGATGAGTTGGATGTCCGAGGTTATCGAATCGGGTATGGCTATGACATACGACAGATCTCTGCTTTCTATGGCAGATATTATCCCTTTTCCGTCTCCGTAAGCGACGTCGAGATATGTTAGGGATGATTCCGCAGCATCTTTTTCGACCCCGTATACGGCCATGTACGACTGGAGCACCAGCAGTCTGATCTCTCCTGCCGTATCGAGACCGGAGTATCCGGCCGCAGTCTCGGCGCCGTATCCGGCATCGTATACGACTCCGACATCGGCCGCCGCGGAGGACTTCTCGCTCTCGCCGCCGATGGCGGTGCCGACGCACATGAACAGCACCATGATGACCACCACGGAAAGGATGGCACCCGGCGTGAGGAGTTCCCTCAGCTCTTTCCTGACGATGTTGGTGAGATGGTTCATTTCTTCACCGCCTTCACGAACACCTCTTCGAGGTTGTTCGCATCGTATTTCTCCTTGAGTTCCGCAGGGGTGCCGTATTCGACGATGTTCCCGTGGTTGATCATCGCCACGCGGCCGCAGAGACTCTCCACTTCGAACATGTTGTGGCTGGATACGAGGACGGTGACGCCCTGTTTCGCGATGTCGCGCACGAGTTCCCTTATCTCATAGGCGTTCATCACGTCGAGCCCCGACGTGATCTCGTCCATGACCGCAAGTTTGGGCTCCGGCATCATAGCCCTTGCGATGAGGAGCCTCCTCATCATCCCCTTGCTGTAGGTGCTGACTTTGGAATCTATCCTATCGCCGAGGTTGGACAGGGCGATCCCCTTGTCCACCATCTCCTTGAATTTCTCCCCCTCGGCGAAGAATGCCGCCATGAAGTGGATGTACTGGCGTCCGGTCAGGTCCTTGTACGCCCCGGAGTCCTCGGGAAGATAGCTGATGATCTTTCTGACCTCGTCGGATTCGGCCATCACGTCGTGCCCGCATACGGTTATGGTGCCCTCGGTTACCTGCAGCAGTGTGCAGATCATCCTCAGGGTGGTCGTTTTGCCGGCGCCGTTGGGGCCGATGAGACCGAAGATCTCGCCTTCTCCGACGGAGAAACTTATCCCTTTGACGGCTTCACGGTCTCCGTAGACCTTGTGCACATCTCTGAGGACCAGTGCGTCTGACATGACCCGTAATTCGGGTTTTGTTATAAAAAGTGTAAAGGGGA
>CAVIJO010000038.1:0-7259 GCA_963643445.1 Candidatus Methanomethylophilaceae archaeon
CCGAACCTTCTGGGTCTTGTGAATCGATAGACGCCGCTGTCGTTGCAGTCCAGGATGTCCTTGATAAGGAGGGACTTGTCGACATAGTACATGTCCTCCTTACGGAGTTCCCTGAACGACTGACCTCCGGTGTCGATCTGTTTCATGATTTACCGATGTATCTGCGCATTGATAAAGAATCGTACTGCATGTAACTCGGAGATGTACAGCAAGACACCATGATTCCATAAATCGGAGTCAGTTGTCCCGAATGTCGCAGCAAATCCCGATCGAGTCTTCCATCCACGATACAGTTCTCTCCGATCATCCTCGAAAGGACCTTTCTGGCGGCCCTCACGCTCTCCTCCCCTCCGTTGGATGCCGTATACCACATCAGCACGGTGACGTCATAACCGAGATCGAAGAAATCCGCCGCATTCTTCAGAACGCAGCAGTCGGTGTCCATGCCGGCGATATACACCGTGTCGACCCCGTTGCTGTGGAAAAAGTCGTTGATTCTCTGGCACACAGCAGAATAACCGTATTTTTCCTCCACGCCTTCGGCGGCATCCCGTACGAAATCCAAGAGATCCGTGTCCGGGGCGGACATCATACCCCTCCACCCCATATGCTTCACGAACGGGGAAGAGGGTTTGTTAACGAACTTGGTCGCCACGATATGGTCGAACCCCATACCCGCCAATTCCTTCAGGCGGGGAACCACGAATTCCGTCTCGGGAGTGACGAAACCCCTCTGCACGTCGATGAGGAGGAGGCAGTCTGACATAACGGAAAAGATAATTCCTGTATCATTGAAATAACTTACATCGGTTATACCGTACGGCGGTCCGCCTTCCCCAGGCTCTTCACCCATGCGCGTCCGCGTACGTACTTGCTCACCTTCTCCTCCGTGAAGAGATAGCTGTCGGCGAACACCGATACAAGTTTCATCATCTGCCGGTCGTCCCTTATGGGTCCGCCGGCCGATTCGAATTCCAGTTCGTAGACGGGGACGCTCCTCTTCCCGGAGACGGGATCGGAGTAGACGACCCTGTCGAAGTTCACCGTATACCCCATGGTCTCCGAACGGATGGGGCATCTGAATCTGGACACCTCCGCCCTCACCTTCGGCACCGGGTCCACGGTATAATGTCCCAGATATCTGTCCGCATGATCCTGCAGAGCCTTCAGGCGGTCTATCCCGGGGATGTTGAGGACCTCCGTCCTCACCTCCCTCCGGGACAGCCCCATCCCCGTGGTCACGCCCGGAAGCTTCAGTATGACGGCCCCCATCATGCCGGAGTCGCGGTATCTCAGGGAGACATGCTTCGAATCGAAGGTGTCCTCCGTATCCGTGTAGTAGTCGTCGGTGTAGCGGATGTGCTCCCACTCCCCGCAGCGGACCCCGGACTTGGCAAGGACGGAGGACACCGTCCTCAGGGCATCCGCCGGATCGGAGGAATATGAGAATATCCCGCCGTCGGAGTACAGCTTGATCTCGTTTTCCGTACGGATGCCCGTCATGGATGGGAAATTCAGGTAGGAGAATAAAAAACCGCACGGCTGCAGTCAGCATACAGAGCGACCGATACACAGGATGTGCAGAAGCGCGGGTCCGGAGACCCGCAATATGAGGAGATCCTTCGGTCCGAGAATAACCGCAGGTCAGAGCCGCGGCCCACCGCGGCTTCCGTAGGTAATATCATCCATCCAGCATATAGAAAGAACTACGAACACGTTCGGATGTCGGAACGGAAAAAGGCCGGGGCGGACATCTGGACGGTGTCCGCCCCTATGAACAGTTGGTAAAGGGATTCAGACCTTGCGGGCGGATTTGTCGGACCCGTCGATATAATTGCAGATGAGTTTCCTCTCGGCGGTCCTGAGCGCCACGTTGAGGGTGGATTTGGAACACCCGAGGATCTCGCACAGCGCGTCGAGGTCCATCCTGCGGGGCACATTGTAATATCCCCTGTCGAAGGCGGCCTTGAGATACTTCTCCTCCTTGGGGGTGAGGGTCATGTCGTCGCCGAACTTCCCTCCGGCCTGGAATTTGACGCGGTACCCGTACTCCTTCAGGGCCGCCATCAGTTTGTGGACGGTTATACTGTCGGGACCGGCGATGGTCCACTCCACGATGCTGCCGTCCACGGGGACGGACGACATCAGGAAGCATTTGCTCCTGCTGATGAGGGAACAGATGTAACAGCTCCTGTTCGTCACCATGGCGGTGTAATGGGTGGAACTGATCCTCTCGATGGTGCAGTCCCCCAGTTCGGTGGACGTGACCCCCTCGGGGACCTCCGTCTTCCCGTCCGTGAATATGCGGATCATGGAGATCCCCTCCCCAGTCTCCGTCGATGAACATTTCAGGACCTGCAGCGTAACGCCGTCCTTCGTCTGATCCACCGGGACCATCTTACGGCAGGGATGTTCCTCATAGGGCATACTCCTGTCAATCATGAGTCTGCAATAATACAAGTCCTTCTACTCCTTGTTCCTGTGAACGGCGGTGATATCGGTGCCGCCGATAATATGGTTGTCGGTCGGAAACGTCCCCGCCGTACGGCGGGGACAGGAAATGATCACTGTTTTCCGGCCGCTGCGTCCACGTAACCCTTCCAGACCTTCTCCAGGTCGGGTCTCTGTACGGTCTCGATGACGTACTTGGCGAATTCCTCGCCGGTGGCGCCGGTGTCCCTTCCGGTCATGACCAGCTTCTTCTCGAACTGGACGCAGACGTCGAGGGCCATGTCGAGCTTCCCCGCCTTCTCCGTCTCGCCGATGTGCTCGAGCATCATGGCGACGGCCTTGATCATGCTGCAGGGGTCGGCGTATTTGGCACGGCCCTCGTCCACCATCCTGGGGGCGGATCCGTGGATGGCCTCGAACATGGCATACTTCTTCCCGATGTTGGCGGAACCCGCGGTCCCGACGCCTCCCTGTATCTGGGCGGCCTCGTCGGTGATGATGTCTCCGTACAGGTTGGGGAGGACGAAGACGCGGAAGGCGGACCTCCTGGCAGGGTCCAGCAGCTTCGCGGTGGTGATGTCTATGAACCAGTCGTCCCATTTCACCTCGGGGTAGTCCTTCGCAACCTTTTCGGCGATGTTCAGGAACTTCCCGTCGGTGGTCTTGATGATGTTGGCCTTGGTGATGACGGAGACGTAGTTCGCGCCGGATTTCTTCGCATAATCGAATCCCGCCCTGAGGATCCTCTCGGTCCCCTGGGTGGTCGCGACGCAGTAGTCGATGGCGAGGTCGTCGGTCACGTTGATGCCGTTGGAACCGACGGCGTAGGAACCCTCTGTGTTCTCCCTGAAGAACCTCCAGTTGATGCCGAGTTCGGGGACGGACACGGGCCTGATGTTGGCGAAGAGGTCGAGCTCCTTCCTCATGGCGACGTTGGCGGACTCGATGTTGGGCCACTGGTCGCCCTTCTTGGGGGTGGTGGTCGGACCCTTGAGGATCACGTGGCACTTCTTCAGCTCCTCCATGGTGTCGTCGGGAATGGCCTTCATGACCTCCGCACGCCTCTCGATGGTGAGACCGTCGATATTCCTGACTTCGACCTTTCCCGCGGCGATCCTGTCCGCCAACAGGAACTCCAGGACCTTCCTCGCATCGCTGCAGATATAGGGGCCGATGCCGTCCCCTCCGCACACGCCGATGATGAGCTTATCGAGCTTGGAGTAGTCCGTCCAGTCGGGTTCGTTCTTCATCCTCTCGACCCTTTCCAGCTGCTTCCTGAGAAGTTCGCCGTACTGTTTCTGGGCCGCTTCGATGGCTTTTTCGTCTACCATGTTGATCGGTACGCCCATCGGAATCTCCGCTTTAAACCTATTCTTGCCTGCGCACGCGCATATAAGACCCGTCCCATCTCCGGGAACCCGTCGAAACCGTACATCTGGCACATGTGCGTCCCGATACGGGGCGCCCCCCGCCGCCCCGGCGGGGCCCCCGTCCCGGGGGAACCAATCTTTTTAACCGAAACGGTGTTTGCGGAGCCGTTATGCTCTTCAAAGCCGAGTCAGTCACGAAGGCGTTCGGACCGAACAGGGTGCTCACGGATGCCAGTATCCAGATCAACGAGCACGATGCCATCGGACTGATCGGCGTGAACGGCGCCGGGAAATCCACCTTCATAAAGATCCTCCTGGGGATAGAGCCCTGCGACACCGGCGAGATCACCCGCCGTTCCAGGAACATAGGGTATCTGGAACAGTTCGCGGAATCCTCCCACGTATCCGTCAGGGAGGTCCTGGGACGTCCCTACGGCCACATCGAGAACATACGCCGCAGGATGGCCGCCATCGACGAATCCATGGCGGGCGGAGGGGACATCGACTGGAACGCCCTCGCCACGGAATACGCGGAACTGGAACAGAAGCTCGCCAGCTGCGACGTGGCCGACGAGAACAAACTGAAGGACGCCCTGGGACAGGTCGGTCTCTCCGCGGATATGATGGACAGATACATGGACACCCTCTCCGGAGGGGAGAGGACCAAGGTCATGCTGGCGAGGATCGTCGTCCAGGCGGAGGAATGCGACATCCTCGTCATGGACGAGCCCACGTCCCATCTGGACATCGACACCATCGAATGGCTGGAGGACTACCTCCTCCGCAGCCACTGCGCCGTGCTGGCGGTATCCCACGACCGTTACTTCCTGGACAAGATGGCAGTCAGGATGGTGGAGATCGAGAACGGGAAGACGCGCGAATACAAGGGCAACTACTCCCAGTTCGTCATGAAGAAGATGCTGGACCTCCGCCGGCAGGAACGGGAATGGGAGAAGTACAACCAGGCCAAACGCACCCAGGAGGCCATCGCCGAGCGTCTCCGCCACGACCAGTGGTACGCTGCCACCTACAAGACCAGGGAGAAGATGATCGCCAAGATGGAAATCAAAGAAAAACCGGAGGAGCTGCGGGAGATCACCGTCAGGATACAGGCGGCCCACAAATCCGGCAAGAACGTCTTCATCATGAAGGACTGCTCCGTGGCCTACGGGAAAGGGGAACCGGACATACTGGCACATGTGAATCTCGACATCAGGAAAGGCGACAAGATCGGGATATTCGGGGCCAACGGCCAGGGCAAATCCACCCTGGTGAGGGCCCTCCTGGAGGAGATCCCCGTGACCTCCGGCGAATTCTGGGCCGCACCCGGCAACAAGGTCGGATACTACAGCCAGCACCACGAGGAATTGGACCTCCGCCTCAGTGCTGAGGAGCAGCTCCTGGTGTATATGGGGAAGGAACGCAGGGCGGAAGCCCGCCAGATGCTGGCGCGCTTCCTCCTCATGGGAGACGCCGTGGAGCGTCCCATGTCCACCCTTTCGGGGGGACAGAGGTGCCGCGTCGCCCTGGCGGTGCTCCTGATGAAGGAGACCAATATCCTCGTCCTCGACGAACCCACCAATTATCTGGATATTCCGGCAAGACACGCGATAGAGGAGGCTCTGACGGAATACGACGGAACCATCATAACCGTCACCCACGACCGTTACTTCCTTGATTCCGTCTGCACGAGCGTCATCGAGGTGAAGGACGGCAGGGCAACCCCGTATGCGGGGACGTACTCGCAGATGAAAGGCAGGCCCAACATCACCGAGATCGTCATGGACGCCGACGAATACCGCGTGCTGGCACCTTTCACCAACTGGGCCACCGGCATGAAGTACAAGAAGGGCGACAGGGTCCTCGTGGCACCCAACGAGATGGAGAACTACCAGTGGGCCATCGATCAGGGGAAGGTCAAGAAGACCGGCGGGAGACAGAGGAAGAAGGTCGCCGTAAAGGATCCGCAGACCGGGGAGTGATTTCATCAGAATCGCCTATATGGGCATCCCGTTCTCCAACAGCGAGGAGATGGCGCAGATATTCGCCGTGAGAATGAAGGAACCGGATGCGGAACTCATACCCGCAGTAACCTCGGAAGGAGTCGTGAAAGAACTTCTGGAGGATTCGGCGGATCTGGGGGTGCTTGCGGTCCGCAACAGCAGTGCGGGACCCGTCATCGAGACAGAGAAAGCCCTGGAGGGCTTGGATTACAGGATCGTCTCGGAAGGGGATCTGCACATCCACCACTGCGTTTTCACGAAAAAACCCGATTCGGAGATAACATCGGTCTCCTCCCACATACAGGCGCTGGAACAGTGCAGAGCATCCCTGTCAAAACTGTATCCGGGGGCGGAACCGAAGGAATGCTCCGACACCGCCTATGCGGCCGAGATGCTTGCAGAAGGTCTCCTCCCGGAGACCTGCGCCGTACTCTGCAAACGGTCGGCCGGGGAGCATTACGGCCTGTATCCGGCACATGAGAACATAGAGGATGCGGACGACAATACCACACACTTCTGGCTCATAACGATCCGCCGAGCCGCTCTCTGACGTTTTCTGCGAAAAGTACACTTCGGCACTTTAACCGCCGGAAATATCTCTGGCCGCTGAATCCGAATCCGATACAGAAAACAAGGGGTTTTCCCTCCCCGAAGGGAGGGTAGGAGGTTTATCTCATGCGTACTCGCGGATCTTCCATCCGATGACGGCCGCAGCCGCCGCGACAAGGATTCCGACGAAGAGGCCGAGGATCAGGGGCACGGTGAAGCCGGAGGATGATTCCTCATCGAAGTATACCGCATAGTAGGAGAAGTGGTTGGTCTCGAAGAAGACCTTTCCGTCTCTGTATTCGGCATCCATCTTCTCGACGATTCCCTTGTCCGTGACATATGCGACATACATCCTGTCGGAATCCTGATCGTCGCCGAGGGCGTAATCCACGGAAACCCGGACATTGCCGCCGAGCTGGTGCACAGGCGTCCCGCCGACGGTGAGGTTCAGCGATATGACCGCTGCGGCATTCTTCACAACGTCATCGGGCAGCACGGAGATCATGGATTCATCCAGCTTGACCGCGGTGATCTTTACGTTATCACTCGAAGTTCCGATCACGGCGGAAAGGACCTCGTGAGGCATCTCAACCGCGACCTCTTCGCTCTTGACTTCGAGGGCGAGTCCTTCGTCAATCACGGATCTCACGGCGGTGTTGTCGACGACCGCGGAGGTTCCGACTGTCTTGACCTCGGACTTGGTGGCCTCGGAGGGGAGCTTTGCGATGACGGTCTGCGCCTTAATCGTAGTACCGCAGACGGAACAGTGGGTTCCGGCGGTGAGTCCGGTTTCGGCCTTGGTCGCAGGAATGGCTGCATCCTCAACGATGGTGTGTCCCTTGGCGGGGATCTCGACGGTCTCCGTCTGGTTGGCGAGACCTTCGCC
>CAVIJO010000039.1:0-6638 GCA_963643445.1 Candidatus Methanomethylophilaceae archaeon
CGGGGTTCGGGGCCTCTTGCGCCGTTGTGCCGTTCAGGAATTATCGAACACAGTAGAAGAGTCTTCAAACAATTCAAAGACATATTTCTTCGAATTCAACTTTACCATATATTTCTTTGGATGATACTTCCAACAGTAATTTGTGACATGTTAGAGATTTTGTTGCTGCAAGAGTTACACTCCGAGATGTTTTCGTAGACTTGTTTAACCGTATGCAAAGTATCCTCCTTTGCCTGCCCGGAGAAATTGCCATATATTTCTGCAGAGTTTGTAAATCTCCGTCCAGATGTTTTTTAAAGACCCAGATCAATGGATTTTTTAAAACGGGGCGGATTTCCGAATATAAGTTTTCCAATCTGGGTCTTTTTCGGCCCCAGAAATCATTAATATAATTCCAAGGCGATTGGGGCGGATATGTCGGGAACATCAGGCCACGGGGCCAAGACCGAAATCTGCAGCGTGGAGGGATGCAGCTGCGAAGCGGAGAGATCTCTCAATATGAAACAGGTCGCCAGGTGCAACCTGGATCTCAAAGACCCTGATGCGCGCAGCGTCCATCTGTGCAGGGAGCACTACAAGCAGTACAAGAAGGAGACGAAGACCGACAGGTCCATCGATTCCATCTACTGAAGATGTTCGACATCTTTTTTCTCGGAACGGGCGCAAGCGTCCCTTCCAAGGAGCGGGCCCTGCCCTGCGTCGCACTGCGCAGGGGGCCCGACGTCATACTTTTCGACTGCGGCGAAGGTTCCCAGCGCCAGCTGATGATCTCGCCGCTGTCCTTCATGAAGATCAGCGCAGTCTTCATAACCCATCTGCACGGAGATCATTTCTACGGTCTCCCGGGCCTTCTCCAGACCATGGGCATGTCGAACCGGAAGAATCCGCTCGTCATATGCGGGCCCGAAGGCATAGCGGATGCGGTGAAAACCTCTCTGGCGGTCTGCGAGGGCGACATCGGATACGGGCTCGAGATCCGGGAGATGTCCCCCGGCGATACCGAGGCCGTGGGGGAGATCGCCGTCACCGCATACCGCACCGAGCACGGAATCCCCTCTCTGGGATATGTCGCAAGGGAACCGGACGCCCGCGGGAAGATCGACGCTGCGAAGGCGGGGGCCCTCGGCATCAGAGGGAAGGACTTCTCGGTTCTGGAGGCCGGAGGGGAGGTCAACGGGGTGAGGCTGTCGGACATCGTCTCGTCTTCCAGGAAAGGGGTTTCCGTTGCGTATTCCGGCGACACCGAAATGTGCCAGACGGAGAAGGATGCGGTCCGCGGCGCGGACGTGCTCATCCACGAATCCACCTATGCGGATGCGGATTCCGACCTCGCCGCGATGCATCACCACAGCACCGCCGCGCAGGCCGCGGCGCTCGCCGCCGAATCCGGATGCAGGGCGCTGATGCTGGTACATACGAGCGGACGCTACAAGGATTCCGACATCATCCTGACGGAGGCCGGGAGGATATTCCGGAGGACGTTCCTTCCGTGCGACTTCTCCCAGTACCGCGTGACGGCCGGAGACGTCAGATCAGTTTCAGGATGTCCGCCTTCGTGATCATTCCGACGAGTTTTCCCTTCCTCGCAACCAGCACCGCTCCGCAGTCGCTCATCATGGCGGTCACGGAGGATATCGGCGTGCTCTCGTTCACCACGGGGAAGGAGTCGTCCATTATGGCGGATATCGGCGCGTCCTTCAGGTCGTCCATGGTCTTCCCGGACCTGATCTTCTCGAAGATGCTCTTCTCGGATATGCTCCCGACGGGGGTCTCGCCCTTCAGGACCGGCAGCTGGGAGAATCCTGCGGTCCTCATGAGTTCCGAGGCCACGCGCACCCTGTCCGTACTCTGGACGCTGACCACGTCCTTGGAGGCCACATCCGCCGCCGTCACATCGTGCTTCCCGCCCTTGGCCATGTCTTCGAGTGTGTCGAAGAGTTTCACGACGGTTTCGTAACTGGCGGATATGCGCCCCCTTTCGATTTTGGCGATGGTGCTCTGACTCACTCCCGATTGTTTGGAGAGTTCCGTCTGGGTGACGTCCATCGCCTTTCTCATTCTGCGGATATCGGACGCCGGCGGGAATTTCATGTCATACCTCTAATGCTTATTCTTATTAGAATACTTTCATCAACCAATATTATAAACTACGAACATATTCCTCCGTCCAGCAGCAATTGCTCCGAGTGATGCGATATGTCCGCAAAGAAGAACATCTACGTCAATGGGATCAACCAGGTCCCCGTACCCAGGAGACAGATCGAGATCGTCGAGAGGAAAGGTATCGGACACCCCGACTCCGTCGCGGACGGCGTCGCCGAGACCGTCAGCGAGTCCCTCTGCGCGATGTACATCAAGGAGGTCGGACACGTCCTCCACCACAACACCGATCAGACCGAGGTCGTGGCCGGTATCTCCGCCCCCAAGTTCGGCGGAGGGGAGATCATCAAGCCCGTCTACATCCTTATGGACGGACGCGCCACCACCTATATCGACAAGAAGGGCAAGGAGATCGCCCTTCCCGTCGAGTCCACCGCCCTCAAGGGCGTCAGGAAGTACCTGAAGAAGACCTACCCCTACCTGGACATCGATTCCGATGTCATCCTCGACACCAGGCTCGGGATGGGTTCCGACGATCTCACCGGTGTCTACAAGGCATCCAACTATCTGTCCAACGACACCTCCTTCGGTGTCGGATTCGCGCCCTTCTCCGTCACAGACGAGCTCACCTTCAGGACCGAGAACTACATCAACGGCGCTCTCAAGAAGAAGATCCCCGAGGCCGGACAGGACGTCAAGGTCATGTGCAGCAGGGTCGGGAAGGAGATCACCATGACCATCGCCTGTGCCATGGTCGACAGGTTCATCGACGACCCCACCTCCTACAAGAGCTCCGTCGAGCACCTCACCGATGCCGTGAAGGACTTCGGTGCGGAGGTCATCTCCAAATACGGCGACGGCGAGAAGCTCATCGTCGACGTCAACACCGGCGACGACTACAAGAGGGGAGTCTACTACCTTACCGTGACCGGACTGTCCCAGGAGATGGGAGATGACGGATCCGTCGGACGCGGCAACAGATGCAACGGACTCATCACCCCCTTCAGGCCCATGTCCATGGAGGCCACCTCCGGTAAGAACCCCATCACCCACGTCGGAAAGATCTACAACGTTCTCTCCACCATGATCGCAAAGGATGTCGCCAAGAAGGTCAAGGCCGATGCGGAGATACACGTCCGCCTGCTGTCCCAGATCGGACACACCATCTCCGATCCGCTCAACGCCAATATCGATATCATCAGCGAGAACGCCGCAGACAGCCCCAAGCTGAAGAAGTGGAAGGACGAGGCGTACGAGATCGCCGCCGACTGGCTTGATAACATTGATAAGGTTTCAGACCTTATCATCAACGGAAAGATCAGGACGTTCTGATTCCGGACTCCCCCGCGGGCGTCTCCGGACGTCCGCCTGGGAGTCAAACATTATGAAGATCATGGATATCCCGGCCTTCGGGCCAATGTTCCGTTTCACCGACGCCAATGTCTATTATGCACTGTATCTTCTCGCCGACGGAAAACTGGTCGGGAGGAAGAAACTGGCCGAGGAGGCGGGTGTCGGCGAAGGCAGCATGCGCCGCATACTCGACAAGTTCCGCGAGTGGGACTTCGTGCAGATCAAACAGACAGGCATATCCATAACCAAGGCGGGACTGGTGTTTTTGGACCAGATTCCCATCAGACTCATCGATATCGATCTTCAGGATTCTGCGGTCGGGGCCGCCACCCAGGGTGTCATCGTATACGGTGCCTCCGCCAAGATCGTCAACGGGATGCAGCAGCGCGACGCGGGCATCAAGGCCGGCGCCGAGGGATGTACCACCATCGTCATCCGCGACGGAAAACTCATGATCCCGCCCGACTGGAACATGGACGAGCAGACTCCCGAACTCGCCTATAAGATCCGCAAGGACACCGGCATGACGTCGGACGACGTCATCATCGTCGGAGGCGGGAGCAGCAAGATTGCCGCCGTCGAGGCGGCCCTCAACGCCGCTTTCGAACTCGTCTGATGAAGCATCTGTTCAGCTGGTCGGTGTTCGAGAATCTGTCCGAATTCCCTGGGGAGGGGGATCTGCAGCAGAGACTGGCGGCCTTCGGCCTCGACGGTCTCGAACTATTCACGCTCTTCGAGAAGACCGACCCGTCCTACATTGTGCCCGAAGTCGTGTCGGTGCATCTTCCGTATGCGATTGACTGGCACTCTTCCTGGGAAGGGCGCAGTTATGATGGGAATGGCGGGGATGTCCGTTATTTCTCCTTCGGCAGGACGCGTGAGGAGATGGTCGCGACCCTGCGTCACGGCATAGACTGTGCCGCTCCCCTGCATCCCGCATACGGGGTTCTGCATGCCGGGAACACCGACATGAGGCAGGTGCTCCTCCGGAAGCACGGGGGCGACGACCTCGCCGTACTGGCGGATTTTGCGGAGATGGTGAACTCCGCCGTCTCGGCGTATCCGGGAGGGGAACCGCCGTTCCGTCTTTCCTTCGAGAATCTCTGGTGGGAGGGACTCAAACTCAGGGATCCCTCCGAGTGGAGACTTCTGGAGGACAGGCTGGAATTCGACAACTGGGGTTTCACTCTCGACACGGGCCACCTGATGAACTCCTGCGATACCGCCTTCGACGAGGACAGCGCCATAGATGCCGTAATGGACATAATCGACCGCTATCCGAGCGGCATGAGGGAGAGGATTAGGCACATACATCTCCAACTCAGCACCACGGCGGAGTACAGGAGGACGTTCGTCCCCCGCGTCAGAGGGGATGATGAGAAATGGGACGACTTCATGAAGGCCGCTTTCGAGAGGGCCTCCGGCATAGATCAGCACCGTCCGTATTCGAGCCGGAGGGTGAACGAGATCGTCGATGCGGTATCCCCCGATTATGTGACCCACGAGCTCATGGGGTACGAATCCAAAGATAAATTCATGGACCTCCGGAAACAGAGGGCCCTCATGCCGTGACGGTGTGCCGATGACCGGAAGGCAGCGCAGTTATACATTATTCGTCGGCGTGTATGCTGTTCTCGGCATCATACTGTACGCCGCGGTCCGTCTGGGCAACATTCCGTCCAGTGTATACGACGGGTATTTCCCCTATGCCGATGCCATGGCGCACGGGGTCTTCCCCTGCACCGGGGAGGTGTGGGCGTATGGGGAATGGCGTTCCTGGGAATACCCTCCTGCCGCCTACCTGTTCATCCTCCTGCCGAGGCTTTTTGCATCCTCCGCCGCCGGATATCAGGCGGCGTTCATCGTTATGACAGGCATGTTCTTCATGCTGGGTCTTTGGTGCAGCGAGCGTCTCGCCCGTGTCAGGGGTTACAGCGGGTTCTGTGCCATGGCCCTGTATTCCGTCATGATGTTCCTGATGTTCGAGTTCCTTGCCGACAGGTACGATATAATTCCGGCGGTCCTGACGCTGCTGGCACTTGTACTGGTATCGGAGAGGCGGAGCACGTGGGCATTCGCAGTCCTCGCCTTTGCCGTCACCGTGAAACTGTATCCCGCGGTGTTCTTCCCGGTCTTGGCAATCTATCTCCTCGCACGCGGAAGGAAGAAGGAGGCGGCTGCCGGGACGGCTGTCTTCCTCGCCGTCGGTTTGGCGGTGCTGGCACTCTTCTATCTGTGCGGTGCGGACCCACTCTTGTTCATGAACTATCATGCGGACCGCCCTCTCGAGATGGAGTCCCCCGCAGCATCCGTCGCG
Organism: Candidatus Methanomethylophilaceae archaeon; assembly: GCA_963643445.1. GTDB lineage: Archaea > Thermoplasmatota > Thermoplasmata > Methanomassiliicoccales > Methanomethylophilaceae > Methanomethylophilus. The sequence continues at coordinate 5,771 of CAVIJO010000039.1, forward strand.
GAGTTCGCATCCCTGCTGGGACTCACCGATATAACCTATGGGTTCGGTTTTGGATCCGACAATATATACGGTCCCCTTCCAGAGTTCTTCGCAGAGATCCTGCTGCCGTTCATGGCGGTCATATTGATCCTGCTCTATGCGCATTATGCATTCTGGTCCGTCGGGAAGCGTGCCGTCGAAAGCAGGCTGGAGCCGGATTCCGCACTGGTAGCCATTGTCGCCGCATTGACGTTCATCCTGATATCGACGGTCTTCTCCGGGCAGTACATGGTGTGGCTGATTCCGGCGGTTCTGCTCCTGTATATGATCCCGGGGAAAGGGAGAAGCAGGGAGTTCCTTCTGAAGGCGTTCATCCTCGGGGAGGTGCTGACTCAGTTGAATTTCCTGGTCAATTTCGGTTTCAGGGGAGAAGGCGAGGCCATGTCGGTTCTGGGCGTGGCAGTTCTTTTGATAAGAAACGCCGTGATGGCAATCCTGTATCTCGCTCTCACGCTGGAACTCGTGGACAACGACCGCGGACTGCCGTTCGGGAAGAAGATGTGGGAGTGAATCCTGCGTGGTGTCGCTGTACGGTACGTATTCTTGTAAATTTCCGTCACCGCGACTCAGATGTCCTTAAACTTCGACGGTCTCGGTGCGGACCTTCGGGATCTTTCCCCAGAACGCCATCGCGGTGAGGATGACCTTGCCGGACATGCCGAGATAATACTTCCTTTCGTGCATCTGGCACATTGCAGAGTCCAGAGCAGGAACGAGTTCCTTCTCGCTGTCGGCCCTTTTCAGTTCGACGATGATGTTCGGATTTCCGGGGACCTTGGGTGTCAGAAGGATGTCGATCCTTCCGTTCCCTCCTTCGCGTTCGGTCTTC
>CAVIJO010000040.1:0-6548 GCA_963643445.1 Candidatus Methanomethylophilaceae archaeon
ACGCGGCAATGTGCCAGATGCACGAAAGGAAGTATTATCTCGGCATGTCCGGCAAGGTCATCCTCACCGCGATGGCGTTCTGGGGAAAGATCCCGAAGGTCCGCACCGAGACCGTCGAAGTTTAAGGGATGCACATACGGTTGCTGTGCCTGTATGCCTGCGAATGTTACATGCAGTACGATTCTTTATCAATACGCAGATGCATCGGTAAATCATGAAACAGATCGACACCGGAGGACTGTCGTTCCAAGACATCCGGAAGAAGGACAAGTACTACGTCGACAAGTCCCTCCTTATCAAGGACATCCTGGACTGCAACGACAGCGGCGTCTATCTGTTCACAAGACCCAGAAGGTTCGGTAAGACCACCAACCTCTCCATGCTCGATGCATTTTTCAACATGCAATACAAGGGAAACGATTGGTTCGATGATCTGGAAATCTCTAAATATCCCGAGTACGGGGAATACAAGAATGCTTTCCCTGTGATACATTTGGATCTGAAGAGTCTGAAAGCTTCGGATTTCGATGCCTTTCTGAACAAAATGAGAGGGGTGATGAGGGGTGCGTACCTTTCCTGCAAGTATATTCTGGAATCCGAAGATATTGCGGAGGATGTCGGTTACTTCTTCAGAACTTTGGAGGATTGGAGCATCCCGAAGGAACCGCTCGAGCAATCCCTTGAAGTTCTAAGTTCGGCTTTGGAAAGATATCATGACAGAAAAGTGATCATCCTCATCGACGAATACGACCGTGCCGTATCCGACGCATACGGTTCCGAGTCCCACAGGCCTATGATGGATTTCCTGGGTGATTTCCTGTGCGCCGCACTGAAGAACAACGACAGTCTCCAGATGGCCTGCGTCACCGGGATAATGCAGATCGCCGAGGAGAGCATATTCTCGGGCCTAAACAACATCTGGGTGGACAACATATTCTCGACCGAATCCGACGAGAGGTTCGGATTCACAGAAGAAGAAGTGAAGCAGATCCTTTCCGATTTCGGCCATCCGGAGAAATTCGAAGAAGTAAAACAATGGTACGACGGGTATAGGTTCGGGAACGCAGAGGTCTACAATCCCTTCAGCGTCATGAACTATGTACTCAGGAAATTCAAACCCGAATCATACTGGGTCAATTCCGGCAGCGGCTGGGTCATGGAGAGTCTTCTGAAGAAGACGGACGACAGCAACATGTCGGACATCTCGGATTTGGTCATCGGAGGTTCCGTGAAGACCAGACTTTCGGATAGGCTCGTATACGGACGTTTAGATACCAGTGATGAGACGCTGTACAGTCTCATGGCAATGGCCGGATATCTCAAAGCGGTTCCTCTGGGAAACAGAATGTTCGAAGTCTCGATCCCCAACGAAGAAGTCCGCGAAGAAGTCGGGAACATCCTCGAAAAGATGGTTCCGATCAACACGTCGGTATTCTCCGATTTCGCCGAAGCATTCCTCGGCGGAGATGCCGAAATGATGGAGAAGACCCTCGGGAAGTTCCTCGGCAGCAGCAGTTACATGAATCTCAGGGACGAGAACGCATACGAGATGGTCCTCATGACCCTCCTGTATGCCCTGAGTGAAAAGTATACGGTGAAGACCGAACGCGAAGGAGGGAACGGGAGGATCGATATCCTTCTGACACCCAAGATCCCCGGAAATCCGAACATCATCGTCGAACTCAAAAGGACCGACGGGGAGAAGGAACTCGGCCCCGCTCTCGACGCGGCAATGTGCCAGATGCACGAAAGGAAGTATTATCTCGGCATGTCCGGCAGGGTGATCCTCACCGCCATGGCGTTCTGGGGAAAGATCCCGAAGGTCCGCACCGAAATCCTGGAGATCTGAGGTGCATTTTCAGTCGGTCTTATGCTGCTGGCACATTGTGCGTAACAGGATTCCGGCGCAATCCCGACGGATAATGTATCCTCTGGGAGGGATACATTGACGGTACCCCTCAAGTAATAGTATTAATAAGAGGGAATTTCTACCTGTGTTTCAGAAACTTCGAAGGTTTTCTTACGAAATTCGTAGAAAAGGTGATTCGAAATGGGAATCGGAGAGAAATTCAAGAACATGGTGGACAAGACCGTCGACAAGATGGACAGCGGTATCGACAGGCTCTGCGAGGACTCCAAGAAGAAGGAGCCGGAGAAGGAACTCACGGTGGAGGAGCGTCTCGAACTCGCCAAGAAGCCGGGAAAGGATGCCATGGTCATGCACAAGTACTACGGCGGCAAGATCGAGGTCGTACCCAAGGCATGCATCAGGTCCTTCGACGACTTCTCCATCTGGTACTCCCCCGGTGTTGCGGAGCCCTGCAAGGACATCGCCCAGAACCCCGACATGGTCTACGAGCACACCTGCAAGTGGAACACTGTCGCCGTCGTATCCGACGGCACCCGCGTGCTGGGTCTCGGGGACATCGGGCCCGAGGCCGCCATGCCCGTCATGGAAGGCAAGGCCATGCTGTTCAAGTACCTCGGAGGCGTGGACTGCGTCCCCATCTGCCTCGACACGAAGGATCCCGAGAAGATCATCGAGACAGTCAGGCTCATCGCCCCCTCCTTCGGCGGAATCAACCTCGAGGATATCTCCAACCCCAAGTGTTTCGACATCCTCGACGAGCTGAGGGCCGACTGCAAGATTCCCGTGTGGCATGACGACCAGCAGGGTACCGCCACCGTGGAGGTCGCCGGGGCCATCAACGCCATGAAACTCGTCGGCAAGAGCTTCCAGGATGCCAATGTCACCATCGTGGGTGCGGGCGCCGCATCCATCGCCATCGCGAGGCTCCTGCTGGCCACCGGTTTCAAGCCCGAGCATCTCTGCATGTGCGACTCCAAGGGCATCCTCAACCAGTCCAGGGACGACCTCACCGACGCCTACAGGCTGAAGAAGCAGATCGCCGAGAAGACCAACGGTGCCGGCAAGACCGGAGGCCTCAGGGAGGCAATGAAGGGCGCGGACCTCCTCATCGCCGCGTCCAAGCCCGGACCTGGGACCATCCCCGCCGAGTATATCGATCTCATGGCCGACGACCCCGTCGTCTTCGCCACCGCCAACCCCGTTCCCGAGATCTGGCCCTGGGAGGCTAAGGAGCATGGGTGCAAGGTGTTCGCCACCGGCAGGTCCGACTTCCCCAACCAGGTCAACAATTCCATGGGATTCCCCGCCATCTTCCGCGGTGTGCTCGACGTGAGGGCCAAGACCATCACCGACGAGATGTGCATCGCCGCCGCCACCGAGCTCGCCAGGTGTGCCGAGGAGAAGGGACTCACCGAGGAGTACATCGTCCCCAACATGTCCGAGGAGGAGGTCTTCCCGAGGGAGGCCGCCGCCGTCGCCATGAAGGCCATAGAGCAGGGTGTCGCGCGCATCAAGACCTCTTACAAGGAGGAGCACGACAGGGCCGCCGAGATCATCGGGAGGTCCAGGAAGCTCACCAAGCACATGATGGACTACGGTTACATCAGGAAGTACACCGAACCTTCCGCCTGAAACCCTTTCGGAGGGCCTCTGCGGGCCCTCCGGGCTGTTTTCCAATGCCGGGTGCCCCGTCTGTTCAGGGGTACCGTCATATACAACCTCCCCAATCCGACCGTGGGGATTAACAGATGTCCGGGACTCCGACGGTGTCAGTGATCGTGCCGATATACAACGGTGCGGAATACATCGGCGGCTGCGTGGATTTTCTGAAAGCGCAGACGTTCCGTGATTTCGAGACCCTGCTGTGTGTGGACGTCGGGAGCACGGACGGTTCCCTGGAGAAGGCGGAGGAGGCCGCATCCGGCTTCCCCGGATGCAGGGTGGTGGAGCAGACGGACGGCATGCACCTCGCCGGGGCCCGCAACGCAGGTCTGAGGAACGCCTCGGGAAGGTTCATCTGGTTTTGCGACGTCGACGACGCACCCGCGCCGGACCTCCTGGAGGAATGTGTCCGCATCCAGAGGGAGAGGGGCTCGTGCATGGTGTGCTTCAACGCCGTGAACGTCGGTCCCCGCGGCACCGTGAAGAAAAGCCGCAGGACATATGACGTGATCGACATGGACCGCGCCGAGGCGATGGAGTCCTGGGTTCCCATGAGGATACCGGTCACCGCATGGAGCAAATTCATCAGCAGGGAGACGGCCGTCGGGAACGGACTGTTCTTCATGGATTCCATGGCCGAGGATGTGGTCTACACATACGAACTCCTCAGGTACTGCGGCAGGATTTCCGTCTATCTGAGGCCGCTCTATGCCTACAGGCAGACGTACGGTTCCATCACCCGTTCGGAGGAGAACATGGACCGCAGGGGCAGGGACGAGATCGCCGCCTACAGCGGCGTGGACGCCGCAGATATGCCTCCGGAGGTCCGGGAGAAGGTCCTCCGCAACAGCGCCGTGTTTGCGATGCGTTCCAGCGGACATATGGGGAGGAAGGCGTTCCTCGCATTCGCGAAGGGTCCCGAATTCGCGGAGATATACGGGAAACATCTGAAGGGCACGTTCGAAGGATGGGTGTTCCGCCATTTCCCGAGGTCGTATTACGCCGCTCTGAGGTTTTACCTCAGGTTCCTGTACAAGCGCGACGGGTCGACGTACATGCGTACGAAGATCCGGAGACGGTTCTTCCGGTGAAAAGGAAAGGCGGGATCCGGCGGAAAAGGGTGCGGATCCCGTATGGAGTTTGATCAGCAGTTGGTGGAGGAGACGCACTCGACGTTCTGGATTCCGGGGATGGAAGTCAGAGCGTTCTCGAGGTCGGTTCCGATGGTCTCGATGGAGTCGTCGATGGCGAAACCGGCGTTCACTTTCATGAGGCCGAATGCCACGGGCAGGATCTTCGTCTCGAGGAGTTTCACTCCTGCGGGAAGAACCTTCGGGATGGCCTCGATGACGGTGTTGAGATCGACGTCCGTGCTCTCGGGCAGGATGTCGTATGCGGAGACAATCTGTCCCATTTCCGCACCTCAGGGTCCGCAGAACCCGCAGTTGGGGCATTTGTAGGGAACGCTCTGATCGCGGCACTGCTCGCACCTTCCGATCTCGGCTTCCCCGCACTTGGGGCATTTGAAGAAGGTGTTGCCGTGGCCGATAAGTCTCTTCCCGCAGGAGGAGCAAATCTTGTCTGTTGCCATAGTCGGACGGATAACCCTGCTCATATTAAAAATCGATGGGAATCGCCGGGCCGTCTGCGATTTCCGATTTTCGGCGTTTCCGTACCGTTCCGAAAGGTCTGCGGACGCATTCGCTTTTCCAATCCAATGTTATGTAAAATGTACATTATTTCGGTAGGCATATATACCCGACCGCCGTTAAAAGCCGTATTGGGTTCCGTTCCCGTTCTCTGTCTCGAAAATCCGAGAGGGGGAGGGAGGACGGTTTTTCCGTTCCGCAGACGTCTGCAGGGCGTTCCGCAGGAGCCCTGGAAAGAGGGCTCCGATGTGTTGTCAGAATTCCGTGACAGGGCTGCGGTCTGTGCAGATCCTCTGATTTTTCCGATGTACGGAATCTGTTCGGTGCCGTCCCCGCTTCGTTTTTCCCGGGGAACGGGAGAGTCGGAGGGTTTTCCGGGGGTTCTGCCGCCGCAGGGCGTCTTTACGGAACATGTTCCCGGGTATGCAGCGGCGTTGCATGCAGTGCCTGGGTTTTATAAGCGGTGTCCGTGCCTGTTCGGAACGGCATCGGGAGGCGGACCGGTCCGCCGTACAGGTATGAGAAGGTTTTCGTTATGAATTGGAAATATGTATTGCTGGCAGTTTTGGCGTTGGTGTCCGTATCGGCCTTCGCCGCGAACGGGGAGTCGGAGGAGGCGGATGCCGTATCCGACGATTCCGGCTCCTGCGGAGACGGGGTGACTTACAAATTCACGGCATCGTCGGGGACGCTGCTGATAAGCGGTTCGGGGACCATGAAGGATTACACTTCCGATCTCGCTCCTTGGTATTCTTACCGCGGTTCGGTTACTTCTGTTACCGTAGGAAACGGGGTAAAAAATATCGGAGTCTCTGCATTTTCTTTGTGCACCAAGATTACTTCTGTGAACATCTCCGATTCCGTCACCTCCATCGGGGATGTGGCGTTCGCGGGTTGCAGCTCTCTTGGTTCGATAACCATTCCGGATTCAGTCACGTCTATCGGAACGTATGCTTTTCAAGACTGTACTTCTCTGAGGACATTGGTCATCCCTATCAGTCTCAAGGCGGCCGGTACGACTGAGGGTTCCAAGATTTGTCCGATTTTCGAGAACTGTGTTAATCTTACGAAGGTGGAGTTCACCAAAGGGACAGGCACTGCGTACAATTACGGAAATTCGGGCGATGGCTCTTACGAATATACGCCCTGGTATCTCAGCAGAGCCAACCTCACGCAGATTGTTATCGGGGACGGCGTCACTTCAATCGGCGGCTATATTCTTTCAGGATGCGTCAATGTGAAGGAACTCACCATCCCGATGGACCTTAACGCAGTCGGTACCGATCCTTCCAACCCCGTATTCGGTTCCTGTACCGCAATCACAAAGGTGACGTTCACCAGGGGTACGAGCGGTGCCGGGGCCGATT
>CAVIJO010000041.1:0-5810 GCA_963643445.1 Candidatus Methanomethylophilaceae archaeon
CGGCGGATGAGACTGCAGGTACGGTCACTTTCGAGACTGACAGTTTCTCCCCGTTCGCCGTCGTGGAGGCCGAAACCTACACGGTGACATACAGACTCAACGGGGAAACATACGGCGAGGTCAAATCGTACACATATGGTTCCTCGGTCGATCTGGCCGCTGCCGTCGGGAATGCGACGGCCTGGGTCAGTGAGGACGTTGCGGTAGGCGAAAATGGCAAATTCACCATGCCTGAGAAGAATGTGGTGTTCTCCGCCCTTACCGTCCGCAATGCAATTTTCCTCGACGGAGACGGTACCGAACTCGACAGGATCGCATACAGATTCGGAGAGCCTGTCGCAGTTTCTGCGAAGACTCCGACCAAGGCCATGGATGAACAGCATACCTACGAATTCTCCGGATGGGAAGATTTCACCGCCGATCTGACCATGGGAGATACCGACATCACCTTCGAACCCAACTTCGAACCCGTTCTCAGGCAGTACAATTACACTGTGAAGTATCAGGACGGGAGCGGCGCCGCCATCGCCGCCGACAGGACCGGTACCGCCGGTTTCGGCACCAAGGTGGAGGCGGAGCTGATCGAAATCCCCGGATATGTCCTTTCATCACCCGGGGAGAAACTGACTATAACGTCTGTCGAGGCTGACAACGTCATCGTCTGCAAGTATACTGCGAACACCTACAGGATAACCTACAAGGTGGACGGCGAAACGGTTCACGAGGATACTGCGGCATACAGGACTGTGACGGACGCTTACATCTACACCGAAACAGGATACGATGTGAGTGCCTGGGTCTCCGAGGACGCCGTTGTGGAGAACGGAAAGTTCACGGTCCCGGCGAAGGACGTTACCTTCACCGCCGCTCTGACACCGCACACCCATTACGCCGTATTCCTGAACGGCGACGGTACCGAACTCGACAGAATCGCATACAGATTCGGAGAACCTGTCGCCGCCACCGAAAAGAAAGCGACAAAGTCGGATGCACATTACAAATACATTTTCTCGAAATGGAACGGCCTTGCTGCCGGCACCGTGATGGGTGATGCGGACATGACATTCGAGGCCGTATTCAGCAAAGTGCTGATTCTAAATGTGAACGAAAAGGACAACGGCATCAGTGTATCTTCGGGACCCGAGGGGGCGCTCTTCAACTCCGGACAGATCCAGCTGATCAAGAACAAGACTTATCTGAATGTGACCATCGATGATTTCGAGATAAAGTTCAACGATAAGGCCCTGAACAACCTCATCGTAAACGACTCCATCCTGAATATCGGAAACATCAAGGAGAGCAGCATAAATCTGATCAACAACAAGGCTCCCGGGTACGATCCGTCCTATTACAGGATCACCTTCGGCGACAACAAGAATTTCGGAGAGAACGGAACCGTCACGATCAAGATACCGTTCATCCTGAAGGAGAATTACAAGATCGATAACGTCGTCCTCTACTACATAGGCTCCGAGTATGAGATAATCAAATACGACTATTCGGACAATTATCTGATCTTCAATACGAACCACTTCTCGGATTATGCGATAGCCTATGATACCGAATCCCCCGAAACTTCTCCGAAGGATTCCTCTTCGACGGTGCTGATCATCGCGGCAGCCGCGGCCATTGCCGTGCTTGCGGTCGCCGGGTTCTTCATCATGCAGAGGAAGAGGTCCGCCTGAAACATGTTAAACTCCGGGAAGGGCGATCCGTCCCCGACAGGGGTTCGGACCGGCCCTGCCCCGGATCAAACACTTTGTTTTTGCCGTCCGAACCGACGGTCCGGGACATCCCCGTATCCTGGCCGGCACATGCGCACGCACAGGGCCGGGACCCGGCCTCTGCGAAATACTGATATATCCCGGCCTGCGTCCTTCTCCTACCGTTCCGACGGAAGGGCGCGACATGTGACCGCCATGTGTACGGAACGGCGTACAGCGGCTCCGTCCCTAATTCTTTAGGGCTCCTGCGGTAGCGGCGGCGTGTCGCCGTAGCGATGACCGGAGGCCAACGCGGAGTCCGACACATACTCCCGGCGTACGTCAGTGCCCAGAGGCCGGTGTCATCACCGGACCGTGACAGGGCGTGTTAGCGCCCGGGAGACATTCTCCGTTCAGACGAACAGATCCGCATGTCTCAGCCACTCCGCGGCCTCCGCCCTCCGGGGATACATCCCGTCGAGCTGCAGGAATCTCCTCTCGTGCTCCCTGCCCGAGGGATCAAACCCTATCACGGTGTGGCAGATCTCGTGGTACAGACAGTAATCCAGAACCGGATCCGGCACATCGGCGCTGTCCAGTGCCGCCGAGAGGGCCACCACGTCCATGACGACGCTGCAGTGGCCGATCTTCCTGGCGGACGAGGTCTTCATCCATGTCAGGCACAGCCCGGGGTCCTCCTCCACCAATCCGTCATCAACCAGGCGTCCGTAGGAATCCAGAAGGTTCTTCGCCTCCCCCACGGGGCTGCGGGTGAGATTCTTGCTCCTGCGCAGGAAAATGGGCTGTTTGCGCTCGCGGAACGCATCCGACGATATCCATTCCACGACCGATCCGGGGTAATCCCTGTCGTCGGACGAGAACGCCTTGGCGATAATCGTGTCTGCGAATTCCCTCAGGATCCCGTCGGGAGCGTCGTCCAGATAGTCGGACACCATGAAGTCCGCCATCCTGTACGTCCTCTGCCACCTGATCTTCAGGTCCCTGAAGGCGGTGAACTGCGCCGTAACGTCGTCCAATCCGTAATCCTTCCCGGCATCGGAGAAGATGCCGTTGAGCCTGTCGTTGTTTATCCTTTCCTTCTCTTTCGTTCCGTCTTCCATAGTCGTCTCTCCGCGTCTTGCGCGGAAAGGACTTCGCAGAGAAGGGATTTTAAAGGCGACCCCTGCAGTTAGCACTAACTGCGCTCAGAGACTGTAATCCCCGATGTATCTCTTGGGAAGGACGTAGATCTCTCCGTCCTTATCGGTGCCGACGGACGCCTCCACTTCGTAGACGTCGCGGATGAGTTCCTCGGTGATGACCTTCTTGGGATCCCCGACGGCGACCAGTTCGCCCTTCTTCATGATGACGCAGAGGTCGCAGTACCTGGCCATGAGGGAGATGTCGTGCTCCGCCACGAGGATCGTCATGTCCTGCTTCACCATGGCGCGCAGATACTCCATGACGTCCAGTTTGTACTTCATATCCAGGTGGGATGTGGGCTCGTCCACGAGCATGAGACGCGGGTTCTGCACGTACGCCTTGGCGATGAGCACCCTCTGCCTCTCCCCGGAGGACAGCATATTCAGGGCGCGGTCCTGCAGATGGAGGACACCGAACTTGCGGAGGGTCTCCTCCACCATGGATTCGTCCTCCTCCGTCTCCCACCACATGTTCTGAAGATAGGGATAACGTCCCAACATGACCGTCTCGAACACGGTGAGACCGAACGACGCCGTCATCTCCGCCGGGACGTTCGACACGAGCCTCGCCACCTCGGCGGGGGTCTTGGGAAGGACCGACTCGCCGTCGATGAGGATGTCCCCTCCTGTCGGCTGATGTATCTTGTTTATGCAGCGCATCATCGTCGTCTTCCCGCAGCCGTTCGGCCCGATGAGACCCACCAGGAGACCCGACGGCAGGGAGAACGATATGTCCCTGTCGGCATGATAGCCGTTCTCGTATACCTTATCCAAATGACGAACTTCCAACAGCGGCGTTTCACCCATTGTACATCCTCCCTCTCCTGATCAGCAGATATGCGAACACAGGCACGCCTATAAGCGTGGTTATAGCTCCCACCGGGAGCTCTATCCCCAGGATTATCATCCTGGAAAGCAGGTCCGCGAACACCATCAGACAACCCCCGAAGGCCATGGATGCCGGAAGCACGAGCCTGTGGTCCCCTCCGAACAGCATACGGCAGAAATGGGGGACGATCAGTCCCACGAACCCGATGATCCCGACGAATGCCACGCAGACGGAGGCCATGACGGACGCAAGGACCAGCATGACAACGTTGAACCTCTTCACGTTGAGGCCCATCTGCCTCGCCTGGCTCTCCCCGAGGAGGACCAGGTTGAGTTCCTTGGCGTACCTCATTATGAAGAACGACAGTATCAGCACCGGGACGAGCACCAGGAGGGCCTGGTTCCATCTGACCTCGGCGAAGGAGCCGAAGAGCCAGAGGAGTGCGCTCGAGAGCTTGTCCCCCGAGAACACTATCATCACGGTCTGTACGGCGGAGAACACCAGTCCCACTACCACTCCGGACAGGACGTAGGCGTTGGTGGTGGCGCCCGCACGCTGTGCCAGCAGCGTGGTGGCGGCGAATGCCGCCAATCCCCCGATTACCGCGGCGACGGCCGTCAGGTAAACCGAGTGGGACGACATGAGTCCGAAGAACGTGAAATCGAATGCGATGACAGCGACCGCCAGCGTACCCGCTCCGGAGGACACTCCCATGATGTACGGGTCCACCAGGGGGTTGCGTATGACCGCCTGGTACGCCGCACCCGCCACCGCAAGTCCTATACCCACGGCGATGGCCGCCACGGCCCTCGGGAAACGGGAGGTCTCCAGCGCATCCAGGGGATTCCATACCCCGGTGGGACCCACGGTCAGGGATACGAGGACCATGATCAGCAGCAGGACCGCTCCCGTGCACAGGATGAATCCGGCACGGTGCTTCTTGACCGCAATGTGCTTCTCCGACGTCCCGTCTATCAGACGTCTGAACCTCTTCCGGATGTTCCCGTCCTCAGGCATCGTAACTCCTCCCTCTCTTCACGAGCAGATATGCGAACACGGGGACGCCTATCACCGTGGTGATCGCCCCGACCGGCAGCTCGTATCCGGTCAGCAGGATTCTGGCGAGCAGATCGGCGGCGATCATCAGGAATCCTCCGAAAGCCATGGCCGTCGGGAGCATGAGACGGTGGTCCCCGCCCACGATCATCCTGCTGAGGTGCGGGATGACGAGTCCCACGAACCCGATAATACCGCAGAATGCGACGCAAAAGGCGGTCAGGACGGAGGCGAAGATCAGCATTATTCTGTCGAACTTCTTGGCGTCCAGCCCCATCTGCTGCGCCTGATCCTCTCCCAGGAGGACCAGGTTGAGTTCCTTCGCCCAGATCAGCGGCACGAACGAAAGCGCCAGACACGGGATCAGGACGAGCCACAGATTGTCCCATCCCACCCTTACGAATGATCCGTACAGCCACGACAGGGCGCTGGAGACCTTGTTCCCGGCCTCCACCATGATCAGGGACTGCACGGCCGAGAACACCAGCCCTATGACTATTCCCGCCAGGACGTAGTTTATGGACTTCCCGCCGGTCTTCTCGGCCAGTAGCATCGTGCATCCGAAGGCCAGGAGACCTCCGACCACGGCGGATACGGCAGTCATGTAGGTGTTCCCGACGGACAGCAGTCCGAAGAACGTGAAGTCCAGGGCGATGACGGCCACTGCGAAGGTGCCGGCACCGGAGGAGACCCCCATGATGTACGGCTCCACAAGCGGGTTCTTGATGACCGCCTGATAGACCGCTCCCGCCACAGAGAGACCCACTCCCACCGCGAAGGCGGCTATGACGCGGGGCAGCCTCTCGTTGTAGATGAGCATCTCCTCATAGGTGAGGCTGTGTCCGCCCTTCTGTATGGCGGAAATCGTGGCGGAAACAGCCTCCCCCAGACCCATGGTGGTCTTGGATCCGACGCACAGTGCCAGAAGGGCGACGGCGAGGGTGAGGACGAGTCCCGTCCCGATTACCAGGCGCAGCTTGCGGCGGCTCTTGGTGTTATGGGTATACTCCTCCCCGAAGA
>CAVIJO010000042.1:0-5640 GCA_963643445.1 Candidatus Methanomethylophilaceae archaeon
GGATTGATCACCCTCAGCCTGAAGACAAGGAAAATTTCAAAAAAATGAAACTCCCCGTACGTTGCGAGCATGATCTGTATGTTCCCGTGTTTAAACCGTGGTATGAGAGCAAATAAAGATGCCAAGTCAAAATGAAATGCACATATCTATGGAGCGGATTAACTGATGAAAATAATCGTAACTGGGGGAGACGGATACGTAGGAAGTTGCTGTACCCTTACACTTCTAAATTCAGGATACGATGTCCTCACCTTCGACAACCATTCCACCGGTCATGCCGAAACCTCTGCAACAATCTCCGAAACAAAAACCAAGGGAAAATTCCTCGGAACGGTCTCTGGGGATCTTCTGAACAAAAAGGATCTCGATGACGCATTTGCCTCCTACAATATCGGCGCAGTCATCCATTTTGCCGCACTGTCCCAGGTGGCTGAATCCGTAAAAAGACCGGACATATACTACCGCAACAACATATGCGGAACCATGAATCTCCTCGATTCGATGAAAGACCACGGCGTAGACAAGATCGTGTTCTCGTCCACCGCCGCCACCTACGGCGAGCCGGAATACATCCCGATAGATGAGGAGCATCCGCAGGCACCCATAAACCCCTATGGGAAAACCAAACTCGTCATCGAGAGGATGATGGACGACTACGGGACCGCCTACGGAATCAGAAGCGTCCGCCTCAGATACTTCAACGTGGCCGGTGCGGACTCCGAGTGCAGGGTGGGGGAATGGCATGAACCCGAAACCCATCTCATCCCCAATATCCTCAAATCCACATTCGGGGACGGGGAAGAATTCTGTCTTTTCGGAGACGACTACGATACCCGCGACGGAACCTGCATAAGGGACTACGTGAACGTGGAAGATCTCGCAGACGCGCATCTGCTGGCACTCGAATATCTCATCGAGGGCGGAAAAAGCGACTTCTTCAATCTCGGTACGAACGAGGGAAGTTCTGTCAAAGAGATATTTGCCGAATGCGAAAAAATCACAGGAAAGAAAATTCCACTGAGTATCAAAGGAAGGCGCCCCGGAGATCCGGCCGTACTGGTCGCGGATAACAGGAAAGCCAAACGGGTCTTAGGCTGGAATCCCCGCCGCACCCTCTCCGACAGCATCCGCACCGCATACGAATGGGAGAAAAAGATGCACAATCTCTGAGACGGCACTCGGACGGATTCACCCTTTCGTCTGCTGATTCCTCAGGGCCTTGTCCATCCTGGACTTGATGTCCACGATGGGATCCACGTTGCATGGATCGATGTTGTGCAGCACCGCGATGTACAACGAGATGTGGTCTCCGGCCATTATGCCGTAGATCATCCTCTCCAGGAGGGATTCCCCCTTGGTGTCTATCACGGACACCTTCACGCCCCTGCTCGCCAGGAGGTCCACGGTCTCGTCGAGGATCTTGCTGACCTCCGTCAGCCGGTTGTCGCGGATGACCACCGGCATGAATTTGGTCCTGTATGGATCGTCGTACCATCCGACGACCTCGTTGTGGTTGAATTCGGGTATCACCCCGGAGAACGCGATGATCTTCGAGTTCTCGTTGAGCTGGTTCTTCATACGTACCGCAACGGCCTCCATGTCGGGAACACCGTACACGACCGGCACGAGTCCCTCCAGGTTCCTCGCGATCGTCCATGCGATGCCGCCGTCGGCCTCCATCTCCGCCCTGTACTTCCTGAGGCGGGGAAGCATGGACCTTATCTGATGGCGTATGCCGGGTCCGCCGGCATCCTCGATGATCACTCCCAGGGTACCGATGAACCATCCTATGGCGGAGCGGGGCTGCATCGGGTCCCCCTCGATCAGAACGACGGGATTCCCGTTCTCCCGGGACATCTCCAGGAGGTCGCCCCCGTGGGTGACCGCTATGACATCCAGTCCCGCATCCAGGGCGAGCCTGTACATGAACTTGGTCTCGTAGGTGTTTCCGGAGTAGCTGCAGGCCACGAACAGGGTGTCCTTGTCCACCCATTCGGGGAGCGCCATGGTCTTGCAGGAATCGACGGAAACCTTGGAGGTGTAATACATGGAATCGGCGAAGATCGCGCCGCCGATGGCGGATGCGCCCATCCCGCAGATGAGCACATGCTTGTATCTCCTCTTCACGTGGGAGTCCACGGAGACCGCCTTCTGGAGGTCGTCCGTGAACCCGGAGATCTCCGCCGCCATCTTGTTCAGAGAATCCGTAGCAAATACCATCGAATCTGTTTTCCCCGAATTTCCGCCGTTCATACTATCCTTCTGCGTAGGATACAATCCTCAGTTAAAATGCTAACGCAGAGCCCATCCTTTTTTCGGATGTATCCGCCAACTGGCTCATAATTTTTTTCTGCTAGAGAAAATCTTACTCGCGGCCTTCATCAGCACCAGCCCCGGAAGGTCCGAGAACCTCAGTATCAGGTGCCTGAATATCGTGTGCTGCGTGTTCACCGCCCACTTTATCTCCGACAGTTCCCCCCGGTCCTCCGCCATGAGGACGTCCGCCCACCCGTCCACGGCATCCCCCGGTATCAGGGGCATGCGGTCCCCGAACACCCCCCTGTAGAATTCGGCGCACTCCGTTATCCCGCCGTATATCTCCGGGAAGGCCTCCATGCGGATCTCCTCGTCCGGCGACACGCCCTCCGCCAGGACTGGTTCCCCGTCATCCCCGATATCCAGCACCGTGTTCTCCCCGCTCCCCATGAAGAACTCCGCCAGGTTGACGTACGAGGACGACAGGAACTGGTGCGTCCTGTCGCAGTATGCGGCGTAGTCCTCCGGACTGTCCCGCATCACGGCGTAGTAGCACCCCTTCGCCTTATGTCCCAGATATCCTTCGACGTCCTTCTGGGACGTGAACTTCATGGTGGTGGCGTCCACAACCATGGGTCTCTCCATCCCCTCCAGCGTCCTGTTCACGTATCCGGAGAAACGGGCGTGCCCCTCACCGACGGCCTTCTCCAGGAACTCCCTGTTCTCCGCGGCGAACGTCCTGTACCCGGACTTCCCGGGCACTTCCAGGTCCGGATACCTCCCCGATCTCCTCAGATACCCCATCAGGGACAGTACGGTGTCCCTGTCCGACAGGTCCCTCCCCCCGAAGACCTTCGCCACCGCCCTCGAAGTATGCAGGTACACGGAGGGCTTCCGCCCCCCGAGGATCCTGTACGTCTCCATGGGCATGTATCCGTCCCTCGAGAAGAACACCAGCCCGTCCGCGTCCTCCGAGTTCCTCTTCACGAACTCCGCGAACATGACGTTCATTGGTCCGCCGAACCTCCGGGCGGCCGCGTGCCAGTAGCCCTCGTCCCGGTCGGGGGACCACTGCAGGATGTCCATCCCGGCTATGACCGACGGTCCGAGCCCGGGATGCTTCCGCACATACCTGATCTCGCGCGGATGGCACTCCCCGTACCTCTCCCTCAGCGGGATCCAGCGGACCGCGCGCAGCCCGGACGACCTGGCCTGCGCCAGGTCGGAACGGGGGTTGTCGCCTATCATCACGACCTTCCCTCCGTACTGTCCCAGATCCTCCAGCACCTTCCCGTACAGCGTCCCCGTACGCTTCGATGCCTTCAGGTCCGACGACACGTACAGTCCGGAATACCCGGAGATACCGTTCCTCTCCAGTATCCTCTCAATGATCCCCTTCCCGAGGTACATGTCGGATACGAGGACGGTCTTCTTACCCCGTTCCAGGGCATAACGGAACAGGGACACCCCGTCCGGGTCCGGACGGGAGAACTCTATCTCCGACTCTATCTCCGTATCCTTCAGGGAGGAGTACTTCGGATCCAGAAATTCATAGATCCTGTGGATGTCCGGCTCGAACTCCGCCCTCCGGGCGCTCCTCTCCGCCTCTATGCGGGCGTCGTGGAACCCCTCCAGGCCGCTTTCCGCCTCCAGGAGATAGAACAGATCCCTGGGGCGGAAGAAAGGCCTCACCGTCAGCGTATCGAATATGTCGAACGCCGCGGCATCGGCGGAATCTATGCTCTCCCTGTACCCGGACAGGTCCATGGGACATCAGTCCGATTTGGCCAGGTCCCTGACGAAACTGTAGTAGGCGTTCTCCTTGAAACGGGAAACCCACTCCAGGAGCTGCCTCTTGGTGATGTAGCCCCTGGTCAGCGCGATCTGCTCCGGACAGCCGACCATGGCCCTGCCGCTCTTCTCCACGTCGTGGATGTAGTTGCTGGCCTCCAGCAGCGTCTCGGAGGTCCCGGTGTCGGCCCAGGCGACGGAATCCGGCAGGATGATGGCCTGCAGCTTCCCGTCCTCCATGTACAGTCTGTTGAGGTCGGTGATCTCCAGCTCCCCCCTGGCGGAGGGCTTCAGTCTCTTGGCGTACTTCACCACGTCCCTGTCGTAGAAGTATAGGCCGGTGACGGCCATGTCGGACCTGGGGTCGGCAGGTTTCTCCTCCAGGGAGACCACCTTCCCGTCCTCCCCCATCTCGGCCACGCCGAAGGCGCGGGGGTCCGCCACCTTCTTACAGAACACGGTGGCCCCTCCCGACCCGGCCATGGCCTGGGCCAGGAGTTCGTCCATCTCCTCCCCGCAGAACAGGTTGTCGCCGAGGGCGAGAGCGACGCTGCTCCCGTCTATGAAACGCTCGGCCACGAGGAATGCGTCCGCGATGCCTCTCTGCACCTTCTGGACGGCGTATTTGAGGTCGACCCCGAACTGGGATCCGTCCCCCAGGAGTTTCTTGAAATATGCTTTATCCTCCTTCGAGGTTATCACGAGGATCTCCGTGATGCCTGCGCTCATGAGCGTGGACAGAGGATAGTAGATCATCGGTTTGTCGAACACGGGAAGGAGTACCTTCGAAATGTGCTGACTCGCCGGATATAAACGAGTGCCCTTGCCGGCGGCAAGGATGATTCCCTTCATCGCTGAAAAGGATGTCTCAAACAATATATAATGACGATGGACGGTTCTTTATATACTCGAGAATAAAAACCGACTATTGCCGTAGTCAGCGTAAGGCGTACGCAGTAATACCCAGCACGGAAGACCGCCCCTGCGGGACGGTATCCGGGGAGGGCCGTTACATCGACACAGGCGGACCCTGCGGGAAAACATTTTATTAAGTAAGAGAGAATCGGGGAGGTGCAGCGAAAGGGGCTGTGGGGTAGCTTGGTATCCTTGTAGGTTCGGGACCTATTGACCCCGGTTCAAATCCGGGCAGCCCCACTCACTCTGCGTTTATGATCGGATTGCGGGATGCGGCGGAACGCCGCACCGTATGCTGTTTTCTGCAATCTGGCACATTGCTTTGCCGAAGGAAGGACTCTGCATATCCGGATACGCACGGAAACGGGTGCGGCGGAACGCCGCACCTCTGTGTTTCTCAGACTTCTATAATTTCTGTGCAGACCTTCGGGATCTTCCCCCAGAACGCCATGGCAGTGAGGATGACCTTCCCGGACATGCCGAGATAATACTTCCTTTCATGCATCTGGCACATTGCCGCATCGAGAGCGGGGCCGAGTTCCTTCTCGCTGTCGGTCCTTTTGAGTTCGACGATGATGTTCGGGTTCCCGGGGACCTTGGAAGTCAGAAGGATGTCGATCCTTCCGTTCCCTCCTTCGCGTTCGGTCTTCACCGTATACTTTTCACTCAGGGCATACA
>CAVIJO010000043.1:0-5124 GCA_963643445.1 Candidatus Methanomethylophilaceae archaeon
CGTGACCATCCCCGATTCCGTCACATACATCGGAGACGAAGCGTTCACTGGCTGTACTTCCCTCGCCTCCGTGGCCATTCCGAATTCCGTCACCGACATCGGAAATGGTGCGTTCTCCGGCTGTACTTCCCTCGCCTCCGTGATCATCCCCGATTCCGTCGAATCCATCGGATCCAATGCGTTCGAAGGCTGTACTTCCCTCACCTCCGTGACCATCGGCAATTCCGTCACCGACATCGGAGAGTATGCGTTCTATGGCTGCACTTCACTCGCCTCCGTGACAATTCCGGATTCTGTCACATACATCGGAGAGTATGCGTTCTCCGGTTGCAAATCCCTCACCTCTGTGACCATCCCGAATTCCGTCACCGACATCGGAGAGTATGCGTTCTATGGCTGCACTTCACTCGCCTCCGTGACAATTCCGGATTCTGTCACATACATCGGGTACCGTGCGTTCCATCATTGCAACTCCCTTGTTTCCGTAATTATCCCCGATTCCGCCGAATTAGACGATGGGTACGGTCTTGACTTTGGTAAATGTTGGAGTGATGATGAAGATGATGGGGAAGATGATATCTGCGGGATCGAAGTTTGTGTATTCGACAAATCTACAACTGTCATACGGGCACCTGCACCTTCTTCCGCGTCGGACAGCATTTTCGCACCGCTGAAATCCGTCATGAGGGAAACGCCGGAAATCATATCGAAGGAACCGGAGAGATTCCTGGCCTGTCTCAGGGATCTTCTCCCCAAACAGGAATACATGGTGTTCAAAACGCTCCTCTCATCGGAACCGAGGGTGATGTCCATGCTCATAATGGACTGCACCGATTCCGGCTTCGAGAAAGAATGCAGAAGACTCGCCGAGGAGTACCTCTATTCTCCCGACGGCGTGACGGATCTGCTCGGAAAACTCAGGTCGGCGGTGAAGAGCTTCAACCTGTAATGCCGGGAGCAGACTCCCGGCATATACCCGCAGCCGCCGATCTCGCGTCAAACCCCGAGTTCTGCATACGCAGGCAATGGGTTTCCCGACAGGACCCGGAACTCCCGCCCCGGGTTTACTCCGACAGACCGATGATCATGCCGCCGCTTTCGGCCGTCACGGGCCCGTCCGGCTCCGCTTAATCCTTCTTCACAGATACACCAGCAGCCCGTCGTACCTCGAACTGTACTCCGCGACCAGACTCTTTCTGCCGGTGAACCTCGCCATGACGTTCAGGCCCTCTATGACCATCCTGCGGTTGGTAGCGATCACGTTCGCATAGCCGTTGGGTCTTATCACCAGGAACTTCCCGCTCCTGTTGACGTGTACGAAATACTTCCCGTCCGCGAAGGCGTCGCTGTACAGCGTCCTCTCGTCGAGCCTCTCCACGTAATACTTCCTTCCTGCGGATCCGGAGGTCTGCGTCCCGTCGGCCGCCCGTATCTCCGGTATGCCGGGAACACGGGGGAGGTATCCCCCTCCCGTCAGTATGCGCGGGGGAATCTCCTCCTGCTCCGGGACCTCCTGCACCGGCACCGCGGCGGGCTCCGGCATCTCCTCCGACGACAGTTCGATCCCCTCGTCCTCGGGACGGCTCCCGGACTCTATGACGATCCTGCTCTGTTCCGCCTGCTTCTCCAGTTCCGCCACGCGATCCCTCAGCGACCTTATGATCTCGCTGTTCTTCGAGTTGGCCTCTTCCACGGCCTTCTCGTAGATCTCCTTCCTGTACTTCTCGGCGAAGGCCTTTTGGAGCGCCGGCCTGTTCGCCTCCCAGATGTGTTCCTCCACCTCGGCGCGGAGCCTTTCGTCGAACTCCGCGAACGTCGCCGAGGTGAACTTCTTCAGAGGTACCGCGTAATACACATTCCCCGACTCCGTGACGGAACACAGCCACACGTCGTCCGTCTGCACCGTTCCCGCATAGTCCCTGTCCACAAAGACGATCGTCCCTTCGATACTCGATACGATGTTAACCCTCTTCTTATCGAGTCCGAAACGGAGGATGCGGAGTTTCTTCATCTGCTTCTCCAGGTCGTCCCCTGTGAAATTTTCGGTGAATTCCGATCCGAAATCCCTCTGGAAATCGATGAAATCCAGTTTCCTGTCCATGTCACTCGCCCTCCGGAGGGTTGGACATTATGAGGAACGGGATGTCGTCCAGAAGGTAGTAGATGTCCGCCGTCCTCTTGCATTCCTCGTTGTAGACGTCTTCGAAGGCGGCCACCTCCACCCTCTTCCCGGCGGCCTGCACCTTCTGCATCGCGGGGACGAAGTCCCTGTCCCCGCTCACCACCACCGCCACATCGTAGTGGTTCATGAGGGCGTGTTCCAGCATCTCGCATGCGAGGGATACGTCCACCTCCTTCTGCACCACCTTCCCGTCGTGCACGGCGAAGCCGTCCCTGGCGATGACCCTGAATCCCTGGTCCCGGAGTTTGTTGTGCATCCGTTCCGTGGACGGGGACCCCTCCGCCGCAGGCCTCTTCCCGTCGAAGACGTACGCGCCGATGAGGTCCCTGGACCCCACGAGGATCTGGGTCAGGCGGAACAGGTCCATGGCGGTGTAGGTCTCCATGTATCTGCACCCCTCGTAGATGTTGCGGTAGTCGATGAATACCATGACGCGGGTGTACGAATGTTCGGCGAAGAGGGTCATGCGGGAATCACTGTGCGGGGAAGGCGTTCAATATGTTTATTAGCTCCGTTTCCGATGGAACATCATGGTGTTGGACCGCTTCGGACATACCTCCAGGAAAGAGATGCCGGACCTCGATGGCCTCAGCGAGGAGGAGAAGGCCGCCTTCGTGAGCGGTTCGGGTTTGAAACCTCCCGAAAAGGACGGGAAGGAGACCGTCCCCAAATCCAAGTTCGACGAACTGAACGAGAAATACAAGGAGAAATCCGCGGAGTACGAGAGGAAACTCGCCGACCTCAGGAAGAAGAACGGGGAACTGGCCGCGGAAAGGGATACGGAGAAGACCAAGACGGATGAACTGAGGAAGAAGAACAGGGAGCAGGAGGAGAAGATCGGGGAACTGCAGGACGCCGTCCGCAGCAGAGACGACGAGATCAAAGGTCTGAAGAAGGCGGCGGCCGAAAGGAACGCCGACAGGGAGACCCCGGCCGAAAGGAACCTCCGGCAGGACCTTGCCAATGCGAAGAACAGGTACTCCGAACTGGAGACCTCCGCCGATTACATGGACTACCTGATAGACGAGATGTCGCTGATCATAGAGGAACTGTCCGTGCCGGAGGAACCTGAGGAGGAGACCCCCGCGGGGCCCGAACCCGCCGGGAAGATGGTCAGGACGGGCCCGTCGGATCTCGAATCGGACCTTTTCACGGTCCCCAGGTACAGGGGGGTTCTGGCCAAGAGCAAAGAGTACATCACCTTCGAACCGGACACGAACGGCCTCGTCTCCTGCACCGACCACAGGATCACGATCCCGGCCCTGGAGAAACACCTGGGGTACCGCGGACGGGAGGAATACACCGTCTTCAGGGACGGGAGGAAACTCATCGTCCACCTGACATGACATGTCATTCTGCGACGACCTCTGCGACGATGCGGAGTGGGACCGCTTCCTGGAATACAGGACCGGGAACGGCCTCCGCTCCGAACGGGAGAACGCGGAACTGGAGAAGTTCGTCGGGAAACGCCTGTACCGCGGGATAACGGAGAAGATCCGTTCCGGGGAGTATGCGTTCCCAGCGCCCCGCAGAAAGAGCGTCAGCAAGACCGGCACCGATAAGAGACGGACGGTCTACAGTTTCGGCCGCAGGGAGAACACGGTCCTGAAGATGGCCGCGTTCCTCCTCCACAGGTACGACGGGATCTTCCCGGACAGCCTCTACTCATACAGGCAGGACCTGGGGGTGAAGGAGGCCGTGCGCCGGCTCACGCGTGTGAAGGATCTCAGAAGGAAATACTGCTACAAGGCCGACATCCGCGACTACTTCAATTCCGTGGACACCGGCATACTCCTCCCGGAACTGGAGGACACTATCGAACCGGACGAGTACCGCCTCATATCCTGCATCCTCCTGAACCCGTACGTTAGAACTGGGAAGGAGACGGTGAGGGAGGAGAAGAAGGGGATAATGGCCGGCCTGCCCATATCCGCATTCCTGGCGAACTTCTATCTCATGGACATGGACCGCCATTTCTCCGATCTGGGTATCTTCTACGCCAGATACGCGGACGACATCATCGTCCTCGCTGACACCCCCGGGGAGCTGCGGGAGTACAGGGAGTATATACACTCGTATCTGAAAGGGCGGGGGCTGGAGATCAACCCCCGCAAGAAACACGTGTATTCCCCGGGAGATACGATAGAATTCCTCGGATTCGGCATATGCGGACGGAGGATCGACCTGGCGGAGACCACCGTCAGGAAGACGAAGGCGAAGATCAGGAGGGCGGCCCGCAGCATAACCCGGTGGGGCGGCAGGAAGAACATCGACCGCACCGTGCGGATGGAGGTGATGATCCAGAAGTTCGCCCGCATCTTCTACGGGGCGGAGAACGGGGAACTCTCGTGGGAATACTGGTACTTCCCGACGCTGAACACCGCCGACGGCCTGAGGATCGTGGACGGGTACCTGCAGGAGAGGATAAGGTGGATCGGCACCGGCCGCAGCAGCACGAAGAACCGCGGGAAGGTGCCGTACTCCCTCCTGAAGGAGATGGGGTACGTCCCTCTGGTACATGCGTACTATGAACGCAGAAAGGGATTAATCCCCGGGGATGTTCCGGAAGACCGCAGGGAAGATGCATAAGCGTCCGCAGAGGGCAAAGCGTGCCGCCTCCTGGGTCTTGCGGACGGCCGCGGCACGTATGGTCTGGTTCTTCGAAAGCCGAGAAAGAGGGAGGTTAGGAGCCTCCCCTTTCTCATCTTAACGGGTCTCTTCCCTGCACCCTTCCGTCCGAAGTCCGCACAAGAGGATATTTTGATGCGGAATCGGAATGAAGACGGGATCGGGCCCTGTCCCAACCGTACCTCTGCAGGCACATGGCCTAGGGAATATAAATGACCCAGACGTATGGAATCCGGGCGTTCTGCTGTACATCTCCGGGTTACATGCAGTACGATTCTTTATCAATGCGCAGATACATCGGTGAAACATGAAGC
>CAVIJO010000044.1:0-3860 GCA_963643445.1 Candidatus Methanomethylophilaceae archaeon
AGATAGACGCCCTTGCGGTTGGTGTCGAGGATGTCCTTGATGAGGAGGGACTTGTCGACATAGTACATGTCCTCCTTACGGAGTTCCCTGAACGACAGTCCTCCGGTGTCGATCTGTTTCATGATTTACCGATGTATCTGCGCATTGATAAAGAATCGTACTGCATGTAACCCGGAGATGTACAGCAAGACACCCTGATTCCATACGTCTGGGTCATCCCGATCTCGAAACATCCGGCCTCGGAATTTGTGCGGCCTCGACATTGCACTCCGAAAAACCGGGACGTCGGAAAACATCCCCTCGGACATCCCGGAACGGTATTTCATGGCGCAAATCTGGCACATGCCTCCATCCCGAACGGCATCCGCACCCGGCACGGGGGTGCTGCCGGAGAGGTTTCGATGGTTTTTTCACGGATCCGCACCGGCGGAGGATCTCCGCCGGCCCGGACTCCGACCAAACATTTTTAATTGTGAACCAAATACGACGGCTGACGGCCGAGATAGCCCAGCCCGGTAAGACGCAAGCCTGGAAAGCTTGTGGGAGTATTCCCTCGGGAGTTCAAATCTCCCTCTCGGCGCCATTGTTACCACACTCATGTTATCGGTCCGCCCGGTTGTCGGCGGAAACTTATCCAATCCATGGTTCAAATGTGTTAAATAGTCCCTGCATATGTAGAATGAATGATATTGGGTCATACATCCAATATCTCGGAAACCTCTGATTATGTCTAAGCAGTGTGGGGCAGGCAGAACGGAAATCCGAATCGGCCTATACTACTCCGGGCCGCGAACTCTCTCCTCACAGAAACCGATACGGGTAATCCGATGCCCCGGAATACGGTTCGGAGGTCCGTCCCCGCTCCAAAGCTCTCATTTTCCGGGGAGAGGACGGCCTCCGGAGTTCCAACCGAACATGTAGGCGGTCTTGTTTTTAAAGTTACAAACGGAATAACAGAAAAGCTCCGCACGGCCGGATCCCACGGAGACAGGATCCGGACGGTCCCGCGCGGGCCCCGAAACAGGTACAGCGACGGGGCTTGACGATGGGGACGGTGATCTTCTTCGAAGGGGCGGAATGCCGCAGTATCGCGGATGCGGCGGAGAAGGCCGCCGATTATTTCGATTCCGAATGCCTGCACAGACTGGATGCGGACACGGCCGCGCTGGCCCGCTGGATAATGGAGTGCGTCCCCGACTGTGCCAGAAGCGACGACGACTCGTGCACGGACCGCATCCTAGGCAGCAGATTCGCCGAAGGCCGCTACTCCCGCTGGGATGTTCTCAAGGCCATAAGGTCCGCGGAATAGGGTCTGGAGTTCGTGAGGTCCATGCAGAGGTACATGGACAGAGCCGTCGCCGCGGCGGCGGCCCTCCCGTACGGGGGCACCGTGAGGCACTCGCCCCGCGTGGACACCGGCGGTATGTTCCCCGAACCGAGGCTGGAGATCTCCGTGAACCGGAAGGGTCGGGAGGATTATATCGGAACACGCCGTTTCCCGGACCATGAAGATCAGTTACAGACCCGGAGGGCCTGCGAAAAGGAACCCGCCGAGACAGTGGGAGATCTGGCTGGCAGACGCCCCCTTCGGAACCGAGGGTAAGAAGAGATGCTCCGTACTCGTCGGCAAAAGGAACGGGATGCGTTTCGCCGTCTACGAGATAATCCCCTCTTCCGTCAGGGGAGGGAGGGACGTCGTCATCACGGACCTCATGAGATGCGGCCTCGACAGACCGTCGGCCGTGAGGACGTCGGTCCCCGCCGAGGCGGAGATCGGGGCGTTCGTACAGAAACTCGGGGAACTGGATCAGGCGGATATATCGAAGTGCATCTCATCGCTGAGATGACCGGGGTTTCCCCCTGATCTCCCGTATGATGTCCATGGCGGACTCCTCGCCGTGGCGGGCGGCCCGCCTGAGGAATTTCAGGGCGAGTTTCTCGGAAGGCTCCACGCCCTCTCCCTCCAGATAGAGCTTCCCGAGGGCCAGTTCCGCCTTCGGATACATCTGGAGGGCGGCCTTGATGAGCCATTCCGCCGCCTTCTCCTTATCCACGGGGACGCCGCGGCCCTCGTAATAGATCTTGAAGAGGCTGTACTGGCTCTTGTGGTATCCCTGTTCCGCGGCTTTCAGGAACCATCTGAGGGCCTCTTCGTCGGACTTCCGTATCCCGTCGCCGAGGGCGTAGGAGGTGGCGAGGTTGTGCTGCGCCTTCATCTCGCCGAGGCGGGCCGCTTCAGACCACCATTTCACGGCCTCCTGGCGGATCTGCGGGACGCCGGTCCCCTGGGAGTACATGAGGCCCATGTTCGACATGGCACCCGCATGTCCCAGCGCGGCCGCGTCGGAGAAGAGTTCGGCTGCCTTGGCATAGTCGCCGTTCCTGTACGCCCTGCGGCCGTCGTCGAAGATCTGTACGTCCGGGTCTTTCTTCCTGAAGCCCAACATAGACGGATAATGCAGGCGGTTGTATTTCAATGGTTCACGGCCGCTTCTCCATGCTCCTGCGGATGCGGTCCTCCGTGGCGGAGATCGTCTCGAGGATGCCGTTGCATACGGGGCACAGGAAGATCCTCATCCCGCCGAAGAAACCGGTCTCGAAGCAGTCCACGGTGTTGTCGGCGACGTACTTCTCCCTGAGGGTGTCCCTGAAGGAATCCCGGTCGTCCTCCTCGGCGGACATGGTGCGGAATCTCTCCGTGAGGTCCTTCATGCTGCGGACGTACTCGCCGACGGTCATGCCGTCCCCGAAGGCGGAGAAGAACGCCCCGAGGACGTCGTTCTCGTAGGCGGTGAGGGCGAAGCCCTCCGATGCGGCGGACCTGTACTTCCCGATGTCCCAGGAGGAGAATCTGTCCAGGAATCCGGAGTCCATGAGGACGAAGAGGTAGTCCCTGTTGCCGAGGGCGAAGGAGATGTCCCTGGAGGCTTTGGCGCACCCGTCGAGGAATTCCCTCATGACCTTCTTCTCCCTCTCCGTGGGAACGGATTTGGAGTGGATCTCGTCCAGGAGGCGGAGGCGTCCGTCGTTCTCCATTATGCTGCCGAAATCGGTCTCCGCGTTCCGCCTGACGAAATCGTTGAATCCGTCGACGGAACGTCCGCAGATATAGCATTCCATACCCATGGGTGCGAGGGACTCGGTCTCCTCCTTCAGGGAACGGAAGTACTCCCTGCGGGATTCCCGCCTGCGGCGGTCGATCTCCCCTCCGAGTTCCTCGAGGCGGCGGTACCCCTCCGGGTCCCGCCCCTTGTCCTTGGAGAGACGGGCCCTGAGGCGGTCGTACTCCTGCTGCAGCTCCCCGTCGTTCATTCCGGATACATCGGAATCCTTCATGGGAAAGGAATGGACTTCTGCGGTTTTAACGGGTTCCCGCATTGTACTTATTAACTGTATTCCGGGCACGGAGGGGACGGAACAGATCAGAGGTTGATGTGGTGGACGACGATGTCCTCGTAATGCCCGTCCTTCATACGGAACCCGCCGGGGATAGTGCCTGTTCTGGAGAATCCCATCTTCTTGTAAAGTTTCAGGGCGGGGGCGTTGGTGGCGACCACGGCGTTGAACTGGATTATGCGGAAGCCTTTCTCTGCGGCTTTGACCTTGGAATCGGATACGAGGTATTCCCCCACATGTTTCCCGCGGACGTCGTAACGTACGGCATAGCTGCAGTTGGCGATGTGTCCGCAGCGGCCGACGTTGTTGGGATGGAGGATGTAGAGCCCCAGGATCTCGTCGGTGCCGGTGTCGTATGCGATGCCGGTGTACGTCTGGGACATGAAGAATTCCTCCGCCCCGAATGCGGAGAGGGTCTCCTCCTGGGGGAAGGCGATGCCGTCCTCGACGACTCTGTTCCAGAT
>CAVIJO010000045.1:0-2625 GCA_963643445.1 Candidatus Methanomethylophilaceae archaeon
TGACGGCGACTCCAACATCCTCATCTACGTCGGCGCAGCCATCCTCGCAATCATTGCGATTGCCGTGATTGTCTTCGCCGTGAAGAGATCCGGTTGCTCCTGAAACCTTTGAGTAAAACCTTTTACCGGACTCCGGAAACGGAATCCGGGCCTCTTCATTTTTAAAATCGTATTCGGAAATCAGTAGCCGTCGATGCCCGTCTGCGCTTTGCTCATCGGACGTTTTTTCCGAAGATCCCTGCTGAGAGTTTCCAGTCTCTGTCTCATTAGGGCCTCTTTCTTTTTGCTGGCACTTTCGACCACTTCGTCCATGGTGCCGGCTGCTATGAGGACGTAGACCTCCCCGTCGTTCTTCCTTCCGGTACGCCCCCTCCTCTGGATGGTCCTTATCTCGGAGGAGACGGGTTCGTAGAATATCACGGCATTGGTGCTGGTTATGTCCAGTCCCTCTTCTCCTACGGACGTGGACACTACGATGTTGAAGTTCCCGCTGCGGAATTTATCGAGCATCTCAATCTGTTCCTTCTGCTTCAGACCCCCGTTGGCCTGACCGATGAGTTTCGTCACCCTGGCGTTCTCCACCTGGGACAGTTTCTCCGCGAGTATGTCGCACGTCTCCCTGTATTGGGCGAATACGAGGATCTTCGGGCTCTCTCCGGAGTTGAGCACTCTGCTTACGAGGCTCATGATGCGGGATACTTTCGGATGCTCCACATCCGTCGTCTCGAGAATGTGCCAGATCTGCCGGTATTCCTCGCTTTTCGCTATCTCACTGTCGGCCTTCGGCCCCTTCGGGTCCCTTCCGCCCGCATCGATCTTGGCGAAGAATGTCCTGAGAGGAGACATCCCCTGGGTCTCTGCCAGTTCCACGGCATACAGGAGTTTGATGCACATAGATGTCAGCCTCAGTCCGCGGTACAGAGTCATGCTCTTCTCGCCGTTGCGGAGTCTCGCCTGCAGCGTCCCCTGGACGGTCAGCATGTGTTTCTTCGACAGGGGCCAGTTGGGAACCGTCAGGTGCATCGCGCTGAGTCTTCCGAATTCCCTGTACAGCATACTGTGCAGGAGTTCGGATACGTCGCAGAGGTCTTTCGGGAGGTTCACGGTTATGCGGTTCACGTACGTGTCGTGGACGTATGGGGATACGTCCGGGTCGTCATCCGAACGGACGTCGATCCTCGTAAGACCCAGATTGTTGCAGACTTCCTCAATCTTCGCGAGGTCGCTTCCCGGGGAGGCGGTCATGCCGAGGGATACGGCACCGTCGGGGACATACTTCGCCACGTTGACGTAGTCGTAGTTGCCCGTCCCCCTGTGGGCCTCGTCGTAGACGACGAGGCCGAATCCTTCCAGATCGTATATGCAGTTATCCAGGTCGTTGGAGACCGACTGCGGGGTGGATACTATGAAATCGGATCCCTCTACGGACTCCCTCCTCTTCTTCGGAGGCATATGTCCGGTCATCATCGCGACGCGGGTGCCGGGGAGCATGGATGAGAAGTAATCTCCGTGCTGATCCACCAGGGGTTTCGTGGGTGCCAGCATCAGCACCTTCCTTCCCTTCCGCAGGACCTCCGCGGCGGCGAGGAGTGCGACGGCCGTCTTGCCGAGACCCGTCGGGAGGATCACGAGGGAGTTCTCCTTCAGGCAGCCCTCCGCCATGGCGGACTGGTATCTTCTCTTTTCCAGTCTGCCCTGTGCGATTCCGGGAACGTCGACGTACTCCATTGTACATCTTCATATCTGGGTCATTTAAAAGCGTTGTCGGGGGGTGCCCGAATCTGAAAAAGGGACGGGGCACGGAGGCCCCGGGGTTTGAAATCAGTAGGAGCCGCCGCATCCGCCGCCGCAGGAGGCGCACCCGTTGAAGTTGGGGTTGCGGATGGAGAGGCCGGTGCCGAAGTTGGGGTCGTCGACAAATTCGATGACGCAGTCCTGCAGGGCCTTCTCGGTTTCCTCGTCGTAGAACATCTTGAAGCTGGAAGCGGAATCGTCTTCCTTCTCTCCCTCTCCCGCCTTCTCCTGGAAGGACATTCCGAACTGGGGGCCGGAGCACGCGTATCCGGAGAGGTACACCTTGATGCCCCATCCGGTCTTCTGGTTCTTCTCGAGAAGTTCGCTGATGAACTTCTCCGCGTCAGCGGTGATTGTGACCATGGAACAGGTTAGCATATCGTACTATAAAAGGTATAGGTGGCCCTAAAATTCCTTGTCTCCGGGGATCGGCCTCCTCGGATCCCGTGTCCGGCGGGACGGCCCTTCCGATCGATACGTACGGGAACGGGGATGTGCCAGATGGCGGATTCATGCCATTGCGGCATTGGATTGGATGTATAGTCGAATTATACTTATACCGAGAACGGGTTTAACCGGTCTATACTGCCCCTTTTGGGCGGACGGACATTTCCGCAGCGGAGCCGCGCCGATGGTCGACAATTCCTGGATACACGAGAAAAGTTCCGGCAGTTCCGGATGGCATTCCAAGATGATGCGCACGAAGGTTATCATCACCGTAGCCGCAATACTTGCGGGGGCGGTCCTGTCCGCGGCCCTGAACGGTCTCGGTTCCAACGCCACAATGTATCAGTCCGAAGGCATCGTGATGGATTTCGGAGAATACAACAC